>JAVEYS010000018.1:0-45707 GCA_034003345.1 Bacteroidales bacterium
GGGGAATACAGGATCTACACATCCAGGCAGGTGAACAGGCCGGCGTTTCTGACGGGGATAGAGGATCCGTTTGCCGACAAAGAAGGTGAAGACATCCTGTTTGATATTTACCCGAATCCTTTTTCAGAAGCAGCAATAATCACTTTCACCGGTGAGACGGCCTGGCAGCCGCATACTGTTGAGATCTTCTCGGCAGGAGGGTCCCTGGTTGGGATTTTTAACACACCTGCCGGCGTAAGTGAATTCACCTGGGACGGGAAAAGCAGCAGGGGAAGAAATGTTGCCAATGGTATCTTTTTTGTCAGGGTCAGCAGTGGAAATCTTAAGACGACAAAGAAGATCATCAAACGCTGATTATGATTATTGAATGAGTCTTCTCACGTAGATTAAAACAGTACGTCAGTTTTAATAAAAAAGCCCCGGGATTGTAGCCCGGGGCTTTTACTTAAACCAAAAAATTTCCGCTATAAATTTTTATTTGGTCAGTACCATGTAGCCCCATGGTTCCATCTCCATCTTATTACCTTGTTTTATCTCCACTACTGCTTCAGAGAAAAGGTCATTATAAGTCCCGGCTGTGGCTCCATCTTTTAATGCAACGTTGACAGGGTTTTTACTGAGGTTAAGGATTACCAGCACCTCGCTGTCATCCTTGATCCGCTTGTAAGCATAGACGTTTTTCTGGTCTGTCTTCAGCACCACGTATGATCCGCCCTCGATGCCGTGCCTGAGGGCAGGGTGTGTTGTGCGGAGGTGTACCAGCTTTGTGTAGAAGGGGCGAAGGTCCGAATCTTTCCACTCAATAGGGTCACGCGTGAAGAACTCCAGTCTCTTGTCCAGATCAGCCTCCTGGCCGTTGTAGAGCAGAGGCACACCTGGAATAGTGAAGAGATATGCTGCAAGCGCCTTCTGGGCATCGCCCATCTTCTCATCGATAGTGCCGTTCCAGGAGTTCTCGTCGTGGTTGGTCATGAAACGCAGCCTGTAAGAGTCAGGATCGTATCTCTTAATCTCGTACTGCATGATGCTGTCGAGAGAGGCGGGTCTGCGCATGCCCTGGGCCACGGCATTCATGAGGTGGTGATGTGCCCATGCATAGTTCATGTCAAAGGCTCTCTCAAGGAGGTAGGAGTGATCCTCATCCTCGGCAAGCATGAGTACCGGCCTGACAGTATTGAGTTCGGTGGTTGCCCTGAACCAGAACTCCTCCGGCACCAGCCCCGGGAAATCACACCGGTAGCCGTCAACACCTGCCTCGGCAACCCAGTATTTCATGGCACCGATCATGTAATCCCACAGTGGCATTGCTGTATAATCGAACTGAATGACATCAGTCCAGTCAAAGGGTGAGACGAAACTGCCAACGGAATCTTTTTCATACCATTCGGGGAATTCAGTGGCAAGAGGGTTATCCCATGAGGAATGGTTTCCCACCCAGTCGAGTATCACATGGAATCCCAAGTCATGGGCTTTGGCTACCAGGGCCTTGAATTCGTCAATAGTACCGAACTCCGGATTGACACCCTTGTAATCTTTTATGGAGTAGTAACTTCCAAGTTCGCCCTTCCTGTTGATCTCTCCGATGGGATAGATAGGCATGAACCAGAGAACGTTCACTCCCAGCTCCATCAGCTGAGGCAGTGCCCGGTCAACGCCTGCAAAGGTCCCCTCTTCGGAGAACTGTCTGACGTTGATCTCATAGAGCACCATGTTGCGTGTCCAGTCAGCATGAACCACTGACGTCTTCAGCGGCTCAATAACCGCCGCTGCCTTTGGCCGGCATGCAACAGCAACTGCCGCAATACCGATGAGCAGGATAAAGATCTTAATGATGTGTTCCTTCATGATCGTTTTATTTTAGTTCAATTATCATTGCGGTTTTGGGAGCTATTTCAAAGGAGGAGAGGTCATCCAGGGTCTTCCCTGAGATAATATCGAATCCTCCCGTGAAGCCTTTCATTGACTCTGCGTAGATATCACACGTGATGGTTTTGCTCTCCTTCTCATTGTTATTGAGGATAACCATAATGCTTTTACGGTCATTATAACGGAAATAGACATACACACCGTCGCGGGGGAGATAATGCTTCAGCTTACCTGTATGGATAACATCACTGTTTTTCCTCCAGTTAAGAATATGCCGTGTGAAATCGAGCGCCTCCTGCTCATTTTCAGAAATACCGGTCATGGTGAAGACACTCTTTTTGTCTCCGGGCCATCCGCCCGGGAAGTCCTCTCTGAGGTAACCGTCACCCCTGCTCTTGTCGCCATCCATGATTATCTCGGTGCCGTAGTAGAGCTGGGGTATGCCCCTGGTGGTCATGAGAAAGCTCAGAGCCATCTTATAGATGTCGAGCCTCCTGCCTGTCTCTGTATAGAACCGTGTCATGTCATGATTGTCAAGGAATATGACATTCCTGAAAGGATCAGGATAGAGAAAATCCTGTGACAATAGTGAATAGAGTTTTGATATCTGGTCAGCCGGATTTTCTGTTCCGGTGAAAGCCTTGTGTGTTGCAAAGCAGAGTGGCAGGTCTGTCAGTGATGGCAGGTTGGAACGGTAGCCGTCACTGTTGTGTTTGTTGAGGGCCCAGTATGAGGTCTGCGCCGGATCGTCATACCATACCTCGCCAACGATAAAGAATCCCGGGAACTCCTCTTCGACGCGTCTGGCCCACCTGGCCATCATGTCCGGCTGAGGGTAGGGATAGGTATCCATTCTTATCCCGTCAAGATCACTGAAGGCTATCCACCAGAGGCTCGTCTGAATAAGGTAAGTCTCTACCAGAGGGTTATCCTGGTTAAGGTCCGGCATGGTAATATCAAACCATCCCTTTTCCATAAGCATAACATCAATATCTGCTGCATATGGGTCCATATATGTTGAGGCCCTGTAATTGGTACGTGTAAACTGATCGAACTGGTGTATCCAGTCCTTTGTAGGCAAATCCTTCATCCACCAGTGGGAGGAGCCGATATGGTTAAATATCATATCCATCACTACCTTCATGCCCCTGTCATGAGCCTTCGAGACCAGCTGCCTGAACTCCTCGTTTGATCCGTATCGCGGGTCAGACCGGTAGAAGTCAGTAGTGGAATAACCATGATACGATGAGCGTTGCTGGTTATTCTCCAGGAAGGGATTGAGCCAGATGCCCGTGACGCCAAGGTCATGGAGGTAGTCAATGTGGTCTTCAATGCCTCTGAGATCACCGCCGTGTCTTCCTCCGGGATTGTCACGATTGAGCTGCTCAGTCATACCCTCCAGGTTGTCATTGGAGGTGTCGCCATTGGCAAAACGGTCAGGCATCAGGAGATAGATCACATCGGAGCAGTTAAACCCCCGTGCCGGCCCGGCAGGCCTTGCATACAATGAGTAGTCATGCGTCATCTTCTTCTTGCCGTTGACAAAGGTCAGCGTTGCAGTACCTGGCAGAGCCTGGTCGCTGACATTGAGATTAACAAAGAGGTAATTGGGGTTTTCTGTGCGTACCAGGGTTTTGACCTCCAGTCCCGGGTAGTCTGTCTCAACTACATATGCTCCGATGCCCCTGCCATATACCATTAGCTGAAGGGCATTATCATGCATTCCGGTGAACCATGAGGGGGGATCAATATGTTCTATGATCTGTGCCCGGACGGGTATGATGGCCATCAGAATGATGGATGCAAATAAGAGTCGGGTCTTTTTCATAACTTTTTGAATTTTCTTTTTTCTTCCGGCAGCAATACTATTTGCTCATCGTAAACAGCAATTGGTATGGGTGCCTGTGACAGGTTCACAACATTAACAGCTGAACCATTCACCTCAACCCTGAGAGGATTGTTTCTGTACCTGATAATGAATGAATATGATTCCCAGGCAGCAGGAATAACAGGATTGAAGCAAACCCTTTCATGGTATATTCTCATGCCGCCGAATCCTTCAACAATAGCGAGCCATGTTCCGGCCATGCTGGTAATGTGAAGACCGTCATTAACCTCCCGGTTATAGTCGTCAAGGTCGAGCCTCGCAGTACGCAGGTACAGCTTATAGGCTCTTTCAGTGTCATGCAGCCTTGCAGACAACACAGAGTGTATGCTTGCAGAGAGGGATGATTCATGAACACAACGTGGCTCATAGAAGTCGTAGTTGCGTCTGATGGTCTCCTCGTCGAAATCATTCTCGAAGAAGTAGATGCCCTGCAGCACGTCTGCCTGCTTGATAAATACCGAGCGAAGGATGCGGTCCCATGACCAGTGCTGGTTGAGCGGCCTTTCATCCGGAGAAAGATCGGAGACAGTCTGCTGTAGCTTATCCATGAAGCCGTCCTGCTGAAGGAAGATGCCCAGATCATGGTGTGCCGGCAGGTACATGTTGTTTATTATCTCTATCCACAGGTTCAGCTCGCATTCTGTTTCAAGGTGTGTACGGGCTACTATGGAGTTATACTTTACCGTGCTGGTTGACCTGAGCCACTCCAGAGAGTCAGAGGTATATTTCAGTGTCCAGCGCGCCAGGGTGTTGGTATACCAGTTATTGTTTACATTGTTTTCATATTCATTGGGGCCGGTAACACCAAGGATGACGTATTGATTCTTCTCCTCTGACCAGCTGCAGCGTTGAGCCCAGAAACGCGAGAGTGCTATCAGTACTTCCAGGCCGTACTCGGCCAGGTAGTTCTGGTCACCGGTGTGTCTTATATAGTTGAAGATGGCGTAGGCTATAGCTCCGTTACGGTGTATCTCCTCAAAGGTTATCTCCCACTCGTTATGGCACTCTTCTCCGGTCATGGTCACCATGGGATATAGGGCTGCCCCACCGGTGAAGCCCAGCTTACGGGCATTCTCTATGGCTTTTTCGAGATGTTTATACCTGTACAGCAACAGGTTACGGGCGACGTGTGTGTCAGAGGTACTGAGATAGAAGGGTAAAACGAAAGCCTCTGTGTCCCAGTAGGTGCTGCCACCGTATTTTTCGCCGGTAAAACCTTTTGGCCCAATGTTAAGACGAGGGTCATCACCGGTATATGTCTGGTTGAGATGGAAGATGTTAAACCTGATGCCCTGCTGTGCATCTATATCACCTTTGATGACAATGTCACCGTGTTCCCACTTCTTTTCCCATACCTTTATGTGATCGGCAAGCATGGCATCCAACCCCTGCTCTGCCGATTTGCCGGCAGAGGTCATTGCTTTCTGTGCGAGACCCTCAACAGGGTGATTGAACGATGATAGCACTGCAACATATTTCTTTACAGTGAAGGTGTCTCCGTCAGCATATTCAGTGCTGAAGAGACAGCTGGCCGTTTTGTCTGTTGTGGATATAGTGGTCTTATCCTTGACCGGTTTGCCGTTGAGGTCAAAGGTATTCTCCATGGCTGTGGCAACAACGAAGGCTGTCTTACGTGTCTGTGCCACCACCACTGCTCTCAGGCCGTCATGATCAGCATGTTCATGCTCCCAGAACTTCTCATCGTAGTTGGCATCTTCGTTATTGACGTCGGCATTAAGCCAGGGAATGATCTTTACCTTTCCTCCTCCGCCGGTGATGTGTATTGAATAGCTGATGGCAGCCTTCTCGGGTTCGCTCATAGAGAGGAATCTCTTTGCTGTGACCTCCACAATGCGTCCTGAGGGCATCACTGCCGTGAATTTACGTGTGAGCACACCCACCTTCATGTCAAGCTCTCTGCGGAAGCTCCTGACTGTGCATTTTGCCAGGTCAAGCTCCTCACCGTCTATCCGGATTAATATGCCTGTCCATGAAGGAGCGTTAGGCACTTTCGCAAAATACTCAGGATAACCCACCTTCCACCATCCTACCATGGTCTTATCAGGGTAATATATTCCTGCGATATATGTTCCCTGCAGGGTGTCACCTGTATATGTCTCCTCGAAGTTGGCCCTTTGTCCCATCATGCCGTTTCCCAATGCAAAGATGCTCTCGGAATCGCGGCCTCTTTCAGGTTCAAATTGTGTCTCGATGATTTTCCATTCATCGGACTGGAATCGTGAATCTGTCATTTCACACTAAAGGTTTCTCAGTTGTTTAATAGTAATTTTTCTAAGATCGGGGATGACCATATCAGCCTTGCCGAGTCGTTCAGGGTTTCCAACACCCACACATTTCATGCCTCCTGCTATCGCGGCCTCTATGCCGGCCTGCGCATCTTCAAACACAACGCAGCACGAAGGTGGCAGTTCCATCTCTTGTGCACCTCTCAGGAACACTTCGGGGTCAGGTTTGGCTTTCTGTATCTTGTTGCCGTCAACGATCACATCGAACATACTGCGGATTTTAATAGCATCGAGGATTGAGCCGGCATTCTTACTGGCAGATCCGATGGCAGTAAGGATGCCTGCCTTTCTGAGATTTGTAAGAAGCTCTGTGCTTCCGGGCAATATCTCATCCGGGGTCATCCCCGAGATGAATTCCACATACCAGCCATTCTTGCGTGCCGCAAGCTCCTCCATTTCACTGGCGCTTACTGAAACGCCTCCTTTGCTAAGGAGTATCTCCAGCGAGGTCATGCGGCTGACTCCTTTCAGTGCCTCATTATCTTCGAGAGTGAATGTGAAACCCATCTCCTTCGCCAGCCGTCTCCACGCCATAAAATGATATTTTGCAGTATCAACGATGACACCGTCGAGGTCAAATATGCATCCTTTTAGTTCCATTTCTATCTTCTGTCGTCAACATCATTTACCAATCGCACTGACACTCCTGCAATGATCATTGAAACCCCACCCGCCACCAGGGCCAGCATGGTGTTTCCGTTGAAGAGGTGCTTGACCATGCTCCCGAGTAAGCTGGCAGCAAGTATCTGGGGGATGACGATGAAGAAGTTGAATATGCCCATATAAATACCCATCTTGTTATGCGGCAGTGATCCGGTCAGTATGGCATACGGCATTGAGAGTATGCTTGCCCATGCAAGCCCGATACCAAGCATAGGAAGGATAAGCATACCGGGAGTGTGGATGAGGCTAATGGACATAAGGCTCAGACCTCCCACAATGAGGGATATCGTGTGTGTCAGCTTCCTGGATGTGGCTTTTGCCAGCACAGGCAACAGGAATGCCACTACGGCAGCAAACCCGTTATATACACCGAAGAGGACTCCAACCCAGTTTGCCCCTTTGTTATAAGCAAGTGATGTGGTATCGGATGTTCCGTATATCTGTGAGGTAACAGCGGCAGTGGTGTAGATCCACAGGGAAAAGAGCGCGAACCATGTAAAGAACTGTACAACAGCAAGCTGTCCCATTGTAGAAGGCATGTGCTTCAGGTCTGTGAGTATGCTGTTCATGCCATTGCTGCCTTTGCCTGCAGATTTGAGCATCCCTGCCACAATCTGCAGGAGGCCGAATATGGATATGCCGCCGGTGACAACATAAAGTTCTTTCTCGAGATTTACTCTTGACAGTAAAAAAGTAAGCAGCAGGCCGACAATAAGCCATATGACCCCCGGGCGGTAGAAATTGATACTGCTCTGTGCTTCCAGATCTGCGCCCTGTGTCCCGGGCTCTTCCAAAGTCTCTCCGCGGGCAATCTTTTCCCCTTTTTCAAACTCCTCGAGCTCAGCAGGGGAATACTCCTTCGTTCTTATAATTGTCCAGAGCACCGCCAGCAGCAAGATGGCGGCACCGATGTAGAATGATAATTTAAGGTTAAACGGGATCAGTTTCCCTTCAGCAGGTACCTCCGGAACATTGAACCAGTTTGCAAGCATCCATGGCAGGAAGCTGCCAACGACAGCACCTATGCCTATGAAGAAGCTCTGCATGGCAAACCCCGATGTCCTCTGCTTTGAGGAGAGCATGTCACCGACAAATGCCCTGAAGGGTTCCATGGAGATGTTTATTGATGCGTCCAGTATCCAGAGCATCGCAGTAGCAAAGATCCATGAAGGTGAATTGGTGATTATCGCCAGGGCCAGAGTGGCAAAGATAGCTCCTGTAAGGAAGTATGGGCGGCGACGTCCGAGACGGTTCCAGGTGCGGTCACTCATATGACCGACTATTGGCTGAACAAGCAGGCCGGTCACCGGAGCAGCGATCCAGAGTATAGGGATATTGTCAATATCGGCTCCGAGAGTCTGGAAAATACGACTCACATTGCCATTCTGAAGGGCAAAACCAAACTGGATGCCCAGGAAACCGAAGCTCATATTCCATATCTGCCAGAAAGAGAGCTGTGGCTTACGCCTGTAGATCACATTCATAGTCTGTTAGCTGTTAGTTTTATTTCCTGAACCTATAACTTACTCAAAATTAGTTGAAAATCTGGTTCCACAATACTCGTTAAATGCTTCTTAAGCCCGATTTTTCGGGCATTTGCGTTGTGTCAGTTATTTCAAACGTTTTCGGCCTGAAATATTAATTTTAGTTACCTTCGTTATTTGGAATGAATCTAAATAGTGAAAATCACAAATGGCTCTTGACTGGTGGTTGTTGCCTTAGTATATTTGATAAATAAAGTCCTTTTAAACATCAATATTATGGCAGATTTCATTTATGAGAAGCCCTTCCAGCATGGGGAGGAGGTAACAAGATACCGCCGTCTCACTTCTGATCATATACGGGTTACGGAGTGTTGCGGCAGGAGAATCCTGCAGGTTCAGCCGGAGGCTTTGATGATTCTGGCACGGCAGGCGTTCATTGATGTCAATTTTTACATGCGCACCTCTCACCTGGAGAAGCTGGCTGCTATTCTCCGTGATCCTGAGGCGACTGACAATGATCGCTTTGTGGCATGGGTGATGCTGCGCAACACTGTTATCTCAGCGGAAGGGAAGCTTCCCTGGTGCCAGGATACGGGTACGGCCATTACTATGGCATGGAAGGGGGAAGATGTGTTTACCGGGACAGATGATGCCATGCATCTGAGCTGCGGCATCTGGGAGACCTATAACGAAAAGAATCTGCGTTATTCCCAGATAGTGCCTTCCTCAATGTTTGAAGAGAAGAATACGGGCAGCAATCTGCCGGCACAGATTGATATCTCAGCATGCCCGGGAGGCGAGTACAGGTTTCTCTTTATTGCCAAGGGTGGAGGCTCAGCCAACAAGACCTTCCTATACCAGCAGTCGAAATCGCTTCTTAATGAAGCCTCACTCATACAGTTCATCGGGGAGAAGATAAAGGATCTTGGTACATCTGCCTGCCCGCCCTATCACCTCGCTATAGTAATCGGCGGCACATCGGCCGAGATGACTCTTAAGACTGTGAAGCTGGCATCGGCAGGGTATCTTGATGATCTGCCGGAATCAGGCAGCAGTGCCGGCAGGGCCTATCGCGACAGGGAGTGGGAGAAGAAGATTGAGCTCATATGCCAGGAGTATGGTGTGGGGGCCCAGTTCGGAGGCAAATATTTTGTTCATGATGTGCGTGTGATCCGCCTTCCCCGCCATGCAGCCTCATGCCCGGTGGGTATAGGTGTCAGCTGCAGCGCAGACCGTAATATAAAAGGAAAGATCACTTCTGACGGCATATTTCTTGAGCAGCTTGAGACTGAACCGCAGAGGTTTATGCCTGACAAGGCTCCTGAGTTGGACAAGCCGGTAGAGATAGACCTTGAACGTCCCATGAAGGAGATTTTGGCAGAGCTGACGAAGTATCCGGTCAGGACCAGACTGAGCCTGAGCGGAACACTTATTGTGGCGCGTGACATGGCGCATGCCCGTATCAAACAGATGCTTGATGAGGGAAAGCCAATGCCTGATTACTTTAAAAACCACCCGGTTTATTATGCCGGACCGGCCAAGACGCCTCAGGGCATGGCCTCCGGCTCATTTGGCCCCACCACGGCAGGGCGTATGGACGGTTATGTTGATCTCTTCCAGAGCCTTGGCGGTTCAATGGTCATGCTGGCCAAAGGCAACCGTTCGCGTCAGGTGATTGAGGCATGTAAAAAGCATGGTGGATTCTACCTGGGGTCAGTGGGAGGCCCGGCGGCAGTGCTTGCTGCTGAGAACATCCTGGCCGTGGAGATCATTGATTTCGAAGAACTGGGAATGGAAGCTGTCAGAAAGATCATCGTTAAAAACATGCCCGCATTTATATTGACAGATGACAAGGGAAATGATTTCTTTGATAAATACAACCAAAAAACCTGACAGCATCATCTGAATGAACAACACATAACCCTGATTCAGAATCAGGAATTTATATGCACAGAGAGAGGTGGTTTGACCTCTCTCTGTGTTGTTTATTATATAAATGAAATAAATCAAAAAGATTAAAAAAGATTAAAAAATCAATAGAAAGATACACATATGATAAAAATAGATACATTTGCTCCCTTAAAAATCATAAAACGTTATTTATTGTATGTGTGGTGTTGTTGGTGTTTTTAATCTAAAGGTGAGAGCAGAGGATCTCCGGTCTCAGGTGCTTGAAATGTCGAAGAAACTCAGGCACCGTGGCCC
This sequence comes from Bacteroidales bacterium, assembly GCA_034003345.1. Classification (GTDB taxonomy): domain Bacteria; phylum Bacteroidota; class Bacteroidia; order Bacteroidales; family VadinHA17; genus SR-FBR-E99. Next base: position 10,413 of record JAVEYS010000018.1, read on the forward strand.
TGACTGGTCAGGGATTTATTGCGGTGAGAAGGCAATCATTGCCCATGAACGGCTGTCAATAGTAGACGTCCAGTCAGGCGGACAGCCCCTTTACAGTCGTGACCGCCGGCTGGTACTGGGAGTAAATGGCGAGATTTACAATCATAGGGAGATCAGGCAGCGCTATGAGAAGAGATATGATTTTACGACTAAGTCAGACTGCGAGGTTATACTGGCGCTATATGCGGACAGGGGTATGGATTTTCTTGATGAGCTAAACGGTATTTTCGCCTTTGTTCTCTATGATGAGGTGAACGACTGTTACATGGCAGCACGTGATCATATAGGCATTATACCTTTTTATATGGGTTGGGACCTTTATGGCAATTTTTACTTCTCATCTGAGCTTAAAGCCCTGGAGGGTATCTGCAAAAAGATTGAGATTTTTCCTCCGGGACACTATTATAACAGCAGTAATGGCAGCATGACCCGCTGGTACAGTCGCGACTGGACATCCTATGATGCGGTGGCGGACAGTACCACTGACATTGGCCAGTTACGTGATGCCCTTGAGAAAGCGGTGCGCCGGCAGCTGATGTCTGACGTGCCTTATGGGGTACTCCTCTCGGGAGGTCTTGACAGCTCGGTCATCTCTGCCATTGCAAAGAAGTATGCTGCCCGGCGTATTGAGACTGATGACAAGGCGGAGGCGTGGTGGCCACAGCTACACTCTTTTGCCATCGGACTGGAGGGATCGCCTGACCTGGTGGCAGCAAGAAAGGTGGCAGACCATATAGGTACAGTGCACCATGAGATAAATATTACCGTTCAGGAGGGTCTTGATGCGGTCCGTGATGTGATCTATTTTCTTGAGACATATGATGTAACAACCGTCAGGGCCTCAACACCAATGTACCTCATGGCCCGGGTGATCAAGTCGATGGGTGTGAAGATGGTGCTCTCAGGTGAGGGTGCTGACGAGGTCTTCGGCGGATACCTTTACTTTCATAAGGCTCCCGGGCCGAGAGAGCTGCATGAGGAGACTGTACGCAAGATAAGCAAGCTCTATCTGTATGACTGTCTAAGGGCAAACAAGTCACTGGCTGCCTGGGGAGTGGAATGCAGGGTGCCATTCCTCGATAAGGAGTTCCTCGATGTGGCAATGAGACTCAACCCTGTCGACAAAATGGCCAGCAACGGCAGGATGGAGAAGTGGATCATACGCAAGGCCTTCGAGGATTATCTCCCCAAAGAAATAGTATGGAGACAGAAGGAACAGTTCTCCGACGGCGTAGGCTATAACTGGATAGACACCCTGAGGGAACTTACCTCCAGACAGGTCACTGATGAGCAGATGGCAACGGCACAGTACCGTTTCCCGGTAAACACGCCGATGACAAAGGAGGAGTATTATTACCGGTCCATCTTCTCGGAACACTTCCCTTCAGAGACGGCTGCCAGGACAGTCCCTTCAGTTCCCTCTGTTGCCTGCAGCACGGCTGAGGCACTGGCGTGGGATGAGACCTTCCGCAACCAGAATGAACCGTCAGGCCGCGCAGTAAAAAGTGTTCACATAAAATCATATTAAAAAAAACAGAGACGTTGTTTTCAACGTCTCTGCCTGAACAGATGTAAAATAACTGTCAGTCTATTTTTTAAGAATAGTGTCAAGGACCTTCTGTTTGTCCAGCTTTTTAGTGCAGAAGAACCAGTCGTAGCATTTCATCTCCTCCTTGCTCTCCATACGCTCCTTGGCTACGCCGCATGATCCTGCTGTAGGAACGATGACATCATCGCCCGGCTGCCAGTCGGCCGGTGTTGCAACCGAAAAGGCATCGGCAGTCTGGAGTGCCAGGATCACCCTGTATAGCTCCTCGAAGTTGCGGCCCATGCTTAGCGGGTAGTAAATGATGGTACGGATGATCCCTTTAGGATCAATGACGAAGACGGCCCTGACGGCTTTTGTATTGCTTTCCCCAGGCATCATCATACCATACTTTGTTGCAACTTCCATGGTTATGTCTTCAATAAGCGGGAATTTCACCTCAACATTCTTCATTCCCTTGTACTCGATCTTCTCTTTGATGGTGCGCAGCCATGCTATATGGCTGTAGAGACCGTCAACAGAGAGACCCACAAGCTTCGTGTTGGCCTTTTCGAACCTGTCTGCCATACTTGCAAAAGTCATGAACTCAGAAGTACATACGGGGGTAAAATCAGCCGGATGGCTGAAAAGTATAACCCAGCTACCTGAATAATCGCCCGGGAAGTTAATCTGACCCTGTGTGGTCACTGCCTTAAATTCCGGAGCCTTGTCGCCTATACGAGGCATAGAAAATGTTTTTTCTTCCATAATGATTTATTGTTTAGTTATAAAATTTCCTGTATCACAGAAAGCACTGAAGATCAGCCGAGTGCTACTGCCTTGCATGTGAATTATTTCCTTCGTTCAATCATAAGATCAAAATCTTCCTTAAGTGCAACGAGATCCTCTTCGTGTTCAACCTCATCGGTCAGGATCTGAAGGATGATGTTATATGTGATGGGGTCTGCCTCCCGTGTGATGTCAAGGAGTTTGTTATACACATTGATGGCGCACTGTTCTCCCTTGATGTTCTGATCAAGTATGACTGACACGAAAGGATCTATTGGTGAGTCATAACCGCAGTTTGTGATCCTCGTCCACGCTTCCGGTGAGAGCACAGGGGTACCTCCAAGCTGTACGATCCTGGTGACGAGGAGCTGAGCGTGGCCCAGTTCTTCAGTTGCATGAAGTTCAAGTTCCGCAATGACGGCATCCTTCATGGGTCCCTTTACTACTTTTGCCCCGATCCAATACTGATAATAAGCCAGCCATTCGTCTGCCAGGGCTTTGTTCAGGAGGTTGAGGAGTTCGTCAACATCCATCTTTACAATTGATCTTCCGATTTGTGCCATAATAAATATTGTTTGTGATTAATAATCTGTTGATGAGTTATTTCTCTGGAGGGTATTTGATGCCGGGACCTTCTGCCAGTTGAAGTGCACCAGCTTCTCATGCAGGTAGTAGTCCTGTAACAAAGCCGGGCCCCCAGGACCAGCAGTCATGCTGTCTTCGTTCTCAAAGTAGGGCCTGCCGGCATCGTGCTTCAGATGTCTTGAGGTGATCCGGTTGGTTTTCATCCATTCGTAAAGGACTGTCGAGCTCCTATAATACATTCCGGCTGATAAAAGCACAAACGGGGTTGTGGGCAGAATGGGAATAAAAATGCCTGTCAGTCCCCCGATAAGAGACAATGTTCCACCGGTTATAAGGAGGATCTTTATCATACTTTTTTCTCAGATTTCCTTTTATCAGTAAATTCCCCAACGATCTGCAGTTTAATATCCTCTATCCGAAAATTCCGTATCTCCTTTTTTTCAAAATAGTGGTTTATCATATCTGTCAGCTCAGGGTCATAGTAGTCTTCGATCCGGTCAGATTCTGCACAGTAAAGATGATGATGAGACTCCCTTACAGCATCATACCTCAATAATCCGCGGTCAGTCTTTACTCTTTTGAGGATGTCCTTTTCAACAAGGGTATCAAGGGTTTTGTAAACCGTTCCTGTAGCAATGCTTGGATATTTATCCCTGATGAACCTTGCCACCTCTTCTGCAGTGGGGTGGTCACGGAGAACATCAACAGCCTCTATCACAGCCAGTCGCTGAGGAGTTATCTTCAATCCCTGGTCTTTGAGCTTTATTTTATAATAGTTAAAATCCATTAAATAGGAATAAATCTTAAATAAGACACAACAAAGATAAATAATTATTCTTAGAATTCAAAAATAATTTTATCCCGGGCAGTTCTGGAATGTATTGTGTTGACTGTAAATAATACATGAGCTAAATGGTAATAGTTTATCAATCACATCAAGCATGATTTCGTCTACGTTCTCTATGTAATTAATTAAGGCCCTGAGACGTTACCAAATTTCAACTCTATTAGCAGCAATGTTGATTACATGGTTTGCTCCCTGCTTTGGGACTTGTTTGTATATAGTGTCTTAATTTAAATATCAAATTTACGCCACAGATTATTCGATGTCAAATTATTATGCTAGTCGAATGCATAATGTATAAGAATAAGAAATTTTAAAAAACTTCGTTTCTTTGTGCTGATTTTGAACCTGCGTTAACTTTTTGGGTTGTAAGTAGTACCAGAAAGGGGTTTAAGTGTCTTTATAAGAAAACTATTATGAAGAAAATAATTGCTATTCTGTTTTTGTTTGTTTCAGCAATTCTTGCTAATGCACAGGTGCTTGAACCTGTGACCTGGTCATTCCGGTCGGAGAACAAGGGTGATAATGTCTATGAGATAGTGATGACCGCGACCCTTGAGGACGACTGGCATCTCTATGCCATGGATATTGAAGAGGGCGGACCTATTGCTACCAGCTTTACCTTTGAACCGGGCAGCGGTTTCACACTCTCGGGAAAGACTGTTGAGGTAACCAAACCAGAGGTGAAGTACGACAACAGCTTTGATATGAATATCGGGATGCATAGCGGCACTGCCGAGTTTCGTCAGAAGGTAACTGTAACAGGGTCACTGGTGACCGTACAGGGATATGTCACCTTCATGTCATGCGATGATAAGCAATGCCTGCCCCCGCGCGATGTGGAATTTTCATTGGTGATAAAGGGTTCAGAAAAAACAGTCACTGCACAGAGTCCTGAGGTGAAAGCTGAAGGGGAGGTTCCCGGGGTGAAAGCTGTAGGCCAGACCCCTGATATGACCTTCGAGGAGAAATCCGACTCTGCTTCCGGGGAGGCTGTCATTCAGCAGGGAGAACCCCTGGATACTGTAGCCCAGACTGGCCCTGTAGAGCAACCAAAGAAGGGCTTTCTGAAGTTCTTCCTTCTTTCAATGCTGGCAGGCCTCGCAGGAGTGCTCACTCCCTGCGTCTTCCCGATGATACCCATGACTGTGGCGTTCTTCAGCCAGGGGTCGGAAAAGAAGGGATCAACCATTGGCAGGGCGCTGATATTCGGATTATCAATCATCCTGCTTTATTCTTCATTAGGCATAATTGTCTCACTGACAAGCGCAGGGGCAGGCTTTGCGAATACCCTCAGTACACACTGGATACCGAACCTTCTGTTCTTCATACTATTTCTGGTGTTTGCCGCCTCATTTTTCGGGGCATTCGAGATGGTCATGCCCACGAAATGGGTCAGCTCATCGGATTCAAAAGTAGACAAAGGCGGGGCACTGGCAGCCTTCTTCCTCGGAGTCACCACCGTACTTGTATCATTTTCATGCACTGGTCCGATAGTTGGTGCGCTGCTGGTGGAGGCAGCCTCAGGTGATGTACTGCGCCCTACCATCGGCATGTTCGGGTTTGGTCTCGCATTTGCCCTTCCGTTTACGCTCTTCGCACTGTTCCCATCATGGATGAAGAAGATGCCTAAGTCAGGCGGATGGCTCAACTCGGTCAAGGTGGTACTCGGATTCATCATGCTGGCCTTCAGCCTGAAATTTGCCTCGGTGGTTGACACGGTTTACGGACTGGGAATACTCTCGCGCGACATCTACCTGGCTATATGGATTGTTCTCTTCTTCCTTTTAGGACTATATCTCATGGGCAAAATAAAGTTCTCACATGACAGTGATGTGCCTCATATAGGTGTGTTCCGCCTGGTGCTCATAATAGCCTCATTCACTTTTGCCGTATACCTTGTTCCGGGCCTCTTCGGCGCACCGCTGACACGTATCTCGGCACTGTTGCCTCCACGTGAGACCTCAGGGTTTAACCTGCTCAAGGCTATCAGTGATAACAGGGGAACAGCTGTGCCGGGTGTTGTGGCGCCGGGTACCGTTGGCACTGCCGGAACGGCCGTCTGCGGTACTCCGAAGTATTCCGGCTTCCTTCATTTTGAATATGGCCTCCAGGGGTACTTTGACCTGGAGGAAGGTCTGGCATGTGCTACCAGGCTCAACAAACCGGTGCTCATCGACTTCAAAGGCCATGCATGTGCCAACTGTAAGGAGATGGATGCACGGGTATGGTCTGACCCGGAGGTGCAGAGGCGCATCAGGGAGAATTTCGTGCTGGTAGGACTTTATGTCGATGACCGCACAAAACTGCCTGACAACGAGATATTTATGTCGAAGATAGATGGCAAAGAGAAGAAGACTATGGGTAAAAAGAACGAAGACATTGAGATCTCCATGTTCAACACCAATACCCTTCCTCTTTATGCCATTGTTGACCTGGCCGGAAACCCGCTGATTGAGACCCGCGGCACCGACTTTGACATACAGGCATATATCGACTGGCTTGACCGCGGCGCGGAGGCGTTCAGGAATCAATAATCCGGCACACATCGACTGGACTGGCAGTGGTGCGGAGGCACTCAGTAACAGATAAGAGAATAAAGAGACACCATTTGAGTTAAAGGCAGGTCTGTCACAGCATGAGGACGTACCATTCTATTTACCTGTCAGACCTATTTTCTGCTCATGTAGAAAACCAGGCTGCCTCCATTCATTATCTCCCCGTGGGTAATATATAGGCGGTCAAGCTTTTTGCCGTTCAGCTCAACCCTCTTCACAAAGACATTCTCCGGTTCCTGGTTGACGGCTGATACGGTGAAAGTTCTGCCGTTTTCCAGGTTGATGACTGCCTCTTTCACCAGCGGGCTCCCAAGGTCATAGCGATCTGATGCTGGTGCGACAGGATAAAAACCGAGAGCACTGAACACATACCACGCGCTCATCTGCCCGCAGTCGTCGTTACCGCTCAGTCCATCCGGCGCCGGAAGGTATTTGTTATCCATTATCTGGCGAACCCGGTACTGTGTTTTACGTGGCGCTCCGGCGTAATTGAAGAGATAGGGAACATGATGAGAGGGTTCATTACCATGCACGTAATTTCCAATGATACCCTCGCGGGTGATATCTTCCGTCCCGGCAAAGAAGCTGTCGGGGAGGTACATGGTGAAGAGCGAATCGAGATGTTGCACAAATCTCTTTTCACCGCCCGTGAGGGAAATAAGGGTCAGTGGTTCATGAGGCACATAGAGACTGTAATTCCATGCATTACCTTCTATGAATCCTTGTCCGTGGGTGCTGAGCACATCAAAATCATCCCTGAAGCTGCCGTCTCTTTTGCGTGGCCGCATGAAGCCCACCGACGGATCCCAGACGTTCAGAAAATTGCGTGAACGGTCAATGAATTCCTGATATATACCGGTGTCTGCCTCCAGAGATAATGTTCGTGGCGTCATCGACTGGATCTTATCCTCAATCTGTGCTATGCACCAGTCGTCATACGCATATTCAAGTGTAACAGACACTGATGATGCTGTACGTTCATCGGGCACATAGCCCAGCCTCATGTAATCATCAAGGCCATCGTACCACCCGTTCCTGGCGGTTGTGGTGCAGGCTTCACCTGCCCTGGCATAATCGAATCCGCCGATACCTTTTACAATGGCGTCTGCTATCACCGGCACCGAATGATAGCCAATCATGCACCAGTTCTCATTGGCGTGATGAGACCATACCGGCAGCATATGATGCACGCTCTGGTCATAATGGGCGAGCATTGAATTTACCATATCCGCCGTTCTCTTCTGCTGCAGTATGGTGAACAGGGGATGAAGTGCACGGTAGGTATCCCACAGTGAGAAGGTGGTATAATTAACGAAGCCATCGGCAGTATGAATATTCTGATCGAGACCCTTGTACCTGTTGTCGGAATCCATATAGACTGTAGGGGAGAGGAAGGCATGATACAGAGCCGTATAGAAGCTTACCTCCTGGCCATCGTTCATCATTGTTACCCGGACTTTTCCAAGCTCATTCCTCCACATAGCCTCAGCCTGTTTCCTGGCTCCATCAAAGTCGGAACGCGGAGCCTCTGCCATCATATTCTCCACTGCACTGGTGGAGCTGACGGGGGAGAGGGCAACCCTTACGGTTATCTGCTCGCCGGGTTCAGTATGAAAATCGAAATGCCCCCGTATGTTTCGTCCTGCCGCCTCAGGGAAATCAGTGCTCTGGTCGAAACGTTTCCAGAAGCCCTTATAGACGCGTGCTGGTGAGTCATCTTCAAAACCGTATGATTGTACCGGTTTAGAGAATGCAATGGCAAAGGCAATCATCCTTGTCCGTGCCCAGCCACTGGTTTGCCGGAAACCGGTAATGAGAGTATCGTTCTCCACGCGGATAAAGGTCCAGACATTCTTGCCATCATCATTGTAGATACCGTGGATCATGTCAAGGATGATGTGGGCTTCGCCACCCCTGTTGAAGGTATAGCGATGAACTCCGGTACGCATTGTGGCAGTCAGTTCGGCGAGTATGTCATTGTCATCCAGGGTCACAGCGTAGTAGCCGGGTGAGGCTTCCTCACTGTTGTGTGAGAAGGCTGACCGGTATCCCTTCTCAGGGGCATCGGCGGTTCCGGGATTCATCTGCAGAGGGCCTGATGAAGGCATGATGAGTATGTCGCCAAGGTCAGAGTGGCCTGTGCCGCTGAAGTGTGTATGAGAAAAACCGACAATGGTTTTGTCGCTGTACTGGTATCCCGCACAGTATTTATAGACATCCTTGTTATAACGGCCGTCAGCCTCATAGGGTATCGTGTCAGTGTCGGGTGAGAGCTGCACCATGCCGAAAGGAACGGTGGCCCCCGGGTATGTATGACCCATGCGGTCAGTGCCTATGAAGGGGTTGACAAATTTCAGGATGTCACCATCCTGTGAGTTGGCTGCAAGAGGAAAGAGCAGGAGCAGGATCAGGCAGAAAGCAATATTTTTCATTGTCGTCAGTAATTATCAGCAAAATAATCATACAATACCGAATCCCCTACGGGGGAGGGTGGTTTATTTTAGTATCACCGACTTTTTATGTTAATGCCCCTGATATGCCGTCCGACTAGCGGGGCGGGATCTGCAGTTATAACTTGTTATTGCCAGTTCCCTGCCTGTTCTCCCGCCTTTGCAGGATTGCATCGCTTCGCCCCATCTATGATCTCCGGGCCCTGGGTCTCACACTCCCGACTTTGCGGGACTGCGTAGCTTCGCTGCCTGCCTGGTCTCTTAGTCCCAGATTACGTGTTCCTGCTTTCGCAGGTCTGCTTCGCTGCCTGCCTTGTCTCTTAGTCCCAGATTACGTGTTCCTGCTTTCGCAGGTCTGCTTCGCTGCTTGCCTGCGCTCTTATCTCTCCTCCTGGTAGCTCAGAACCTCGTTGTTATATTTTCTGTTCTCGAGAATTCGCACATACCTGAGGCCAGGTTTGATCCTGTAATCGGAGTATGCTTTCTGGGCCCATGAGATGGCAGTGTCGATGTCGCCATTTATCTCGCTGATGATGGCCATATTATAACAGGCTCTTCCGGCCACCTTCATCTTCGGGTTGAGCGTCTCCTTTTCCCACAGCTCGCCTGCTTCATCCCATTTACCAAGCTGAGCACGCCGTCTGGCGACCTTGAAATTATCTGTTCCTTTCACGAAATAATCGCGTGTAACACGTATCCTGTAGGGGATAAGACGCAGGGCATATATGTGACCGGCCTTCCTGCTGACCTCTTTCACGGCATCCTTGCGGTTGATAATTCCTGCAACGGCGGCAACCGGGTTAATCCCCTGCCCTGCAAAGACAATTGATTCTGCAACAATATGTTCATCTAGTATTGCCCTGTCAGAAGGAGAGTAGATTCTCCATCCGGTCTTGACCAGCGTTTCCATGGAGACTTTATGGTTCAGCGCAGGAAGCTCCCCCAGCGGAGTCTTTATTTTCCTGCTTTCAGTAGAGTAGTTGACTCTTGTATCAGTATCGTACATCTCAAGCGCAAAGAGAGCCTGTGTGCCGTTATCGCGGCAGATGCCCTCCACCTGGTCCCATGTCAGCGGCACAGGTAATCTGCCGAGGCTGGTGCTTTTAAACTGGAGTCCGCTGAGAAGCTTCACCTCGTTGAACCTGTCGTTGACTGTCAACTCCTCGGTGACACCTTTGATTGTCTCCAGGGTTCCGATGGAATCAAGCTTCAATCCTTCAAGGGATAACACTTTGTCAAGGTTATCGAGCGACTTTGTCTGGTCTGTGGGAGTAGACCTGTCTATTATCCCGATAGTCTTTATCCCGGGAGCTATTGTCACCGGTGCCGGCTGTGTGACGTTCAGATAGAGCTCCTGGGTTTTGCAGGATATTGCTGCTAAGGCTATCAATGGTATGATAAGGCTCTTTTTCATAAATTCTGTTTGTATTTGTTTCAGATTGATCAAATAATACTAATAATTGAGGTGCTGACTGTTCAAATCTCAATGGTCACTGTACTGCTATAAACATAATATGACCCTAAATTATTTTACGGTTCAGACATATAAGTAAAAATGATATTTACATCAAATTAGTTGGTATCAAAATAAAACCATTAACTTTGGCCTATAAAAATGATAGGATAAGTAGTATAACAATATTATGAAACAGATTTTAAATACAATTTGGATAGTAACAATTCTGACGGTATCATTTCCGCTTGTATCCTGTTCCCAGTCAAATGCAGAGCTTCTTTTGCCTGAAAGCCAGGTATCAGTGAGGGGTACTTCATCTATGCACGACTGGGAGGTATCGTTCGGGAAATATGAAGTAAATTTTGCTGTCAGCAATACTGATAACGGTAAAATGTCCATCAGCAATGTGAAGGCTGTATTTTCAGGTGCTTCAGTAACAAGTGACAATAAAATAATGACCGGCAAGGCGCGTGATGCCTTGATGGTCAATGATCATCCTGACATTGTTTTTGTCTCTGGCGGAGCAGAAAGTGTCATTAACAATGACGGGAAAATTACCGGGACTATGAAGGGCAAGCTCCAGATAGGAGGTATTACCAGACCAATAGATATCTCTTTTTCAGGTAATATCAACGGGGACAGGATCAGTATTACCGGTTCTGAGGAGGTCAATATGGCTGATTATGGCATAAAGCCTCCGACAGCTTTACTTGGTGCTCTTAAGACAGGGGAAGAGGTCACGGTAGAGCTGCGGTTAAGTTTCCTTGTCCCGGGAGCCAATCTGGCGAACAATTGACAAGAATAATTTTTAACACATAAATACAATGAAAAAGCAATTCTTACTAATTCTGGCCGGTCTCATTTTATCACTGGCATCCCAGGCTCAGTTTGAAGAACCAAAACTTGATGTTTCCGCGTTTGATAAAATACAGGTACGGGTGGGAGCTGATTTTGCCATGCAGTACCAGTTATTAAATCATTATGCTGACAGTTCACTTATACCTTTAGGCAAGGGTTTCAACCTGCCTACAGCAAACCTTGTTACAGAGGCGGTTCTTGCGCCGGGTATGAAAGTTAATCTTGTAACATATCTCTCTGCCCGTCATCATAATGAAGCGTGGGTTAAGGGTGGTTATCTTCTCATTGATGCCTTGCCTTTTCTGAGGTCAGATGTTGCCGACCGTATCATGGAAAAGCTGACCATCAAAGTCGGTGACATGGAGATTAACTATGGTGATGCTCACTATCGTCGTTCTGATAACGGGAATGTCATTCACAATCCGTTTGTGGGTAATTATGTCATTGATGCTTTCACTACCCAGTTTGCTGCTGAGTTCCTGTTTCGCAGTAACGGCCTGTTGTTGATGGGGGCGGTCTCAAACGGCACCCTGAAGCCCGCCCTGACAGGTTACAGTGCATCGTCAGGCTATACTGCCTATGACACGCACAAAGAGCTTGCATGGTACTGGAAAGCTGGTTATGATAAGCAGATTACCGATGATCTGAGACTACGCCTGACATTGTCAGGTTATCATAGTCCCCAACATCATTTCGGCTCACTTTATTACGGAGACCGTACCGGATCGAGGTATTACCTGGTAATGAACCGGGTTACCAACAATGCCAATGACGTTGACATAACCAAAAACCATCTAAGCGGAAACTGGGGGCCGGGTCTGACGAAAAAAGATAATTCATTGATGCTGAATCTTTTTACAAAGTATAAGGGGCTGGAGTTCTTCGGCACATATGAGACATTCAAAGGGACCCTTCTTTCCGGTGCAGAATCTGAATTCGGTCAGTATGCCGCCGAGTTGATTTATCGTTTGGGCGGCGGTGAACAGTTTTTTGGCGGTGTCCGATATAACAATGCCTGGAATAATCTTGATCAGTCAGTATCACGTCTCCAGGCCGTAGCAGGCTGGTTTATGACCGAATCGATAGTTCTTAAGCTGGAGTACGTCAACCAGGATTATAATGAGTTTATCTCAAACTACGGTGTTGAAGCCGGGTTTAAAGGAGTAATGTTTGAAGCAGCAATTTCATTCTGAAAGTGAAACGATCGGCAAAAATATTACTTTTTGCAGGCCTGCTTTTACTCTTTGGAAGCGGTAGTAATCCGCTGTTCCCCGTTGGACTGACAGATGATGCTCGCGGAACGGGCTGTGTAAATTTCCTGGTCATCAGCGGTGAATCCAATATTAATAAGTTCAGCTTTTCATATTTTACACCTCTGTTGGACAGTGGTGCCACAGCCAACAAAGGAGCTGATGATGAAAGGATTGACATTGATATACCTGTCAGTCAGTTTAAGCCAAGTAATCCCAGGATGTATGATGATTTTCTCTCCCTGTTGAATGCTAAAGAGTACCCTTATCTAAGGATAAGTCTCCTGACAGCGAGTGTATACAGGGAGAGAAAACCGGAAGTATCTCAAAGCGAGAAGATCGCCGTAACAATTGCAGGTGTTACCAGGGAATACACAGTCAACTGTATGCTGGCTCACTGCAGCGAAAACTTTATTATCAGGGGGGTTCAGACCGTTAGGCTTACAGATTTTGGACTGCGTCCTCCTGCCAGGTTAGGGGGAATAGTGAAGGTTGACAATGAAATTGTCGTACGGTTTGGGTTTATTATTAACTTTACTGATGAGCAGATAATGCCACTTTTGAAGTGAAGATTAGTACAAGAACAAGGTATGGAGTAAGGACGATGCTGGAGATTGCCCGGGCAGTGGAGCCCGGTGGTGTATTCCAGAAGGATATTGCTGTTAATCAGAATCTCTCTCTAAAATACCTTGATCATATAATCCATGCGCTCAAGACAGCCCGTCTTATTGCCAACGCCAAAGGACGGAAGAGCGGGTATGTGCTGACGCGCTCTCCGGGGGAGATTACCATCTATGACATTCATCGTGCTTTTGAGCCGGGCATATGCGTGGTTGACTGTGTGGGAGAGGACTTCAAGTGTGACTTTTCCGGGCAGTGTCAGACACAGGGTTTCTGGCGTAATCTTAATAACCTTATCCTGACCTACTTCAAATCAATCACACTCAAAGACCTTCTTGAGGGAAAGGCAGATGTCTCTGAAGTGACCTGACAATCCTTGATTCGGCGAAGTCCTGTCTCAGTCGCCGTTCCCCCTATGAGCTTATTCCAGGCTTCCTACAGCCTTCTCAACCTCGTGAAGTATCTCGCATGACTTTACGAGTTCTTTCATGGTTGTGTGATCTGCATATAACGGGCGGTCGATGTCAAGGAACTCAACATGTTTACGAATGGTATCCTTGGCCTTCTGTACGCCGCTGCCAAAACTATACTCCTCTTTCCTGAAATCCAGTGCCTGTGCTGCAGCCATAAGCTCGATGCCAAGTATACCATAGGCATTATCAAGGATCTGGTTGTTTTTGATGGCTGTGTTCATCCCCATAGAGACAAAGTCCTCCTGGTCGGCGGCAGCAGGTATCGATTGTGTTGATGCAGGCGTGGAGAGTATTCGTTGTTCTACTATCAGCATATCAGCCGTGTACTGGCTGAGCATCAGTCCTGAGAACATCCCTGCTCCTTTGGTCAGGAAGGCAGGCAGTCCCACGCTCAGGGCGGGGTTATTTAGGCGGTTCATTCTCCTCTCCGACATCACTGAGACCATTGTGACGCAGGCGCCTGCCATATCCATCGGGACGCTCACGGGTGATCCCTGGAAGTTGGCGCCGGAGAGCTGCAGGTTTTTGTCGGGGAAGAAGATCGGGTTATCACCCACGCCGTTAAGTTCAATCTCTACCTGGCTACGGGCATAAGAGAGCATATCATGTGCCGAGCCTATAACCTGAGGGGTTGATCGCATGGAATAGGCATCCTGCACCTTTGACTTCACTTTTCCCTCTTTCAGGTCGCCACCGGAGATGCACCTGTTTATTGCGCTGGCGCTTCTGATGGCTCCTTTGAAGCCGCGTGCCTCGTGCAGCAGGGGTTCGTAAGGTTTCATATTGGCTTTAAGAGCCTCAAGTGACATTGCAGCGGCTATCTCAGCCTGCTTCAGCCAGTTGTTGGCATCAACCAGCCAGATGGCGCTCATGGCGGTGAGCATGTTCGACCCGTTGATTGATGCCAGCCCGTCACGTGCCTGCAGTCCGGGTACTGTAATGCCTGCTCTTTTCATAGCTTCGGCACCGTCAAGCAGGTCACCGTTGAAGTATGCCTTTCCTTCCCCCATAAGCAGGAGGGCTATCTGTGACATTGGCGCCAGGTCGCCGCAGGCGCCTACTGAGCCTTTCTGGCATGCAAAGGGGGTGACCCCCTTGTTGAGCATCTCCACATAGGTCTCGGTGATCTCTAGGCGGCAGCCTGAGTTACCGTGGGCATGAACGTTGATACGCCCAAGCATTGCTCCCCTGACTATCTCTATCGGGGCGGGGTCACCTATACCGGCCGCATGGTTGTAAACAAGATATTTCTGGAAATCCTTGATCTGATCATCGTTAAGTACCATCTCAGAGAATTCACCTATGCCGGTGTTAACGCCATACATGATCTCATGAGCAACAATCTTTTTCTCGAGCATGGCCCGGCATTCGAGTATCCTTTTGCGGGCATCGGGGTGAAGCTCCACCTTCTGCCCGTAACGGGCAACATTCACAACATCATTGACCGATAGTCCTGATCCGGTTATAATTAATGTATCCATAATGAGGAATTTTAATATTTAGAAATATTGAAAACTGGAATTTAATAAATGAATAGGAGGGCTGCGTTACGACTGTGCGTCACGTAGCTGCGGAGATCTAATACAATCCGGAGCGGTTGATCTTGATCTGGTATTCCAATGTCCAGCTGTGTGCCATAAGGCATTTTTACAACATCAAATATATGAAAAAATTAATTTGTCATTTCTGCCCGGGCTTTGCTTTCGGAGTTTTTTTACAAGTAAATTTCCATAAATGGTGCCTGGAATGATTTTTTTTGTAAATTATAGGTTTAATTTTCAGACCTATGAGACCAAAAATTACTCCTTTCAGGATGCTGGTTATCATTCCGGCTGCAATTGTGCTGACACTTACAGCATTTACCCTTATCAGGTCATTCCCGCAGGAGGATCTGAAGAGCAAGTACAAGTACAAGGATTTTGAGACGGCTATCAAGTGTCGTTCCTGCCATCCGGGCATCTACGAGCAGTGGTCGCAGGCGATGATGTCACAGGCCTATACCCACCACTGGGATGAGATCGAGTATTTTGACCTGGCGGTACCTCATGCGGCTGCGAAGCCTGATCTTAGTGAGGCTGTGGATGGCTGCAACGGCTGCCACACTCCCCTGGCCTTCATGGGAGGGGGCGCTTTCCCTCCTCCTCGTCCCGAGGAGAAGAGCATGGCCAATGAATCCGTATCGTGTGAGGTATGCCATCTGATACAGAGGGCACAGGTTGATCCGCCGGTGAACTTCAGCTATTACATTGTCCCGGGCCGTACTAAGTACAGCGGACGTGAACCACAGATACAGTCGCCGGCACATAAGATCATTCAGAATGATTTTTTCAGGACTACAGAGTTCTGCGGTAACTGTCATAATGAGATGAATCCTTACGGAATATGGGTTAAGAGCACACAGCTGGAGTGGAAGGAAGGGCCTTATGCGGCTGAAGGTGTGCGTTGTCAGGACTGCCACATGCCAAAGGGTGCTTATCAGCTGGCGCTTATGGGCAAAACCCATGATGATGCCCGCCTGCATCTCTTTCACGGCGCTCACGATCCGGGTAAGGTAAGAGGAACGATAGAGCTAAGGATACAACCTGATATGAGGCTTGCCGAACCGGGTGAGACCATTGTCTTCACCGTTGCCCTCTTCAATCAGAAGACGGGTCATAAATTTCCGACCGGTTCAGTTGAAGACCGCATAGCATGGCTGAACGTTGAGGCTACGGATGCAAAGGGTAATGTTTATCACCTCAATGTAGATAAGAAGGGCTTTGATGGTGAGGAATACACTATCTCAGGTGATTACCTGGCATACCAGGATATGGGTGTGCCTCTCGGAATTCCGGATTTTAAAGGCGTCCAGCGTGACGGTATTCCATATGGTAACAGGATTTTCAGAAAACCCTATTTTGATGAGGAGGGCAATATGACAATCATGCAGTGGAACACCTTCTCACAGGGTGTCGATTACAGGATCGGTCCAAGAGAGACCAAAGTTGAATACTTCACTTTCAGGATCCCTTACGAGACGGCACCCGGTGAAATGACAGTGCATGCTGTCCTGAATTACCAGCTCCTGGTCAAGCCAGTAGCCGATTTCCTGAAAGTTCCGGCTGAAGAGTCCGCAATAATGATGGTGAATGACCATTCTACAAGAGTTGAGATACTGCCTTGAAAACCTGAATCATAGAATTAGCCATATGGAACTTCCATGTATAAGCATACCTAGACACAAGTATTAAATAATGAGTTTCATGGAGGTGGCATCACACAATAGAAATAAAAACTTGAAATGATGAAAAAATCGACATCTGCCGGGATTTTTATAGTTGCTGTAATGGCTCTGCTGGTCGTCCCGGTTAAGAAGGCTGATGCCATTCCGGCCTTCGCCAGAAAATACCAGATAAGCTGTCAGGTCTGCCATTCCCCAGGAGCACCTATGTTAAAAGCTTTCGGCGACGAATTTGCCGGCAACGGTTTTAGAATGACCGATTATGAATCACCCAGATATTTTATTAATACTGGCGATGACAGGCTCTCCCTGTTCAGGGAGCTGCCTCTGGCAATCAGGATTGACGGCTTTGTCACTGCCAACTTCAACAATGAGGGTACCGTTGATTTCGGAGCTCCCTTTGTTGTGAAGATACTAACAGGCGGAGAGCTGTCAGATAAGCTGTCGTATTATTTCTATTTTCTGATGAATGAACGTGGCAGTATTGCAGGGGTTGAGGATGCGTTTCTTATGTATGCCGATGCCTTTAACTCCGGCATTAACTTATATATCGGTCAGTTCCAGACCTCAGATCCCCTTTTCAAGGGCGAATTACGTCTTACCCTCGAACCCTACATGATCTATGGAATAAAACCTGAAAACTCTTCGGTAGATCTGAAATATGACAGGGGGATAATGTTTGACAAAGGATTCTCCACAGGGACAACAATAGTTGGTGAGATAATAAACGGTTGCGGCATAGGGGAAGCCGGGGAAGGATACCTCTTCGACAAGGACAAATACAAGAATTTCATGTTGAGGATTAACCAGGCCATAGGGAACAGTGTCTCGGTTGGTTTCTTCGGTTATACCGGGAAGGAGGTGATAAGTAACCACGCCCCCAACCCCTATGTCAGTGAGATGAGAATGTACGGACCTGACATCGCCATTGATATTGACGGGAAGCTTATGATAAACATGCAGTACGTGTGGAGGACCGATTCGGAGGTATATGATGCCGATGCGGAAGTGGCGATGACAGATGTAGCTACCAGGGGTGGGTTTGCCGAGATTATTTATGCACCTAAAGGTGATATGAGTAAATATTATATCACAGGACTTGTTAACCTGGTTGAATCACAGCTTGACCAGTTTGATTACCAGTCTGCGACACTTCATTTTGGCTACCTGTTGCGAAGAAATGTACGAGTTGTGGCTGAGAGTACCTATATTTTTTCCGGCAGTCCATACGCCAAAGCAAGCCTGGGTTTCGTCTCCGCTTTTTGAGCATGGGCCTGCAACACATATCTTTGAATACAGTCTCTTAAGTATAACAAAACAACCATCTATGAAGAAAATACTCTTTGTTATTTCCGCTATCCTGTTGGTCTCCTGCACCGGACAAAAAGTGAAGGAGGTAAACCAGTACAGCATTGCCCAGTTCTACGAGAACATTAACATCAATTTTGCCGCCTTCTCGCCTGACGAGACCAGGATACTGGTAACAAGCAACGAGACTGGCATTTACAATGTCTTTGAAATTAACATCAGTGACGGCACAAAAAGGCAGATCACAAATTCTGAGACGGAATCGCTTTTTGCACTGAACTATGTCTACGGAACAAATCAGATCCTCTATTCGGCTGACAAGGGTGGAAATGAAAACAACCACATCTATCTGCTTGATGAAGATGGAACGACAACAGACCTGACCCCCGGCGATGCGGTCAAAGCATCGTTTAACGGATTCAGCCAGGACAAGAAAGTAATGTATTTATCGTCAAACAAGCGTGATCCGCAGTTCTTTGACCTCTATAAAATGAATATTGGAGAGTGGAAGGAGGAGATTATCTGGGAGAACAAGGAAGGCTTTGATTACGCCGGTGCCACCAAAGACAGGGAGATGCTTGCGCTGGTAAAATCCATTACTACAAGCGAAAACCAGCTTTTCCTGTTGGACAGGCTGACAGGCCAAACAACCGAAGTGTCGGAACCCGACAAGCCCGGGACATACGGTGCTTCAGGCTTCACCAATGACAAAGCATATTTCTTTTATACCACGGATGTAGGGAAGGAGTTCACCTATCTGGTTAAATATGAAATTGCCACCGGTGCGCGGGAGGTGATATATGAAACTAACTGGGATGTCATGGGCGGATGGCTGAGTGAGAATGAGACCTATCGCATCATAGGCATCAATGAGGATGCACGGATTCAGATCAAGATTACCGATCAGTCCACAGGCATGGATATTGTTTATCCGGAAATCCCCGGGGCTAATATCAATAATCTGTCTATTTCGGAGAGCGAGAAATATCTTTTGCTCAGCCTAGGCACATCAAAAACCCCGGGCGACATCTACCTCTATGAGTTTGGTGGCAAGGAGATGAAGCGGCTTACCAGCACAATGAATCCTGATATCAATCCTGACGATCTCGTTGATGCCCAGGTCGTCCGCTATCCCTCTTTTGACGGGTTGGAGATACCGGCAATCTACTATAAGCCTCTCATGGCCACAAAAAAGAACAAGGTGCCGGCCCTGGTGTGGGTGCACGGAGGCCCTGGCGGACAATCGATGATGTATTATAATCCTGTCATACAGTATCTCAGCAACCATGGTTATGCTGTTCTGGCCGTCAACAACCGTGGCAGCAGCGGTTACGGAAAGAGTTTCTATAAGATGGATGACAGAAACCATGGCGACAAGGACCTGAAGGATTGCATCTGGGGTAAGAAGTGGCTGCAGAGCCAGAATTACATTGATACTGCAAAGATAGGTATCATTGGAGGAAGCTACGGGGGTTTCATGACTATGGCTGCCATGACCTCCGCACCCAATGAGTTCAAGGTGGGTGTTAACCTCTTTGGCGTCACTAACTGGCTACGCACCCTGAAGTCAATCCCGCCCTATTGGGCCTCATTCCGCGATGCTCTGTACACTGAGATGGGCGATCCTTTCTCGGCTGACTCCACCAGGCTTTACGAAATCTCCCCGCTCTTCCACGGACAGAACGTCATACATCCTGTCATGGTGCTTCAGGGAGCCAATGATCCAAGGGTGCTCCAGGTTGAGTCTGATGAGATGGTTGAAGCTATCAAAGCCAATGCGGTGACCGTTGAGTATGTTGTCTTCCCGGATGAGGGACACGGATTTGTGAAGAAGGAGAATGAGATCAAGGCCTATTCACGGATACTTGCATTCCTTGATACTTATCTGAAAGAAACGGGAGAGGGATCATAGAATCCCTACATGGGGTTTGGTATCTCTTCCTGCTTCACTGATTGTCAGGTTATTATTCAAGGTCCTTCAGCCTGTATCCACCTTGTACCACTCCGGATGGATGGGGCTGTTGTCAGGGTAGTTATTGCAAGCCTTTACAGAGGGAATACGGTAAAGTACATTATCCTCAGGCTCCTTTTCCCTAATGAAATCTTTTACGCTGCGCATAGCGTATGTCTCATTCTTCTGAGGCTTCGGGGAGCTTGAGTTTGCGTGCCTGTGATTCAGCCTCAATCTCCTCGCTCTTCTTCTGCAACTCATCTATAGAGATGATCTTTGCACGCTTCTCTGTTGGCGGATTCAGCTTCTCTGACTTCTCGAACTCGATGACCTGCTTCTGTATTTCTTCAGGCAGATCTTTTTCACTCTTCAGCACAATATCAATGAACTCCCTCTGGAAAAACTGGTCGACCTGTATTCTTCTTTTTGTGGTATGAGCGAACTTACCAATGATCCGGCAGATGCTGTCACGGTCTTCAGGACTCAGTTTATCGGCAAGGTCATACTCCTCGATCTTTTTCAGGGAGAGGATTACCGGTTCAAGCGAGTCCCTCGTTATCACAAATACGTCATAGTCGCCCAGCCTGTATGTAACCTGTTTAAGCTTATCGATGGTATTTGTGGGAACAACTAGGAAAACAGACTTCTTGACACTGTCCTGGCTGGCATATTTTTTCAGATTCTCAGCCTGCGTCTTGATATAGGTGGGGAAGTTGGAAAGGTCATCTCCTGCCGGGCTCTTTGCGTCGAAGATGATATATTCGCCGCTTATCTCTATGGTATTGTCAGGGTTGCCCCTGAAGGGGACTTTCTCAATATAGCTCACATGATTGATGTCGCAGATACGGATGATGTTATTCTTTACATCAGCCTCATGCTCCGCCCACTGTCTCTTCATGTTTTCATGACGCTCCTCGGCCTCACGCAGCCGGTCATCGTTCAGCCTCTTTCGTTCAGCCTCGAGGCTGTCACGGGTCTGGTTGAGACGCGCGATATTCTCATTGTAGTTTTTTACATTATCTTCCTTCGATGCCTCGAATGATGAGACCTTCTTGGTCAGCTCATTGATTGTACCAGAGTATTCTCTGATGCGGCCGTTAAGCTCTTCCAGCTGCGCATCCTTACGTGCCGAAAGAAGCTCGGTATCCCTTATCTTCTGTGAGAGGTTTTCATTACGGGTGGAGATCTCGGTAATACGGTTTCTTAGTTTGTCAATATTCTCCCTGCTGGCTTCCGATTCCTTCTGAAGTGACCTGAACTCCTCATATGCATCAAAGCTGAGGGTCCTGATCTTCCTCCATTGAAATAGCCTCTGCCAGAAGCTTATATCTTTTATCTGCGCAAAAAACAGGTTCAGTTTCTCCATGATGGCAAAGTTAGCAATTGTGTAAATATGGTCATAAGTGTTTTCTAAGGTCGCTGGCTGAGGTGATAGCAAAGATATTGGGGAGGGGTTTTGCTATTGCAGTAATTGCAAGGGTACCTGATACAAGTATCTTTTTGTCCCTGTAGGTGCTGCTAAGCCTGTTTAGGTAGTCCTCGGGCCTCCCGACAGGCAGTGCGGTAAGCGTACCTGTAATAATAATATTAGCATGCCAGCGCTCTGCTACATCAGCCAGGGCACCAAAGGGGGTCGACTGTCCAAGGTAAACTGCTTTATGTCCTGCTTTAACGACAGTAAAGGTATAGAGGAGCAGCCCCATCTCATGGAGTTCATTCTCGGGGAGGTATAAGATAACCCTTTTACTGTCCGGATTATCAGACCTTGGCAGGGTGTCAATGGCGGCAATAAGTCTTTTCCTGAAGATGTTGGAGACAAAGTGCTCGGCTCCGATGTCTGTGGAGCCTGTATGCCACATTATCCCAACCCTCCTGAGGAACGGAAACACAATATTTTCGAAAGTCTCTTCAAATCCCCTGGTTATTATTGACTTCAGAAGAATATCATTAATGGCATCTTCGTTGAAATCGGCCATTCCGATAATCAGGGAGTCAATCTGTGTGTCAGAATCACTGGTATCCTTTGTCATGATAGCGACCTGTTCAGCTATCTGCGGGCCAGTGAGTCCGGCAATTTTTGATATTTTGATGCCGTGGCGGTACAGTATGGAGATATTAATAATCCGCTTAAGGTCCTCGTCATCGTACCATCGCCGGTTGGTGGCGGTACGGTGTGGCTTGATAATGCGGTACCGTCGCTCCCATATCCGGATGGTACCCGCCATGATCCCGGTAAGCTTTTCAAGGTCGGCAATTGTGTAACGGTCCATTATTTCCAGTATTCCAGAGTTAAAAGTAATCTTTTGTACTTATTTAAGGGCTGTTTATTAAACAAAAAAGCGGCGCATAAGTTTGCGCCGCTTTATTTTTAGGGATCATATATCGATGCCTTAGGGCAGGAGAACTTTGTCAATCACGTGGATCACGCCGTTTGATCCCTGAACGTCAGTTGCAATTATATTGGTACTTCCGTTGATAGCGGGAGCAGGACTGAGTGTGATGCTTAACTGTTCGCCGTTCAGCGTAGGCACATCACCTGCGGAAAGCTGGGTTGAGAGAACGTTGCCACTTACGACATGGTATGTAAGTATCGGTGTCAGCTGTTCAGCAGTAAGGTCAGCTATGCCGGAGACTCCAAGGGTTGCAAACAGTGCCTCAAATGCTGCATTTGTTGGTGCGAAAATGGTGAAGGGGCCTGTGCCATTGAGGACATCAACAAGACCGGCTTTAACAACTGCCTGTACAAGAATGCTGAATGAATCATTGTTCAGAGCCTGGTCAACAACTGTAGGAGAAAGAAGGACCTTGTCAATAACATGGATAACGCCATTCTTTACATCGACATCTGCAGTGGTGACATTGGCAGTGTTGTTAAGCTTTACACCTGATGATACATCAACCTTAAGACTGAGGAATGATCCCTGCGCAGGACTCAAAGTATTATAGTAGCCCGATGATATCATCGACGATTTGGCTTCTGTACCCAATACATGATAAAGCAGTATGGGGGTGAGGGTCTCTTTTGAGAGGGCATCTATGTCACTTATGCCAAGCTCGCTGAAAAGAGTGTTGAAGGCTGCGTTTGTGGGTGCAAATACAGTGAAGTTACCTGTGCTGTTAAGTACATTTACCAGGTCAGCCTTTGTAAGTGCCTGTACAAGGATAGAGAAGTTGTTGTCTGAGAGAGCATATTCTGCTATGGTCATATCTGATACAGGCTTCATCTCTTCCTTTTCTTCACAGCCTGTAAGTATGAATAAACCCGTCAGGGCTACAAGTCCGAAAATTAATGTTTTCTTTTTCATGATGTTCAGGTTTTAATTGGTTACTTAATTTTGAACATAGAACATCATAGTTAAGCAGAATGTTCAAGATAAATGATTAAAAAGTATACAGAAAGTCTGATTGTTCATTTAAAAGGCTCGGGATATATAAATTAAAGCAATGAATGACAATGGATTAAATCATGTATGTTAAAATATGTTAAATGTATAGAATAGGGATGTAAAAAGCGGACAATTATTCTTTGCGTCACCCCACACAGCTAAGCAGTGGTGAAATGGTCTTGCTGGCAGAACAGGTTCCGCATATATAATTGACTTGATAAGATCAGATGGGTAAACACATGGCAGTTCTAATCAATCCTTGTTGTAGGGTACATCCGATCAGTGGTTTTTGACGGTAGTATCATGGTTAATGGTTTTGGAGGCAGATTTATTCTGTTTCAATTCAAGTTTGATTTAATTGTTTTTTTTAAGCTGGAATACAGAGATGCCCCGGACTGGATACTCATATATTTTTTCAATCCGGTTGGTGAGATAATTCATCCTTCAGCCTGAGATTCAGCCAGTCATTAGCGGTTCAAGGCATACAAAGTTGAACTATCTTGGACTACATTTGTTATATAAACATTAAACTAAATGTGATGAGTGTATTCAAGAAAGTAATTCTTATTCTGATACTGGCAATCCTGATAGTGTTTGCATCTCAGAATTTTGAAGCAGCCACTATTCGGTTTCTGAAATGGCAGATCGATATGCCGATTGCAGTTATACTGCTCGGCATCTATGGATTGGGGGCAGTTACCGGAGGTTTTGTCTTTTCAGGTTTAAGAATAATATTTAAAAACTCGTCCGGGAAAAAGGCAACAGAGCAAAAGAACCTGGATGAGACCGGTAAGGAGACTGAAGTCTAATAGCTTCAGCAAGAATAACTTCTGTTTCAAACATGAAAAGGAGACTGAAGCCCCACAGGTTATTAATCAATGAACCCTCTGTCACGTTTGTTGAAAAGGAACTTGTCTTCTGATATGTTTTTAATTAAGAACCAAATAACTCCCTAAATAAACCATAAAAAGATGAAGAATATTATCACGATAATTTTTATGCTTCTTGGTGTTACTCAGCTGCTTGGGCAGGAGAGAGCTGTTATTGTTGATTTTGAATCCAACTCATTCAGGAACAGTCCGACAATACCGTTTGACCAGCCCTTCATGATACAGGGAGAGATCTCATCACAGATCGAATACGTTGAGGTAACGATTCATAATGAGAATTCAGAAAGGGAGCTATATTCCTTTCTATGGAACAGGTATGGCGGGAACAATTCTGAAGCCTTCCAAATAATCATTCCCGAGATATTAATATCAAACAGCAAGTATGATTTTGAGATAAATACGTACAACCTCGTGTCAGATATGCAGAAGGAGAAGCTGATCGGGATTCTCAGGGAGCGGGTTATCTATTATTTGAATAATAACATCTCTTATAACGGGAATAAGGTCCAGATCAATAATCCGAAGTATGTGTACCGGGATCTGGCAGGCCTTGTTGATGAAGCATTAATATATTATCGCTCCAAGAATTCGATCAGAAAGCCTGAGCTTAGTAACTTGATTGTTGAAGAGCTGGAAAGGTACAATGATTTTAAATTCAGCAATTTCTTGAAACGCCGGGAAGCGGTAGTCAAGGATTCTTTAGCCCTGGAGCTGATAGATGAAAAAGTCAATGATCTGGCAGCAGTAGTTATTTCCGAAGTGATTCCTTTTATTAATTCAGACCTGGTGCAACTTGATAGAAAGGTATTTGTAAAATCTGTGTCAACAGACAAAGAGGCATTTACTTTACCTGTTAACGTTGGAATGTATGCCTGGAGTAAAAGTATTGATGTTACAAATACAACGGTAAAAAACATGAATTTTACCCCGGGAGTAGGTATCACTCTGCCTTTCTCAAATAAAAGTTCAATTCTGACCAAGTCGAAATTACTCGACTCATTCGGGTACTCAATAGGAATCCTTCTTAGTTCTGTCAAGGATGTCAACGGAGTTGAATATAATACGCCGGGCATTAACATGCCGGTATATACAGGATTAGGATTAAGGATGTTCAAGGTTGTGAGATTAAATGCAGGTATTCTTGTTCTGGCAGAGAAAGGGATACAGGATTTCAGCAGTATCAGTATTATACCTACAGCCGGACTGGCTCTTGAATTAAACGTATGGGCAGGTATCAAAAAATAATTCTGACAGGCAGCATATTGACACTTATGCTGGTCATGTATGCCTGCAGAGCAAGCAAGCCGGCAGGAGCATATTTGTTTCTCTCCTCCGGCAGTATTGAGGTGACTGCGGACACCCTGTTGCCAGGTACAGATGACACTCTTGCACTCGGGTTGGTGCCGGTTAACTCCGACTCACTGCCCTCCTTTCATCTGACAGAAGAGTCAGTGAGTATTTCTGAAGGATATGAACAGTCAAAGATTATGGATATTGGCTATCTGGTATCAGAAGAGAACCTGGCATCTAAGCAGGAGCAGAATGTCAAATATAAGGAAGTAATCACGGAGCAAAGTTCAACAGTACCTGAGAAGGACCAGAGTGTCAAATATAAGGAAGCAATCACTGAGCAAAATTCAACAGTACCTGAGCAGGAGCAGAGTGTCAAAAATAAGGAAGCAATCACGGAGCAAAATTCAACAGTACCTGAGAAGGACCAGAGTGTCAAATATCAGAAAGCAATCACTGATCAAAGCTCAACAGTACCTGAGAATGACCAGGTGATGGTCATGGATAGTCTGATGGCCTATCTCAGACAGATAAAAATCAGTTATGAAACCGTAGAAAGCCGTATTGCTGGCCTTGAGAGAGCGATTGCTAATAGTGTATCGAAAGATACGATCATCATTGTAAATCAATTCCCTTCGGAAATAAAGCTGATCGGTGCCTCAGACCCTGAGGAGGAGAAAACCGTTAAGAGTGCAGTCACTGAACGGACATCCGAAGAACAGCCGGAAAATATTCCGGGAATTATCCCCGTCAGGGAGATAATTAAAACTGATACTGTTTTTATACCCAGGGAGGTTGCGCGGCCCTCTTCAGGAAATGAGGCGATCTTTGCTGACAGCCTGGCCAGTCAGGTGTTGAGTCAACTCAGGAGTAATACAGAATCAATTGAGTCATTGCGGGAAACAATTGACCGTCAGAACCTGATCGTTTCCGTTTTCAGGGACAGTGTCCTGAACCGTGACTACACTACTCCGGATAAGCAGGAGTTGACAAATGAAGCTGATGAATTGCAGTCTGCATTATGGGAGAATGAAATTGAGAGAATGGCCGATTCCCTGCAACTCCTCAGGCAGATGATCAGAGAGAGCAAGACAGAGCAGGCTGGTAAAAATGACACGATATTAATAACAGCATATTACGACAAGAATTCCAGGGTGCCCAGCAATGTAGAAGAGATAAAACGCATAATATCAGCCTTGTCAACTGATAATATAGAAAGCATTATCCTTTCCGGGTTCACTGATGCCTCCGGCCCGGCAGAGTATAATTATGCATTGTCAGGGAGCAGGATAGAGTTCATGATTAAAGTCCTGTCAGAATTAAAAGTTGAACCCGTAAAAATTCTGAGTCAGAATTTCGGGGAGCTATATGCAATGAAAGAGGATGCTGACCCTGTGAGGCGTGTGGAGATCAGGATAATCACAAGTATACATTAATGTAGCCATATCATTGGTGCATAATTAGAAGCGGCTGGCTATCGGAGTATTATCCCTAAGAATAATTACACAAAAAGTTACTTGCGGTTTCGAGTGAGGGTTACCGCACGGAGTTTATCATTTCTGAGGCAGTGTGGGAGCTAATAAATAGTTTTCAGTCTTTAACGCATCGCACTGATAATCCAAAGTTTTTATTGTTGTTCCACCTTTGCACCTCACCGTGATTCGACTGCATATCGCGGCGCCAAACAAACATGTTGTCTTTTTCGCTGGAGGTATACCAGGAACCTCTTGCTCCAATGCTGTAGGAATATCCTCCGTTATTGAGGTATCCACCAGGGAGTGCCGTAAATCCGGTCTCATTTGTCGCATCCACATTAGGACTTAACCAGTGTTCAGTACCTGCTTCCTTGAGCTTGCCACCGGCTATCGTCTCACCTCCAAGGTAATCAGTCAGGACGGTCCATTCCGCATCGGTGGGCACATGCCAGCCATTCGGACAAAGTGTCCCGGTGTTTACAGTATACCAGTTGTACATAGCCCCGTATAGTTCTCCATAGGTTGATGCATCATTATCATACCAACCGTAACCGGGCTCATTGGTATACAGCCAGGTGTCTTCATCTGTTAAACAGGGAATCGGTGTGCCATCATTCAGTTTTGTCACTCTAAGGTTCTCCTGCATCCATACCTGATCTCCAATGGTGACTATATTATATGTGTTTCCGTCAATATCTGTCAGTTGTCCGGTAGTAAATGAAACCTCATCTCCATAAGTTGTCCCTTCACTATTGGTTGCATAGGCACGTACATAATAGGGAGTTTCCGGAGTCAAACCTGTCAGGTTACTTGAGAAGATTCCGGTGCCTGATCCGTCTACTGTTTTACTGTCATCAGTTGTAGGGTTGCGGGATATGCTCCAACAGACACCTCTTGAAGTGATCGCCAATCCTCCGTCGCTTGTTATATTACCACCGGAGGTCGCGGTTAAATAGGTGATTGCCGAAACACTGGCTGTTGTCAGTGCAAGGGGATCCGGTTCCTTCTTACATGAAGTAAGATAAATGGTTGCTGTAATAAACAGAACGCATACTACCAGTATTTTTAGTAAATGTCTCATTGAGTTCTTTATTAGATCATTTTGCTCCGGCGGCCTTCAGTATTTCAACGATGTTTGTGTTTCCGGCTTCAGTAGCTATTGAAAGGGGTGTTTTGCCCTCAACTGCAATAGCGTTGACATTTGCGCCGTGTTCGACAAGGAAGCTAACCAGTTTATCATCGCCGGATGACACAGCCCAGAACAGGGGGGTATAGCCCTTGTACCAGGATGTTGTATTAGCCTCATCGATGTCAGCGCCCTGGGCCAAAAGATATTCGGCAAATTTATAGCTGACAGTTTCCCTTCTTAAACCCACGATGGCACATTGAGTAAAGACACCATTCCCTTTGTCAGTTAATGCATGAATATCTGCTCCTTTCTCAAGCAGCTGTTTGGCTATATCTTCTGAGCAGCCGCATGCCAGGATGAGGGCAGTGGCACCGTCATTCGACTTAATATTAATATCGGCCCCCTGCCTGATTAAAAATCCAGCTACCATGGTATTACTGCCATTAAGTGCATTCATCAGTGGGGTGTACCCGGTGCTTTTATCCTGGTGGTTGATATCGGCGCCAGCGGAGATAAGAACTTCCATCATCACAGTGTCCTTAGCCAGACCCAGAGCAGTATAGCCCATCATGTCATCCTTCTGATAGTTTACATCAGCACCGGCCGCAATCAGTTTTTTTACTGCATCAATATCATTTGCCCCGACTTTGGCAAATAGTTCTGTCTCCTGAGCGAACAGGTTTGTTGTGGCAAAAAGCCCTATCAACATCACGGATAAGATTGCAGATCTTTTAATAACATTGGTTTTCTTCATCATTTCCATTTTTTATAGTTTGTAATTACTTTATTCTGAAAAAATCGGATGTCATAAGGATTATTTGGTCAGAATCACTATTTCGGTCATCGTTGTCCCATCGTCCCATTAATTAGTTGTAGTTCCTTCTTTAACGATTTTACTTTTGATTTGAAAAAAGTCTTCAATTTTTTCATGATTGAGTCAATTTGATGTATAATGGATTGTTACGGTTCATCAGGTGTTATTTCAATTTTCATTTTTCCTTCAAAGACAAGTATCACTACTTCATTCCCCGGTTCTCCATAATATGTGCAGGAAAGCGTTTCGCCCCCGTAAAGTCTATCTGTCCTGAAGCTTGCTGGCCCTATCTTACCTTCAGGCAGCTCTTTTCCATCTTTAAAGGTTTTCCTGACAATTTTGGAAGGACTGTCGGCTTCATTTGCCAGTTCAATCTTATAGCGCTCACAATCAGGAATTTTAAAGACAATTCTGTCGCCTCTTTCAAACTCTTTAATAACAGGAAGATTAACGTTTATTGTTTCCCATGATGTTGGTGCCGGTGGTTCAGGAATTACCGGGCGCATCTTCATATCTACTTCAGTATAATCTTCAGGAATCGTGAAGAGGGCGGCATCCACATTTTTTTGTTCTATATCATTTAATTCACACATATATCCGTTCCCGTGATTCACCGATTTAACAAGAAAGTTGAGTTCCGGGGAGAACCAGCCGGTAAGAACTTTATCCTCATCAATATATATCTCCACTTTTTCTGTTTCAACCCCCAGTACCTTTTCTGTCCCGGCATTTTTTTCAGAAAACTTATTCCTCATCTGTTTGAAAGCCTGATAAGGGTCAGACATTGCGATTCTGGAAGAGCTTGGTTCCATATACAGTACAAATTTTTTGTCGGGCATCAAGATTGCGTTACGGTTTGCCTCAGGGTCAGCGATAACAATCATCTTCATACCATTTTCTTCAAAATCATAGCGGTACTTTATACCATCCGACCGGACCTGGTATTCTTTTTTATTTTCCCGTTCCGTCAGGTTCATCACAGCCGTGAACTGTCCCGATAGTGGAAGAACCAGCAGGCTGACCGTAACTAAGAGAATTATTTTTCTCATTGTTGTTTTATTTAGATTCTTACTAACTCATTACATCATTTCTTGCCTCAGCGGCACGCCTCTTAGCTTTCAGCCCCTGGTAGAGTGCCAATAGTCCCGAGAAGAAAAAGATCGCACAAATTCCTGCCAGCAGATAGTCTCCGGTTTTGATCCCCGGTTTCAGGGCTGCTGACTCCGGTAATTCAGGATCATAATAGACATCGACATCCTTTCCTACAGGATATTCTGCCTGGAGTCGTTTTGCAGGGGTGACATTGTTATCAAGGGGAGGGTCACCTACTGTAATCTTCGATGATGTGTATTTTTTGCCGTCTACAGAGTAAGCATAAGCTATATCAGTCTGGTAATGTGTTTTGTTGTCACTTCTCCAGATATCAATCTCCGATTTCGTTATTGTGCCCGGCACTGAGGGCCAGCTCTTCGATGTGTTTGCGTACTGCAGCGGAGGCCAGGCAAATAGGAAAAAGATAGCTCCGCCGATCAGAGCGAATACGATCCCCAGAGTAATTGGATTTGCATTCCCTGGTCTTCTTGTGGTTACATTTCCGAATCTCATTGAACGATTGTTTTTTCAGTTAAGGTTTAAGTCCGTGCATCATCAGTGCCGGGTGATGGAGGTCATTTAGCACCACTGGCTTTTAACAGCTCAATTATATTAGCATTCCCTGCCTCTGTGGCTATTGATAAGGGAGTCTTTCCCTCTTTAGATTTGGCATTAACATTCGCACCATTTTTTATCAGGAATTTTATCAGTTCTTCATTGTCTTCACCTGCTACTAAAAATATAGGAGTCTCTCCTGCCATATATTCATTGGTGTTTTCTTCATTGATATCTGCTCCTTTCTCTAAAAGAAGTTCAGCCAGATCATAGGATACATATCCAACAAAAAGGCCCATTACACAATTTGTAAAGACTCCCAGGTTATTGTTATTTCTGACATTGATATCTGCTCCTTTTGAAAGAAGAAGCTCAACAGCTTCTTTAGATCTGCCTGCCGCGAAAATCAGGGCTGTTGATCCATCATTTGATTTTATATTGATATCTGCTCCCCGGTCAATTAATAATTTTGCCAGGTCAATATGATTTAAATTTAATGCTTCCATAAGAGGGGTTAATCCTCTCTTTTTTGACCTATAGTTGATATTGGCCTTATTTGATATCAGCAATTGCACTATTTCAGAGTTATTGTTCCATATTGCTAATGCAAGGGGTGTAAAACCCATCATATCATCCTCCTGATTAACATCTGCACCGGCTGCAATAAGCGTTTTAACAGCGTCAATATTATTTGCCCTAACTTTGGTAAAAAGCTCTATTTCCTGGGCGAAAAGGTTTGCGGAGGCAAAAAGTCCGATCAACACCATGGATAAAATTGCAGATCGTTTAATAACATTGGATTTCTTCATCATTCCCATTTCCAATAATTTGTAATTACTTAATTCTTAAAGAAGTGGATGTTCTAAGGATTATTTGGTCAGAATCACTATCTCAGTCATGGGAGTGCCGTCAGCCCATTGTTTAACGGTGGTGCCCTCGGTGATATCCATGCTTCTCAGTCCCATGTCATCTTCGACACGGATGGTTCCCCTGAGGGCAGTCAGATCTCGAACAATGCCATCTTCAAAATCCAGATAGTAAGCTGTCTGGTTTTGTATCATGTTTTTATTTAACCCGGGTGAAGGTCCAGGCAAATTCAGTTCCGGGTGAAAATATCAGAAATTCACTATTGATAATGTAGCTGGTTGTTTCCGCCGGTTCGCCCTCCTCCTTCATTGTTATCTCTGTTTCCGTATAGGAATAGGTGTATTCTGTACTTGATTCATTAGTTTGACCATTTACGGTCACTACTCCATGAAATGTTACAGTCATATCAGACCTAAAAGTCCAGGTTATAACAACCAGGCTTATATCGGTTGTTGTTCTGTTCTCCCAGCTTCCAATGAATGGATTCTCTTCTTTTTTCTCGCAGGAGGTGAGTAGCCATACTAAGGTGATGGTTGATAAAAATGTCAGTAGTTTTTTCATGATTGTAGAAGTCTTAATTAATAGTTATTGAATTAATTCGTTGGTTACATTTTTCAAATAATACCCGGCCTATTCCTTATGTCGTTCAAGGGTGATGTTACCGGTAATTGTCATTGTTCCCTCGGGGCATGTATCTGACCCAAAAAGCACATGGTATGGTTGTGAATCATTAATACTGGCCTCTATCCTGTCGTTTCCCTTGTCATCCCTGGTGTACAGACCCTTCATTTCAGCTCCTAATGGCAGAGCCAGTGGCATTTCAATAGTTTCAGACCTGCTTTCATTTTCATCAAAGTCACCGGAACACACATCAAAGGCCTTTCTTTCATAGGTGGTATACACGGGATAATATATTGAGCCTGTGAATATGTTAATTGCCACTTTAATGGGGATACTCGAGCTGCCCTGGTCGCCCCGTATCAATTTTAACATTTCTGCTTTATAAGTTTCTATTGCTCCCGACTCTGCCGGCGCTGCAGCTTCCTGCATCTTAGCCTGCAACTTTGCCATCTCCTGTTTCATCTCTTTTTCTCCCAGCGTTTCTTTTACAATAAGAATAGTTAACCCTCCATCCTTAATATCACAGTAAGCCTGTCCTGTCATTGTCTGATGCGTGGTTCCCCAGCTTCCTGGTGATACCCATTCCCATTTGCCTGTTCCGTCGTTATGACATTGGGTTTTTTCGGCATTGCCCTCCGTGGTATGATCTTCTCTCATGTTGTATGTTACCTGTCCTGATCTATACTGCAGTTTTCCTTCTGCATTGGTGCCCTGTTTCGGGAGATCGAAATCAGTCATACCTATTGTAATACTGGCCACGGTCCTTTTATGATCACCGGCAATGGTCCTCTGATGGCTCAGCTCGCTGACCTGTTCGTCAACATCGCAGTTATATGTCTGGATGATTTCGAGGTTAATTGTGCCGGTCCATTCAGTAATGCCAGGCTTATCAGGAATATCTCCAGGGTCTTCAGGGTCTTCAGGGTCTTCAGGCCCAAAAGTGTCTTTAGGATCGGATAGGGGTCCCGCACCTAAACATATTGGATTAATGATTTTCTTGGTGAAGTTTACCGAGCCAATGTCTAATGTCCCCTCATCGGTTTCATAAACGGCGGCAAAACTTAGGATGTCATTATTGCTGATTTCGCAATTCGGAGGGATATATTTTATCTTCTCAGTGATAGATGCATCAGTTGTTGAATAAACATGCCATCCAGTGACAGACTGCCCCCCTAATAGTCTTCCTTTATCTGCCTTGATGGCAATTAGCGTGTTATCGGGGAAGAGATTATCATCTGCGCTAAAGATATTTGTGATATATAGCTGAAAATAAGGAGGATATTTACTTATGTAATCCAGGCTAATACTACAATTCTTAGGTTCAGTTGAGGACACTTGTAATTCTCTTCCAAAAGCATCAAATGATTGATGATTAATTGTTCCTATCGACAATAATAAGGTTGCTGGTAATAATAATAGTTTCATTGTATTTTATTTTAAATCATGGTATTATATTTGACATCACCATTACCTGATATCCCTCAGACACATCAGATTAAACGTGGTCAGGTATCCAAATTTCAATCTTCTTAAGTTCAACTACCATACTGTCTGAAGATTCGTTCATGTGTTTGGACACTGGTCACCGGTCAATTAAATCCCACGTAACAGACTCAAGAGGAGGCCCTAATTCACCTTCAGGAACGGGATAATCTTTAGGCTTTTGCCTGTCATCATCATAGTTAAGCTGCTCAGTTGGAGGATTGACCTCTTTATAATATTGCTCCGCATTTGAAGATGTGTAGGCATATTTCCACTTAAATGTTCCCATACCACCTACCGATGATTTATGTTCGTAAATGCTTACACCAGGATAATCATATTGATATTTTAGCGTACGACCAGTATGCGGAGAATCGGGAATTTTTGTGGGCACAAATTTTTTTAACATTTCATAGCGATAGGAATCGTTTTCAGGATCTGAGGTTTCAATATCCCACTCTATGTCATCAAGCCACGTTTCTTCAAGAGAGATTATTGAAAATAGGGTAAGGCAATGCGACTCCGGTTCCTCAAAACAGGCAGTTTTACCATTAACCCGAATTCTCATTTTTGCTTTATAATTGATTTTTTTTACTTGGAACTGACCAGCGTTCATACTGCCTTTACCAGAGACGGTAACAATTCCCGAACCTGACAAATAGCCTACAATTCTCTCCCACTTACCATGGCAGCATTCGACTGCTCCAACAGGCTCCTCTCTGATGGGAACCTCTCCACGAACTGTAATTGTATAGGTTACCGTCGGATTATTATAAGTGAATACATGATCGAGAATAAGAGTTGGGCCAGATGCTATAACAAATTCACTATTGTTTGCTTCCGATTGATGATTTACTGTTACTAACAACAATAATAAGGTCGCTGGTAATAATATTAGTTTCATCGCATTTAATTTTAAAATTATTGCATCATCCCCGGCATGTCCATCACCTGGTAGCCTGAGGGTATCTCAAAGCTTTGTGCATCGGGTGTCCAGGCTTCTATTTCCCTGAGTTCCATGATTGAGTCCCCAGATCCGTCAATGTGGTTGATTATTTTTACCGGGAAGTCATATTCCATGGAAGTCCAGGCTGTAAACAACTTCTGGTTTGCCTGCCCAGATTCATTGCTGTTTTTGTTCCATAACTCGGTTTTTATGCATTCAATTCCGTTTATTGATTCGTGTCCGACCTCTTTTACGGTCGCTTGATCTTTATGATACTCATATGACCCGACGGGATCATTGCCCAAACTCATTGGATCACCTGCGGAGCTTTTCATCGCCATCTTCTGCTGCGGCATGAGGATGATTATATCGGGGGAGCCGTTTTTTGCGATAATTACTCCCTCCTGGCCACCCTCATTGAATTCATACCTGTAACCGGCATCAGCCGAATAAACAGTAAACACATGATTCTTACCCATGCTTGTGAAATACATCTTTGCCTTGAACTGTCCTGACAATGGAATTGCGAGCAGGCATGCAGCTGCTAAAAAGAGTAGTTTTTTCATAATAGATATTTTTATATTTCCTGAATGATTATACTTCTACCTTAATATTTTCACGAATTTGCTTCGCGCATTCGCTCAGCGCTCGGCATAGCTTCAAGCAAGCTTGGCTCTGCACTCACTTCTTCACAAATTCTACCCGGCGGTTGTTGGCTTTGCCTTCTGGAGTGGCATTGCTATCGAGAGGCTTACTCTCGCCCCATCCCTTTGAAGTCATGCGGCTGCCGTCAATACCCGCCTTTTTCAGTGTGGTGACAA
>JAVEYS010000019.1:0-45682 GCA_034003345.1 Bacteroidales bacterium
AAAAAAACCGGCGTAACCACTGTCAGCTGTGCTGTCATTATACAGGAGATGATACCAGCCGTTTTAGCCGGTGTGAGCTTCAGCAGAAATCCTGTGACCGATCAGAATGAGACGGTGATAGAAGCCGTTGAGGGTGCGGGTGAGGAACTAGTTCAGAAGGGGGTCACTCCTCTCCGTTGGAGAATAAGGGAAAATAATGTTTCCGAAGGTAACGAACAGTACTGTCACTTTCATGTCATACGCCAGGTGGCAACCGACACGGTGAAGCTCAGGCGTTATTATGGCCAGCACATTGACATAGAATGGGTTTACGACGGAAGGCAGCTCTATTACCTGCAGCTCAGACAGATAACCGGCAGGAAAGAGGTCCAGATATATTCAAACAAGATGGCGAGGGAGATGCTGCCGGGTCAGATCAAGCCACTGGTATGGTCAGTGAACATTCCTCTTGTAAACGGTACCTGGTTAGGCCTTCTATCAGAGATAACAGGGCCACTAAGGATAAGACCCGAGGAGCTTACCAAACCGTTCTATTACCAGACCTACTTTAACATCAAGACCCTTGGTATGATCTTCAGAGAGTTTGGTATGTCACCGGACAGCCTCGAACAGCTGATGACAAGGAAAGACGATGGCCGGCACTCCTTCAGACCCGGGTTTAGGACCCTCAGGCACACATTCAGGATTCTCAGGTTCCTCTGGTCAAAGCTGAGGTTTGAGAAGCAGTTAATCAGGGAGTATGGCACGCTCAGACAGTTTTACAACGATTTTGCAGCACGCTCATATGAGGACTTCTCCCCTGCCCTGTACCACAGGGATTTCTCTCTGCTCTTTGATACGGGACATCGTCTTGCCTACCTGAATATCGTCACTCCCATGCTGATGACGATGTATCACAAGAGCCTGATAAAGAGGCTGAAGAAGATAGGTGTTGATTATGACCGGCTTGATTTCAGGCAGGACTTTCCGGGACTGGCTGACTTTGCTCCTTTACCTGTTATGATAAGTATCAGGGAGGAGATTGAAGCGCTGCCTCCTGATATAAAGAAGAGGTTGACCAGCCTGGAAGATTTGAGGAGCGTTGAGGAGGCCGGAGCAACAGCCCTCCGTGTTGAGAAGTTCATCAATGATTTCGGACACCTGAGCGACAGCGGGAACGATTTTTCCTATCCCAAGTGGGAGGAGGATCCTGAGACGGTATTCAGCATGATCCTCTCCTCCTCCGGGGGTGAAGGACGCATAGTCTTGAATACTCCTGAAAACCTGATAGAGCAGGGCATTAATTTCTCCGGGGGAGTTAAGAGGGCTTACATGAAGGCTGGCAGATTCAAGCTGTACCGTGAGCAGATAAGCTCACTCTACATATACGGTTACGGCCTCTTTCGCAGGCTGTTCCTGAAGGCAGGTGAGGCGATGGCTGCCGCCGGAGTTATTGAGAGTCGTGAAGACATTTTCTATCTGAGGAAGGAAGAGGTTGATGCTGTTATCAATGGCATTGAAGGTGCTGACAAGACTCATTACCGGGGGCTAGTCAGAGTGCGACGGGAAGAGATGGAGCAGACAGAAGAGATAGTGCTTCCAACGGTGATCTACGGTGATGAGGCACCACTGCCTGAGAGGGGAAGATATAAAAACCACTCCGGCACAGGCACCTCCCAGGGGACATATACCGGTATTACCAGGGTAGTGCGTAACAGGAACGATTTTGTCAGTGTAACAAATGGTGATGTAATACTTATTCCCTTCTCGGACGTCAGCTGGACGCCAGTGCTGGTGAAGGCAGGAGCCATAGTATCGGAGACAGGCGGGATGCTCTCACACTGCTCAATCATCGCCAGGGAGATGGGCATACCGGCGATGGTGTCAGTGCCCAACGCATGTGCTATTGGCAGCGGATTGACAGTCACAGTCAACGGATCAAATGGTATTATTACAGTTCATGACCATGAATGAAGCGCTTCTGTCACTTCAGGACAAACCCCTTTTATTGGCGGCTCTCTGCTCCGCCACAGGTTACCTCATCGGTTCGGTATCATCGGCAAGGATAGTATATTTCCTTTCCACAGGCAAGAGCAAGATTGAGCCATTTGCAGAAGTTATCCCGCACTCCGATGAGGTATTTGAATCCGACCTGATCAGCGCCACGCTTGTCAACAAAAAACTGGGGGCGAAGTACGGCTGCATCACATCTCTTGCTGATATGCTCAAAGTTGCAATACCAGTGTTGTTAACCAGGATTGCCTTTACCTCCGAGCCCTATTTCCTCCTTGTTGCACTGTTCGGTGTTTTAGGACACAATCTGCCGCTTTATTACGGATTCAAGGGAGGCCGGGGAGAGTCGCCCATTATCGGTTCGCTGCTTGTTATCAGCTGGACAGGGTTCTTGTTGACAAACATGGCATCGCTGGTACTGGGTTTTATAACAGGCAGCGTACTGGTCATGAGATGGGGTGCCTACGTGTTAATGCCTTTCTGGTTCTGGTACCAGTTCAATGACTGGAGATATATACTGTTCATGGTGCTTCTGAATATCATGTACTGGTTCTCAATGAGAAAAGATCTCGCGAGGTTCCAGGAACTTAAAGAGAGGCG
The DNA here is from genome assembly GCA_034003345.1 of Bacteroidales bacterium. Lineage (GTDB taxonomy): Bacteria > Bacteroidota > Bacteroidia > Bacteroidales > VadinHA17 > SR-FBR-E99. The sequence continues at coordinate 2,593 of JAVEYS010000019.1, forward strand.
GGGAATAAACTTCACTGAAGAGGAGGTGTCGGATTTCATCCTGATGGGCAAGACGCCGGGCAGGATGCTGGACAGGTACAGCCTTTATGCCATCATCAAAAGATTTACAGAAAAAAGCAGGAGAGACGGCAAATGATCAGGTCATTCATCTATACCGCACTCAGCCTCTTACTTCTCCTTCCGGGGGAATTGCAGGCGCAGAAAGCCGGACTATCGTTTGACAATCAGATAAGTACCTGGATGGTGATGAATTTCCCCGGAGATGTTGCATGGCAGTCAGGCGTAAGATATATCCCAGTATTAAGTCCATGGATAAAAGCCGGGCCGCGAGGCAAGTTTGATGCCGAGTTGTCAGTCAACACCTACGGAACACTATTCTTCACTGACATGCGGTATGATTCTGCGGGTTATGACCTCAAGCCATACCGCTTGTGGCTGCGATATTCAACATCCCATTTCGAGATAAGAGCCGGGCTTCAGAAGATCAATTTCGGTTCATCAAACATATTACGGCCACTGATGTGGTTTGACAAGATGGATTTCAGGGACCCTCTGATGCTTACCGACGGCGTTTATGCCCTCCTTGGCCGCTATTACTTCAACAATAATGCAAACATCTGGTTGTGGAGTCTTTATGGGAACGAAAAGACCAAGGGCTGGGAAAGTGTTCCCTCTATGAAAAGAATTCCCGAATATGGCGGAAGGGTACAGCTGCCGGTTCCCAGGGGAGAGGTGGCAGTCAGTTATCATCACCGTGATGCCGATTATACAAGTCTCCTCGCCGCACTGCCCGGGGTTACTGATACCCGGTACAACGAACAACTTTTCGCTGTTGACGGCAAGTGGGATCTGGGTCCCGGCGTATGGTTCGAACTAGTTAAGAAACTAAATGAAAAGAGCAACCCTGTCATCACCAGGTGGGAGACATATTACAGCCTTGGGCTGGATTATACTTTCAGCATTGGCAACGGTCTCAATCTCTCTTCAGAGTTTTTCAGGTATTCAAACCGGCCGGATGAGAATCAGACCAGGATAAAAAGAAACATTTCAACTCTTTCCCTGAGCTATCCGTTCATGCTTTCACATAATCTGTCAGCTTTCGTTTACTACAACTGGGATACCCAGGATTGGTATCGGTTCATAAATCTTCAAATAAAATATGACTACCTTAGTATTTACATTATGGCATTCTGGAATCCTGATGAGGTGCTCCTATACAGCAGCGGAGACGGGAGCAGCTCATTTTCAGGCAATGGGTTCCAGGTAATGATGGTCGTGGACTTATAGAAACAAATAAAAATCATCAATGGATAACGGCGTAATAATAAGCATAGAAGGTCTCAGGAAACACTTTCCTATGGGAAGCGGAAGGTTCACTGCGCTGAACGGCATTGACCTCACTTTCGGAAAGGGAGAATTCACAGGAATTATCGGACCGAGCGGTTCGGGCAAGACAACGCTGCTGAACATTATCGGCACGCTTGACAATCCTTCCGAAGGCAGGGCAGTGATTCTGGGCCATTCTGTCGGCGAGCTTACGCCGGGCGAATCAGCCTCGCTGAGGAAGAGGCAGCTCGGTTTTATATTTCAGACCTACAACCTTTTCCAGGTCTACACGGTCTTCGAGAATGTGGAGTTCCCTCTGCTGCTGCAGGGCATTGACGGGTCAGAGCGAAGGCAGATGGTGCTTGATGCCCTGGAGTGGGTAGGGCTGACTGACAAGATCAGGTCGAGACCTTCCCAGCTCTCCGGCGGCGAGTGTCAGAGGGTGGCCATTGCACGTGCCATGGTGAAGAGGCCTGCGGTAGTGCTGGCTGACGAACCGACGGCAAATCTTGATGCAGCAAACTCGCACAACATACTACAGACCATGGAGAAGCTCAACCATGAGCTGCATACGACATTCATTTTCGCCACTCATGACGAGAAGGTAATAGGTTATGTGCGCAGGAAGATATGGCTGGCTGACGGCAGGGTAGCTAAAGATGAGATTGTAGTCAAGAACTGAGTGGAGGAAAATAATATGCTTGCATTCAAACTTGCACTTAGAAACCTCCTGGGAGCGGGATTACGCACCTGGCTGAATGTGATTGTTCTCTCCTTTTCCTTTATCATCATCATATGGACCAAAGGGTTGCTGGAGGGATGGGACAGGCAGGCACGAAGTGATATGATCAGATGGGAAGTGGGTGGCGGACAATACTGGCACGAGGCCTATGACCCCTATGATCCCTTTACGCTTACTGACAGCCATGGCCCCATGCCTGCAGAGCTGGATACTCTGGTCAAGGCAATGACGGCGGCACCGGTACTAATAACCCAGGGCTCCATTTACCCGAGGGGAATGATGCACTCGGTGCTGATAAAAGGTATTCCTCCGCAGCAGAAGGTCATTGATCTGCCTTCCTCAATGATGGCAGCCGAGGAGGGAGATGTGCCTGCCGTGATTGGTAAGGCGATGGCAGAGAGCACCGGGCTGAAGCAGGGTGATTATGTTACCCTCCGGTGGAGAGACAGAAACGGCACATTCGATGCCACGGAAGTAAAAATTACCCGAGTCTTTGAGACAACAGTACCTACAGTGGATGTGGGCCAGGTTTGGATTCCCCTTCAAAAACTGCAGGAGATGATGCTGATGCCCGGTGAGGCAACAATTATAATTTCCGGCATCGAGACCGTACCAGCGCTGCAACTGAACGATTGGGTTTTCAAGGACCAGGAATTCCTCCTCTCGGATATTGAAATGATAATAAAAGCAAAGGGTTCCGTGGGAGTAATTATATGGGGGATACTTCTTCTGATGGCCATGCTGGCCGTTTTTGACACGCAGGTATTATCTATTTTCAGGAGACAGAAAGAGATAGGAACCTACGTAGCCCTGGGCATGACCCGCGGACAGGTGGTAGCGCTGTTCACCCTGGAGGGGGCGATGAACTCAATACTGGCGGCCCTGGTGGGTGCCGTATACGGTGTCCCGCTGCTGATGATACAGGCTTCCAAAGGAATAAGAATACCACTGAGCAGCAGCGACTTCGGTATTTCAATGGCAGAGAGATTATACCCTGTTTACAGCCTCGGTCTGATAGCAGGCACAGTGATCATTGTATTCGTTATTACCACCATAGTGAGTTACTGGCCTTCAAGAAAAATAGCAAAAATGAGTCCTACTGAAGCTTTAAGAGGGAGGATACAATGATCAAGTTTCTGTTCAAAGGTCTTATCAGGGATAAGAACCGAAGCCTCCTTCCTTTCCTTGTAACCATGATCGGAGTGATGCTTACGGTAGTCTTCCATGCATGGATGACAGGGGTTATTGGCAACAGCATTGAGTTCAATGCACGTTTTTCATCGGGACATGTCAAGATTATGACCAGAGCATATGCCGAGAACTCAGCACAGTCGCCCAACGACCTGGCCATACTTGGCACTGACACACTCACAGCCCTGCTGCGTGATAAATGGCCGGAGCTTGAGTTTGCCGAAAGAATCCATTTCAACGGTATTATCGATGTTCCCGACTCTGCAGGAGAGACTAGGGCACAGGGGCCTGCCATGGGTTTCGCCATAGATATGCTCTCGGGTAATATGATAGAATCAGAGAGGCTCAATATACCATCATCGCTTAAGAGCGGCCGCCTGCCGCAGAAGAGTACCGAAGCTCTCCTCAGCAGGCAGTTTGCTGACAAACTGCAGGTGGTTCCCGGAGACATGGTGACCCTGGTCGGATCAAGCATGTACGGTGAGCTTGTTATGTACAACTTCATTGTCAGCGGAACCGTTGATTTTGGTACTACGGCCCTTGACAGGGGGACAATCATTGCTGACATATCTGATGTCAGGGAAGCATTGAACATGGAGAATGCCGCCGGAGAAATAGTGGGATTCTTCAGGAACGGGAGCTATGATGAAGAGAAGGCCTCAGCAATAAGTGACCTGTTCAACGGTCAGTACACCTCAGATGATGACGAGTTTTCTCCGTTGATGACAAGGCTGTCTCAGGACAAGACCATGGGATTCATGGTTGAGTACTCAGGAAAGCTGCAGGGACTGCTTGTCGCCGTCTTTATGATCGCGATGTCACTGATACTGTGGAATGCCGGATTGCTTGGAGGGCTGAGAAGATACGGAGAGTTCGGCATGAGGCTTGCAATAGGAGAAGAAAAAGGTCATGTCTACAAAACAATGATGATGGAATCGTTCCTGATCGGTCTCTTCGGGACGATAGCAGGAGTCACTGTGGGAATGGTTGTGGCACTCTACCTTCAGAACCACGGAGTCAACCTGGGAGCCATGATGAAAAACGCCGCTATAATGATGCCCAGCGTCTTCAGAGCACATATTACACCTGCCACATGGTATATCGGATTTATTCCGGGGCTCCTCTCAACACAGATTGGCACCATGCTTGCAGGAGCAGGGATATACAAGCGTCAGACGGCACAACTATTTAAAGAACTTGAAGCATGAACAGACTTATAACTCTATTACTGGTACTGTGCAGTTTCAGCTCACTATGGGCTCAGTATCCGGACGGGAAGCTTCTCCTTGAGAAGATCGACCGGAACATGTCATCCGAAAACAGGGTATTAACCTCTTCCATGGTTATTTACGGACGACGCGCAACCCATACGGTTAAAATGAAGACATGGACAGCCGGCGAAAAGAAGTCCTTTACCGAATACCTTTATCCGGCGCGTGAACAGGGCACAAAGATGCTCAAGCTGGATGAGCAGCTCTGGATTTATTCACCTTCAACTGACAGGATTATTCAGATCGCAGGCCACATGCTCCGGCAGTCAGTCATGGGATCAGACCTCTCTTATGAAGACCTGATGGAGGATAACAGGCTTACGGATCAGTATAATGCCAAAGTGACGGGGACTGAAATAATTGACGGGAACAAATGCTGGGTCATTGAACTCACCGCATTCGTGCCTGAGATAGCCTACCAGGGAATGAAGCTCTGGGTTGACCAGGAACGGAATATCCCGCTAAAGGAGGAGATGTACGCCAAGAGCGGCACACTGCTGAAAAGGACGGAATTATCAGACATACAACGCATAAACGAAAGGTGGTATCCCCGCAGGATTCTCTTCCGTGATATGCTCAAAGATGGCAAGGGCACTGAGTTCATTATAGAGGAGATCCAGTTCAACGTTCCGATAGCAGACTATATTTTTTCGAAAGCCAGCTTAAAGAAGTAAGACTCCGGCCTCTCGAAGGAATTACCGGCCGCAACCGGTTAAAAGAGGATGTGAGCGCATATACTCAACCTCCGCGTCACCCTCCATGGTCATATTAAAGAGTTTTCCTGCTTTCATATCACCTTTAAGGAAATAGTCGAGCCATGGAACAAGATATTTTGCAACTATCTGATGCTGTTCTTCAGCAGAGATTCCTTTGCTGCACCCTGACAGTTTCTCGATGAGAGTACAAACCGTGCTGGAGTCTGCCATTCCGCAGTGTGTGCCTCCCATTATCATTATGAATGTCTTATCGCTGGCGGAAGAGTTGTCATATATCGGTATCTGATTCCTGCCGGGTGGCGTTATGCAGTCATTTTCTCCTGCAATTATCAGCGTAGGCGTTTCAACGGATGCGGCCGCCTTAATTGCAGAAGGCTTGCTGTTCAGCGGGGCCAGCGCAATAACCGCTGCGGCTCTCTTATAGATATTGGCAGCCGCAAACAGAGCGCCGCCTCCCATACTGTGACCCATCAGGCAGAATACGGTATCAGTGATGCCATATAAAGGTGAGCCTGGATCCCCGGCCATCTTTTCTGTTGCAGAAAGGACAAAGGCGAGGTCCTCTGAAAAAGCCTGGTGAGAAGGGAACATGCCTGTCCCGGTGTAGGGGAAGACGAGGATAAACCCTTCCGGCACAAGTGCCTTCCGGATGTTCCCGTAGACATCAGGTGACATCATGTAACCATGAGCAAAGCAGATCACCGGGAATCTCACGGCTCTTACTACATCTTCGTTTTGAACGGTCTTTGCTTTGCTTTCGGGATAATATATTTCGACCCTGATCTTCCTGTTACCACGTTGAGTGTCCTTCATCTCAGCAGAGGTGTGTCCAATAGTGTACTGCTGTGCCGTTGCTGTGGTACAGATCAACAAAACCGCTGCTGAAATCAGTTGCTTCATCATTCAGTCAAAACCTTTCAATCATAAAGTGAAGGGCTATATCCCTTCCATGGGAAGACATCTGCAAATTAATAAATAATTTGTACCTCCGGCCGGTCATCTTTACGAACAAGTCTTCCAGATGTCAAAATGATAATTACTTTTGAAAGGATTTCAGGCTTATGATAAAAGTTGCTGTCACCGGTGCTTCCGGACATGTAGGTACAAATCTTTGCCGAATGCTTTCTGACCGTGGATACAAAGTCAGGGCGTTGATACACCGTAGCACCGAAGGGCTGGAAAATATAGATGTTGAGTTTGTCAAAGGCGATGTGACCAGTATCTCTGACCTGAGAAGACTCTGTGCAGGATGTTCTGTAGTGTTCCACCTGGCAGCTTGTATAAGCATCCGGAAAAAGGATGAGAGGTGCCTTGAGCTGAATGCCGGCAGCTGTATTAATCTTCTGAACGCGGCAAGAGCTGAAGGGATAAGGAGAATAGTCCATTTCAGTTCAATCCATGCTTTCCATCAGAAACCCTTTGAAGAAATTCTGGATGAAAAGCGAGATCTTGAATTAGATAGCAGAGTATCATATAACCGTTCAAAAGCGCTGGGACAGAAGATAATGACCGAAGGCTCATCGCCCGAACTGGAGGTTGTTGTACTTAATCCAACCGCCATTACAGGACCTAACGATTTTAAACCCTCACTGCTTGGCAATGCTGTAATCAGGTTTTACAAAGGACTGAATCCAAGCCTGATCCCGGGAGGATATGATTGGGTAGATGTCAGGGATGTATGCTCTGCTGCCATTAATGCAATTGATAAGGGAGTGCCCGGAGAATCTTATCTTCTTGCTGGCAACTGGAGGAGTCTTAAAGAGATGGCCCTCGTGGTTGAGAGAATGGGAGGACATAAGGCCCCGGCCCTCACTCTGCCGTGGTGGCTGGCACATGTAGGCGCCCTTTTCCTGAATATGCATACCACTCTTACCGGGGGCATACCTCTATACACCGCAATGTCACTTGATACTCTGAAAGAGAGTCACAGGAACATATCATCCGTAAAAGCCTCGGAGGTTCTGCAGTTCAGTCCCCGTCCGTTTGAAGAGACCATGGCAGACACGATCCGGTGGTTTAAGGAAAACAACTACATCTGATGGAAAAAACAACCTTTGACCTGTTTGTCTGGCTCTGGACCGCTACGGCTATCATAATCTTCCTGGTATTGCTTTTTGTGACAGCCCCGTATGGCAGGCACTCAAAAAGAACATGGGGACTGACCATCCCTGACAGGATAGGGTGGTTTATTATGGAAGTCCCGGCTCTGATCATTTTTCTCTATTTTATCTTTTCCGGAACAGCAGAAAAAACAATCACCACATGGATTATTGGCTCCTTATACGTTATTCACTATATCAACAGAGCTGTGATCTATCCCTGGCGTATCAGGGTCAGAGGGAAGCAGATGCCTCTTGTTATAGCCCTGATGGCTGTCTTCTTCAACCTGATGAATGCAAGCTTTCTGGGTTATTACACAGGTACGCTTGCTACTCATTACAATACTGAATGGCTGAGTGACCCACGTTTTATATCAGGGCTCCTTATCTTCCTGGCCGGAATGGTTATCAATATCACCTCTGATGAGAAGCTGATCCATCTCAGGAAGAAGAAGAACAACGGATATCAGATACCCCGCGGCGGGCTGTTTGAGAAGGTCTCATGCCCGAACTTCCTGGGGGAAATAGTGGAATGGGGTGGTTATGCTCTACTGTGCTGGTCACTGCCGGCCTTATCATTCTTTGTATGGACTTTCTGCAACCTGGTTCCACGGGCGCTCTCACACCACCGTTGGTACAGGAGTTATTTCACCGATTATCCAGAGTCAAGGAGAGCTGTCTTCCCCTGTTTTTTGTAATTTGCCTTATCAAATGACCACATTATGAAACAGACCATCCTTACATGGCGCTTCAGATTCTTCTGGCTGTCCGTTTTCGCCATAGCCATGGGATTCCTTGAAGGCATAGTGGTTGTATATATCAGGGAGCTCTATTATCCTGAGGGATTCGGGTTCCCCCTGAAGCTGATGTCACCAGAGCTGGTTACCATTGAATGGATCAGGGAGATTGCCACACTGGTGATGCTTGCGGCGGTGGGAATAGTGACGGGCAGAAACAATCTCCAGAGGCTGTTTTATTCTCTATTTGCATTCGGCATATGGGATATATTCTATTATGCAGCCCTGAAATTACTGATCGGATGGCCAGCCTCCCTCCTCACCTGGGATCTGCTGTTCCTCATCCCTGTATCATGGCTGGGCCCGGTACTGGCCCCCACGGTCAATTCCCTGACAATGATACTTATTGCTCTGCTGCTTATTGGAAGAGAAGAGAGGGGGTTCTACATAAAAGCAGGCATCTCTGACTGGATACTGATAACAGGAGGAGCGCTGGTGATCCTTTACACCTACCTGGCTGATTACACCAGAATGATCATTGATAGCGGTGTTCTTGCCCGGAATGCCACTGCAGAGGCAGATGAAAAACTCGCTATTATGATAACCAGCTATATTCCTGAACATTACAGGTGGATATTCTTTATTGCCGGTGAGGTACTGATACTGGCTGCAACTGTCAATATTATCATCAGGAGTCGTAAATACTCAAGAGATGAGTTAGTTAACTAACATTAAGGTGTTGACTATGAGTCGTATCGGGGACAGGTGAGCAACCATTGATACACCACCATGACCGGCTCCGGGAACGGTGACTGTGTAGTTCTTGCCTGCTTTTAAATTTGGAATGACTCATTGCTTGTTGCCACTCTTAAGCAGGACAAGAAATTTTCGGAAAATCCGGGCAGCATGGTAAAAAAGAGAAGACCACCGGATTGAGGAACCAGTAGTCTTCCCAGCATTAAAACGGACTTATGGAAAGAAAGAAGGTTTGCTGTTTCGCGAATAACGGTGATCCGTCCCGCATCAAACATTTAACAACGGAAGTTAGGGTATCATTTATGAAGTTTTAATGAAGAATGACAGAGAATAATGCCGGTGTGAGCATTCTGTCACAGAGAATTAGATCCCGAGAAATGATAATTATGTCTAAAAGCGCGATCGCGTTAAATATTCATATATTTATGGGTCCTGATACAGAAACTTAAGAGCCTGACCAGTGCAACCATTAAAAGAGCCCTATTGCCAGTATGTATTATAGAAGCTGTCATATGCTGCATTTATGGCTGCTTCTGATGGGTTACGTAAGTTACTATCATAAAGCAGGTATAAAGACGATGGACTCAACAATGTTATGTAAAACCTTAATTACGATCATCTATCCCCCACCTGGTAATTATTATTCTTATAGCACCAGTCTGAAAAGGCATTTCATGAAATTAATCCAACTAAATACACAATGAACTTCAAATCTTTTTCAACTGTTTTCCTATTGTGCTCACTGTCAGTTTTGCAACTTCAATCGCAGGCTAATAATACTGACGGTATCACAGTGGGTCCTGCCTCCGGATCACTCCTCATTATTGGCGGCGGGAGACTGTCAGACAACATTATAGAACGCTTTATTGAGCTGGCCGGCGGAGATGATGCCGTGATAGTATATGTTCCCACAGCAGGTGGAGAGGAGAGTTATTCTGACAGTTCAGCCGACTTCCTGAGGGCCAGAGGTGCAAGGAATGTGACCATACTGCACACTCTCAACAGGGATACCGCCAACAGTTCCTCTTTTTCGTCCTCGCTGGGCAAAGCTACAGGTGTGTGGTTCGGTGGTGGCCGGCAGTGGCACCTTATAGATTCTTACAAGGGGACGCTAACGGAGGATATGTTCAGAGATGTCCTGGACCGCGGTGGAGTAATAGCAGGCACCTCGGCAGGAGCTACTATCCAGGGCTCCTTCCTTGTAAGAGGTGATACGCAAAATAACCAGGTCATGATGGGCGACCACCAGCAGGGATTCGGGTACATCTCCGATATTGCCATTGACCAGCATGTGCTGGCCCGCAACAGGCAGTTTGACATGTACGGCATTCTGAAGGAACACCCGGAGCTGCTGGGAATAGGTATAGATGAGAATACGGCCGTCATTGTGAAGAGAGACACCATGGAGGTGATGGGTGCCAGTTATGTCCTTGTATATGATGGCTCATTATGGTCCCGCGAAGGAAGCAACCTTAAGAAATTACCGGAGAAGGATCTTCTCTTTTACTTTCTCCGGCCCGGAGACAGGTACAACCTCCGGATGAGAAAAATTATCGAATAGAGAAGATGGCAGTAATTGCATGCAGGTCATATCCCTGCGTGAAGTTAATCAATGACCGGGGAAAGATTCTCTGTCATTTTACAGTCAATAATGCTAACTTTATTTTCTCAAAAAATATAACTCGTAAAAAATGAAAAAAATCCTCACCCTCTCGTTACTGTTTCTGGTATTCGTCTCCGCATACTCACAGCCGCTGACGTCGAAAGAGATTGACAAGATTACAGCAGAGACAATGCAGGCCTTCAATGTACCTGGGATTGCCGTGGCCGTTATCAAGGATGACAGGATCATACATATGAAGGGATACGGTGTCAGGTCAATAGCCACAGGGGAAAAGATGGATGAGAATACACTCTTTGCAATAGCATCGAACTCCAAGGCTTTTACATCCGCAGCACTGGGAATTCTCATTGATGAGGGGAAGCTTACATGGGAGACAAAAGTGATTGATATCATCCCTGAGTTCAGGTTATATAACTCTTATGTCACGGAGGATTTCAACATAAAGGATCTTCTCACACACCGCAGCGGCATGGGTCTCGGTGCCGGTGACCTGATGATGTGGCCTGATTCGGCCTCCTTCACCAGGAATGAAATCATTCACAACCTGAGATACCTTAAGCAGAGCTCTCCTTTCCGTACGAAGTATGATTATGATAACCTGCTCTACATTGTTGCAGGTGTGGTGGTTGAGAGAGTATCAGGCACAAGCTGGGAGGAGTTCGTTGAGGAGAGGATAATGCGCCCGCTGGGAATGGGCCACTCGGCTGCATCTATCAACAGGCTGAAGGATAGATCGGATATCATTGATGCTCACATTCCTGTTAACGGTGTACTGCAGGTAGTACCCAAGCATGAGAGTGACGTACACAATCCTGCCGGCGGTATCTTCAGCAGCGTAGCTGATATGAGCAAGTGGGTCATCATGCAGATGAACAACGGCAAATACGGGGATAATCTGGACAAACAGATATTCAGCGAGAGGGTTCACAGCGAGATGTGGACGCCGCAGACGATCATTCCGGTAAGAGAGGGTGGCCCCTACAGAAGCCATTTTGCCGGTTACGGGCTTGGATGGCGCCTCACCGATGTCAGCGGATACCTTCAGGCCTCGCACACAGGAGGTCTTGCAGGCATAGTGACCCAGGTGACACTGATACCTGAGCTGAAGCTCGGGATTATCGTCTTCACCAATCAGCAGGCAGGGGCGGCCTTCACGGCAATCACCAATGCCATCAAAGACGGATACCTGGGTATCAAAGGCACTGACTGGGTGGCTATCCTCAGGGAAAATACACTGCGGGGTGAGGCTGAGGCAAAAAAAATCACCGACGAGGTATGGGCAAGAGTGGAGGAGCAGCGCGCCCTGATAAAAAACGAAATGGACCACTCCCTTTACACAGGCACCTACACTGACAACTGGTTCGGTGACATTATCATATCTGATGTCAACGGCAAACTGAGGCTCAGGTCAGCGAAATCGCCTAAGCTCAGGGGCGATATGCTCTATTATACAGGCAATACCTTTGTTGTCAGGTGGGATGACAGGGCAATGGATGCAGATGCCTATGCAGTCTTCTGCCTTGACAGGGAGGGCGAGCCTGTATCACTGACAATGGAAGCTATCTCCCCTCTTACAGATTTCAGCTACGATTTTCATGATCTGTATCTGAAGAAAGTGGAAGCCATCAAATAAATTTTTTCTTCTGCACGCAGAGAAACAACGTTTGTACAGCCTATGAGCTTCTTGTTACTAAGTATTATCCTTTCATCAATAATTGGTATCATCATCATTGCCTGGATAAGGAGCTTTGACATCTACGAGAAAGAGACCTTCAATGCGATGTTGCTGGCTTTCTTTGTTGGAGGCACATCATCAGTCGTGATAGCCATCGGCATTTACCAATTCCTGGAACTCTTCGGCATTGATAACAATGCTATCAGCACCGCGACCGGATCATTCCTTGTCATTGGGCCGGTGGAGGAATTTGCCAAGCTCATCGGGCTAATAATTGTATACAGTCTTATAAGAAGACAGTTCAACGAGCTCACAGACGGTATAATATATATGTCGTGTGTGGCTCTGGGGTTCTCCATCATCGAGAATTTCTTCTATGCAAATGCCGGTGAGAGCAGCCAGTACCTTCTTGTTTACAGGGCTTTTATCAGTACACCCGCACATATCTCCTTCAGCGTCCTGATCGGGTATTCATGGTACAGGCACAAGAGAGAGGGCAAGTCGTTATTGATGGTTATCCTCGCACTGTTTATAGCCAGTCTTCTTCACGGTATCTTTGATGCTCTGGCCTTCAGCCCATATTTCAATTTTCTGTTGCTGGCATATCTGTACCTGATAATGCATCAAACACTGAGATTAGTGCAGTACACAAACATAATCTCTCCGTTCAGGCCAGGGTTCACTTCTCTTTTTGACGATCCGTCAGGAGAGACGGTAGCTGACCTTGAATGCCCATACTGCCAATCATCGGCACCCAAAGCACTTTATCGGAACAGTTATTTTACCGCGCTCCGATGTAACAATTGCGGTCATTATATAGTATCGGTAAGGGATTTAAGCAGTATCTTCAGGGTCTTTGCGCCTGAATACAAAAGGTTCAGGAGAAAGATCATACCTGCCAGGCTGGATAATAGCCGGATCCTTCCCAGCGTATACGGGGCAGCCTTTATAGACGAAACCTGGAAGTTGGGTTTCTTCAGGGTTGATGACATAGCGGAACGGCTGCAAGCCATCAACAACGCATTGCTTAAGCGGTTCAGGAAAAGGTCATTGTTTTCCGGGAGCATGATAAGAAAGTTTTTTGAATGATAACAGGGAAGAGTCAGACGGGAGAACCATTATGCGTACTTTCTTTTATAATGCACATTTTTTTACCGGCAGCGAGCTGGTACATGACAAGGTACTTGTTACCGAAGGTGACCGTATTACAGGGTTTACCGACACTGTAGGAAGCGGCAGTGATACGCTTAGCGTCAACTGCAGGGGCACCCTGGTCACTGCCGGGCTTATTGATATGCAGATAGCCGGTGGTGGTGGTTATCTTTTTTCCGCCCATCCTACACCCGAAGCGCTGGCAAAGATCACCGATTCTATTGTAGCAACGGGAACAACGGGTTTCCTTCTTGCGCTGCCTACTAACAGCAGTGAGGTCTACCGTGATGCCTTCATGGCTCTCAGGATGAACAGTCATCCGGCAGTGCTTGGGCTACATCTCGAGGGGCCCTTCATAAGCAAGGCCAAGAGAGGAGCGCACGTCAGTGAGCTTATCAGAAAACCTACAGCCGCTGACATTAACAGACTGCTCGCTGAAGCCGGAGGCACTATCAGGATGATGACCATTGCTCCCGAGCTGTGCACACCGGAAATAATTGGTTTGCTGAGAAAAGCCGGGGTCATTGTCTCTGCAGGGCACAGCAATGCCTCTTTCCGGGAGGCGACAGCGGGCTTTGAGATGGGCATTGAGACCACAACCCATCTCTTCAATGCCATGTCAGCCCTCCACCATCGTGATCCGGGATTACCGGGTGCCCTCTTCAGCTCTGACACTGCCCGGGCGAGTATCATTGCTGACGGAATACATGTTGACTACTCTATGCTGGCTATTGCCAAAAAGATACTGAAGGAGAGGCTGTTGCTGGTCACCGATGCTGTAGAGGAGAATGACCGTGGGGCATACCGGCATGTCAGGCAGGATGACAGGTTCACACTACCTGACGGCACACTCTCAGGGGCAAGGCTGACAATGCTTGATGCCGTCAGGAACTGTATTACTCATGTGGGCATTGACCGTTATGAAGCCTTAAGGATGGCTTCTCTCTATCCTGCTCAGCTGATCAGGACAGATGACAGGGGTCTCATAGCTCCCGGGGCCAGAGCTGACCTGATCATGACGGATGACATGATGAACCTGCGTGGTATCTGTTTTAACGGGAATATGGAACATCAAATATGATATTATGGCATTATTAGGAATTGACCTGGAAGGAACGAAGATTGCCATTGCGCTCTTTGACTACGAAGGGATCATTCCGGACAGGGAGACGCTGGTTCTAGACAAACGTCAGTGTACGGAGGAAGGAGGTTACTGCAGCGCTGATGCTGACCAATACAACACTGAGAGGTAAGACAGTGGAGGCAGCAGTTTTTCGTTCTTCAGGAAGGCTGACGGAAGAGTCATCCTCTCTACCGTTTCGAGGTGACACCAGGCACTAGCATCGAAAACATCAGATTCTTCGTCTCTCTTGCCGGAGATCTGTTAAATAACGATTTCATCAGAAAAATATAAAGCTATGGGAAAGAATATTGCATTGGTACTATCAAGCGGCGGGGCAAGGGGCTTTGCCCATATAGGCGCCATCAAGGTGCTTGAGAGCGAGGGATACAATATAACCTCGGTTGCCGGCACATCCATGGGTGCCCTTGTAGGCGGCATTTATGCCGCCGGACAGATAAGAGAGTTTGAGGAGTGGGTAAGAACCCTCGACGTCATGGAAGTGCTGAAGCTTACCGACATAACTATCAGCAGCAGAGGTTTTGTCAAAGGGAAAAAGGTGATTGAGAAGATGGAAGAGATAGTCCCTGCCAGGAAGATTGAGGACCTTTTGATACCCTTCAGTGCCGTTGCCACAGATTTAGTAAAAGGTACGGAAAAGGTGTTCACAGAAGGGAGTCTGTTTGATGCAATCAGGGCATCGATCTCAATACCAACGGTATTCCAGCCATTCAAAGTAGGAAAAGATTTTTTCGTTGACGGCGGCCTGGTCAACCCCATTCCGATAAACAGGGTGGTGCGCCATGAGGGTGATATTCTTGCGGTTGTAGATGTCAATGCGGATATTCCCCATGATGAAGTAAAAAAAGTGGAAGAAGAAGTTGAAGATAACAGGTATATGAAAATAATCAAAAGCCTGCGTTCCAAAACAGACAAACAAATCCCTAAAAATAAAAAAGACGATATCGGCTTGTTCAATCTCAACACCCGCAGCATAAGCATAATGCTTAACCAGATTGCGTCACTGACGCTGCAGCATCACAGTATTGACATTATGGTACACATTTCCAGGGAATCATATAGCACCTATGATTTTTACAAGGCTTCGGAGATCATCTCTGCCGGAGAGAAAGCTACCAGGAAGGCGCTTGGGCTAGCGGGTTAGATTTCTGAATTAGTGTGATATAAGGGATAGATAAACTGTAGATTTTAATAATTTTTTATTATCTTTGCAGGTTCACTAAAACTACTTTAGCTATGAAGAATTTTACCCTGATTATATGCCTGGCCATGCTGATAGGAATGCCGGACCTTAACGGACAGAAGCCGATTAAGGTTCTCGAAGACAGCGTCCGGATAGGTAATTATATATATCCCGGTTTTAACATAACCATTCCTGAGGCTGGTTTTGATGATGTCCTTAAAAACTGGGTCAAGCTACAGGAGACCGGAACCAAATCTAAAGTGCAGACCGATAACGGTGAGATGAGCATATTCGGTGCAAGCATCAGGCAGGTTTCACCTGCTTCGGTAAACGTCTATAGCCGTCTCATTAATGAAGACACGCTGAGCAGGCTGCTTGTAGTAATAGAGCTTAAGAAGGACCAGTATGTTGAACCTGCCTCCGGAGACATACAGCTAACAGCAGCAAAGGATTACCTGAAAGAGTTTGCCAAGTCACAGTATATTAACGTTATCAAAGACCAGCTCTCTGCGGAGGAAAAGATTCTGCGCGATCTCAACAGGGATTTAGGCAGTCTCGAGTCCAGCAAGTCACGTTCACAAAAGACTGCGAGAAACAAGAGGAACACGGTCAATGATGAACAGGATAAACTGCTTGTCAAGAATAACGAGCTGAGCCTTCTCTCCAATGAGATCATAAACAGGAACAATGAAATGATGGCTATGCCTGTCGGCGCTGGAAGAGAAGCACTGTCAGGCCAGATCAAGGAGTTGGAAAAGAGACGCAAGAAACTGCAAAATGAGATAGGCAAGAGTGAAAACAAGATCCGCAAGGCCAAGAGTGATATTAACCAGGCTGACCGGGCAATACCGAGAAATGATAACGAACAGGATGTAATGAGAGCAAAGATAGATGAACAGCAGGCTGTGGTTCAGACCTTCATTGATAAGCTGAACGCTGTCAAGCTCTATTGACATACTTTTATCCAGACATATAAAATAAAACACAAATAATATGGAAAAGCAGGAGCAGAAAGAGACCTATCAGAAGAAGATACAGGATCAGCTTGATGATTGGAGAGCGGAAATTGACAAATTAAGGGAGAGGGCAAAGAGTGCTACTTCTGAAACAAAGCTGAAGTACAATGAGAACATAGATAAGCTTGAGAGCAAGATGGAAGAAGGCAGATCAAAACTGAAAGATCTGAAGGAATCAAGTGCTGACGCATGGGATTCTGTGAAAGAAGGTGCCGACTCTATCTGGGACACAATGAGGGCAACTTTCTCTGAGGTGAAAGAGAAACTCGGGGATAAGGATGATGAAAAGAAGAAAGAGTGACAATCTGGTCATGCTTCAAATTGCATAAATTAAATAAGACAGATCTGGACGGGTAGATAATACAACCTTTACCCGGGCAGATCACTTAAACAATAACCCAATACGTTTATCTGCCAAAAATGAAAAAGACTCTCAGGATTGGTGTTGTACTCCTGTTACTGGTTGCTGCCGGCATCTTTATGTGGCGTCATTACTTTGTATTTGGGGAGGGGGTCAAGGCCGGTGACCTGAACTACCTTGTCAGGAAAGGTTACATTTTCAAGACCTGGGAAGGCAAGCTCATCCAGACGGGGTTCAAAACGCCTGTTCCCGGCGCAATACAGAGCAACGAATTTGACTTCAGCATCACCAGTGACAGTCTCGCCGTCCTGCTTGAGAGGGCCAGCGGTAAGTTTGTTGAGCTGCGATACAAGGAGTATATCAAGCCGCTCCCCTGGAGGGGAATGAGCAGATATGTGGTAATTGAGATTTTAAATATTCAGGATTCAGAGCAGCAACAGCAGTCGCTCATTCCCTATCAGGCAATCTGACGATACATACACTTAATACAGAAAGATGAAAAGTAAAATTACATTATTCATCCTGTCACTGATGCTTTTAACAGGATGTACTCAGTTAATGAACATAATAGAGACAACGTCAACGATAAAGGGGTTGACTGACGGTGATATAACAGGAGGACTAAAGGAGGCGCTGACGACAGCTGCCGGGAATGCAGCGGCAAAGCTCTCGTCTGAAAACGGGTATTACGGTGATATGACGGTGAAGATACCCTTGCCTGATGAAGCGAAGGTCATAGTTGAGAACATAGGCAGGATTCCCGGTGGTGAGCAGCTTCTTGAGAATGTTATCATGAATATTAACAGGGCCGCGGAAGACGCTGCCAGAGAGGTTGCCCCGATCTTTGTCAGTTCGGTGACACAGATGACGATAGCCGACGGTTATAACATTCTTCACGGTGCAGACAATGCTGCCACCGTATACCTGAAAAATACCACCTGGAATGATCTCTATGCCCTTTACAAGCCAAAGATAAGTACCTCCACAAGTAAGGAGATCATTGCGGGTGTATCGGCACAGGAGTCCTGGAGTACACTGACCGGCAAATGGAACAATATAGCCAACAGTATCGCCGGCAGACTGGCAGGCTTCAGTCCCGTCACCACCGACCTTGATGATTTTCTTACAAGAAAAGCTCTTGATGGTGTTTTTCTCAAGATGGAAGGTGAAGAGCTGAAGATCAGAAAAGAGGTCTCGGCCAGGGTCACCCCTCTCCTGCAGAAAGTCTTTGGCACACTTGATTGAGGCTGGTTGAGGCTGATGGTCTGCCGGAATGTGGCAAATCATTTCCTTTTATTATTAATACCATATAAAAACTGCAATTAAATGAAAAGGACGATTATTACTTTATCAGCATGTATATTGCTTACAGGGATTATTTCAGATATTAATGGCCAGGACGCCGACACCCTTAACGGGTGGCATAACAGCGGTGTCTTATCACTTAATATGGCCCAGAGTTCATTTACAAACTGGGCAGCAGGCGGACAAAATTCTGTGACTATCAACGGGTTGATCGGTCTGTCTGCCAATTACAAGAAAGGCAAATCTGCATGGGATAACGCCCTGACCATTGGCTTCGGAAAGACGTTTATGAAAGGCAATGAACCGGAATGGGTCAAGACCGATGACAGGATTGACTTTCAGTCTAAATACGGACGGCAGGCATCAGAAAAGTGGTATTACTCAGGTCTCATGAGTTTCAAGACACAGATGGCTGCCGGGTATAATTATCCCGACACTGAAAACAAAATTTCAGACCTTCTTGCGCCGGCATACATGGTCTTCTCAATAGGTATGGATTACAAGCCCAACCCCGATTTTTCACTTTTCCTCTCCCCCATCACATCGAAGAATACGATTGTGAATGATAGTTTCCTTTCATCCATGGGAGCCTTCGGTGTTGAGCCGGGCAAAAAGTTCCGGTCAGAGTTCGGTGCCTATGCCAATATTTCATACAAGAAAGATGAGATAATGAAGAACGTCAATTTTCTTACGAAGCTTGATCTTTTCAGCAATTACCTGAACAATCCGCAGAACATAGATGTGAGCTGGGAGACCCTCCTGGTTCTTAAGGTAAATGAATACATCTCAGCCACTGTCAATACGCTGCTGTTGTATGATGATGACATCCTTATCCAGGTTGATGAAGTGGCAGGTGAACCCGTGTTAGGCAAGCGCGCCCAGTTCAAGGAGGTTATCGGTGTAGGTTTTACCTATAATTTTATTAAGTAAGAGACAACCCGGGTGCAGGGTATTAGATTCATATACTATTTTTTTTGAATATGCTTAAGTTAATAAACCATCCGCTGATAACCCACAAGCTGTCACTTATAAGGAGGAAGGAGACAGGGACAAGGGATTTCAGGCAGAACGTCAATGAGATAGCCGGACTGATGGCTTATGAGATAACCAGGGACCTGCCACTGCGTGAGGTAGTGATTGACACTCCCATCTCTTCGTGCACCACTTCGGAGCTCTCGAGAGATATCATCCTGGTGCCGGTTCTCAGGGCCGGACTGGGGATGGTTGACGGTATCACGAGCCTTATCACCACTGCCAGAGTGGGTCATATTGGACTAGTGCGCGATCATAAGACCCTGGTACCCACCGAGTATTATGCCAAGTTCCCGGAAGATCTTTCCAGTGCGGTGGTGATGGTATTGGATCCGATGCTGGCAACAGGAGGCAGCGCCAGTGCAGCTATAGGGGCAGTAAAGAAGAGAGGAGCCGTTACTATCAGGCTGGTATGCATTGTTGGAGCACCGGAGGGTGTCGCCAGGGTGGAGCATGAACACCCCGATGTGGATATCTACCTGGCAGCTCTGGACAGCCATCTCAATGAGAGGGGATACATAGTACCGGGACTGGGGGATGCCGGGGACAGGCTCTTCGGCACAATATGACACGGTGAGGCAAAAGCCTCTTTTTTTCAACATTTTCTCATCGGGGTCATTCCGAAACGAATACCTTGTTATCTTCGTGGATTGTCCAATTTTAATTAATCACTGCCATGGGACTTAAGGGCCGTCTAATAATAATGAACTTCCTCCAGTTCTTCATCTGGGGTGCATGGTTACTCACTGTAGGTGCATACTGGTTTCAGAACAAGAACTGGTCAGGGACAGATTTCGGGGCTATTTTCTCTACAATGGGTATCGCCTCCCTCTTCATGCCTGCCATAGCAGGGATCATCGCCGACAGGTGGCTCAACGCCGAGAGGCTGTACGGTCTCTTTCACATATTGGGTGCTGTACTCCTGGCGGTCATCCCGGCCATAGATAATCCTGACACATTCTTCTGGGTACTTTTACTTACGATGATGTTCTACATGCCCACCATCGCACTGGCCATTACAGTGGCTTACAGTTCTATGAAGAACAGTGGCATGGACATCATAAAGGAGTATCCGCCGGTAAGGGTATGGGGCACCATCGGTTTCATTGCAGCATTGTGGGTTGTAAGCCTGCTCGGATTCGAGACCTCGCCGATGCAGTTTTATGTAGCTGCAATAGCATCACTGGTGCTGGGCATCTATGCCTTCACCCTGCCCAAGTGTCCACCGCTGGCCAGGGGTCATAAGAAGAATCTGGCGGAAGAGCTCGGGCTTAATGCCTTTAAGCTCTTCAAGAGCACCAAGATGGCTCTCTTCTTCATCTTTGCCATGCTTCTTGGTGGTGCACTACAGCTCACCAATGCATATGGTGACACTTTCCTCCATGACTTTGCAGCCATTCCTGCCTACAGGGACTTACTGGCGGTGAAATATCCCGCCATCATAATGTCAATATCACAGATATCTGAAACGCTTTTCATCCTGACCATCCCCTTCTTCCTGAAGAGATTCGGGATCAAGAAGGTGATGCTGATGAGCATGGTGGCCTGGGTTTTACGCTTTGGACTCTTCGGTCTGGGTAACCCGGCTGAAGGGCTGTGGATGATAGTCCTCTCATGCATCATCTACGGAATGGCATTTGACTTTTTCAATATCTCCGGCTCGCTGTTCGTGGAGACACAGAGCACGCCAGACATACGTGCCAGTGCACAGGGACTCTTTATGATGATGACTAACGGCTTCGGGGCTTTCCTCGGCAGCCGGATTAGCGGAATAGTGCTTGACAAATACTTTGTACTTGAGGGCGGAGCCTTTGACTGGAAGGGAATATGGTTTGCCTTCGCAGGCTATGCACTCGTAGTAGCAATACTCTTTGCCGTATTTTTCAAGCATAAGCATGTGCCTGAAGAAACGGCAAATCTCAGTCACTAAGGGCTGAGGATTATTACCCCAGGAGTATCAGGCTTACACCTATCAGTACCATACCACTTATGAGGCCGTAGATAGCCACATGGTGTTTACCGTACTTGTGAGCCGCAGGAAGCAGCTCATCAAACGATATATAGATCATTATTCCCGCCACCATTGCAAATACATATCCGAGACTAACATCAGTGTTGAAGAATGTAAGGATGAAATAGCCTGCGAAAGCCCCTATGGGTTCGGCGAATCCTGACATCACTGACCATAGCAGTGCCTTGCGTCTTGACCCTGTTGCATAATAGACAGGCACCGATACCGCTATTCCTTCCGGAATATTATGGATAGCTATAGCAAAAGCGATACTGATTCCAACGGTCACATCTGACATTGCTGACATGAAAGTGGCAATACCTTCGGGAAAGTTATGTATTCCGATGGCAATGGCTGTGAACAGACCTAAGCGCATCAGCTTGGGGTCTCTGACCGAGTTTCTGCCGCGGTTTTGCCTCCTTCCCCTGCACTCGGGTTTGTCAGGATCACGAGTCTCAGGATGCATCTGCTCCACCCTCTTCAGCTCGTGAGGATTGCCTTCCGCAGGAAGAATCTTGTCTATTGCTGCTGATAATCCTATCCCCGCGACAAATGAGAGGAATGTGAGCCATGATGCGGTATTGGCATTGTAGGTTAATTGCATCAGGTCGCCTGCCTCAGGGAGTATCTCCGTAAATGAGATGAATATCATGACGCCGGCGGAGAAGCCCAGCGAAAAGGCAAGGAAAGTGGTTTTAGTACGTTTGGCAAAGAAGGCTATCAATCCTCCAATCCCGGTGGCGAGGCCCGCAAAAAGAGTTATTGCAAAGGCAAATAGTACCCGGGAATTATCCATGCAGATTGTTATTTAGATTCATTTTAAATTGCAAATTTAGAATAATCACCGGAAAAACAACATGAGGTCACTTTTTCATGATAAAAAAAAGGTCTTATTTAGTGAATGTTTATGAACATGAACTACTGGGATTACTATAGGATACTTGGAATACGGCAGGGTGCTTCTGATGATGAGATCAAAAGAGCATACCGGAAGAAGGCCATGGAGTTTCATCCTGACCGGAACCATTCGGATGGGGCTCATGAGACATTTCTCAGGATCACTGAGGCTTACGAGTATCTCACCACACATCCTCGCCGCAATAATATCACTGAAGAGGAGGCCAGGATTAATTATCAGGCCTGGGTAGACTATCGGAGGGCTGAGGCCAGAAAGAGGGCTGAGGGTTATGCGAGATCGACCTATTATGCATTTAAAAAGAGCCCCATCTACCAGAGCACGACGGTTATTGACGGCACCATAGTGTTCCTTGGACTGGGGTTGGCTGTGGCTGTGATCTTAATGACAATCTTCGGTTACGGTTACCGTCTGAAGATGGCCGGCGTCCATGGTGATAAGCCATCTCTGGCTCTGGCTGTTGTCACCCTCACTATCGGGCTGGCATACCTTATTATCTCAATACTTTACCTCAGTGCCTGGCTGGCCCAGCAGAGAAGGAAGAAACAAAGCAAAAATGTCACAGAGAAGAAAGATCAGAAATCCGTTTAGTACGGAAGAGAACATGTGTTTCGGATGCGGACCTTCTAATCCTGTCGGTCTGAAACTGTCATTTGAAGAGGATGATGAGAGGCTGTATGCCTCGTGGATCCCTTTACCTTTTTTTCAGGGTTATATAAACGTGCTTCACGGAGGCATTATTGCGACGCTCCTTGATGAGGTAGCGGCATGGTGTGTCTACGTCAAGGCAGGCACATCAGGTGTCACCTCATCCTTGACTGTCAGATACCTCAAGCCTGTTCACCTCAGCAAAGGCACCGTGACTGCTGAAGCGCGCCTCCTGAGCCGCGAAGAAAAAAGTGCCAGGCTTGTGGCCTCGCTGTTTGACGGGGATGGGAGGTTATGTGCCGAGGCTGACCTCAACTATTTTTTATACCCGGAGAGAATAGCCATGCTCCGCTATTATTATCCTGGCAGGGAGGCTTTTTATTTCCCGGAGACCTGACGGGCTCAGTCAAATACAGGGTCGTCAAAGTTTCTGATACTGACAGCCAGTTTCCCCTGTTCAATCAGTTTTACCGTCTCTATGATCTTTCTGTTTACCGGTACAGGAATACTGTTTCCGGAAGCTTCGGCAACAATAAATCCGTTAAGGAAATCTATCTCCGAAGGTTTACCTCTCTCTATCGACTGCAGGCTGGATGATTTCAGCCGCCGGTATTTAAACCCTATTATTCTTATCATAAGATCACGCCGGAGGTCTGACAGCCAGCCACTCCCGGCCACAAATTTCCTGAAATCGAGTCTGCCTCCGAAGACTTCCATCTTAATTTTCATGGCATCAGCAACAGCGACAGCCTCACGGATGATATTGATGAATATTTTCCTCATCCTTTTTCTGGCAAGCATCTCGCCGAGGTAGAGACCGCAGACGGCTCCCATTGAGGTGATGCATGAGTTGATTATGAGCTTGGAGTAACGGTGTCCGATTATGTTTGATGTTATTGTCACCGGCACAACAGCCTCGAGGATTGCAGCTATATTTTCAAGGTCCTCATCCGGATCGCGGTCCGTATAGCCTATTATGAAGTCGCCTGCTGAGGTCATGTTCAGAACTCCGGGTGTTTCCATGGTAGCGCCCCATCCTACCACGCAGCCGATTGTTCTCTCCTTCCCTGCTATTGAGGCAAGTTCATATTCACAAATGCCATTTTGCATAGAGACCATATAGCCATCGTTGGCTATCAGGGGGAGAGCCTGTCGGGCTGCTTCTGCCATGTCGTTTGCCTTAACGGCAAGGAGAACAATATCTTTCCCCTCTGTCGCCTCCGTCACAGAAGCAATTGCCGGCATAGCAACCTGCAAACTGCCACATTTTCCGCTCAGTATCACACCTGTTTCCCTGATCTTTGCTGCATAATCAGGGTATTTTGCCACTATGGTAACATCATAACCCTTTTTCTTAAGCAGGCCCGCAGTGATTCCGCCCACTGCTCCTGCCCCGATGACCAGTATAGATGGATTTTCGTGTTTCATTTGTCAGGTTTTTTCAAAATCAATACGAGCCTGTGGCACCACGCTGTGGTCAGTAAACTCAGACGTAAGGTATTTATAATATCCGGTAATGCCTATCATTGCTGCATTGTCAGTGGTATACCGCAGGTCCGGCAGAAAAAGGTTCCATCTACGCTTCTGTGCTTCTCTCTCCAGTGCCTGTCTGAGTCCTGCATTAGCTGAGACCCCACCTGCTATACCAATCTCCGTTATACCTGTCTCCTTTGAGGCTCTCACAAGTTTGCCAATCAGTATCTCAATTATTGTCCTCTGCAGTGATGCTGCAAGGTCATTGAGGTTTTTGTTTATAAAATCATGATCTTCATCCACTCTGTCACGGAGGAAATAGAGGAAGCTTGTTTTCAGTCCGGAGAAGCTGAAATCCAGACCCTGTATTCGTGGTTTGGCAAACCGGAAGGCATCAGGGTTACCCTCGGATGCCATTCTGTCAATTACAGGTCCGCCAGGGTAAGGTAGCCCCATCACCTTGGCACATTTATCAAATGCCTCTCCTGCAGCGTCATCTATTGTATTGCCAATAAGCTCCATGGTGAGATGATCACGCATAATGATCAATTGTGTATGGCCTCCCGATACCAGCAGACAGAGGAATGGGAATTCCGGTATCCTGTTTTCTCTTCCATGCTCCAATACGAAATGGGACAATACATGTGCCTGCAGGTGGTTAACCTCTATAAGAGGCAGATTACGGACCAGGGCAAATCCTTTGGCAAACGATGTACCCACGAGCAATGAGCCCAGCAACCCGGGTCCACGTGTAAAGGCTACTGCGCTGATCTCGTCTGTTCTCTTGCCTGCGGCATACAATGCCCTGTCAACCACGGGAACGATGTTAGCCTGATGTGCTCTGGAAGCCAGTTCGGGCACCACTCCCCCGTATGCCTCGTGAACGGTCTGGTTGGCTATCAGGTTTGAGAGCACAAAGCCATCGCTGACAACTGCGGCTGAGGTGTCATCGCAGGATGATTCTATCGCAAGGATCGTAATTCCTGGTGTCATTTTTGTATTACTCTTTTTTATAACTTCGCCTTCGGCGGGAATAGCATCTGAATGGCCAAAATTATTAAAAAAATCGTCAGGGTCCTTCTTATCATAACAGCAGTGCTGATTGTGGTACCTGTTATTCTGTTCCTGCTGCTCCAGGCTCCGCATATTCAGACTTTCACCGTTAATCAGCTTACTCATGTCATCTCCCGCAAGACCGGTGCAGATATAAAAGTAGGGAGTGTATCCTATGCCTTCTTCAGGAGATTAGTGCTTGAAGATGTTCTTTTTGAAGACCAGAACGGTGACACCCTGCTTACAGCGCGCAAGATAAGCCTGGCCTTGAGGACAATAAAACCTTCAGAGAGTCTGTTCAGATTCGGCAGGGCGAATCTTTACCAGCCTGATTTCAGGTTGATACAGGACACAACGGGTGTCATGAACCTGACACGGTATATTGAGAGTCTTGTAAAAGACAGGGGAGGTGACTCTACAAGGATGACAGACATCAGTTTTGCGGATATAGATGTTATTGACGGTTCCTTCTCTCTTTCTGACATGAGTGACACCACAGGTACAATACCCGGGTCGCTGAATCTGAAGAGGATGAAGGTCACCTCTATCAACGGCAGAATAAGGGATCTTACAATTGTTCCGGACTCAGTAAATATGTTGATCAGAGGACTGGCATTTAAAGAATCCGGAGGTTTTATCAGCAGGAGTCTGGATATGAATACGACAATGGCAGGAAATGGACTTTTCTTCAGGGATATCACCCTGCTAACCGATTCAAGTTCAATCTCCGCCGAAAAGTTATTTCTGATACCAGAGGACCAGACATCATGGTCCGATTTCATTCACAAGGTCAGAATGGATTTTCTCTTCAACAGTTCCCTCATTGAGGCATCTGACCTCGCCTATTTTGTAAGCCCTGTCAAAGGCATGAACGCAATGATCCGCCTGTCAGGCAGGGTTTCCGGGACAGTAGCTGAGCTTAAAGGGCGTAACATCAAGATTGATTATGGCGACTTCACGAAGCTAAGATTTGATTTTGACATATCGGGACTTCCGAGAGTCAGTGAGAGTTATCTCTATATTGATTTCACAGACATGAGGACCAGTGCCAGTGATATTGAGAGCTTTGCCATCCCGGGCAAAAAGCCGTTAAAGCTTCCTGCCGTAGCTCATGATCTGGGTCTCATAGCATACAAGGGCAGTTTCACGGGTTTTACAACAGACTTTGTCTCATTCGGCCGGCTCACAACAGAGCGGGGCGACTTCTCAACCGACCTGTCACTCCGGCCTGACGGGAAAAATGCTTTCAGCTTCAACGGGTTCCTTAAGACCACTGATGTGGATCTCGGTTATGTCACAAGAAACAATGAGATGTTCGGGAAGCTGTCGATGCATGCTGATATTGACGGCTCAATGCAGTCATTCAAACACCTCTCGGCTAATATTTCAGGTATTATTGACAGTGTGGAGCTCAATGACTACCTGTACCGGAATGTATCGGTAACCGGTAAATATGCCGACAGTATATGGGATGGTAATGTTGCTGTCAAGGATCAAAACATCAACATGGAGGTCATGGGCAGGTTCGATCTCGAAAAGAGCAGGCCGGAGTTTGATTTCTCTCTGAATCTTGCACATGCTGACCTTCATGCATTAAATCTTGTCAGGAGTGACTCGGTTTTCTTAGCTTCAGCGCTGCTTACTGCCAACTTCAAGGGCAACAGAACGGACAATCTTGAAGGTGATCTCAGGCTTATCAACTCAACACTGCAAAACTCCAACGGTAAGCTGAACATATACGATTTTCTCATCACTGCGGCAATCGTCAGTGGAGAGCCCTTACTAACGCTGAAATCCGATTTTGTCAATGCGGATGTAAGGGGTCCATATACTTTCGAAGCCATAGGCACTACTGTCAGGACCATGCTGTCTCATCTCTTCCCTTCAAGGTTCACTCCACCCGAGATTAAGGATGCTGCAGAAACCGGAGTGGCCATGTTCGCACTTAACGCCAGTATCAAAAGGAGTGACAAGCTAAACGAGTTTCTGGGGACAGGATTAAACATCTCCGAAGGAAGCCAGATCACCGGCCATTTCTGGTCTGACCGTTCGGAGATGATTGCCGAGATGAGATCGGACGCCATAACATATGCAGGGACAAGGATGGGCAAGATGCATCTCACTGCTTCGGTCAATAATGGCAAGATGGATATGGAGATCACTGCCGACACTATCCTTTTACCTGATAATTCAGAGCTCGGCAATTTCATCCTGAAAGCGGAGACCAGTACAGATACAGTAGACCTCGGTATCAAATGGGACAACAAAGACGGTGGGGAAACCCTCGGAGAGGTAAAAGCCAGGGGCTTTTTCAGTCAGAACGAGGCAGGCAGGCCGGTACTGACAATAGGTATTCTCCCCGCAAATTTCACTATAAATTATAAGGTATGGGATATCAGTCCGGCACGTATTGTCATTGATTCCACCACTGCCTACTTTAACAATATCCTGATCAGCAGCCGTACCAACTACCTCAGGCTTAACGGCAAGCTTTCACCCTCTCCACAGGACAGGCTCACGCTCAGTTTTGAGGGGCTCAACATGTCTTATCTTAACAGCATGAACAGTGATAAGCCAGATCTGCAGGAAAGCCCTGCAAAGATGACCTTTCAGGGCATTATGAAAGGAAGCATAACGCTGTCCGATGTCTATGATGAGCTGCTGTTCGAGAGCAACATCAATGTTACCGACTTTAAGCTGAATGATAACAGCTATGGTCTTATGACCATTCAAAGCGAATGGGATCCTCAAAATAAGGTTGCAGTGATTAATGTATTCAATGATTATTCAGGACGTAAGTCAATAGACATAAGCGGTACATATTCACCTTCGTCAAGGTTAGCCGATATCACTCTCACCGCCGATGATGTTGCTCTTGATATCCTCAATCCATTCGTGAACACCTTTGCCTCCAATATTCACGGTGTAGGGTCGGGAACGGTTAAGCTCAGCGGAAAACTTAAGCAGCTTGAACTGAATGGTGCAGTGATGGCCCGTGATGCTTCAATGACCATTGATTTTCTGCAAACAAGGTACAGTTTCTCTGACAGCGTAAGGTTCACTCCTGCAGGCATTGTCTTCAAAAAAATCAGGATCTTCGATGAGAAGGGAAACCAGGGTACTATCAACGGTATACTCTCGCATAACTCTTTCAAGGATTTTGGCATCAGTCTCGACATCAATATGGACAGGATGCTGGTGCTCAACACCAGGCCAAAAGACAGCGATATATTCTATGGTACTGCATATGCATCTGGTTATGTAGGCATCAGGGGAAATGAGGACAGGCTCGTCTTCAACATTTCAGCCAGGACTGCTCCAAATACGGAGTTTTTCATTCCTCTCAACTCATCGGCAAGCGTGAGTGACTACCCATATATTATTTTCGTTAATCCTGACAAAAGCATTGATAAAGCCACTATTGCAGATCAGAATGTCTTTGACAGACAGGAAACGAGCAGCAATATAGAGTTGAATTTTAACCTTGATGTCACGCCTGACGCAGAGGTTCAGCTAATACTGGATGAGACCTCCGGCGGGGTGATCAGAGGCAAGGGTGCAGGCAAACTGAACATCAATCTCAATTCAAAGGGGGATGTACGGATGGCCGGTGATTATGTTATCAGTGACGGTGATTACCTGTTTACACTGGGCAATATACTCAACAAGCGTTTCACTATTGAGGAGGGGGGGACCATCACCTGGGACGGTGATATTGATGATGCTGATCTGGATATCAAGGCCATATACCGTTTAAAGGCATCTCTCTCTGATATCTTCAATGAGGTGGAGTTTCCGGAGTTGGTTGAAAGGCTGCCGGTAGAATGTATCCTCAACCTCTCCGGCAAGCTGCTCAATCCTGCCATCAAGTTTGATATTCTTCTGCCAACGGCTGACGACAGAACAAAGGAATACTTAAGGATGGCCACAGACACTGAGGAAGAACTGAGCAGGCAGTTTCTCTACCTGCTTGTCATGGGAAGCTTCTACCCTGATCCGGCACTCTTCAGTGCATCATCGACCAGCAGTAGCAGCTCTTCATCCCAGACAGAAATACTTGGAGCACAGAACGTAGGATTTACAACAACTACAGAGATGCTGTCCAACCAGCTCAGCAACTGGCTGTCTCAGATAAGCAACGACTTTGACATTGGCTTCAACTACCGTCCTGGTAACCTTATCACCAACCAGGAGGTGGAGCTTGCCCTTTCAACACAGCTGCTAAATAACAAGGTGACCCTCAACGGCAATGTAGATGTCGGCGGCAATCAATCGAGCACCAACGTCAGCAATATCAGCGGCGAGTTCACCATAGAGTTCAAGCTGACCGAAATGCTCAGACTCAAGGCATTCAACCGTTCAAACAATAATCTCTATTACGAGACCAGCCCTTACACACAAGGAGTTGGCATTTTTTACAGACGCGATTTCGACACTTTAAAGACTCTGTTCATCAAGCCTGAGGAGAAGCGGAAGAAACCGAAAACAGAAAAGCAGGACCAGGAGGATCAATAACATTTCAACAACGGCTTTCTTTTATTAACACAAGTATACTTATAAGGCAGGTTGGCCGTTTTTTTAATATATTCGCGCGATGATATAAAAAAGTAAGTCAAACTGTTAACACTTAAATTACGTACAATGATATTAGCTAGCATTTTATTACAAGGTACTGCAGCCACAGAGGCAGGTAAAGAGGCAACACTGTCACTGGCTGACCTGTACCTGGCCGGAGGATGGGTAATGTACATCATCACACTTCTATCGTTTGTTGCTTTATACATCTTTGTTGAGAGGTATCTTGTCATCAAGAAAGCGTCACAGAGTGATGCTAATTTCATGAATCGCATCAAGGACTACATGTATGAAGGAAAGGTTGATGCTGCGATGCAGTTATGCAGGAAGACCAGTTCGCCACAGGCGAGGATGGTTGAGAAGGGTATCAACCGTCTGGGAAGGCCTCTTGCCGATGTTACTGCTGCCATAGAGAATATAGGCAGGCTGGAGATCCATAAGCTGGAGAAGAGGTTCCCAACGCTGGCCACCATTGCCGGGGCAGCGCCGTTACTAGGTTTTTTCGGTACGGTCATTGGTATGGTCCAGGCCTTCTATGAGATGTCTCTGGCCGGCAACAGTCTTGACATCAGCACACTCAGCGGCGGCATATATACAGCTCTCATAACTACCGTTGGTGGTCTTATTCTTGGCATTCTCGCATATTTCGGGTATAATGTCCTGGTAGTCAGGGTAGAGAATGTGGTATTCCAGCTTGAGACCACCTCCACTGAGTTCCTTGACATACTCAATGAACCTGTAAAATAATTACTGATGGCTATTTCAAACAAGAATAAGGTCAGTGTAAATTTCAGCAACTCAGGCATGTCTGACATCGTCTTCCTGCTTTTACTGTTCTTTATGCTGACTTCCACCCTGGTGCAACCCACAGCTTTGAAGCTGTTGCTGCCCAAGGGCGCTACACAGACCTCAGCGCGTCCGATGACCACGGTCTCCATAACCAAGGATCTGCAATACTATATTGAAGATCAGCCGATAATGCTTGAGAACCTGGAAGCTGCCATGCAGTCGAAGGTAGGAAGCAATCCTGAGATTTATGTCTCTCTACATGCTGACAGGAGTGTTCCTTTGGAGTATGTAGTTAATGTGATGAATATAGCAGCAAAAAACCAGTATAAGCTAATTCTTGCCACAACACCAAAATAGCAACAGGGAGCCTCTCACAAGGGAAAAGAAGCAGGGTCTGGCTATCAGTGCAGTGATCCATGTTCTTCTTGCTGTGCTTGTTATTCTCATAACCTTCAGTGTGAAGATACCGGAGCCGGTGGAAGAGGGTTTGCTTGTCAACTTCGGTTTTGACGAGACGGGTGACGGTTTGTTTGAGCCTGCCCCGCAGCCTGTGTCGCCTCCGCCTCCCCCACCCTCAGCCGGTGCTGAAGCTGCTGAAGAGGCGATATTGACACAGGATTTTGAGGAGGCTGTAGAGGTTAAGAAGAAGGAGCCGAGCCCGGAAGAGTTGAGAAAGCAGGCAGAGGCCCGTGCGGCGGAGATAAAGAGGCGTGAGGAGGCCGAGGCAGAGCGGAAGAGGATTGAGCAGGAGACTGCCGAGAGGCTGAAGCGGGAGGAGGAGCAACGGCGTATTGACCAGACCAGAGCCCGTGCCCAGAGTGCGTTCGGTAATGCAAGCAACACCGGCACTACAGGACAGAGTGAAGGTATTGCAGGCGGGCAGGGCAATCAGGGGACGCCCTCAGGCACTCCCGGTGCCCCAAATTACGGGCCCGGAGGAGGCACGGGAAACAATCCCGTCTCATATGACCTTGGCGGCAGAAGGGCCCAGACGCTGCCGCTCCCGACTTATGACATTCAGGTCGAGGGAAAGGTTATCGTAGAGGTAACCGTGGATAAATCAGGAAAAGTGATTAATGCAGTTGCAGGTCGCCCTGGATCTACCACCCTGGACGCGACCCTTCTCAGGATAGCACGTGAAGCGGCGCTGAAGGCTACCTTCGATAGCAGCAGTGACGCCACGGGAATACAGAAGGGAACTATTACCTACAATTTCAAGTTGAAGTAGGGCCCGCAGTCCGGCCAACCAGGACAATTCCGACATGATTTTCATGAAGTCTTTCTGTACAATTGTGTCTTGATATCGGGGAGGCCTGCCATGACAATTGCGCTGTGACAGTGATTGGGTTCGTCAGAATAATTGTAATTTGATATTGATAAGTCCTGTCAGAACAACTGTACCAGAAGGTCGAAGAGGCCTGTCAGCTTGATTGCTGAGGCCATTATAGCCACGAGCAGAATAATTCGCACCACCTTTGGGCCCCAGCTCACTGCCACCTTTGAACCGAGCCATCCGCCCACGCCCTGACCAACGGCAAGAACGATGCCGTAGAGATAGTTCACCTGTCCGCTGATAATAAATACTGTCAGTGCTATTGAGGTCAGGAAAGCAACTAACAGAACCTTATGCGCATTGGCCTTTGTCAGACCAAGCCCTGCTCCCAGCACCAGGGCTGCCAGAAGGAAAAAGCCTACGCCGGCCTGAATAAATCCACCGTAAATTCCTATGAAGAAAAAAATTACCGAGACCCACCAGCGACGTCTGGGGGTGATTGAAAGAGCGTGTTCACGTACCCACTGTTCAGGCTTGTATAGGATAATGAAAAACATGAAGATAAGCAGACCTCCTATCAGCACCTCCATGATCCTTTCATTGATCTTCACGGCGATGAGTGATCCGAGAAGAGAGCCTGCCACCGCAGGCAGAACCATCCACATAGTGCCTTTGACGGTGAACAACTTCTGTTTTTTGAAGCTCAGGCTGCTTACAATAGCCTGTACAAGCACACCGACCCTGTTGGTGCCATTGGCAATATTAGCGGGCAGGCCGAGAAACATCAGAAGGGGAAGTGTGATAAGCGATCCGCTGCCTGCCAGTGTATTGACAAAGCCTGCAAAGAGACCGGCGGCTATGACAGCCAGGTACATAAACCATTCCATGAGTAGCGGGAACTATCTCTCAAGGACATCCTTGACTGCCATATGGAGGTTATCAATCAGGTCCGAATCTTTTATAACATAATCAGCGATCCCCTTACGGGCAAATTCCAGCACAACCTCTCCCTTCTCCTGGGCGGAGAGCATTATGACAGGTACTTCCGGCACCATACTGTAGATCACGTCATAAGCTTCCATGCCGTTCATAGGAACCGTTCCCTCTTTGATGAAATAGAAATCCAGGATTATGAGGTCAGGGATCTCATCATGCAGGGCAGCGATACAATCCTCACCGTAAGAAAAAGACTTCACAATGTAGCCGAAACTCTCAAGACGGGCTGCCACAAGCCCGACAATAACCGGATCATCATCAACCACATATATTATATTCTCAATTTGGCGGTTTACTTTTTCCATGACCTCAAAAATACAATATGAATTACAAATTTCCTACATGGCAAAAAGCGGATAATCTTTCATCCTGCTGACCACTTTTTTCCCAACGGCAGAGATGACTGACTCATTCTCGATATTGATGAGTACCTCATCAATGAACCGGACTATCTCAGCCATATCTGACTCCTTGAGTCCTCTTGTTGTGATAGCGGGTGTACCTACCCTTATTCCAGAGGTCTGGAATGGTGAGCGGGAATCGAAGGGTACCATATTCTTATTAACAGTTATGTTAGCCTTAACGAGTGTATTCTCAACCTTCTTGCCAGTTATTTCCGGGAAGCGGGATCTCAGGTCTATAAGCATTGAGTGGTTGTCAGTACCACCGGAAATCACTTTATATCCAAGTTCAATGAAGGCATCAGCCATCACGGCGGCATTTTTCTTCACCTGCTGCTGGTAAGTCTTAAATGCGGGAGTCAGGGCTTCGCCGAATGATACTGCTTTGGAGGCTATGACATGCTCGAGAGGGCCGCCCTGTATACCGGGAAAAACAGCTGAATTAATCATGGCCGACATCATCTTTATCTCACCTTTGGGTGTGGTCACTCCCCACGGATTAGGAAAGTCGCTTCCCATAAGGATAATACCTCCGCGTGGACCTCTGAGTGTCTTATGAGTAGTAGAAGTGACAATATGAGCGTATTTGAGTGGGTTTTCAAGCAGTCCGGCTGCAATCAGTCCTGCCGGATGTGCCATATCAATCATCAGCATTGCTCCGACCTTATCGGCTATACTGCGCATTCTGGCATAATCCCACTCTCTTGAATATGCAGAGGCGCCACCTACAATCAGTTTAGGCTTCTCACGTAATGCGACCTCCTCCATCATATCATAATCGACTCTTCCGGTCTCCTCCTTCACACCGTATTCTACCGGTCTGTAAAGGATACCTGATGAGTTCACGGGAGATCCGTGAGAGAGATGTCCGCCATGTGACAGGTTTAGTCCCATGAAGGTGTCTCCCGGTTTCATCACGGTGAAGAAGACTGCCATGTTTGCCTGAGCACCTGAGTGAGGCTGCACATTAGCATAATCAGCGTTGAAGAGCTCCTTAAGCCTGTCAATGGCCAGCTGTTCAACCTCATCAACCACCTCACATCCCCCGTAATATCTTGCCCTGGGGTAACCCTCAGCATACTTGTTGGTAAGCACCGAGCCCATAGCCTCGAGGACCTGCGGGCTCACAAAATTCTCTGAAGCAATGAGTTCAATGCCGTCAGTCTGGCGCTTACGCTCGCGGGCAATAAGATCAAATATGATACTGTCTCTTTCCATAGTAAATTCTTTGTTCAGTTTTTAATGATCCGTCACTAAAACGGTGACTGCGTACAGTAAAGGAGCAAATATACATTTAAAAATTTATTTTATTCATGATGCCCTTTTTGCAAACTCAGCATTATCAGAACGGTCTTGATAATATCACCAGCCCTCATTATAATTTCCTCCTGCGTGCAGGAGAGGTCACCTGAAAACGCCGGCAACCTCTTCATCCCGGGGAAGATAACTGTGCCTGTCATTCTGTTGTAGCCTGAGCATTATAATACAATTCCGCAGATCATGGCTATGAGTCAGTCCTGCCTGCGACATCGGCAAAAGGAGCCATCTGTATCAGTCACGCGGCAATGACCTGAAGGCAGGACCCTGAGTGATACGGTACTATTCTTCTGAAAACTGTCTGAGCAGTTCACGGTAGGCTGAGAAGATTCTTGATTTGGAGATAAAGCCGACATACCGTCCCTTATCGAGCACCGGCAGGTTCCAGGCACCCGTGCGTTCGAAAGCCTCAAGCACTGCATCTCCTCTCTCAGACAGGTCGATATATGAAGGGGGTATGATCATCAAATCCCTGATCAATACTTTGTCATAGAGATCAGAATTGAACATCTTGTCACGCACATCATCCAGCAGGACCACCCCTTCCAAAATACCGAGCTCATCCACTACCGGAAAAATATTACGGTTTGATCTGGATATCTGTTTTACCAGATCGCCAAGATTACCCTCCGAATTGACTGTAAGGAGGTCTTTTTCAACTTCGCTGGTCCAGTCGAGCAGTAACATGGCAGCCTTGTCCTTATCATGTGTTATCAGTTCACCTCTGGCAGCCAGCTGCTCATTGTATATTGAGTGTTTCTGAAAACGTCTGGCGGTTACATATGCTATTGTAGATGTCACGATAAGGGGTATCAGCAGCCCGTAGCCTTCTGATATTTCAGCAATAAGGAATATTGCTGTCAGGGGTGCGTGTAAGACGGCGGCGAACACGCCTGCCATTGCAGTAAGGGTAAAGCTGCTTTCAACCAATGAGAGGCCGAAGATATTGTTTAACATGCTGCTGAAGAAATAGCCTGCCACTCCGCCTGTAAACAGGACTGGTGCTACAATGCCACCCACGCCGCCGGCTCCGTTTGTAGAGGCTGTAGCCACCACCTTGAAAATGATCAGCGCTGCCATCGTCAACGCGAAGAACCAGAATTGGGATGCTGACACACCGAACATGGTTATGTCCGGCACAATGCCTGCCTCTGCATTAAGGAGGAGCATAACGGTATCATAACCTTCACCGTAGAGCGCCGGCAGAAAATATATCAGCATGCCAAGGATCAACCCGCCGATGGCCATCCTTATCCAACTGTTTTTTATTTTCTTATATATCTTCTCAATGTCTATAGTGGCTTTGGTAAAGTAAAGGCCGGCAAATCCACAGAAGAGGCCCAGAACGAAATAATAGGGCATCTCTGCCAGAAGGAAGCCCTGCTTCACCTGAAAAGAGAAAAGCACATTGTCACCCATAAAGAAAAAAGCAACCATAGCTGCGGTGACCGAAGATATAAGCAGGGGTACTATTGAAGACATCGTCAGGTCAAGCATCAGCACTTCAAGAGTGAAAAGTATTCCCCCAATGGGTGCCTTAAAGATACCTGATATTGCACCTGCGGCCCCGCAGCCTAGCAGCAGGGTGACATACTTATAGTTGAGGTTGAAGTACTTACCTATATTTGAACCAATAGAGGCGCCGGTAAGGACTATCGGGGCCTCGGCACCCACCGAGCCACCGAAGCCTATAGTGAGTGAACTGGTCAGGATGGATGACCAGTTATTGTGCGGTTTGATGAAGCTCTTTCGTCTTGAGATCGCATAGAGCACCCTGCTGATGCCATGCGAGATATTATCACGTACCAGATACTTCAGTATCAGTACTGTAAGAAAAATACCGAAAAGAGGATAAACCAATGACAGTACCCCTCCTGCCCCTTTCATGACACCCTGTGTGAAGAGAACATGTGTGTAATGGATAGCATTTTTCATTACAACCGCTGCCAGGGCGCTTATGATTCCTACAACAAAACTAAGTAGGTAGATAAGCCTGTGCGGGTCTGCAATAAAAGATTTATACTGCCGTATTTTCTTTATTAACAGAGTGTTCAACGTTCTCAGGATAAATAAAAAGAGCAAACAAGTCACAAATATATAATAAATTGAGGAGCTGAAGTTTATTTTGGTAAGTTTGGAATATTTTGCTTCCATGATCAGATTTGAACGTTATACTCTTCCTAATGGCCTGAGGGTGATTGCGCACCGTGATGCGGGTACTCCCATGGTCACAACCAATATTCTGTATGATGTCGGCTCGCGCGATGAGGACCCCGCTGCGACTGGTTTTGCGCATCTCTTTGAGCATCTGATGTTTGAAGGTACAATGAATGTACCACTCTTTGATGCACCAGTGATGATGTCCGGAGGTGAGAACAATGCGTTCACAAACAATGATCTGACCAACTATTATATCACCCTTCCTGCAAACAATCTTGAGACCGCACTATGGCTTGAGGCGGACCGCATGACAGGTCTTGATCTCTCTGAGGAGAGGCTGACGACACAGAAGAGTGTGGTCACCGAGGAGTTCCGGCAACGATATCTTAATCAGCCTTACGGTGACCTTCTGTTGTTGCTCAGACCTCTTGCCTTCAGGGTACACCCATACCGCTGGTCTGCCATAGGAATGGATATCAAACACATAGAAAGAGCTGACAGTGTCTCTCTAAGACGTTTCTACAACAGGTATTACAATCCATCCAATGCCATACTCAGTGTTGCAGGCAATATTGAACCTGAAGAGGTCTTTATGCTGGCTGAAAAATGGTTCGGTGATATCCCTGCAGGTGAGCGCAACGAGAGGGTACTTCCACAGGAGCCGGAGCAGGATAAGCGCCGTGAGATAACGGTACACCGCTCTGTGCCGGCAGCCCACCTGGTGATGGCCTTTCATACCCTTGGGAGGCAGAGCCGTGACTTCTATGTTCTGGACCTTCTTACTGACATACTTGCCGGTTGTGATTCAGCACGTCTCCACGAGCAGCTTGTAAGAAAGAAGGAGCTGTTCAGCGACGCTGATATATACCTGTCGGGAGAGATAGACCCCGGGCTGGTCATCTTCAGCGGCAGGCTTAAGAACGGCGTAGAGCCAGAAAAGGCTGCAGAGGCTGTCACTGAAGAGCTGGACAGGCTGGTAACGGAGCCGGTCACTGGTGCCGAGCTGGAGAAGGCACGTAACCGTTATGAGTCACAGCGGCTTATGTCTTATCTTAGCGCCTCCAACAAAGCCTTCAATCTCGCCTTTTATGAACTGCTGGGTGATGCTGAAGGAATCAACAGAGAGACTGAAGAATATATTAGTGTGACCACTGACGAGATAGCCGACACCTCCCCACGTACATTCCGGCCGGATAACTGCAGTATTCTGTATTACTTACAACAGAAATGATGAACGCATCCCCTGAAAGGCAAACCCCTGTTATCATCACCCCTTCACCGGGTGACACCTCCTTCCCTGAGATGATCAGGCTTGACAACGGGGTTCCGGTGTTTCTCCTCGGAAATGGTACAGTTGATCTCCTGAAGGTGGAGTTTATCTTCAATGCCGGGCAGATCATGGAGAGGGTACGGCTGGCTGCGACAACAACAAACGCAATGCTCACCGAGGGCACTGTCAGTCACGATGTAGCTACGCTCAATGACCTGATTGACAGCACAGGGGCCGTGTTCCACCATATGGCTGATAAGGATTCTGCAGGACTGGTGATAGTGACTCTCCCGAGGAAACTGGAGGAGGTGATGAAGCTGGCAGAAGAGGTGCTCTTTCACCCCTCCTTCCCGCAGAAGGAGTTCAGGATGATCACGGATAAAAGGCTGCAAGCCTTTCTCACCGGAAGAAATAAGACGTCAGTGATAGCACGGGAAACCTTCTACCAGGCTCTCTGCGGTAACAGTAATCCCTACGGAACCATAAACAGCACTGAAGATTATCTTGCGGTTACGACTGAAGACCTGCGTGAGTTCCACTCACAGTATTACAGGTCAGAAAATATGTATATCACTGTTGCCGGCAAGGATCCCGGACAGGCCCTGCCGGTACTTCAGAAATACTTCTCCGGAAGCGGTACAGGTCATTGGAGTAAGCCGGTAATACCACCGTTGGTTTTCGATACTGCCAGACCCGGTGTACTGTTCAGGGAGGTGAAAGACTCGGTACAGAGCACAGTCAGGATAGGATGGAGAGGCCTCACGCGTGATCACTCTGACTACCAGGGTCTCCAGGTAGCCACGATGATCCTTGGAGGTTATTTCGGATCAAGGCTGATGCGCAATATACGTGAAGAGAAGGGATATACTTACGGTATCCATGCCGTATCCGGAGCCTTTCACGGTATAGGTTATATTGTGATCATGACTGATGTGGCCAATATTTATCGTGATGATACCCTGGAAGAGATAAAGAAGGAGATAGCACTGTTGCGCGAGACCGAAGTAGGCAGTGAGGAGATGGAGCTGGTGAGAAACCATCTTATGGGAGAGACTGCCAGAATGTTTGACGGTCCGTTTGCAGTTGCAGAAGCAATAAGAGGTGTCATAGACTATGATGCCGGCATGGACTACTTTATCCGTTTTGCCAATACAGTCAGAACAATCACCCCGGGTAAAATAAAAGAGCTCTTCAATACGTATTTTAATACGGAAGATGCCTTTGAGGTAATAGCCGGAGCAAAATGAGTACAACCAGACTTACAGTGGTGACTATACTGTTTCTTAATCTGCCCGTGTTTCTTGCCGGGCAGGACGAGACGCAACCTGCATCACCTGTACTTGACATGGTCACGGTTGATCCGTCAACAGGGTTTTCCACCCTGACATGGATTCCGTCAGTCTCCCCTGATGTGGGGAGCTATGTGATATATACTTATTCCGGCAGCACTGCCACTGCTGTTGACACCGTTAAGACACCCTTCGTTTCCGAATACACGCATACTGGTTCAGCGGCAAGGTATCATACTGTAACCTACGTGGTTGCCGCCATGGATTCGTCACTTAATATCAGTCCGCTGAGCAACAGTCTCAGCACCATTTTTCTCTCAGCTGTTAATGACACATGCAACAGCAGGATATTGCTAACATGGGCTCCATATGAGAACTCATCACACCCGG
This sequence comes from Bacteroidales bacterium, assembly GCA_034003345.1. GTDB lineage: Bacteria > Bacteroidota > Bacteroidia > Bacteroidales > VadinHA17 > SR-FBR-E99. The sequence goes on from JAVEYS010000019.1 coordinate 42,481, forward strand.
CTGAGAACTACCGGTTAATGGTTGCCGAAGGAGGCGGGCCGTCAGTAACCTATGAGACATTAGGGTCGTCTGTGTCATCTTACACCTTTGACGGTTATGCACCTGATACGGAATACTGTTTTAATATCATTGCCTATGTAAATACTGAGAGCCTCTCCTCTTCCAACAGGGTATGCGCTACCAGTGCCAGCCAGACACCTCCCGGTTGGGTTATGGTTGACGCAATAATGGTTGATGGTGGAGCGATGACTCTTGCGGGCAGCTATGATCCGGCCACAGATATTGATGATTTCCATGCCGTAAAATATAGTCCGGTAACATCATCATGGTCAGTTGCTGCCAACGCAAAGGGATCAGGCGGTATTGTCACTTTTGATCTTCCTCCAGCAGACACCGCCGTGATCAACCTTTATGCCATCACAGCAGTCAACAGTTGCAGCGTACCCGTCACCACCTCTTCACCGGCAAGAAATATTGTTTTGACATCCACTGTTACCGGTACCCGTATCGATCTAAGGTGGAACAAGCCCCTCCCCACCGGTGAGGTACTCTTCTCGATATGGCGTGAGAAGGGGGATGGATGGGATGAGGTTGGCGTAAACCTGAGTGATACTTTGTGGTCTGATGATTATTCTCTTCTCACCTCGGGTTTTACTGCTCCCGCGTTAGCATACACTGTCACTGCCAGTGTTCCCGCCCTGCCTGCCGAAATGCCTCTGCACCGCTCATCAGTGGTAGAAGTAGAGGTTTCCCAGAATATCTTTGTACCTAATGCCTTCACCCCGGATGTTCCGGGTCCGAATGAGCTTTTCAAGCCGGAGATATCATTTATACCGCAGGAATATGAATTGATGATCTTCAACAGATCGGGCGTTATGTTGTTTCGCACAACAGATTACGGTGAGGGATGGGATGGTCGTCATAACGGTATCTTTTTGCCGCCGGGAGTTTACCTCTGGAGTCTGAGGCTGAAAACACTTTCAGGGGTTACAGAGGTGAGAAGGGGCACTGTTACCATACTACCATGATGAGGTCAGATTTAATGACCCGATTTTCGTATCTTTGTATCTCCTTTGCAGGGAATAACTGATGGTTAAAACTAAAACAAAAATATTTACTTCTGAAGACAGAAGCCGCATAGAATCGGAGTACATACTTTTAAGGGACAATCTCTACAGGTGTGACAAGCCAGGGGAGGCTGAGCTTATTGACAAGGCCTTCAATTTTGCCAATGAGGCACACCGGGATATGTATCGCAACTCCGGTGAACCTTACATCATCCATCCGATCAGGGTAGCCCGTATTGTCAATAACGAGATGGGGCTTGGATGCAAATCGGTGGCAGCAGCCCTGCTTCATGATGTAGTAGAGGACACAGAGGTGCCGCTTGAGGAGATCACGAAGGAGTTCGGGCCCAAGATCGCCTCGCTCATTGACGGGCTGACGAAGATATCAGGGACATATAACAAGGAGGCCAACTCACTGCAGGCTGAGAACTTCCGTAAGATGCTGATGACCCTTTCTGACGATATCAGGGTCATCCTTATTAAGATTGCCGACAGGCTTCACAACATGCGTACTCTTGATTCAATGCCTGAGCACAAGCGCATGAAGGTGGCCGGTGAGACTATCTACCTCTACGCTCCTCTGGCTCACAGGCTGGGGTTGTTCGCCATCAAGACCGAGCTTGAGGATCTCAGCTTTAAGTTCAGGCATCCGCGGATATATGATGAGATAGCTCGCAAGGTCAAAATGGATGAGAAGAAAAACCTTGCACTGATCAACAGGTTCAGCCTGCCGATCATTGACGAGCTCAACGAGAACAATATCATCTTTGATATCTCAGGCAGGTTTAAGTCGATCTACTCCATCTGGAAGAAGATGCAGTTGAAGAACATCCCCTTTGAGGAGGTATATGATCTGCTGGCGGTCAGGATTGTTTTTGAACCCGGGCCGGAGATGAGTGAGAGAGCGCAGTGCTGGCAGATCTATTCACTCATCACTGATATCTATACTCCCAAGCCAGACAGGCTGCGCGACTGGGTTAGCAGGTCCAAGCCAAACGGTTATGAAGCACTGCACCTTACTGTTATGGGACCGGAGGGGCGCTGGGTTGAGGTTCAGATACGAAGCCAGCGCATGGATGACATTGCGGAACGTGGGTTTGCGGCACACTGGAAATATAAAGGTGACACCTCACAGTCTGAGAGTGAACTGGATAAATGGCTGAAGCACATCCGTGAGATGCTTGCCAATCCCATGTCTGACCCGCTGACCTTCCTCGACGAGTTTAAAATGAGCCTCTTCTCCTCTGAGATAATGGTATTCACCCCGAAAGGGTTGCTTGTCAATCTTCCCAAAGGTGCCTCGGCCATTGATTTTGCGTACGAGATACACACTGATATAGGCAATAAGGCCATTGGTGCCAAGGTCAACTACAAGCTATCACCCCTGTCAGTCAATCTGCAGAGTGGTGACCAGGTGGAGATCATCACCTCAAACATAGCCAGACCTGAGAAGGAATGGCTTCATTATGCCCATACAGCCAGGGCAAAAAATGCAATCAAAGATGCGCTGAAGGATGAGTCAACGGACCGCATCCAGAAAGGCAGGCTCCTGCTCGAACAGAAGCTGACCGAGCTTGGCATCACTCCTAACTCTGATATTATCAAGAAGTTGCTTGATAGCCATGAGTTGCTCAACAAAGACGAGCTCTATTCTCGTATTGGACTGGGTATTATCAACCTTGATGAGCTTCGCAAGGTATTAAAAAGGGCCCCGGAAGGGAGCCTCCGCAAATACTGGCAACTGGCTGTCGGCGGAGTGACCAGGAAAAATTCCGGAGTAAAAGAGAGCGTTCCGACCCCGGATACAATAGACAAGACTCATCCTTACCTCCTGCGCGAGAATGTTGACAATACAGACAACTCGTACATTATCGCAGACTGCTGTAAGCCTATCCCGGGTGATGAGGTGGTGGGTTATGTCGATCGCTCCAACTCAATCATCGTCCATAAACCCAAATGCCCTGTCGCCATCAAACTTATGTCAAGTGAAGGAAACAGGATCATCCCGGTAAGGTGGACCATACACAAACTTGCCTCTTTTCTTGCAAGGATAAGCATCAACGGCATTGACAGGATTGGTCTTATCAATGAGGTTACGAACATTATCTCCACGGAGCTTAATGTTAATATACGCA
>JAVEYS010000020.1:0-44207 GCA_034003345.1 Bacteroidales bacterium
CTGCTCCCCCCCGGCTCAGCCTTTTTTATGGCAGTCTCTGTTCCTGATGCCGGTGCCAGGGTAATGTAATATTCAAGCTTTCCGGCGGGAGGCTGGGAGGGGAGTTCACCTGTGAGATCCTCACCGTCATGACTCATCTCAGCAGAGGACCATTCCTCATTCATTCTAAACCTCCGGAAAAATATTCTGCCGGAGATGTCCGAAGGTAACTCAAGCTTGATCAGGCAGGGGTGTGTATTGGTCTGACTCCTCTTCAGCCTGAGTGCATACTCTGTACCGTCAATGACTGCAATGAAACTCTCAGGATATGAGGGCCCGGTCATTCTCTGGTATAAGGCAGCAATTACCGTTATTGCAACGGCAACAGTCCAGAAGAGTACCTTCTTCATATGTGATAAATGAAATGCTACTTATTCAAAGCTTATAATTGCCTCTTTTATCAGCGCAATGGCGTCGCGCAGTTGCGCCTCGGTAATGACGAGGGGCGGTGCAAACCTGATAATATGATCGTGAGTAGGTTTGGCCAGAAGACCAAGCTCCATCATCTTCAGGCATACATCCCATGCCTCCTTGCCGTTTCTTGGTCTGATGACGATGGCATTGAGCAATCCCTTGCCCCTTACCAGTTCAATCATGTCGGATTTAACCGCATTCATCTCATCACGGAATATTTTGCCCAGTCTATCTGCCTTTTCTGCAAGTTTCTCATCCCTGATGACCTCGAGAGCAGCTATTGCCACTTTAGCTGCCAGCGGATTGCCGCCGAAGGTGGAGCCGTGCTCACCCGGCTTGATGGTCATCATGATATAGTCATCAGCCAGCACTGCGGAAATGGGCATGACACCGCCAGACAGCGCCTTGCCAAGGAGGAGGATGTCAGGTCTGACTCCTTCATGATCACATGCAAGGAGCTTGCCCGTACGTGCAAGACCTGTCTGTACCTCATCAGCTATGAAGAGGACATTTTTCTTTTTGCAGAGGTCATATGCTTTCCTGATATACCCCTCATCAGGGACAAATACTCCTGCCTCTCCCTGGATAGGCTCAACAAGGAAACCGGCAACGTCAGGGTCAGCAAGGGCCTCCTCCAGCGCCGGAAGATCATTGTAAGGTATGGTGATAAACCCCGGGGTGAAAGGACCGTAATCCTTGCGCGCATCCGGATCGGTAGACATTGAAACGATAGTGATGGTGCGGCCGTGGAAGTTACCCTCGCAGACGATGATCTTTGCCTGGTTCTCTTTGATACCCTTCTTAAGATACCCCCATTTGCGGCATAGCTTAAGGGCTGTCTCATCAGCCTCTGCACCCGAGTTCATGGGCAGGACCTTATCATAACCGAAATATTTTGTGATGAACTCCTCATACTCGCCAAGAACAGAGTTGAAGAACGCTCTTGAGGTCAGCGTAAGCCTGTTAGCCTGATCAATGAGCGCTTTAGTGATCCTGGGATGACAGTGACCCTGGTTTACGGCAGAGTAGGCTGACAGGAAATCATAATACCTCTTTCCTTCTACATCCCATACAAACGGACCCTGACCCCTGTCAAGCACAACAGGCAGGGGATGATAGTTGTGTGCACCGTACTTCTCTTCTTTTTCGATGTAATCATGAGGTTTCATAGCATATAATTTTTTAGTATTTTCAGCAGGGAGGCAATAATACAAACCTTTTTCGACAAAAAGAAGCAAAAGAATCAGGATTATTCTCCCAACAGGTCCGGCCGCTTTCTTTCGGTGTTACGTACAGATTGTTCAAAACGCCATTTCTCTATTTCAGGAGTATTTCCGCCAGTGAGGATATCAGGCACCTTCCATCCCCTGAAGTCGGCTGGCCTGGTATATACAGGCGGAGCCAGCAAATTATCCTGGAACGAATCCGAGAGAGCCGATTCTGAATCGGAGATGGCCCCGGGCAGCAGCCGGACAATGGCATCCGTTATCACTGCCGCCGGCAACTCACCTCCGGTAAGAACATACTCGCCGATGGAGATCTCACGCGTGATGAGATGATCTCTGATGCGCTGGTCTATGCCCTTGTAATGGCCCGCAAGAATGATAATGTTCTCCATCATTGACAGCTCGTTGGCTATCGGCTGATTGAATGCCGTACCGTCAGGTGAGGTGTAGATTATCTCATCATACCGGAGCTGCGAAGTGAGATGGGTAATACAGTTATAGACCGGCTCAATCATCATAACCATACCGGCGCCTCCGCCAAACGGATAGTCGTCAGTACTCCTGTGCCGGTCAGTGGAATAATCACGCAGGTTAATAATGTTTATTTCAACAATGCCGTTGGTTCGCGCTCTTTTAATAATCGACTCATCAAACGGACTCCGGAGAAGCTCCGGAAGAACAGTTATTATATCTATTCTCATATTTATAATGTTACGTAAATCTAAGACAGTTTTTTTGTATATTTGAGACTGACATGCAAAAATTAATCTTAAAAAAAACCTAGTAATATGGGAAAATTCGTTATCTCCAAAAGAAAGAACGGTGAGTTTCAATTCAATCTGGTTGCCGGTAACGGTCAGGTTATTCTTGCAAGTGAAGGATATGCTTCAAAGCCTTCATGCATGAACGGTGTCAAGTCAGTCATGAAGAATGCCGCCACGGGTAAAAGCTTTGATTCAAAAGTTGCCAAGAATGGTAAATTCTATTTCAACCTGAAAGCTACCAACGGCCAGGTGATAGGCAATAGTGAAATGTACGAATCACAAGCCAGTTGCGAGAACGGCATTGCATCGGTAAAGAAGAATGCCCCTGGAGCTACAATTGAAGACCAAACGAAGTAACACTGCTGTGACTTACTGAGGAAGCCCTGTCATATCAATGCTGGGCTTCCTTTAAATTTGTATTAGTTCCGATGGAATGTCGTCCCCGGTGTGGTGCCTGCTGTATAGCACCGTCAATATCTTCCCCCATCCCGGGAATGCCTGACGGGAAACCGGCAGGCGTGAGATGCATTCATCTCCTTCCTGATTACCGGTGTGCGTTGTGGGGGAGCCCTGAACGACCCCCGGTATGCGACGTTTTTAAGGCTGAAGAAGCTTTCTGCGGCAAAGACCGTGACGAGGCGCTGAAGATATTTACGTCGTTACTGTAATCATTCTTGCCTTTCAAATACTATCTTTCCGTTAACGTTAGTATAGCCTGCAGTAGGTGACATAATTATCTGCTCTGGGATTTAAATATCTCTTTGAGTTGACGGTTTTATTTATCCTATGCCCGAGCTCCGACTTCCTCATAGAATATCTTCAGCAGCCCGCTGCTGTCAGACTCGTCATTGAGCAACTCTAACATCATCACTTTTCCTGCTCCTGGCGTGCCGCCAATGAAGTACTTGAGCTATCCGAACCTGATCGGGCAGACTGTTTAATGGTGCTTCTGCTTCTTCTGTCAGGATATCTTAATGTCTGCACCACCGAAGATCAGTTTTCCACGCTTGCGGACAGCCCGCTGCAAACAGCAGAGAATGCTGTAACAGTAAAAAATCCTTTTTTCATGCAAATCATTTGTGATTATATTGTGCAAAGTAGCAAAATAGAAGTTATTTTAGGCCCCGCATTACCTGTGAACATTAACTCCAACAAATGAAATAATGAAAAAGAAGATCATCCCACCCGGTTATCTTTACTCCAAAGGTTATTCAAATTATGTTTTTAGTCTTCTCTTCCTACTCTACATGTTCGATTATATCGACAGGATGGTTGTCACATCCATGTTCATCCATATTGAGCAGGATCTTGGTATCACACATACTCAGAGCGGCCTTCTTGTTTCGGCAGTCTACTGGGCCATTGTGCTGCTTACCTTTCCTATATCCATCCTTGTTGACCGATGGAACCGGACCAAGACCATTGGTATCATGGCAGTACTCTGGAGTATTGCTACTGCACTGTGTGCCCTTACAGGCAATTTCGTGCAGCTGGTCCTTGCACGGGCTCTCATAGGTATAGGCGAGGCCGGCTATGCACCAGGCGGCAGCGCAGTTATCTCAGGTCTATACCCGGAGGATAAACGGTCGAAAATGATGGGTCTGTGGAACGCTTCCATTCCTCTCGGAACGGCAATAGGTGTTCTTTTAGGTGGAATAATTGCAACCCGCCTCGGATGGAAACATGCATTCGGAATAGTGGCTTTGCCCGGACTTATAGTTGCTGTTCTCTTTTTCTTTGTCAAGGATTACAAGACAGTAGATCTTACAACAACTGACAGCAATAATGTCAGGATGAAGATGAAGAAGAAAGAAATGGCTATGGAGTTCCTCTCAAGGCCCTCCCTGCTCTTTACATATTTTGGCTTTGCTGCTATTGTGTTTGTTACAACCTCGCTGATAACATGGCTCTCAACATATTTCCATGTCACACGCGGTCTTCCTGCTGAGAAAGCAGGCACTATGGCCAGTGCGGTGATGGTGCTGGCAATAGTGGGTGCCCCGCTGGGCGGCATCATCACAGATAGATGGCGAAAATCAAACATCAGGGCACGTCTCCTGTTTCCAACCATAACCTCGCTTATGTCTGCACTGTTCCTCCTTATTGCCCTCTGGCTGACCCACGGAACAATGCAGTATATCTTCTTTCTCCTTATGGGACTGACACTAACTGCCTTCTTGCCTGCCGCTGCCGCAGTAACACAGGATGTTATTCATGCAGGTATGAGGGCCATGTCATACGCGGTAGCCGTGGTAATACAAAATCTTCTGGGGGCATCCACTGCCCCACTGGTAATAGGGAAGCTCTATGATATGTACGATATTAAATCAGCAATGGCCCTGCTGCCATTAATGCTTATCTTGGGGGCAGGACTCTTCTTTGTTGCTTCCAGATACTATGTCAAAGACCTGGAAAGAACAGAAAAAATAAAACTGGAGGCAGAAGCATAGATGAAGATCGCCCTTCTTGGTTACGGCCGCATGGGCCGCGAAGTGGAACAGGTTGCATTGGCCGGCGGTCACGAGATTGTTTTAAAAACCGACATCAGCAGCCAGGACGGCTTCAACAGACAAACAGCACCACAGTGTGATGTAGCCATCGAGTTTACCGGCCCGGAGGCAGCAGCTGATACTATCATCAAAGCCATTACTCTCGGTCTGCCGGTTGTGTCAGGCTCAACAGGATGGCTCACAAGATATGACGAGGTAGTGAAGTTATGTGTTGAGAGAGACGGATCGTTCATACACTCACCAAATTTCAGCATCGGGGTCAATATCCTGTCAAGACTGAACTCAGAATTGGCACGAATTATGATGCGATTGCCGGAATACAGGCCGGAGATAGGAGAGACACATCATGCTTCCAAGAAAGACACCCCCAGCGGTACAGCAATAATGCTTGCAGAACAGATTGTATCAGAACACGGGGGATATACAGGCTGGAGAAGAGCAGGCGATCGCCCCGGACAGGGAACGGTACCCGTGATCTCAGTAAGAGAAGGAACGGTTCCGGGGAGCCATACAGTAACCTGGAAATCAGACCATGATATTATCTCCCTGAGCCACGAAGCCATTAACCGCAGTGGCTTCGCACATGGAGCTATAATGGCAGCAGAGTATATTTCAACACGCAGGGGTGTTTTTACTATGGCAGACATATTAAATATAATATAGTAGATTTGCATCGAAAATCAGGAATAATGAAAGAACTATTGCATAGCAAATATTTTAAGTTTGGCATTGTTGCCCTTCTTTTTTTACTGTGGGTCATATGGATAGGCAATTACTGGCTGTTGCTGGGCCTGTTTATAATATTCGACATCTATGTCAGCAAAAAGGTTAACTGGGCCTTCTGGAAAAAGCGCAACGGGAAGAACAGTACGGTGATTGAGTGGCTTGACGCTCTCATCTTTGCAGTGATAGCCGTCACTCTTATAAATATCTTCCTGTTCCAGAATTACCGTATTCCAACACCCTCGATGGAGAAGACCCTGCTTGTAGGCGACCATCTGGCAGTCAGCAAGGTGGCATTCGGTCCACGCCTGCCAAACACTCCCCTGGCATTCCCCTTCACACAGCATACAATGCCCTTTACCCGGGGCAAAGGGAAATCATGGTCCAACCTCGTGCACTGGAAATACAAGAGGCTTAAGGGGTTCGGACATGTTAAAAATAATGATATCGTGGTTTTTAACTTCCCTGCAGGTGATACAGTATGTCTTGAAATGCAGACAGTAAGCTATTACGAGATACTGCGAGAGCGCATAGAGATGCTGACTGCAGAGGATATCAGGGCCAACCGGCCATTAAAGAGCAAGGATGAATATCATGCACTGGCCAGACAGATGGTATGGAATGAATATACGGTCATCTTCAGACCGGTTGACAGGCGTGACAACTATGTTAAAAGATGTGTGGCCATCCCCGGCGACAGTATCCTTATTAAGGGAGGACAGCTTTATGTTAACGGACAGGAGGCAGAGGATCATAAAACACAGCAGACCTCATATTATGTCCGGACCAACGGTACGCGCATTAATCCCAAAGCCTTCGAAAAAATGCGAGTATCAAAGTCCGACCAGTCGCTGATGCTCTCCGGCACAGTGTACAGACTTCCCCTGACAAAAAGCAATGCCAAACTCATTTCCGGATTTGCCAATGTAACAGGTATTGAGGCTGACTACAGGAGACCGGGTGAATTCTCCCCCGCTGTTTTTCCGCATGATCCACAGTACAGATGGAACGAGGATAACTTCGGGCCTCTGTGGATACCAAAAAAGGGAACTACGGTGAAGCTTGACATGACAAACATTAACCTCTACTCTTCAATAATAGATATTTACGAAGAGAATGACCTGCAGGTAAGTGACAGCCTGATTTATATAAACGGTAAACCTGCTGACAGCTATACATTTAAGATGGATTATTACTGGATGATGGGAGATAACCGCCATGATTCAGCAGATTCGCGGTTCTGGGGTTTTGTACCAGAGGATCATATAGTGGGACGGCCGATCGTGGTATGGCTCTCTATTGATAAGGAGGCCCAGGGATTAAGGAAGATAAGATTCAACAGGTTCTTCAAGGGAGCTAAAAGATAGTCTTCGATTTAAGATCGAAGAAGAACTGTATCTCAAATAGCATATCAATAATCTCAAAAAAAAAGCGGGCCTGGCCCGCTTTCTTTTATTCTTTTACTTTATCCACTATTGCCTTAAAGGCTTCGGGATGGTTCATCGCCAGATCAGCGAGAGTCTTGCGGTTGAGGGTGATACCCTTCTTCTCAAGCCCGCCGATAAACTGCGAGTAACTCATTCCGTGAAGGCGCACGCCGGCGTTGATCCTCTGGATCCATAACGCCCTGAACTGTCCCTTCTTGTCTTTACGGTCACGATAAGCGTAGGTGAGGCCTTTCTCAAGCACGTTCTTGGCAACGGTGTAAACGTTGGCGTTGTTGCCAAAGTACCCCTTGGTCTGCTTGAGTACCTTCTTCCTTCTTGCCCTTGATGCTGGTGCATTTGTTGATCTTGGCATTTTTCTTTACTTTTTTCGGATGTAAGCGCCCGGAAGGGTCTTTTATGCTTCACACCCAGGTTAATAATTCAGTTGATTATCACACTGACAGGTTGTAACACTATTTCAGTCCGAGCAGATGCTTTACGTTCTTTAAGTCAGCCTTATCCACCAGTCCGTCATATGTAAGATTTCTCTTACGCTTGGTCGACTTCTTGGTAAGTATGTGGCTCTTGAAAGCATGCTTACGCTTGATTTTACCTGTACCGGTCAAAGAAAACCTCTTCTTTGCACCCGGATTTGTCTTCATTTTTGGCATGTTATATATATATGTATAAAAAAATCTACTTCTTCTTCTTCGGAGAGAGTATGATAATCATCCTCTTTCCTTCCAGCCTCGGCGTCTGATCAACCTTAGCATATTCATCAAGGTCTTTAACAAATCTTGCCAACAGATTCACACCCTGATCCTTGAACAGTATTGACCTGCCTTTGAAGAACACATAGGCCCTTACCTTGGCGCCTTCCTCAAGGAAATTGATCGCGTGCTTCAGCTTGAAGTTGTAATCGTGATCGTCTGTGTTGGGTCCGAAACGAATCTCTTTTACGACAATCTTTGATGCGTTTGCCTTGATCTCCTTCTGTTTCTTCTTCTGTTGATACAGAAACCTCTGGTAATCAACTATTTTGCAGACGGGTGGATCAGCGTTGGGAGATATCTCAACAAGATCCAGTTCCATTTCGTCAGCAAGTCTGAGTGCATCACCAAGAGTCATTACCTTAGGCTCAAGGTTGTCTCCCACAACCCTTACTGTTCTGGCTGAGATCCTGTTGTTAATTCGATGTTCTGGTTCGGGTTTTCTTCCCGGCCTCGGCCTGGAAAAGATCGGTCCTGCTATTGTTTTGTCCTCCAGTTAAATTAATACTATGTTTAAAATCAATCTTCTAATTACCAATTTCCTTTAAAATATCTTCTCTGACAAGGCTGATGAACTCTTCAGGCTTCATAACCCCTTTGTCACCTTCACCCTGTCTTCTGACTGAAACAGTACCACCTTCAACCTCTTTTTCACCTATTACCAGAAGGTAGGGAATTCTCTTTAATTCATTATCCCTTATCTTCTTGCCAATCTTCTCGTTCCTGTCGTCAATCAGGGTGCGAATATCGGAATTATTAAGGAGATTTAAAATAGTTTTTGCATAATCATTGAATTTTTCGCTTATGGGCAGTATTACTGCCTGATCAGGGGTTAGCCATACCGGGAATCTGCCGGCAGTGTTTTCAATAAGCACAGCCACGAATCTTTCCATGGAACCGAAGATGGCCCTGTGTATCATCACGGGCTGATGCTTCTGATTGTCGCTCCCGGTATATTCAAGACCAAACCTCTCAGGGAGGTTATAGTCAACCTGTATAGTGCCCAGCTGCCACTTGCGTCCGATGGCATCCCGGACCATGAAATCAAGCTTGGGTCCGTAAAAGGCTGCCTCGCCAATGGCTAGTGTAGTGATGAGATTCTTTTCCCCTGCTGCCTCAATAATAGCCTTTTCAGCCTTCTCCCAGTTCTCGTCGCTCCCTATATATTTTTCCTTGTTTGCCGGATCACGGAGCGATATCTGCGCAGTGAACTCGCTGAAACCGCCAATTTTAAAGATATACTGCACAAGGTCAATAATACTCTTGAACTCTTCCTTCAGCTGATCGGGGCGGCAGAAGTGGTGTGCATCATCCTGGGTAAAGCTGCGCACGCGTGTCAGACCGTGCAGCTCTCCGCTCTGTTCATAGCGGTAGACAGTACCGAATTCGGCCATCCGTACAGGAAGATCCCTGTATGAATGTTGTGTGGCATTGAAAATCTCACAGTGGTGCGGACAGTTCATGGGCTTGAGCATGAATACCTCGCCCTCCTGGGGTGTGGTTATCGGCCTGAATGAGTCGGCACCATATTTTTCAAAGTGACCCGATGTCTTGTATAACTCAACATTACCTATATGAGGTGTGGAGACCATGACGTAGCCTCTCTCCTTCAGTACTCTGGTCATAAAATCAATGAGCCTCTGTTTCATGTCAGCCCCCTTGGGGAGCCAGAGAGGCAGACCCATCCCCACCCGTGGAGAGAAGGCAAACAGCTCCAGCTCCTTCCCTATACGCCGATGATCACGCTTGCGCGCCTCCTCAAGCATCACCATATATTCGTCAAGCATCTTCTGCTTAGGAAAAGTAATGCCATATATGCGCGTCATCATCCTGCGCTTCTCATCACCACGCCAGTAGGCGCCGGCAAGACTGAGGACCCTGATGGCTTTTATTTGCGAGGTGTCAGGCAGGTGCGGACCGCGGCACAGATCGGTGAAGCTGCCCTGACTGTAGAGAGTTATTGTCCCGTCCTCAAGCTCGGAGATGAGCTCCGTCTTATATTCGTCGCCCTTTTTTGTGAAGAGCTCCATAGCATCACTCTTGCTTATCTCGGTGCGAACTATTTTATTATTCCTTGCTGCCAGCTCCTTCATCTTATCCTCTATGAGAGGAAGGTCTGCATCCGTTATTACTTTACCCTCGCCGGGATCAACATCGTAATAAAAGCCATTCTCAATGGCAGGCCCAATACCAAACTTGATGCCCGGAAAGAGCGCCTCCAACGCCTCAGCCATGAGATGGGCTGAGGAGTGCCAAAAGGCATGCTTCGCCTCATCATCTTCCCACTTGTGGAGCCTGAGGGTTGAATCAGCTATAAGCGGGAGCGTGAGATCACACACCTCACCGTTCACCGTCGCTGTATAGACCTCCGCAGCCAGCCCCGGGCTTATTGACCTGGCAATCTCATAAGCCGTCACACCCTTATTGTACTCCCTTACAGAGCCATCGGGAAATGTTATACTGATCATAAACTTAAAATTTAAATAGTTTGCAAAGATAATGAATTATTAAATATGAGGCCGTAGCAGGTTGACCACTCAGAGTTGTGGTCAGACTTAAGAATTTTATTATGGTACAATATTTGAATTTATATGTGTAGAACTAAAAACAGCAGCGATGAAAAGAATCTTAATATTAACGGTAGCAGCAGCAGCAATAATGCTCAGCTCATGTGACGTACAACCCGATGCCTACTTCTTCTCGGATAAGAGCAGGGTTGAGATAGGAGAGGATGTCCTCTTTTTCAACGGTTCGCAGAATGCAACATATTATGAATGGGACTTTGGTGACGGCACATGGTCAGATGCCTATGAACCTGTTCACTCTTATTCAGCCTCGGGGATATTCACAGTGGTCCTGAGCGCATATTCCAAATCAGGCAACCTGGACAGATCATACATTGATATCGAGGTGTTATCTCCTACGATGCTTGAGGTTGAGGTGCTTGAGTGGTTTGATGAGTACCCTGTTGCCGGGGCAAGCGTCATACTGTACCCTACCGAGGCTGACTGGGACAATCAGACCAACGCCATAGTCGAAGGCTTTACCAACTCTTCCGGTAAGGTGGTCTTTACCAACCTGGGACCCTATGTATACTATGTAGATGTATGGCATCAGTCTTACAACAACTACACTCTCAGGAACGAGGATGTAGGGTTCATCCGTACAGATATGCTTGATAAAAACCAGCTGAACCTTTTCACTGCCTGGGTCGATTACACGGGAACCAAGAGTGCCACCACACGCGATAGAGGACAGTTGATCCCCTCCAAGGATAGGATGGTTCCTGCCGTTGTCAAATAACCATAATAATCGCAGAAATCATTACTGACAAAACGTTCCCAGTAATATATTTTGTTATGTTTGTGTCTTCATTAATCTAATCGAAGAACTTACATGAATACACAATTTGAACTACATGGAATAGACTACCTCATTATGGCTGTCTATTTCCTTTTTGTACTTGGTATCGGGTGGGCCCTGAAGAAGTACATGAAAAATGCTTCAGCATTCCTTGAAGCAGGGAGGTCAATGCCTGCATGGGTTGCAGGTCTTGCATTCATCTCAACCAACCTTGGTGCTCTTGAGGTGATGGGTATGACAGGATCAGGGCTGAAATATGGAATGCTTACAGCACACTTCTACTGGATCGGAGCAATCCCTGCTATGGTTTTTCTGGCCCTGTTCATGATGCGCTTTTATTATGGTTCAAAGGCACGGTCAGTGCCGGAATACCTTAAGCTGCGATTCAACGAAAAAACCCGCGGCCTGAATGCCATTCTCTTTGCAGTAATGACAGTCCTTGCATCAGGTATCTCAATGTATGCACTGGCTATACTTCTTGAAAATGTCCTTGGCTGGAACTTCAATGTATCACTGTTTGCATCAGCGGCAATAGTACTGGCATATACATATCTGGGGGGACTCTCTTCTGCCATATATAACGAAGTACTTCAGTTCTTTATAATTGTGATTGGTCTGTTACCCATGGCTATCCTTGTCATGAGTGATATTGGAGGATGGGGAGGACTGCAAAGCAGTCTGGCGCCTATCGTCGAAAGCAAGGGATTTGCCGCAGACGCATGGACCACCACCTGGAAATATACTGGCACTCCTACCGGCAACCCACTGGGTGTGGCATGGTACGGCATCTTTGCGGGTCTGGGATTTGTTCTTTCTTTCGGTTACTGGTGCACAAACTTCCTCATAGTACAGAGGGCAATGGCAGCTGAATCAATGACGGCAGCCAGAAAGGTACCTCTCATCGGTGCCATACCCAAGATGTTCATACCTTTCCTTATTATCGTACCGGGCATAGCAGCTCTTGTACTGCTTAATGACCCTCTGAAAGGATTTGCGCTGCCTCTCAATGATGCCGGGCAACCTATCTATGATTATACAATCATCATGCTGCTGAAGCAGTATCTCCCTGCCGGTGTACTCGGACTTGGCGTGACAGCCCTGCTGGCTTCATTCATGTCAGGGATGGCCGGAAACGTATCTGCATTCAACACTGTTTGGACATATGACATTTACCAGAGCTACATCCGGCCTGCTACAGGTGATAAGGAGGCAGACGAACATCATTACCTGAAGGTTGGAAAGATGGCAACTATTGTCGGTGTGATAGTCAGCATAGCAGCTGCATACATTGCCAGTAAATTCGGGAATATAATGGACTTTCTGCAGACGGTCTTCTCAATGATCAATGCTCCGCTCTTTGCTGTTATCTTCCTCGGCATGTTCTGGAAACGATCTACTGGCAATGCCGCCTTCACGGGGTTGCTCATGGGTTTCCTGGTGGCCCTGGCTCACCACGGACTAACACAGCCTATGGGCGCAGATACCCTGGTCAAGGGAGGATGGTTGGGTGTGATACATACATACCCTGTTGAGATGGCTCAGAACTTCTGGACGGCAATATTCGCCTTCTCCACCGCAGCATCTCTGACGGTTATCATAAGCCTGCTGTCAAAACGCGGAAAGAGTGACGAAGAACTCAATGGACTCGTCTATTCCATGACCCCAAAACTTGATGACAGCGGTGTGGAATGGTACAAGAGACCCTGGTTCCTCGCTCTTATCGTTGGAATCATCATGATTGTACTTTCAATCCTATTCTGGTAAACTAAAAAAAACAGGTATCATGTTAGATATAAGATTTCCAATCGGACTAATGTTCTCAATATTCGGGTTGATTATAACAATTTACGGCCTTGCCACAATGGGCAATACAGAACTGTATGTGCGTTCACTAAACGTAAATGTAAACCTGATATCAGGAGTGTGCACGCTTGCATTCGGACTTGTCATGCTCTTTTTGTCAGAACCCGTAAAGAAGCGGCTGAAGAAGAAAAATTCATGAGTGACTGTAAAAGAGCTGCCTCAGGGCAGCTCTTTTTGTATGTTGTACATAAGGTCTGAAGGTATAAGATCTTGTCGGAGACTGGCAGTGATCATCGGCTGTTAAGTCGCAACAGTCCTGCGGTACTGAAGTCTTGCAGTTCCCGAAGCACTTCGTTATCGGGATTTGCCTTCGGCGAGCTCACCGCCTGCCGGCGGATCGTATCGCCTGTTAGCCGTTCCTCAACTTGCAGTCCTGCCAGACCATAGCGGAAATCATCGGCTGTAGAGCAGGAACAGTCAGAAATTCTTAATTATATTTCATGTTTCGTCTGAGAAGACCGACGGTGGAAGTTGCCTCATGTTGTACCTTGAGGCCATCACTTCACCATAGGCTCCTGCAGAACGTATTGCTATCAGATCGCCACGCATGGTCTCCGGCAATGCGATAAACTTCCCGAAAGTGTCAGTGGTCTCGCAGATCGGTCCGACAACGGTATATTTCTTTTCGGGAAGTGCCGAGGTGAGGTTCTCAATACGGTGATAGGCGTGATAGAGTGCGGGTCGCATCAGTTCAGTCATTCCTGCATCAAGGATCAGGAAGGTTTCACCTGCCCCGGGCTTGATGAAAAGCACGGTTGAGATCAGTGAGCCACAGTTGGCCGTGAGTGAACGGCCAAGCTCAAAGGAGATTGAACTGCGTATCTTACTGTCAAGATGATCCCTGAAGATGTCAAAATAATCTGCGAAGGAAGGGAAACGGTCCGGGTCATCATAGCTTACTCCCAGGCCTCCGCCGACATTGATATCATCAGGCTCCAGACCTCTGTCAGTAAGCCATAGCCATAGCTCATTGATCCTGGAGCAAAGATTGCGGAAGACATGCAGATCAGTGATCTGCGAGCCGATGTGAAAATGAATGCCACGGTATTCAATGTTCTCCAGGTCTGAAAGAAGTGACACTACATTTTCAAGCTCAGTTATCCTTATTCCAAATTTGTTTTCATCAGTGCCCGTGGTAATATTCCTGATAGTGTGCGCCTCAATGTTGGGATTTATGCGTAGAGCTACAGATGCTTTACTCCCCATCTTGCCAGCTATATTGTTAATGACTTCAAGCTCTTCTGCCGACTCCACATTAAAGCACTTGATGCCGAGGCGCAGGGCTGTCTCTATCTCCCTGTCGCTCTTTCCTACACCTGCAAAGACCGTTTCTTCAGCGCGAAAACCGCAAGCAAGGGCAAGTTCAATCTCATTGCTGCTGACACAGTCGGCTCCAAACCCGTAACCAGCTATAATCTTCATGATCACGGGGTTGAAGTTAGCCTTGACGGCATAATGAACCTTAAACTTCCTGTTTGCCGCCTCGCCGGATGCTACAGAAAGTGTCTCCCGCAGCATCTCAAGGTCGTAAAAATAGTAGGGAGTCTGATGACTCCTCAGTCGTTCAATAGTCTTTTTTGTGAACATCACTCTTCGGTAAAAAGTTTGGCACTGAGCGACTTCAGTGCAGTAATTTTGTCGCTCGTATTGATCAGTATAGAGACGCTGTTCTCGCTGCCACCATAAGATATCATCTTGACGGGTATCTCATTCAGCGCCTCGAATATCTCAGGTGCAGAACCGACCTTGTCTGGCCGGAAGTCGCCCACAATACATATTATTGACTGATCGCGCTCAACCTCTACAATCCCTATCGAACTAAGGGACCTGACAATCTCGTCAAGATAGGTCGGGTCGTCTATTGTCAGCGAAACAGACACCTCTGAAGTCGTGATCATGTCTATCGGAGTCTTGAAGGCCTCGAAGGCCTCAAATATCTTTCTCATGAACCCATAGGCCATAAGCATTCTGTCAGAGCGTATCCTCAGCGCTATGATTCCATCCTTTGCCGCTACGGCTTTATAGTCCTTATAAAGGCAGGATGATGTGATCAGTGTGCCTTCATCAGAGGGCTCCATGGTGTTCTTGAGCCTGACAGGGATGTTCTTCATACGGGCGGGATTGATGCTGGAAGGGTGCAGTATCTTCGCTCCGAAATAAGACAGCTCGGCTGCCTCACCAAAAGAGAGATTCCTGATCACCTTTGTGTTCTCAACATACCTGGGGTCATTGTTGTGCAGTCCGTTGATGTCTGTCCATATCTGAACCTCCTGTGCACCAAGTGCTGCACCGATAATCGTGGCGCTGTAATCACTGCCGCCACGTCGCAGGTTGTCAGTCTCACCATAGACATTGCGACAGATGAATCCCTGGGTGATGAGTATTTTTTCATCCTTTACTGACGCCAGCTCACGTTTCAGATTCTCCCTGATATAAAAGTAGTCAGGCTCACCATCCTTGTCAATCCTCATGAAATTAAGTGCCGGGAGAAGGAGGGAGGAGATGCCTGCTTCGGAAAGCAGAAAATGCAAAAGAGCTGAAGATATCAGCTCACCACGGGCAACAATTCGTTTCTCATTGTGTCTGCTGAACTCGCGCGAAAACAGCGTAATGATATAGTTGATATGCTCATCAATCAGATCATGTGCCCTCTCACCCCAGGTGGAAGATGTGTAGAGACCGTCAGCTACCTGATGGTACCTCTCACTCAGCTGCTTCGTCCTGGCGGTTGCCTCATCCCTGTTGCCGGCGGAAAACAGCTCCGAGATCTCTACCAGAGAATTGGTAGTACCAGCCATGGCCGAGAGAACAACAATTTTCACCTCCCCGTCGTTGATCAGGGAGATAAGGGCCCTGAAACGCTCAGGACTGCCAACCGAAGTACCGCCGAATTTGTATATCTTCATTTTGACTTCTCTCAGTGTGATGCTGCTTGTTATGCGTAAACATCATATTTCGGGGAGCAAATATATATAAAAGTGACTTCTACCATTATTTTTTTTTGTCTTTTAAGCAAAGTGACCTGTTGATTAAAAAATTTATTTATTTTTGCACCCGCATTACAAGGCAAAAGAGAAAAGAGGTCACATTAAATAACAACTTTCGACTTTTAACTTGGAATAGCCCAGATGGCGAAATTGGTAGACGCGCTAGTTTCAGGGACTAGTGTCAGCAATGATGTGCAGGTTCGAGTCCTGTTCTGGGCACAGAAAAAACACACACAGAGCACAGCGCATAAGCAATATGCCTGAGCCCTGTGCAGGAACCGCCCAGGTGGTGAAATTGGTAGACACGCCAGCTTGAGGGGCTGGTGCTCGCAAGGGTGTGCAAGTTCGAGTCTTGTCCTGGGCACAAAAAAAAGCTGCTTTTTGCAGCTTTTTTTGTTGTCGGTTCTCCGTTCTCCTCTGTCGGTCTGACAGACACCCCTATGCAAAAAAAATCAAAGTCACTCTGTTATAGCATCGTATACCGCCTGCAGTATGTTGCCGCGAATTGACTGATCATATAGTTTGCTGTTATAGCGTGTGGGATAGACCCTGTTGGTCATCAGGACATAAGATATTTCTGTCTCCGGATCACACCAGACAAAAGTCCCTGTATATCCCGCATGACCGAAGCTGGCAGACGAAGCTGACCGGCAGGGGTAGATATCCTCAGGTGGTATTGTATCATTGGGTAATTCAGGCTTGTCAAACCCCAGCCCGCGCCGGTTATTATACTCCGGGAACTGTCTCCTGGTATATTCCTGCAATACCTCCTGGCTGAGTACACGAACACCTCCGTATTCACCTCCTCTGCGATACATCTCTATCAGCTTAAGCAGGTCATTGCCCGTAGCGAAAAGCCCGGCATGGCCCGAGACTCCTCCCAGCATAGCCGCTCCTTCATCATGTACAGTACCTCTGATAAGCTGCTTGCGAAACAGCGAATCATATTCCGTAGGCACTATGCGCTCTTTAGGATACTTCTCAAGCGGATTGTAGGTTATGTTGAAGGCCCCGATCGGCCTGTAGATGTTTGCCGGGGCAAACTTATCTATGGTTGTGTCTGTCAGGCTTTCAACAATTTCTGCTGCAAGAATGAATGTATTGTCTGAATAAACGTACTTATATCGCTCTGTTGTCTTACTGTCACGCAACTCCCTGAACATCTCCCTGAGATATCTTATGTTCATATACATCGAGTCTGTCACGGGCAGTGAAAACTTCCTGTGGTTAAAATCGCTGAAGATCCCACTCTTAAATGTATGATCTTCATTTATGGTGTTTCTCCAAAAAGGGATAAAGGGTACAAGCCCGGCCTGGTGTGCAAGCATATCACGTAAAAGCATGTCACCCTTATCTGATTGCCTGTACCAGGGAAGATAATATCCCAGCGTCTTGTCAGGATCAAAAAGCCCCCTGTCCTGTAGCACCATAAGCGACGGTGTGGCGGCTGATACTTTTGTTACTGATGCCAGATCCCACAGGTCACCCTCAGTGACTGCCTCAGTGCTGTCATAGAGATGATGTCCGTAGCATTTGTCGAGCACGACAATGCCTTTACGGGCTATAAGAACCTGGCAACCAGGGAAGGCCAGTGAATCAAGACCTGACTTCACAATTGAATCAACCTTACTAACCAGCTTTTCCGAGGAGAGACCGGCATTCTCAGGAAAACCGAACTGCAATCTCATGTTACCGGCAGTTTTAATGCCGTAGCCGACAGGGTATCTGTTATTTATGGTTACAGGCAGTCTGCCGGATGCTCCCAGCGCACCGAATAAGACCTGAACCGAAGTCTGCTGCGAATAGTTGTTATCCTGGTAGGCTACCAGCATGGCAGTAGGTTTGACGGACATGTCAAGATGCGCTATGCCATAAGGATTGCCAAACCAGATGACAGCTGACCTGTCAAGGGCAGCTATCTGGCTGAAGATACTTTGCAGCGCCGGGGTCACACCATATAAACCCGCAGGCTTCTGATTAAGGGCACAGAAACCGGCAATGACAACATCATAATCCTTTAACTTGGAAATTATATACATGGCTCCCCGTTCGTTATTCGGATCAATAAAGTAATGGTCTGCATTGGTATACCTCTCTGTCATCTTCTGAAATTCAGTCATAGCCAGCCTGTTGACAGCCACGGTGGCGATCTTTATCCTGTCAAGACGACCGAAAGGAAGCAGGTTCTCGTCGTTCTCTATCAGTGTCATAGCACCGGCATAGAGATCTCTTATCAATGCCGGGTGAGCTGAGGCCGGCAGACCGGCACTGCCTGCATTGTTATCCCGGCTCTCCAGCCAGAGCTTGGCCTCCAGAAGCTTGCGGCACCTCGATTTAATCTGATCAACAGATATCTCTCCTGTCTCAACTCTCCGGGCAATCTCATCGATAGCCTTAAGAGGATCAGTGGAGTATTCAATAATATCATTACCGGCCTTAAGCGCTTCGGCATCAGCAATACCTGAAGGGTAGGTCATCGTGGCGCCGGCCATGTTCATGGCGTCAGTAAGAATCAGGCCCCTGAATCGCATTTCATCTCGCAGTATACCGGTAATTATCTTTTCTGAAAAGGTGGCTGGCAACAGTGGCGTATTATCCAGTCCCGGTACCACAAGATGTGCTGTCATCACCGCACCTACACCCTCATCGACAAGACGCCTGAAAGGTATCAGCTCAACAGTGTCAAAGCGCCTGCGGTCACCCCTGATGACCGGAAGACCCGTGTGGGAGTCAATATCGGTATCACCGTGACCGGGGAAATGCTTGGCACAGGCTATTACTCCGTGATCCTGCATACCCTTCATGTACATGACAGCCTTGGAAGCAACCTTATTGGGATCTTCACCGAACGAGCGATAGTTGATGACAGGGTTGAGGGGATTGTTGTTCACATCAGCCACAGGTGCCAGGTTCACATCTACACCAATGTCACGACATTGCCATGCTACTGCTGAACCCATCTTGTAGATCAGCGAGTCGTCCTGCAAGGCCCCAAGGGTCATCTGGTAAGGAAAATCCTCAATCTCCTTCAGACGCATCCCCGTTCCCCACTCCGCATCCTGGGCAATGATCAGCGGGATCTTGCTGATCTTTCTTATCCGCCGCGTGAAATCAACCTGCAGGTCGCTTGACCCTTCAAAAAAGATCACCCCACCAATGCCATACTTCGTCACTAACTCCTCTACCTGCCTGAAATTGCCTCCCCTGGCATCGGCCCAGGCAGGGACCCAAATGAGCTGCCCAATCATCTCCCTGACAGACATACTGTTAAGAAGGCTGTCAACTCTGCCTTCATCAGAGTACTTATTCCATGGCACACCGTTTTTCTGAGCATATACTTTTGGAGTGATAAGTGAAATAATGGCAAGAGACAGAAGAACGGACAGACATAACTTTTTCATTGGTTGCTGGTTTTAAGAACGAACCAAAAATAGCATTTTTTCTTTGTTATTCTTTTCCCTGATGATTAGCCCCAAATTGCTATTTTTACGAGATCAAAAATGTTGTTATGACAGCTGTAAAGAGTTCATCAGGCAGAGCAGGCAGTAAATCGGCCCGGCTTATGTCGCTTGACGTTTTCAGAGGAATGACGGTGGCCTTCATGATCATTGTTAACACTCCCGGCACATGGAGTAATGTCTATGCACCGCTCCGCCATGCCTCCTGGCATGGATGCACACCCACTGACCTCGTCTTCCCTTCATTCCTTTTTATATCAGGAGTGGCAATGTGGTATTCTCTCCGAAAGTACAACTTTGAGTTCTCCGGAGATTCGTTAGTCCGTGTACTCAGAAGGGTAGTGCTGATATTTGCCGCCGGGATCTTTCTTAACATTTTCCCGCATTTTGCACGCGATTATAGCACCCTGCGGATCATGGGAGTGTTACAGCGGATAGCGCTGGCGTGGGGACTGGGAGCTTTGCTGGTACTGCTGATAAAGAAAAACTATATATGGATCACCACGGCAGTGATATTGTTGGGCTACTGGGCGCTTATGTACTTTCTGGGGGGCAGTGATCCCTACTCTCTTGAGGGCAATTTCGCCCGTACAGTTGACATTGCCATCCTGGGAGAGAACCATCTATACAAAGGTTTCGGTATGCCTTTTGACCCGGAAGGACTTCTCAGTACACTGCCTGCCACTGCAACAGTTCTGCTTGGCTTTTTGGCAGGCGGCCTGATAGGGAAAATGGGTAAATCATGGAAAACCGTCGGCTGGCTGACACTCGTCGGTATAATACTCATTGGCGGCGGATTGCTCTGGGATCAATATTTCCCGATTAACAAGCCTATATGGTCCAGCTCATATGTCCTCTATGCCGGTGGCATAGGAATGGTAATACTGGCACTGTTATTTATGATAATAGATATATTCCGGATACAGGATTGGCATACAATAGGGATTATCCTTGTCATGGGAGCCGTTCTGGCCGTGGCAGGATTTATCTGGAAGGCATCTGCCGGGGCTAACCAGAGCTCATTGTTTGTTCTTACTGTGGGGTTGCTGATTATGGCATTCGCTCTTTTACTTAAGGTGAATTTCTTCCTTCCCTTCGGATTGAATCCAATGACTACCTATCTTCTTGCAGGTATCCTGACCAAGACCATGCTGGCAGTCAGGATAGGTGAGATGACTCTCTATAAATGGATCTTCACCAATATCTGCAGCCCTCTCTTTACAGAGCAGAAGATTGCAAGTCTACTGTTCGCGATAATCCAGGTGGTGATCATTTGGGCGATTGGATATATTTTATACCGTAAAAAGATTATTATCAAGTTCTGATATGGATGTAAGAACAACTGTTGAAAATGCTTTTATTAATTGGAAGGGTAGCTCACCCGAGGTAATCACACGCCTGCCACAGTCAGGGTCTGACCGTGTATATTTCAGACTCATCTACGCTGAGGGCCAGGTCATAGGTGCCTTTAATCCCGGCTACGAAGAGAATGAGGCTTTTGTGGGCTTCTCGAACCATTTCAGGTCAAAAGGATTGCCTGTGCCTGAGATTTATGTATACTATCCTGAAGATAAAGTTTATTTTCTTGAGGATCTGGGAGATACAAACCTTTTTACCTGGCTGGCCCAACGTCCTGAAGAGGAGCGGTTCAATGCAAAGACCGAAGCCCTCTTCCTGACAATTGCAGCTGACCTGGTGAAACTGCAGACTGAGGGCATCAGAGGACTCGACCTGTCACTCTGTTATCCCCACCGCAGCTTTGACCGTCAGAGTATCGTCTGGGACCTAAACTACTACAAGTACATGTTTCTGAAGCTTATAGGGGCTCCATTCAATGAGACTAAACTGGAGCGTGATTTTGAACTGCTGACACGTTTCCTTCTTGATGCCGGGCAGGAGTATTTCCTTTTTCGTGATTTTCAGACCGCCAATATCATGATCAGGGACGGGAGGCCGTGGTACATTGACTATCAGGGTGGAAGGCTTGGCGCACCACAGTATGATATAGCCTCTCTGGTATATGACGCCAAAGCATATATCCCCGAGACCATCAGACAAAAGACACTGTCCCGTCATCTTGATCTCTTTGCTGCTGCCACCGGTAAGCCGCGGCAGTCAATAGAGAAGTACCAGGGTGCCTTTACCCTCATAAGGCTTATGCAGGCCCTCGGTGCATTCGGCTTCAGAGGACTGCATGAGAACAAGCCTACCTTCACTGAGAGCATCGTTCCCGCTGTGGAGCTGATGAATGACCTTCTTCAAGGTGATAGTGTGCAGATTGACCTCCCTGAACTCAGGAAAGCCTCGGAGGCGGTGCCTCTTCAGAGGAAATACCGTATCCTCTCCCATTACCAGCAGATGGTAACAATAAACATTGAGAGCTTTTCTTTTGTGAAAGGCAGGGTGGTCAATTATGATAATGGTGGCGGATTTGTCTTTGACTGCAGAGGACTCCAAAATCCGGCACATGTGCCGGGCCTGGCTGAACTCACGGGATTTGACCCTGAGGTTGCAGAGTTCTTCGGCAATGATGACGAGGCACTGGCCTTTGCCGGTGACTGTTCAAATATCATCCGTAACTCCCTGCCCATGCTGAGAAGAAAAGGAGTGCTTGAGATCAATGTGGCATTTGGCTGTGTTGGCGGCCAACAGCGCTCGGTGTGGTGTGCAGCAAAGGTAGCATCAATGCTTTCAGCCATGCCGGGAGTAACTGTATCGGTAAATCATTCAGAACTAGACAAATGAAAGCAATGATCTTTGCCGCAGGCCTCGGCACACGACTTGGTGACCTCACACAGTCAAGACCAAAGGCATTGGCTGATATAAACGGCAGGTCTATGCTGGAGCTGACAGCAGAGAAGCTTGTCACAGCTGGATTTGATGACCTCCTTGTAAACATACACCATCACCCTGAACAGATGAATGAGGAGATTGAAAAACTCAGGCATAAGGGTTATAGAATAACAGTATCTGATGAGAGTGACGAACTGCTTGATACGGCAGGTGGCCTCATGAAGGCACAACAGTTCTTTGATGAACATCCGTTCCTGTGCCATAACGTCGATGAGTTCACTGACCTCGACCTTCAGGACATGTACAGACAGCATACAGAATCAGGAGCCCTGGCTACACTGGCCGTGAGGCACAGACCGGGCAACAGACTACTGCTGATAGACCCCGCCGGCCGTGTGCGTGGCTGGAGAAATAATGCTACAAAAGAGGAGATCATTACCGTAGGCAGCAGTAAAAAGCTCGAAGAGGTCGGGTTCTCGGGAATTCAGGTGCTGTCACCAGCCATTTTCAACCTGATGGCCGAAGGAATTTATTCACTCACCTCACTGTACCTTATGCTGGCAAAGGAGCACAACATAATGACCTGCATGCATGATTACGGGTATTGGTTCGACTGCGGGACACCGCGGAACCTGGAAAAGATAAGGAAACATCTTGCCGGGTAGCATTAATACCGATGCCGGCGCACCGGGTCATTTAACCCTGACTACATCCATTTCTTTCTCCTCAGCAAAAGCACTCCTGCGATGGCCATGATGACCGATCCTGCCAGGATGAACCAGAAAGCGCTAATATTGTTCTCAAGCCTGTTGGGCACATTCATACCGTAAAAGCTCGCAATGAGGGTAGGTATCATCAGTATGATTGTGACAATGGTAAGAGATTTCATTACTATGTTCAGGTTGTTGGAGATGACGGAAGCAAATGCATCCATCATGCCGCTCTGAATGTCACTGTATATCTTGGCCATCTCAATAGCCTGCCGGTTCTCAATGGTAGCCTCCTCAAGAAGATCCGAGGAGAATTCATAGTCGCGTATCCACTTCGAATTCTTCAGCTTGAGCATCATCATCTCATTCGAACGTAGCGAGGTTGTGAAATAGACCAGGCACTTCTCCATCTTCAGTAACCGGTGAAGCTCCTGGTTTCGGGTCGATTTCTCGAGATCCTGCTCGATCATCGCAGTCTGGTTGTTGATCTGTTTAAGGTACCGGTGATAAAACATTGTTGTCCTCAGAAATAGATTGAGTATCAGGTCAATCTTTGTCTCAATTGATATGCCTTTGCCACTGCGGCTGAAGAAGTCATCAAGTACCTCATTGTTCCTGTGGCAGATGATGACCAGACTGTTCTTGTCCAGCACCAATCCCAACGGGATGGTTGTGAAGGGAAAACCGTTCGACTGATTCTGATACGGAATACGGTAGATCATGAGTAGCATGTCGTCCTCAACCTCCATCCTGGATCGTTCATCAACGTCAAGTATGTCAGCAAGGAAATCCTCCGGTACCTTCAGAGTGGTTTTAAGTATACCAATCTCCGAAGGTGTGGGATCAGTGACATTGACTATGCAGCCCTTTTCAAAAGAATTTAACGGAAGGAGACCGTTCGGGATCATCTGCCAGTAAGTAATCATTATAATACCTCCTCTTTTTTGTTCCACAGAGGTATTTGTCGCCAACTTACCTCAGCAGAACGAATTTAAAATATAACGGCTCGCGTGATAATCGTCCATAAAAGACAACTGTATTGATACGACTGCAAAAATATAACTTTTATACTAACCACATCCCGGAGCGAAAGAAAATGTCTGAAAAAATTACCTTTGCATATAACCTAGATATGACATATGATGGGAAAAGTTCTTGTCGTCGGCGCCGGTGGCGTCGGTACCGTGGCAGTAAAAAAAATGGCTCAGCTGCCGGAGGTGTTTTCTGAAATAATGCTTGCCAGCCGCACGAAATCAAAATGCGATGCAATCGCTTCAGCCATTGGCACCAATAGGATAGAGACGGCGCAGGTTGACGCTGACAACGTCCGGGAAATGGTCAGCCTGATATACTCTTTTAAGCCTGACCTGATTGTGAACCTGGCTCTGCCATACCAGGACCTGAATATTATGGAAGCCTGCCTTGAGACTGGAGTAGCCTATCTTGATACGGCAAATTATGAGCCTCCGGAAGAGGCAAAATATGAATATTCATGGCAGTGGGCCTACCATGACCGTTACCGCGATGCAGGCCTCACGGCCATACTTGGCTGTGGATTCGACCCCGGGGTCACCGGAGTCTTTACCGCATATGCCGCAAAGCATCACTTCAATGAGATCAGATACCTCGATATAGTCGACTGCAATGCAGGTGACCACGGCAAACCCTTTGCAACTAATTTCAATCCTGAGATCAACATCCGTGAGGTAACCCAGAAGGGTAAATACTGGGATGATGGCAAATGGGTATGGACCAAACCGCATGAGATACACATGCCTCTTACTTATCCCGGCATCGGGCCAAGAGAGTCATACCTTATTTACCATGAGGAACTGGAATCTCTTGTCAGAAATTTTTCCACAATAAAAAGAGCACGCTTCTGGATGACCTTCGGACAGGAGTACCTGACACATCTCAGAGTGATACAGAACATTGGAATGGCCCGTATTGACCCGGTCATCTACAACGGCATGGAAATCATTCCCATACAGTTCCTGAAAGCCGTCCTTCCAAACCCGGGCGAACTGGGAGAGAATTATAAGGGATGGACTTCAATAGGTTGCCGTATCAGAGGTCTTGACAGGGAAGGAAAGGAGCGTACATATTATATATGGAATAACTGCAGCCACGAAGAAGCCTACCGGGAGACAGGCACACAGGCCGTGAGCTTCACCACCGGAGTGCCTGCGGCAACAGGCGCCATGATGTACATGAAAGGACTATGGAAGAAGCCTGGAGTATGGAACGTCGAACAGTTTGATCCTGATCCCTTCCTGACAGAGCTCAGCAGCCTTGGCCTTCCTTGGCATGAGAAGTTTGACATTGACCTGGAGCTGTGATATGATTGATTACAGTAAAGTGCCGTCCCCATGTTACGTCATTGAAGAGGAGAGACTGAGGCGTAACCTTGAACTGATAAAACATGTGTCAGAGGCCTCAGGCGCAGAGATAATACTGGCATTCAAGGGCTTCGCCATGTGGTCTGTCTTTCCCATTGTGAGAGAATATATTGCCGGTGCGGCAGCCAGCTCTGTTAATGAAGCCAGACTATGCTTCGAGGAGATGGGAGTGCCGGCACATACCTACGCCCCTGTATTCCGCAGAGAGGAGTTCGGCAGGATATTGAGATACAGCTCCCATATTACCTTTAACTCCCTGACACAGTTTGAGAAATATGCTCCTGTGCTGAGGAGAGAGGGAAAACATATTTCTCCGGGACTGCGTATTAATCCGGAATATTCAGAGATAGCACATGGGATCTATAACCCCTGCTCACCGGGGTCACGCCTGGGAGTTACCGCCACGGAACTGGCTGACGGTCTGCCGGATGGGGTGGAGGGTCTCCATTTTCACGTGCTGTTCGAATCAGACTCCTATACGCTGGAGAAGGTGCTTGCCGTGGTAGAAGAGAGGTTCGGACACCTGCTGCCTAAACTAAAATGGCTGAATATGGGCGGAGGACACCTTATGACACGAAAGGATTATGATACTGATCACCTGATCGGCTTGCTGCAGAGATTCAGACAGAAGCATAACATTCATATAATTCTTGAACCCGGCAGCGCATTTGCCTGGGAGACCGGCGAGCTGGTAGCTACCGTAGAGGATATCGTTGTGCGTGACGAAATCAAAACAGCTCTGCTTGATCTCTCCTTTACAGCTCATATGCCCGACTGCCTCGAGATGCCATACAAGCCTGTCATAATCGGTGCATTTGAACCTGCCATTGGCAAACCTACATATCGCATGGGAGGAAACTCCTGTCTCTCAGGAGATTTCATGGGCGACTGGTCTTTCCATCGCGAGCTCAAACCTGGTGACAGAATCATTTTCTGGGATATGATCCACTATACAATGGTCAAAACCACAACCTTCAACGGCGTCTCGCATCCATATATAGGTATATGGACTAAGGATAATAAATTCAGGCTGGTAAGGGAGTTTGAATATGAGGATTATAAGAACAGGTTATCTTAGATTGTCAGAAGTCTTTAAAGTCAAAGGTCTGTAAAGGCTAAAGGTTAAAGGCTAAAGTCCATAAAGGTTAAAGTCTAAAGTCCGTAAAGTCGAAAGCCTGAAAGTATGTTGCTCTGCATCGCGGGGCTCAGTTCTGCAATTCTGCAGTAGTGTCGGAGCATAGTGGAAATCCCCGACGTAAAGTCGGGACGGTACTGCAGTTCACGATACACTTCGTTATCGGGATTTGCCTTCAGCGAGCTCACCGCTTGCCGGCGGTCCGGTTCGGACCGGCTATCAGCCATTCCTTAACTTGCGGTCCTGTCAGAGCATAGCGGAGATCCCCGACGTAAAGTCGCGATGGTACTGCCGGAGCGGAGATCACAGCCGAAACATCGAAACAGCATTGCCGGAGCGGAGATCACAGCCGAAACATCGAAACAGCATTGCCGGAGCGGAGATCACAGCCGAAACATCGAAACGGCCATACAGCTTATGTGTCTGATAATCAATTCTTAATCCTTAACTCTCAACTCTTAATTCTATACTCTTAACTCTATACTCTTAATTCTTAATTCTTAACTCTAAACTCTTAATTCTTAATTCTTAATTCTTAATTCATCTATAGCTCTAGGCATGAATAACTCCTGACCCAAGTAGTTCCTCCCCGTCATACCAGGCGGCAAACTGTCCCGGCGTGATACCACGCTGCTGATTCCTGAATATTACATAGTAACCTTCGTCCCTTGCATAGAGACGTGCCTCCTGCAACGGCTGACGATACCTTATCCTTACCTGATAATCTCTGCTCTCTCCCGGCTGCATGGACAGATCACCCCTTATCCAGTGTACCTCATCCGCCATGATAAAAAGCCCCTTGCGATAGAGACCCCGGTGTGCCTGTCCTTCACCCACATAAATGATGTTTCTCCCGGTGTCGGTACCAATGACGAAGAGAGGCTCCCTGTAACCTCCCAGGTTGAGCCCCTTGCGCTGACCCACAGTATAAAAGTGAGCCCCGTTATGAGTGCCGGCAGTAACACCGTCACCAGGGTCCAGCACGTGCGGCGTGGTCATCAGAGTCAGCTCATCAGTAGCAGCAGTCAGGTCCGGAAGACCCTCGGGCCAGACCATAAAATCATGGTCTGCCGGCAGGTAAATGACCCTGCCCTTTCTCGATTCCAGCTTCTGCTGAAGGAACACAGGCAGGTCTACCTTGCCTACAAAACAGATACCCTGTGAATCCTTCCTCTCGGCAGTGGCAAGACCCAGATCAACGGCCATCCTGCGCACCTCAGGCTTGGTAAGCGAACCTATGGGAAACAGTACGTTGTCAAGCTGATTCTGCCTCACCTGGCAGAGGAAATAGCTCTGATCCTTGTTACGGTCAAGCCCCGCCAGCAGCCGGTTGAAAATCCCTTGAGCTGTCTCAACCGTTTCAACACGGCAGTAATGCCCCGTAGCAATATAGTCAGCACCGTGCTTCAATGCCTCACGCACAAAAGAGTCAAACTTTATTTCACGGTTGCAGAGGACATCCGGGTTGGGGGTGCGCCCAAGCTCATACTCACTGAACATGTAGTCAACAACCCTTGTACGGTATTCGGCGCTGAGATCAACGGTACGCAGCCTGATCTTAAGCTTACGCGCAACCATCTCGGCGAAGGTGATATCCTCGTCAAAAGGACACTCTCCCTTGAGAACACCGCGGCTGTCGTGCCAGTTAACCATGAACATGCCCTCAACCTCATATCCCTGTTCCTTCAACAGCCATGCGGCAACACTTGAGTCAACGCCTCCCGACAGACCGACTATAACCTTTTTTTTCACGTCGCAAAGGTAGCGCTTTAACTCAATATGTTGAAAACTACTTCAGTCACATATCACTTCATAGCTCTTTTTTTACTATTTTTCACTTGATGAGCAGTCCGGGTAAGTTATTGAAATACAGTGCATCGGCAGGTTCGGGTAAGACCCATGCCCTGACCGGCTTCTACCTCTCGCGCGTTTTGAATGACCCGGGAGCCTACCGCAGGATATTGGCTGTGACATTCACAAACAGTGCAGCAGCTGAGATGAAGAGTCGCATACTGAGACGATTGTACACCCTCGGCCGGGATGATGCCACAGGCGACAGCGAGAGAGAGGAATTTGTGACATACCTGTGCAAGTTTTTTCCGGAGACATATCCTGACACTCTTAAAGCACTTATTTTGGTAAGGAAGAACGCACCCCTGGCTCTCAGCAATATTCTGCAGGACTATTCACGGTTCACGGTGGGTACAATAGATTCCTTCTTCCAGAGAGTCATCCGGGCATTCGCACGCGAGATGGATATACCGGCAGGCTATGAGATAGAACTTGAGCACGAGGCACTGCTCTCTGATGCTGTCGACAGCCTGCTCTCTGATGTGGCTACCGACAAACGGTTGCTGGGGTGGATATCATCATACGTGGCGTCACGACTGGATGATAACAAAGGCTGGGATATACGCCGCGAGATAATGGATGTGGCAAAGGAGATATTCAGGGAAAATTTCCGGCAACTTAGCGCTGATGACAGGAAGAAGATAGGTGATTATAAGATTGTGGGTGATTATTCCTCCAGAGTATTCGCAATCAGGAAGGCATTTGAATCAGACCTTCGTAATCTGGCCGCACAGGGCGTTGATATTTATCAGAGGGGTGGACTCTCCCCGGATGATTTCCTGTCAAAGAGAAGGGGTGGCGTGGGAGACAGCCTCATGAGATATTCCAGGGGAGAGATCAAAGTCCCAAACTCAGCATGGGGTAAAGCACTCACGGAGGGAAAATATTTTGCCGGAGGAGCTACACCAGATGTGGTGAGCGCATTCGGGGAAGCACTGAACAGTGGACTGTCAGACATTGTAAGCAGGATATCAGACCTTTTTGAGAGAGGCTATCCACTCTATCTCTCGGCCCTGGCACAGGTAAGGACAATACATGTGATTGGTATACTGGGAGCTATCAGCGAGAAGGTCCGCGAAAAGGCCCATGAACAGAATCTCTTCCTGTTGTCCGATTCCGGCGAACTGATAAACAAGCTGATAGCTGATGATGACACCCCTTTCATATATGAAAAAATTGGGGAGGTATATGATCATTACATCATTGACGAATTCCAGGATACATCGCGCATCCAGTGGAACAACTTCAGACCACTGATACACGAGACCCTTTCCAGGGGGAGGGACAACCTGGTTGTGGGCGATGTCAAGCAGTCTATATACCGGTGGCGTAATGGCGACTGGAGGATAATCCATAAGGAGGCTGTCGAAGCATTTGGAGCGGAGAAGGTAAGGACGATCCAGCTGAATACCAACTATCGCAGCCGACTGAACATCATCAGGTTCAACAACCATATCTTTGATCCCGGTGCATTACCTGCACTGTGTGATGCCAGGCTCGCTTTTGACCGCCTGAGCATAAGTGATGTCTATAGCGGATCAGGGCAGGAGGGTACCCCCGGCAAGCCGGGCGGTTATGTGCGGGTCATGCTCTACGCAAAGAGCGAAGAGGAGGGATGGAAGAAGCGCGTGCTAATGGATATCCCGTCAGTGGTTGAACAGATACAGGATCACGGATACAGGGCTGATGACATTCTCTTTCTCTGTCGTACCAATGATGAGGGTAAAGAGATCATCAGCCGAATCCTGGAGCACAGCGCCTCATGTACCCCTGACCAGCGCAGACGATACAATTATGAGATAACCTCCGGCGAGTCTCTCTATCTTGAGCGTAACCCCGCCGTCACTCTTCTTCTGTCATGCCTGAGGTACCTGACTGACCCAGGCAGCCGCATAAACAGGAGCATGATGGTGAGATCACTTGTTCTTGCCACAGGAAACCATGAGGAGCTGCTCTATAGCGGTGACGCAGCCGAACCGGACAACAGCCCCCTCCCTGAGGGATGGGAAGAGATGCTGGAGTCATTCAGAAATGCATCGCTCTTCACTGCCGTGGAGAACATGATACGTTACTTCAGCCTCGGTGACCACAGCGCAAACGTAGCTTACTTAAGCTCATTCCAGGATCTCGTACTTAATTATTCCGGACGTCACAGCTCAGATATCTCATCTTTTGTAGGATGGTGGGATGATGAAGGTTACAAGAGCACTATCAGCCAGTCCGAAAGACAGGAGGCAATGCGTGTGATGACGATACACAAGGCCAAGGGACTGCAGAGCAAGGTGGTCATCATACCATTTGCAGCGTGGGACTTCTCAAAACATGGCTTCGGTAAGCCACTCCTGTGGGTCACTGACGTGCCGGCGCCATTCGCGCCAATGCCCGTGGTGCTGCCCGAGAGGAGCAACAGCCTGGAAGAATCACTCTTTGCCGGCGAGGCAATGATGGAAAAAGCTTCGGACTGGCTCGATGGGGTTAACCTGCTCTATGTGGCATTCACAAGGGCCGTCGATGCACTGTGGGTGATGGCTCCCGAAATGACAAAAGGGACCGGCACCGGTGCCAACGCCGGTAGACTTCTCAACGAGGCACTGACAGAACTCCCCGGTGACTTCAGACGGACGGAAAAAGAGACAATGAAATGTATCGAGTGCGGTGAGTTTCCTGCCGTGGAGAGTGAGAAGCATGAGCCGCAGATGGAGATGGAACACTACCATGTCACACAGCCCCGGGGCACCCTCAGACTGAGAACGGGAGGAGCACTGCCACACGACGAGATAAAGCTTGAGGAGACAGGGGGAAGAGCTTACGGAATCATGATGCATGAACTGCTGAGCATGGTGAAAACCACAGCAGACATTGAGGCAGCGGCTGAGCATGCATGTAATAACGGCCTGCTGCCACTGACAAGACGCGCGATGATCATCTCGCGCCTCCATTCATTACTCTCATCCGACAGGGTGCGCGAGTGGTTCGACGGCTCCTGCGAGGTGATGACCGAAGCTACCATCATACTACCCTCGGGCGCCGCCCGCCGCCCTGACAGGGTAATGATAAAAGACAATAATGTGGTGGTGGTAGACTATAAGTTCGGCGAGCCATCCCCCAGACACAGACAACAGGCAGCTTCATACCGTCAGCTGCTGGGAGAGATGGGATATAAGAGTGTGAAGTCGTGGCTGTGGTACGTGGAAAAAGATATCATAGAGGAGGTATGAGAGAGGTCTCCCAATATAAGTTCACACAGGACAGAAGATACAATTCATATGCCGATTGGTTTGGCAGCCTCTTTGGCGGGAGAGTGCAGAAGGTGAGCATCAATGCCGGGTTTACCTGCCCCAACCGCGATGGCACACTGGGTCACGGCGGATGTACTTATTGCAACAATGAAGCTTTCATACCGGGCTATTGCACACCTGACAGGAGTGTTACAGAGCAGATAGAACAGGGTATTGCCTTCCACCGCAGGAGATACAGGCGTGTTGAAAGATTTATTGCATATTTTCAGGCCTATACAAACACATATGGGGGAACGGAGAGGCTTCTCGAACTATATGGGGAGGCATTGAAACACCCGGCAGTCACAGGACTGGTCATCGGAACCCGACCCGATTGTGTCAGCGATGACCTCCTCGATAGGCTGGCAGTGATGGCACATGACTCTTTTGTGATGATAGAATATGGTATTGAATCGGTCAGCGATCAGACACTGAAGCGTATAAACAGGGGGCATGACTTCGCAACTGCCATGAGGGCAATAAAGGATACGGCCGCCAGGGGACTGTATACCGGGGCACACCTTATATTCGGCCTCCCGGGTGAGAGCCGCAGCCATATTACGGAAAGCGCAGGACTGATCTCGTCACTGCCGCTGACATCATTGAAGATAAGACAGCTGCAGCTGATAAGAGGGACGGTCATGGCAGATGACTATAAGACGACGCCGGACGACTTCGACCTCTATTCAATGGAGGACTATCTTGATCTGGTCATCTCATTTTGCGAGAGACTGACACCTGATATAATGATTGACCGTATCAGCGGTGAAGCCCCTCCGGCACTGCTTGATGATCCGCGCGACTGGCACCTGAGAAGCAACGAGATATTCAGACTCTTTGAGCAACGTCTCGAAGAACGTAATACATGGCAGGGCAGACTGTTTAAACAAAAAGGGCAATGATGGACTTCCTTGACAGAGTGGCACACAAGCTCTATGAACAGCACGGCAGTGCGATGGAGAAACAGATAGTTGTTCTCCCCAGCCGCAGGGCAGGTCTCTATCTGTCACGCGCCCTGGCAAAGCTGAGCGACAAGCCGCAATGGTCGCCAGGTATGCTTACCGTCAGCGAGCTGTTCCGGTCATTTACTGACCTTATGCCTGCCGATACCGAGACACTGATCTTCGAACTCTTTGGTGTCTATAAAAAACAATTCGGCGATGAGATGAGTTTCGACGAATTCTGGCCATGGGGTGAGGTGATCATCAACGACTTTAATGATATCGACCTATATATGGCCGACGCCGACAAACTGTACACAAATATCTCCGACATGAAGGAGATAGATGCCAGGTTCGGTGGACTGACAGATGAGCAGACAGAGATCATAAGAGGCTTCTGGAAATCATTCAATCCGGGTGCCGGCGCCAGCGATGCCAGGACAAGATTCCAGTCAGTATGGCAGAAGCTGGCGCCGCTGTACAACGACTTCAGCAGGGTGATGCATGCAAAGAGGCTCGCTGGCGATGGTATGCTCTGTCGTGATGTGGCTGAGAGAGCCCGGGCAGGCTCCCTGAAGGTGCAGGAGGGAACGATCTGGCATATTGTTGGACTAAATGCGCTGAACAACTGCGAGAAGGCTCTGTTCAAACTGCTCAGGCAGACAGGACAGGCAAAGTTCTACTGGGATGATGCCCATTTCTTTATGAATGACCCGGATCATAAAGCCTCAGTCTTTATAAGGGAGAACAGGCGTCTCTTTGGCAATGAACTGGGTCCGGCAGAGGATCATGAACAGACAATACCGCGGGGCGAATGGAACATAATAGATACTCCCTCCGACACCGCCCAGGCAAGACTGGTGTCACAGCTGCTTGATAATAATGAGATCACCGGAGATACTGACCTGACATCAACTGCTATCATCCTGGCCGATGAGAAACTGCTCATGCCTGTGCTCACTTCGCTGCCACAATCGGTTGAGGATGTGAACGTCACCATGGGGCACCCCTTCAGGTTTACATCGTTATATTCATTCCTTAAACAGCTCATGTCACTGCTGCGCTCAGCCAGAGAGAATAACGGGGTTGTATCATACAGGAGCGATGAAGTGATAGCCCTCCTCAGACACCAGTACTTCAGGCTGATAGCAGGCGCTGAAGGGGAAAAAGTGGTTACAGACATAGTTCGTGGGAACATGATCAGAGTCAACGCAACCATGCTCACCGGACGGCTTCAGGTGAAGAACCTTTTCACTGTGCCGGAAGAGGGTCCGGGAATACCTGAATATCTTGCCGCGGTGATGGAGATGCTCGAGGAGGCTACATTCGCTGCGGAAAACGAAGGATTAAAGCTCAGCATTGACCGCGAGTACCTCAGGATGGCCATGAACAGCACGGTAAAGCTGGCTAACCTGATAAGAGAATACAACCTCAACCTGAAATCAGACACCTGTATAAGACTCCTGGATCGCCTCTTCAGAAAGCTGATAGTCCCCTTCTCCGGAGAGCCTCTGAAAGGGATACAGATTATGGGGGTACTGGAGACACGCGCCCTGGAATTTAAAAACATAATCTTCCTGTCGCTCAATGAGGGTATTTTCCCGGGTATGTCGTATGACAACACCTACATTCCCTATAACATCAGAAGAGCTTTTGGCCTGCCAACAGTAAATGAACATGAATCTATCTACTCCTATTATTTCTTCAGGCTGCTGCGCAAACCTGACAGGGGTTGGTTTACCTATAATTCAACAGCACAGGGTCTAAACAGTGGCGAGATGAGCCGTTATCTCGTACGTATGAGCTACAGCCCGATCTTCAGACCCCGGCACCGGACGGTGCATATCAGTGTTGGTCGAAGCAGGTTGATCTCTGAAGTGCTTCCCAAAAAGCCGGAGCATAACAGGATACTGCTTAACCTGTACGGTGAGGGCAGCGTAAGTGACAAGTATCTGTCGCCCAGCGCAGTGAATACATGGGTCAAATGCCGGATGCACTTTTATTACAGGTATGTATGCGGAATGCCTGAGGAGGAGATACTGGAAAAGGATATCGACCAGCGCCGGTTCGGGAATATCATGCATGAGACCCTGCACAGGATATATGAACCTCTGAAGGACATTCACGGCACTGCACCGGCAATAAGAAAGCTCTCTCATGACCGGGAGAAGATCAAAGACACCATAATCGCCGCTGCCATGGCAGAGATGAAATGGGATAAGGATACCCTGATGGCAGGCAAGGGTGTCATCATCATGGAGGTGCTTGAACGATATGTGAACGAGATGCTTGAATATGACGGAGGTGATCAGGATCTGACACTGCTGCATCTTGAGAACGATTTCTTCGGGGTCCGCAAGATAGATACAGGAAGAGAAGAGGTACTGATCAGGATAGGAGGCAGAGCAGACAGGGTTGACATGACCGGCGGCGCCGTGAGGGTGGTTGATTATAAGACCGGCACTCCCAAAAGAGAGACTGTAACGCCGGCAGGACTCTTTGATGAGGAGAAGGAGAACAGGAATGATGCGTTCATGCAGGCATTGCTCTATTGCACCCTGATATGCGACAGTCATCCGGGCAGGCTGGTGCTGCCTGCAATATACTGGGTACAGCAGCTCACATCACCTGATTTTTCTCCATATGCACCGGTGCCCGGTCTTGACGGAACCAACGCTGACAGAGAGGCATGGGAGATTTTTATGACAGCATTCAGGGAGGAGCTTGACCAGACCCTTGGCCGGATATTCTCCGGAGAAGAGGATTATGTCATGACCACCTTCGAACGTCGCTGTACCAATTGTCCTTACAGGATATTATGCCGCAGGTAGCCCGGGAGGCTCTATTTTTCTATCAGTCGTTGTAGTGCAGCCATCTTTATGGCTGTCACAGCTGCCTCATCCCCCTTGTTGCCGTGGATGCCGCCGGCTCTGTCCAGAGCCTGCTGCAGGTTAAGGGTGGTGAGGACACCGAAAATAAAAGGGATATTGTAATCAAGATTGAGCTGCGAGATGCCCCGGGTAACTCCCTGGCAAATATAGGTGAAGTGAGGTGTCTCTCCCTGTATAACACACCCCAGGCAGATGACACCGTCAAAATCTTCATACTCGGCCATCCATTGAGCAGCCAGGGTAAGCTCAAAGGCGCCCGGCACGTGATGGACAAGGATATCATCATCATCCACACCGTGATGCTTCAGAGTCTTCACGGCGCCGTCAAGGAGGGCATGGGTCACTTCATTGTTCCAGTCAGCCACCACTATGCCAAACCTCATCCCTGAGGCATCAGGGACTAATGTAGCATCATAATCAGAGAGATCACGGGTAGCCACCGGTCAGTCAATATTCATTTTAACACGTGCTATATACTTGTCTATGCTCCTTCCCTCGTTGCTGTCAGGATAATTGTCCTTTATCTTCTCATAGATACCCAGAGCTTCTTTATAATTACCCTCATTCTCATAAAGCATACCCGCTTTCATAAGGTAGATGGGTGAGTGAAAAGCATTATCAGCCATGTCAGCAGCCTCAAGGTAGTGTTTAATACCCTCGGCTGTGTCTCCAAGCTCCACCCTGGCATCACCTATCAGGCCTTTAGCTTGTGGTGCAAGTATCTCATCTCCAAGTTTATACTTGCGCAGGTAGATGACTGCCTCTTCAAACTGCCCCATGTGCATAAGGCATGCACCAGCATAAAAGTTGGCGAGCTTGCCCGACTTTGTTGCCTTGTATTCGTCAGATAAATCGATGAAGCCAAGATTGTTCCCGTCACCGTAGAGGGCCAGCTTAAGAGAGTCTTCTGCAAAATATTGCTCAGCCATGAACATCTGGCTGAGAGCTTCTTCATTCTGCTTGGTGGTATAAAGCCTCAGAACCCATACTATGCCTACCAGCACAATGGCTCCTGCCAGCACGTATAAAAGCGGTTTGTAATTCTGTTCAAGGAATTGTTCGGTCTTTGTCAGTGTCTGCTCAACATTCTCGATCCCTTTGGCGGTCTCCTTTTTCTTGTTCATATCAATGTTCTCTGGTACAGGTCAAAAAATAACTCCGCAAAAGTAATATTTCTACTCATATTTAAAAAAATAAAAATAAAAAATTGCCGTTGTCCAGTATAGGAGATAAGACTGGGAAAATATAAGTTTGTCTATACTAACTGTCAAAGCAAAATCTAATCATGAGAAAGTTTATTTTACTGTTTCTTTCTGTGGCCGTGTATTGTATGAGCCTCACCGTCGGCGCACAGGAGCAGGTGTCTGAAACCCTCATCAGGGAGGGCGTCAAGTTGTATGATGAAGGAAAATATAATGATGCCATCAGTCTTTACAGGCAGGTGGATGAGAACGATTCTAATTATGTCTGGATGCTGACAGAGCTGAGTATGACCTTTTTGCAGACTCAGGATTATGACAGTGCCATCTATTATGCCGACAAGGGGTTGCAGTTTCCGTCACCTCAGAGGCAGAGTCTTATGCGGAATAAGGGCACTGCATATCTGGCAGCAGGGAATGCTGACAAGTCCATTGAGGTATACAAAGAGGCCATCAGGCT
Source organism: Bacteroidales bacterium (assembly GCA_034003345.1). Taxonomy (GTDB): domain Bacteria; phylum Bacteroidota; class Bacteroidia; order Bacteroidales; family VadinHA17; genus SR-FBR-E99. The sequence goes on from JAVEYS010000020.1 coordinate 37,202, forward strand.
CTATCCCTATTCATATCTGCTTCACTACAACCAGGGTGTGACTTATGTGGAATCAAATGATTTCCGGTCAGCAATGAAAAGTTTTCAGGAAGCGATACGGTGTAACCCGTTTCATGCCTCGAGCCACATGAGGCTGGGGATACTGATGGCAAGGCAGGAGCAATATACACGCGCACTGCTGTCGCTGGAAACCTTCCTGGCCCTCGAGCCTCAGAGTGAACGCAGCAACGCAATACTGGTCTTTATTGAGAACCTCTCTTCGGGTCACCTCGATACAACCTATGGCGATTTTATAGAGCCTGTTGCGGACAATAACCCGTTTGAAGAGCTGGATGAGCTGATAAAATCAAGGATAGCCCTGAATGACAAATACACACCGGCGATAAAATTCAATGCCAATATAGTAAAGCAGACCACCCTGATGATGGAGATGCTTACTTCGGATGCTGAAACAGATGATTTCTGGGCAGAGACATATTGGCCGCTTTTTCATGCCATTAAAGATGGCGGTCATATTGAACCATTCCTCTACACTATCTTAAGTTCATCCGGGAAGGAGGATGTTAGCAAATGGCTGGGAAAGAATAAGAAAGCGGTAGAAGCATTCTACCAGACCGGTAAATACCTGAACAACATAAGAAATAGCAGGCAGGTAACGATTGATGGTAAGGATCTTACTCTTGCCACTACCTACAATGATAACGGGAACCTCAATTCACTGGGTAACAGCGATCCTTCTGGGGCAGAACAGGGCTTCTGGCAATATTTTCACCCTAATGGGGAACTAAAAGCCGAGGGACGGTTCATTGTAGGCAAAAAGGATGGAGAGTGGAAATATAGAACCGCCGCCGGTATTATGGAATCAGTTGAAAATTATGATAATGGTGTTCTTAATGGTGAATATATCAGCTACCACCCCACAGGCAAACCGAATGTTACCGGAACCTTTATCAACGGCATGGTTGACGGGAAGGTCACCTGGCACAACATCTTTGGAATCACCTCGAGATCTCTCATATACAGAAGTGATACTCTTGACGGCGAAGCCAGGACTTATTACAGTTCTTCACAGCCGATGGAGGTGTACAGTAATCACAAAGATCAGATTACAGGAAAGCATATAACCTATTACGCTGCCGGCCAGGAGGGAATAGTGGCCCTCTATAATTCAGGGTCACCCAATGGCGAGTACCTGGAGTATCATCCCAATGGCCGATTAAGTGTTAAGGGAACCTACATAAACGGGAAGGAAGAAGGAGAGTGGACATACTGGTACTCAAACGGCAGGGTAAAACTTGTCAGGAACTACAACAACGGTGTCATCACCGGCATGGTAAGAGTCTACCATATGAACGGGGAACCTGAATCAGAAATAAACTATAACAGTTCAGGTAAACAGGATGGGCTGACAACCACATATGATTACCTGGGAAGAAAGGTACTGGAGGAGCAGTACCGCGATGGGTTGATTGTCAAAATGACCTCAGGCTTTAACAACCCTGACAAACTCGCCGTTTACGGCAGTGAAGACGGTACTTTCAGCTACCGGGTTTACACATATGATGGCAGGCTGAGATCTGAGGGTTCTTATGACAAAGGCATACAAACAGGAGAAGTAAAGTTCTATTACAACAATGGAAACCTGAGGCAGAAATTCAACCTTAAAAACGGGGAATATGACGGGGAAGCACTCACTTTTCATCCTAACGGCAAGACAGAATCGGCAAGCTATTACAGAGATGGATTGCTTGAGGGCAAATACGTTGAATACGGACTTGACGGCACCATATTAAAAACAGGCTCCTACCTGGGTAACAGCATGAACAATTACTGGTACTACAATACTGCCGATGGCAGCATTGAAACGTCAGTCTATTATATAAATGGCCTTATTAACGGATGGTATACCAGTTATTCAGTGGATGGCAAAATCAAAAGCAGGGACATGTTAACTGACGGAAGAATTGTCAGGGAGCTCCAGTTTGACCCTGAGGGAAACCTTATAAATGACATTGACTTCCTTGAAACTACGGCGTACCAGACAAAAAGCAGACCTGACATAGTTATAGCCGACGCTGTCATGAAGGGCGGCTTCCATGACGGACCCATGACCTGGTACTATCCGGATGGCAAACCCTCAACGAAGATGAATTTCATTGCTGACAATCAGAACGGGGAGTATCTGCAGTATTATCCTGACGGAAAACCGATGGTAAAGGGCCGCCTTGAAAACGGAAACAAAGAAGGCCTGTGGATAACCTGGGGTGAGGAGGGTAACATTGATTCAGAGCAGTTTTATTTCAATAACATGATGGATTCTGTTCACAGTTACTATTATGATGATGGGAGCGTGAGACTAACCGAAACATATTTCAATGACAAGCTGGAGGGAGAATATAACCAGTATGCCCCCGGTGGCGAGCTGATGATCAGCTTGATCTACTCCGGAGGTGAGCTGATAGGTTACCGGTATATGAAGGGAGGCAAATTGACCGACATAATCACCATAACGAAGGGAGACCAGCCGGTAATTGCGTGGTATGACAACGGACAGAAGAGTTATGAACAGCACTTCAGGGATTTCGTCGCTGAAGGCGAGCAGGTCAAATACTATCCTGACGGAAAAGTGATGCAGCGGCGTCAGTTCAGCAACGACATGCTGAATGGCAAGTGTGAGAAATTCTATCCTGACGGCAGCCCTGAAACCCTTTATTTTTGCAGGAACAGTCTTTATGAGGGTGAGTATATCAATTACTACAGGTCAGGAAAGGTTCAGGAGAGGCTTCAGTTTCTCCATGATCAGAGGCACGGGAACAGGTACCTGTTTGATGCGGAGGGGAATCCGCTTCCGGGTGAACAGTACTGGAGCGGCAGTTTTATAGGCTTTATTAAATAGCATGGCGAGACAATTTCTGTTACTTATTGCCGCTCTGTTGCTGGAGGCTACCCTCTTTGCGCAGCCTGAGTCAGTAAAGGCAGACCACTCTCTGCTTATGCGCGATTATAATGCTGTAATCAGCAGGCTTGAAGTTGTTTATGAATTTAACATCGTTAAAGACAGTGTCAGAGTAAAACAACACTTCAGCAAGGAAACGGAAATGCTGACAGATTTTACAAGGGCCTTTACAGACGATAAGATCTACTTTGGCTCATTTTCTTCGGTTGAGGACCTCGGGGCATTTACCCTCGTGCCAGACAACAGGGGGTTTGAAAAGGTGCCTGTTGCACGGTTCAACGAATCAAATGATCGCGACGGAGGCATCTTTTATGACGACTCTAAAAGTATTAGCTTCATATATCCTTCACTGAAAAAGGGAGCAAAAACAGAACTGCACTATACTCTTGTTCACCATAACCCCCGTTTCCTCAACAAAATATACTTCCAGTCATATCTGCCGGTAATCAACGGCAGGTTTACTGTAAAGGCTCATAAGCTTATCAAACTGGGATTTAGATTTTTTAACTGCGATCCGGACTTCCTTAAGTACACAACCTATTCAAGGGGACAGTACAATTACTATGTCTGGGAAACACAGGATGTGACTCCTTACAAATATCTTAACAGTGATAATTACAGCATCCTGTATTACAGCCCCCACGCTTCTGTTTCCATTGAAGAAGTAAGACTGCGAGATACCACCCTCAGGTATTATTCAACTGTACGTGATCTTTATGAATTTTATTACAGTCTTCTCCCCACCGTTGAGAAATCACCATCTCCGGAACTCCAGGAGCTGGTTGAGAATATAACCAGGAACCTGGATGGAAAAGACAAGGCAAAGGCAATCTACTACTGGGTCCAGGATAATATAAAGTATGTTGCATATTCTGAAGGCTATCAGGGCTTCATCCCTGCAACGGCAGAGGAGGTGCTCTCCAGACGCTTCGGCGATTGCAAGGGGAAGAGCTCATTGATAAAAAGAATGATGGAAATTGCCGGACTAAAGGCATACTATGCATGGGTAGGAACGCGCGAGCTGCCCTATACTTACAGTGAATTGCCGCTGCCTTCAACCGATAACCATATGGTAGTCGCCTACACGGAGGACGATTCGGTTTTCATCGCTGACGGCACCTTCCGGTTCATTGATTTTGGAATGTTTCCGTATAATATTCAGGGCAAGGAGGCGCTTGTAGGTGTTGACCGCGATAGTCTCTTTATTTTTAAGGTCCCGGTATCTCCGGCAATTGAAAGTATTGTTTATGATTCAGTAAACATACATCTGTCGGATAAAATAATTGCCGGAGAAGGGTTCCGCTCCCACAGCGGATTCAACAGGTTTGAACTGGCATGTGCAATGGAGGGTGTCAAGTCTGCCGATTACAACAGACGGCTCACAACCCTCTTCACCAAGGGGAACAACAAGTTCAGTGTAGATACATGCACTTTCTTTAGTCTCTATGAACACGAAAAGCCCGCAACAGTCAGTTACCGGTTCAGTATTGCCGATTACGCCAGAGATGTCAGCGAAGAGATCTACTTAAACCTGAACCTAGACAGATCACTCTCTGACAGTAAAATAGATACAACCATCAGGTATGCTCCGGTCATAAATGACTTTCAGTACACCGAAAAGCAAATCACCCGTTTCAGAATTCCTGAGGGCTACGAAGTAACCTGTCTGCCGGTAAATGATGTGATTGAGAATGAGATAATAAGTGCTTCATTCAGATACTATCAGGAGGGCGGGTTCATTACCCTTGAAAAGGAACTGCAATACAAATTCCTGCTTCTGAATAGAAATCAGATCAATCTGTGGAATTCAACAATAGACCGCCTGAACAGTAACTACCGTCTCTCGCTGGTCTTATATAGATCAGACAATCAGTTAGATGCCAGATAAATGAAAAGTACATTTCTCCTTTTAACACTGTTAATGATAATATGGCCCGGAGTGGTCAGTGCCCAGATTACAGACAACAATACCCGATGGGAGGAGAGTCCCGATTATCTCTCCCTTGATAGTGAGTATGACACTGAAAATGCTGTCGCGATCTGCATGAGTGAAAAAATAGAGTATTTCTATAATCCCGAAGGTGAATTGCAGATGATCCATACTATGTATCGAAGGATAAGGCTCTGTACTGATGATGCTGTCAACGGGTTCAATAAGCTTTCCGTTTCCTTGTCGGATGTTCTTGAGGTGATGGAGATAAAAGCCAGGGTTATTAAACCTGACGGAAAGACGGTGGAGTTCAATAAGGACAACATAAGAGAGATAGTCGATCCTGAAAGCAGGGATAATTACAAGATATTTGCAATAGACGGCATAGAAAAGGGTGACGACCTGGAGTATCTCATAATAAGGAAGATGCAAGGACTTAATTTTGGGAGGGCCTTTTACCAGTTTGAATTTCCGGTTTTAAAGGCCTCTTTCGAGTTGATATCACCAAAAAATCTCAGGTATGCCGCAAAGGGGTACAACGGGTTCCCTCAACCTGTTGCAGATACAACCGCAGAGGGGAGGAACCTGCTTTCATGCAGTGCTGAGAACATCAGCGGTCTGCGCGGTGAGGATTATTTCTTCCAGAACCCCGGAAGAGCCAGGGTGGAGTATAAACTGGAGTATAACCTCTCAAGGGGAAAGGGCAGGGTTTTGAGATGGAGCGATGCCGCCCAGAGGATATATGAGGTTATTTACGATGACGTTGACCCGAAAGCCCTGCAGAAATGGCTGAAAATTGTTGATGCCGGTAGCGGCACTGCGCTCCGTAAAGCTGCCGTAATTGAGGATTACATCAAGAACAATATCCATATTGACCAGGGCGACACTCCCGAGTTTAGGGACCTTGAGTTTGTCAGAACAAGAAAGGTTACAAACGAGAAGGGTGTTGTACGCATCTACGCGAATCTTTTCAGGTCTCTTGGAATAAAACATGAGATCGTTCTGACCTCCGAACGTGACCAGATTAAATTCGACCCCGAATTCCATTCGTGGAATTATCTGCGCAATTATCTCATTTACCTTCCTGATGAGAATGTCTATATTGATCCTGCGGCAGATCTTTTCCGTATTGGTTGTATCCCGGGTAACCTGACGGCTACATACGGACTATTTATTTCAATTATCAAAATCGGCGATTTTGAATCAGGAGTGGGAAAGATCAAATTCATCGAACCCACATCATTCAGAGAAAACTATGATAATATGTATATCGAAATCTCAGCGGATCCCAATACTGGAGAGACCAGGTTATCAAGCACCAGGGGTCTCAGGGGCCTGAGCGGAGGTTATATCTCAAGGATATACAGAAACATTGATGAGGAGAGAAAACAGGAGTTGCTTAAATCAATTATGGAATCAAAGGCCTCAAACCCGGATTACAAAATACTGACTGTAGAGGAAACAACTGACATTGACTTTCTCAGCGATGCAGGGTTTATTATCTTCAGCGAATTCTCTACCCCTTCATTGCTGGAGATGGCAGGCAGCAAGCTGCTGCTTAACTTTGGTGAGATTATTGGTCCGCAGGTTGAGCTTTATGACCAGGTGAACAAGGAGAGGAGTGCTGAGTCGGACTTCAACCGATGGTATTACAGGAGACTGGTCTTCAGAGTTCCTGAGGGATACAGGATAATCAACCCGGAAGCCTCCGAAATGAATATCACCGGTCAGTCTGAGGGTGAGACGGTCTTCGGATTCGTCGCTACCTGGACCTACTCCGGTGACGTCTACACAGTTGACATTGATGAGTACTATCGCAAGATTTTCATACAGCCATCGGAATTCAGCGGTTTCCGGGATGTAGTTAATGCAGCTGCAAATTTCAACAAGGTGGTGCTGATCCTTGAGAAAGAGTGATCCTGATCCTTAACCGGAAATTAAATGCTGGCGGTGCACATTACCATCCGTCAGATTGCATCGCCCTTTTCTTTTCTTAACTTTGGCCTTGATATAATTACCGGTAGGAGTGATGCATTTAGCAAGGCTGGAACTGACTAACTTCAAGAACTACGGAGAGGTGGCCCTCGATTTTTCACCGGGGTTCAACTGCTTTGTGGGTA
>JAVEYS010000021.1:0-39860 GCA_034003345.1 Bacteroidales bacterium
AGTAAAACAAGCACTCGAATTAGAAAGCCTTGTACCAATGTTTTTCACCGGAGGTTATCACGTTGGTGTTGGTTACCGGTATGACAAATTCAGGGTGAGAGTAAGTGTAATAAATGGTGGCACATATAACGCAGATATTCAGGCCGTGAGCGGCACCGTTGAAGGGTATAAGCGTTATTACACAACATCACCGGGATTTTTTCTTGGATATAATGTATGGAAGAACCTGGAAGTCTATGGATATTATGAAAGACATACATTTGAAATTGAACAAATGGAAACAGGTGAAAAACAGGACATGCCTTCAAATGATTTTGGCATTGGAGTCAGTTACCAGTTTTTTATAGGTCGAACCTTTTATATCCAGCCTGGGGTTCACAGCTATTTCAGATCTGAACAAAGTATAGGATTTGCTGATGCCGGCACTTATACAATTCCAACATTCGAATTATCGCCGGTAGTAAGGCTTGGTGTAAGACTTTGGAAAAAATAATAATTCAATATTGTTCTCCCCGGGGCTGATTAGCTGAAAGCCTTATTAAAGTCCCGGTGATTCACCCTTAAAATACACTATCATGAAAAATATATTAAACTCTTTAATCATAATTTTGATGACTGCCTATTTAATCTCTTGCACATCGTATAGCCGAAGTGATCTGAAAGGAATCAGCAGTGACCAAAGCGATATCTATAAGATCCTCTATTATGCTTCACTGGCAGGAAGTTCGCATAATTCTCAACCCTGGAAAGCTGAAGTTTACAGTGAAGATTCAATTCTAATCTTTGCCGATAAGTCAAAGCAGCTTAGGGTTGTTGATCCATCATCGAGGGAACTTTATATGTCGGTCGGCGCATTTATCGAAAATTTTAACCTGGCAGCCCAATGTTTTGGTTATGAATCCGATATTAAAATTAATGATCTTTCAGGTGATAGTTGCAGTCATGTTGCAACAATAATACTTATCAGGTCCAAACCTGAAAAGGTAATTGCTTCACTGAAGGATATTGAACTCAGAACCACTTTGCGTATCCCATTTGATACGACAGAAATTAATAAGGATGACTGGAGGAAACTTGTCTCGAACGACACTGTTAATATTCATTACCTGCCTTCAAATTCGGAGAAAGGCAGGTATCTGAAGCAAAAAGAACTGGAAGCATACACAGAACAGGCAAAAAGGGAAAATGCACAGGATGAGCTGGCAACATGGATCCGGTTTTCGAACAAGGATGTCAGACAAAAAAACGATGGCCTGACTACTGCGGGGATGGGAATAAATGGGATAGGTGGTTTTGTTGTAAGAAATTTTTTCAAACCCACAGATTCAAAGAAAGAGTCTTTTGTGACACAAGGCATCGATAAGACAAGAATACAGGCTGATAATTGCGGGGGATGGATTGTAATAACGCAGCCGGCAGAGAATATCGAAAACTGGATAAATACCGGAAGATTGTACCAGAGAATGAATATTCAGTGCCGGAATTTGAAAATTGGATTTCACCCCATGAATCAGATAATAGAAGAAAACAATTATGAACTTTCTGCAGGTAAATTCCTGGGCTTCGATGGTAAATTAGAGTTTATAGCAAGGATCGGATATGTAAATAATTATCCGGCACCGGTAAGTGTCAGAAGGCCGGTAGAAAGCTTTACTACTTTCAGATAGATATAAACGGAATTCAAATTCCTGAATTTAGAATATTTCCGCTAATGAAAGGAAATAATTTAGTATCAATATTTGGTTTAACAATACAATCAATTCTTATAGTTCTTAATGCTACATTAAACAGATCAGGATCGCTTCTGGTCGACTATTCAAGCAAGGTGAAGGGTGGAGTTGCCGGCCAGACGATGACCGGTGAAGAAATTCTCATAGAAAGTGATATTGCATATTTGTCGGCTCCGGTTAGAAAGTATGTTATCTATTCCGCAGTGCCTTGGGAAAAAGCAAACATCAAAATATGCGAATTTACTTTGAGGCTGAAATGTTCAGTAAACCAGGAGCTAAATCTATGAAAACAAGTTCGGAGCAATACAATTTCTTTGAAAATCATACAAGATTGTTTTTACTGAAGGTAAGCAAGCTTCTGATTCCATTTCATGCTTTTCACGCCTATAGAAATCAGGAGAAAGAAATGGTTCTTCGTCAAATTTGGTAATCCATTAACCGGTATTTGAAAGAACGACCTTACTGCGAAGTAAATCAAATCCGGCTCTACCTTACATTTGTCAACAATTTCTTACATATAATTTAAAATTATATATGAAACTTATGGTAAGGCTTTTCGCCATCCATTATGTAATTGCGTAGAGAGCCCTTTGATAATTTCTGTATTTGCATATTCATTGGCAACATTAATGTTTTCATCGGGATCATTAGTTGAATCATATAGCTCACAGGTTACATAGTCTCCCTTAATTTTATTATCGTTGTCCCAGAAGTACCATTCAACATAGTGGAAATTTTCTGTCCTTATGGAATATCCCATATAACGTTGATTGTCCGGGCTTTCCTTAGGTCTTCTGTGATGCTGGCTGAATGCAGCAGCCTTCCATGGCTGGGTGGGATTTTCAAGCAAAGGTTTCATGCTCGTTCCCTGCAAATATTGAGGGGGTTGAATGCCTGCTAAATCACTCAGTGTAGGGAATATATCAACCAATTCAACCAGGCGATCACATTTTTGTCCTTTGGCTTTTATGTCTGGAGCATTTATAATAAGTGGTACATGTGTGTCATTCTCATATACTGTTTGTTTGCACCAGCTTCTATGTTCTCCAAGTTTCCAGCCATGATCGCCATAAATTAGAATGATAGTATTCTTATCAAGCCCCATCTCTTTTAATCCTTCCATAAGTTTCCCAAAACATGCATCAACATAACTCACACTGGCATAATACCCGTGTTTTAACATCCTTGCCGTATCTTCTGGTTGTTGATACACTGACGGATGGTTCGCGTACATGTCATAGCACCCGGCCAGTTCATAGGTGCTGTTAATTGCCATAATCGGACTGTTTACAGGGAGATAGGGATTGGTTGCCATAGGAATACTATCCCTGTTGTATAAGTCCCAGTATTTCCTGGGTGCCACAAATGGTAAATGTGGTCTAAAGTATCCCAGCGACAAAAAGAAGGGTTGATCTTGATCTTTCAAACGTTTTAAGACTTCAAGTGCAAGATCTGTTTGTGCTCCATCATAAAAAGCACTGTCAGGAGCATCTGAATCCTCCATTACCCTTCCATATGCCCATCCGTCTGCATAGGCGTTTGGATTTTTTCTCAATCTTTCTTCTCTGACTTTTGCTAATTCTTTTTTGATGTCATCGTCGTAATAAAAAGATTCAGCATCCCGGTCTATCATGTCTGCAGTTTTGTATTCTTCTGGCCTTAAATCTGGCTCGTCAAACGAAATTGAATCAGGCATGTGGTTATGGAATTGTTTACCAATTGCTACGGTATGGTATCCATAATTATGAAAATATTGGGGAAGGGTTGTTACATTTGGTATCGTTTCCCTGAACTTGTCAGCGAGATGCCAAACCCTTGTCGAATCTGGCCTGAGCCCTGTCATCAGGCTTGCCCTTGAAGGCGCAGAAATTGATACCTGACAATATGCATGTGAAAACATAACCCCCTCACTGGCAAAATTGTCCAGATTAGGGGTTTTTATCACATTATTACCATAGCAACCCAGTTCGGGACGTAAATCATCAAATGAAATTAATATTACATTGTATTTCTTGTCAGTTTTATCTTCCGCCTTTTTCGTGATTGTCTGACATCCAACGAAAACAGTTGCTGATGCTGCAATTATACTCAGATCTAATAATGTTGATTTTTTCATGCTGTTAATACTTTAATAATGAGGTTATAATCCCGAAACGAAGTTATTATTGATTGTCAACCGTTAGTTTTTAATATTCAACCTGATAGTTGGAATAGACCAGATGTAGGCAGGGATTTTATAACTATTTTTCAAGTCCGGCATTTAGAGGTTGTAGTTAAACAAGCAGATAAAATAATTATAAAATGACAATTATTATCAGGTACTTCATGCTTTTTCTTTTTCTATTCATTGAAATAATAATGAACCGCCCAAATTAATTCATTTATTAAATATAAAAGGGCTTTCAGGCTTTTATCTTGTGTCAGATTATATCAGAATGGAATGATGAAAAAATAAAAATCCTTTCACTAAAAAGAGTATTGTTATCACTTGGTTATTAATGATTTCCTCACATCCCTGTTAATCATTATGATCAGTTGAATTGTTTCCGTGAAAATGGGAGTTACAACTTTTGAATTCTGAGAATCGGGTTTTTTGTCAGAGTTGTAACCAGGGAAACATCTCATTAAAATAAGAGCTGCCGGACAGGGCCATTTATTGTCATGTGAAACGGGGTAGTTCCAGAGCCTAATTGCCTAAAGCATTCAGCAATATCTGTTTTAACTCTTTCAGGTAACCGGAATCGAGTGAACGGGTTGCTATGGGCACTTTAACTTTTTCATTTGCTGCTATTCGGACAGGCGGCTGTGTTAAGACGACAATCTCGTTTCCAAGGAGAAGGGCCTCGTCCACATCATGGGTTACAAAAATTACCGTTCGTTTATCAGCCTGCCAAATCCTTGAGAAAGTTTGTATAAGGTTTAATTTGAGTTTAATATCCAGACCTTTAAATGGCTCATCCATTAAAACTATGTCAGAGGGGTATACAAATGCCCTGGCGATAGAAACCCTTTGGCGCATTCCTCCGCTTAATTTAGAGGGGTAGTAGTTTTCAAATCCCTCGAGTTCAACAAGCTTGATAAATCTTCTGGTTAATTGTTCCCTTTCATCAGAGGGTAAATCTCTTTTTAAGGCAAATTCTATATTCTCCCTGACAGTCTTCCATGGGAGCAACCTTGGATCCTGAAAAATATATGAAATAACCTTCCTGTCGAAACCTATAAGGGTACCTCTGTCTGGCTTAATAATGTTACCGATAATATTGAGCAGTGTTGTTTTTCCACAACCCGATGGGCCCAGAATACAGGTTATTGTTTCTGCAGTAAAATCGATGGAGAAATCTTCATAAAGTGAAACCTCATCGAAATTTTTATGCAGACCCCTAATCTCTAAGTTCATAGTCAAATTCTCCAAACAATAATTTTTCTCTCAATCAACCGGATGATTATTTCAAATCCATAGCTAATAATCACAGCCACAATGGTCCAGGCAATTACTGCGTCAACATTTAAAAATGTCTGTGCAGCCTGCATCAGTGTTCCGATCCCAAATTCCGGTTGACTGAGCACCTCTCCTGTTATAATAGCCCTCCATCCAAAACCAATAGCGCTTGATGCACCGCTTATAATAAATGGCAATATTGCCGGAATGTATAACTCCATGATAATCCTTCTCTTACCAATCCTGTAAAAACTGGCCATCTCAATGAGGTCAGGGTCAACATTTTTTATCCCATCAATTACATTAGTACAGATAAAAGGGAACATCGTTAGCATAGCGATGAAGACAGGGACTGAACCCGGACTTAGCCAAATAAGAGCCAAAAGAATAAGCGCAATAATTGGGGTGGAACGGATGACTACCAGAATTGGTTTCAGAAAGGCGTTAAAATTGGGACTTATTCCGGCAATAACCCCTAAGCCTACACCCAAAATGGCAGATATAATAAACCCCAGGATACCACGGAATACAGTTGAGCCTACTACAGATAAAAAATTGATGTCTCCAAATAGATTTATTGTTGTGAGAAAAGTCTTCTCGGGGGAAGGAAGAATAAAATCTGAATCGAACTTTATGGATAACAGTTTCCAAATGACAAGCATTAAGCCTACCGTAGCGAAGCTTATATATTGCTTAGTGGTAAATGAATGCTTCATCCGGGATCTTTCCTCCAATAATATCGGGGTTCATATTGTAAAACACAGTAAGGTACTCCTCTATTTGCTGCCTGATTTTATTTGCACTAATAAAATTAAGATTAGTTTCCGGAATAGCACTAAGGGCAACTTCGTAATTGGGCAAGATATCATATTTTACTATTAACATAGCAGCACTATCGGGGTTTTGATTTACCCATTTAATTGAAGCTTTGTATGCCGAGATCAGTTTTTCTGTTACTTTTCTATTACTTTGTGTTACACTTACTTTGGCCAGAAACGCTGTCTCTGCAAGAGGTGTGCCCTCGTATTTGCTCCACTCTTCGCTCAGGTCGAATATTCGCCGGACAGCTTTATTCCTATCTGACACCATACTGGCCAATGGTTCGGAGATTACTCCCAGATCAGCTTGTCCAGAGGCAACGGCGTTGGCCAGATCGATATGGGTTGGGAAACTATAATCAAGAATAATATCTCTGTCAGGGCTTATGTCATTCTTTTGAAGCAGGTAGCGGAAAAGAACATCGGGAGTCATCCCTTTAGCCATAACATTTACTCTTTTTCCTCTGAGATCCTCCCACCGGCAGATAGTCGTATCACTCCCGAAAAGGTAAAGCGATCCCCATCCGGTGATGGCGATCAGCTGGTATTCCAGACCCTTATTATATACTAAGGCAGCCATGGTAGTGGGGAGGATAGCAAAGTCAGCCGAACCATCAATCATCATCTTCCGAACCTGAAGAGGCTCGTTCAAAATCTTTACCTGTACACTATTGCTGTCTCCCCGGCTCAGGCTGTCAATCAGTCTTATCATGCCCATTGATGAAGGTCCTTTCAGAGTGGCAATTATGTAAGAGCGGTCATTATCAGCATATTGTATTGAATTTCTGCACCCATTCAATAAAAATGATAATACTACCAACAAAAATAATTTCCTGAGCATAGTGCCAAATATTTTTACAAAACTATGAATTACGTCTGCATTCTGATGCCAGATAATGAAATTGTTACTTAAATATTATTGTCCCTACGCTTATTAATAATATAATAAAGAGCCCCATTGCTTGATTTTAAAAGATAATCCCGGGATTTAACCTTCCCTCCCAGACTAACTATTTTGATCCGGCATTTTGCATATTTTGAAATAATTCGATTAAATTTGTGAAAATATTAACAAAGAGTCTCTATTTACACTGCGATTTTGGATTATATCCCAATCAAAGTTTTGCAGACTTAATTATAAATCTAATCCGGAAGTATTCTGATGGAAAAGAGAGTAGGAGTAGCAATAATTCAGGTTGAGAGTCGTGAAAGCGTTCAGTTCATGAACGATATCCTTTCTAATCATTCCCAAATTATTATCGGGCGCCAGGGGCTGCCTCGCAGCAATGGTCAAAATATTATTTCTCTTGTTCTTGAAGGTACCACAGATCAGATTAGTTCCCTTACAGGTCAGTTAGGACGTTTAAAGGGTATTCAGATAAAATCGGTACTATTAAAGAACATGCAGAATGAATAAATTAAGACTTTTAACTGCGGTATCCGCAATTATTTTTTGCTTAAATACCAACGGACAGACTTTTCGCTTTCAGGGAACAGTCCGTGAGTCAGATGGTAATAAAACTATTGAGAATGTTGTGGCGGAGATGGTCGCTGTTAACACGGATAAAAAAACATCCATCACTACTGTCACAGATGTGACGGGTAAGTTTACGGTTGAATGCCCTGCGGGGGTCTATCGTCTGACCTTAAAAATACTGGGTTACGCTCCCCTGACCAGTGAATTGCACATTAACAACGATTTACAGCAGGAGTTTTTACTATCATTTCAATCTATTCCTCTGGGTGAAGTAGAGGTAACCAGTTTCAGGGTAAACCGGAAAGAAAAGGAACTGCCTATTCCTTTAGCTGTTGTAGGATCGAACAGTTTCCAAAAACTATCATCACTGACTCTTTCCAATGTATTGGCCACTGAGCCTGGAATTGCCATGGGCAGCGATGGAGTATGGGCTACCAGTATAAATATCCGTGGGTTAAGCGAAAACCGGCTTGTCACTCTTATTGATGGTAACAGGGTTGAAACAGCCACCGATTTAACCGCCTCGCTCAGCATGACAGATGTGAACGATATTGAGCGTGTGGAAGTGATCAAAGGGGCACAATCATCACTTTACGGTACAGGAGCGATAGGAGGGATTGTAAACATTATAACAAAAGAGGGGCACTTTGCCGGCAAACCTTACCTGTCGGGCAATCTTACTTCAGGATTTGCCTCAGCAAATGAACTCTTTACCGGCCATGCAGAAGTAAATACAGGTTCAGATAAATGGTACCTGAGGGTAAGCGGCACTTACACTGATGCCGATGACATTCGTACACCTGAGGGCATTTTACCAAACAGCCAGTTTACAACAAACAATGTAATGGCAAAAGTCGGATTTAAGCCATTCACCAATCATCTTATAAAAGTCCAGTACCAAAATAACTGGTCCACTAATGTTGGCATTCCCGGTGGTGAAGCATTTCCCGGCCCTGCTGAGGCTACATACACCGATATCAGCAGGCAACTGTTCTCTGCAAGCTATGAGATAAGTGATATAAGCGACAAGCTTAGCCTGTTAAAATTCAACTATTTTACACAATACATCCAGCGTGATGTTGCCATGATTCCCAATACAGTGACATTAATTGCTCTGCCTACAGGCTTTCAGCGCGTTACTCCTGAGTATATTTATCCCATCGGGAACCATATGACTCACGGAGCACAGCTCCAAAGCACATGGAGTCTTACTGAAAAAAGTACTCTGATTGCAGGAGTGGATGTATGGTCACGTAAGCTAACAACAGAACGTACTAAGATTATTAAGACGGAGGTCTTAGATGCTGACGAGGTGGTAATTCGTACAAATAACCTTGTGCGCGGAGAGACTCCGATACCCGAATCGACTTTTAGCAGCGCAGGCATATTTTTTCAGGATGAGACACATCTGTTCAGTGATAAGCTCACGTTGCTCATTGGCGGACGGCTTGATGACATAAGGGTTGAAAACAAGGAGGGTTATGATATTGATTACCTTATAGTAAATGAGGTCAGAAATGATGCTCCTCCAAATCAGAGAATAACCTTTGAACAAGGGAGTGAAAACAGCATTTCATGGAGCGCAAATGCAGGTATGATTTATAAACTCTCAAATGACATAGACCTGGCTCTTAATTTAGCTCGTTCATTCAGATCACCATCCCTTGAAGAGCGATTTAAATATATCGATCTGGGAAATTATGTACTACTTGGAGATCCAAACCTCGATCCCGAAAGCGCTTACTCCACTGATTTGGGTCTCAGAATATGGAAACCTAAGTTTAACTTCCAGATAGACGGCTTTGTAAACCGGATCTCCAATATGATTGTTGAGACACCGGGAGAATTTATTTATACTCTCAACACAGGGGTTTCGGAGGGCACAACCGATACTCTTCCTGCTCTTATCAATGCAAATGTCAGTAAGGCATTACTTTACGGGATCGATCTCGGATTACAATACAATGCTTGCTCAAATCTTGTTTTATTCGCATCAGGATCTTATGTACGGGGAAAAGATACCGAGGCCGATGCTAACCTGCCTCGGATACCACCTCTAAACGGCCGTCTGGGCATGCGTTACACTTATCCAAAAATAGGTTCGGCACAGATAACAATTATTGGTGCAAGCCGCCAGGATAAGATAAGCGATAACGAGGAAGAAACAGATGGTTATACCCGTTTAGATGTGGCTTTTAGTTCTGCCGATATTAACATTGGCGCAACCAGACTGAAATTATTTGGAGGCATTGATAATATAACTGACCGAAGCTATACAAATCATCTTTCTACCAACAGGGGAGGAATCAGCGTTGAGCCAGGGCGAAATATTTACCTGCGTATGAACTTTTCCTTTTAAGTTTTGGTACAGACCGAATCCAAGTCTCTGAGGCGTTCCTTTCTGATCGGGCCAAATCGGGCAGGCAGTCCTCATCAGAAATAGCTGGTGAGGGCTACCTGCCCGCAGCAGAACATGAGAAAGCCGGGACAGGTGCGGGATATGCATTCGTACAGACTTTATGGAGCTGACCTTACCGGAAACTGACATCCATTATACAATTAATGACCGAAAGTCCATAATACAAGTATGATGGAAACATTAACCCAGGTCACTGATATGTTGCATCATCTCCCTGTTTAAGATCTTAACTTCACGACCGGCCATTTCAATCAGACCGTCTCTTTTAAACTTTGATAATGTGTTGATTACACTCTCTTTTGAATAACCGATTATATTAGCCATTTCTTTTCTTTTGACAGGCAGAGTAAATATGTCGGATTTATAAACAGCGGCAAAATCGAGTAGTAATATTGACAGTGAACCATCAATATTCTTATGGGAATACCTGGTTATATGATGCACAATTTGATTTGTAAGCCATGACATATGTTTTATCAAAAGAAAGGCAAAATCTCCGTTTTGTCTGATTAGTTTTTCCAAAACCTGTATATCAATCAAAACCACACGACTCTTCTCGAGAGCAACGGAAGAGAAGTTGAGATTCCTGTTTGCAAAGGTGCAAATAATGCCAACAAATGATTTTTCCGGAATAAGACCTACAGTAGCAGGTTTTCCGTCTATCTCAATATCAAGCTTCGCCAATCCCTGCTTCAGGTAAATTATACTGCTTGCCACAAAGCCCTTTTTAATAATTGTCTCTCCTTTTTGAAAATCGACCTCCACGGAACTTTTTAGCACCTCCTCCTTTTCCTGATCACTCAATGCTAAAAGACATTGTTCAGCACTATTTATTTCAGAGATTTTATTTTCCTTTTTCAGATATATGCTTTCTGCCATAGTTAGTCTCAATTTATAGTATAACAACAAAGTCTCAAAAAAGATGCAAAATTACATCGTTTAGGGTATACTATTCAATATTATACAGAGTAACAAATAGATGTGAAATAGTTAACAGATTAAAATGTTGTGTGTAATTTTGCTGTTAATAAAATAACATAAAAACAAAACAAAATGGCAGATTTGAAATTCAGGATTAAAGCAAAGAGTGAAAACCCCACAAAGACTATTGTAAAAACACGTGGGTTCGAAATGATAATAGATGAACCAGCAGATCTGGGTGGTACAAACGCAGGAGCTAATCCTGTAGAATATGTTTTAGCTGCATATGCCGGATGCTTAAACGTAATGGGACATATAGTAGCAAATGAGATGAAAATTGAGCTTAATGGGATGGAATTGGAACTGACAGGATCACTCAATCCCGACAGACTATTTGGCAAATCATTCGAAGATCGTGCCGGATACAAAGAAATTAAGGTTGTATTAAAACCCGATTGGACAGCCGATGAGGCAACTACTCAAAAATGGCTTGATTCCATTCTTGATCGTTGTCCGGTTGGAGACAATCTTAAAAACACAACTAAAATAGTCGTGGAAGTGAAGGAAAAATTATCTCTGTTAAAACACCAGCAGAACTAACAGTTAATTATCTCTTTTATAATGATATTGAGATTATTCATTCCAAATGAATAATCTCTTTTTTTTCACCATAAGCAAGCACTCTCCTTACTCCTGGTTGAGAAGGTATTTTATTTTGCCAGGTTCAGGAGCCATAACCCATTGCTCGAAATTAACATCAGGTCAGAAAATGACCCTATGATTTTGAGCTTTCAAATTACTTTATAGAAGAAGAGATGATAGGCTATCTGATGATAGCTTGTCAGGAAATGGTTGTGTACAACACAATAGTTCAAACATTTTTCTATTTTTGAATTGATTGTATCATACTTTGTTGATATATTTAAATTAATCTGGAAATATTATGGTGACAAAAGAATTATTAGTAGACCTGTGGAGCAAAACCTACAACACAGAAGGGAAACCGGACTGGTCACACATTCTGCCATACTACGATGATAATATCTATTTCAGGGACACTATACAGGAGATCCATGGAATAGAAGATTTCAGAGCAATGACCGAGCGCCTGACAGAACGTTCAAAAGATCTGAAAATGAAGATTGTCAGGGCTGTGATGGAGGAGAATATTGTTTTTATCGAATGGGAAATGACCATTAAGTTTAAGAAAAATCCCAGTTCTGTTTTATATGGGACAAGCCGGGTGACATTGAATGATGAAGGGAAGATTATTGAGCAAAGAGATTATTATGACCTGTGGGGGGATATTTTTGATAACATCCCCAGGTTTGGTAAAGCATACAGGAAGTTTGTTATAAGGAAATTTGGTTGAACTTAATTATTTAAGAAGTTGTTGCTATTTATAATAAACAGATTATTATGAAAAGGATTGTATGTTCGATACTGTTTCTGTCATTCCTTGTGAATGGATCTTTATTAGCACAAACGGGTGTTCGCTTTGGTCTGAAAACCGGCTTGAGCCTCGCAACTCAATATGGCATTCAGCCTGCTGATAATACCTACGAGGTGGAAACTGACAGCAGGAAAGCTTTTGCAGGTGGAGTTTTCATCTACTTTCCCATTACTGAATCGGTAGGCATTCAACAGGAACTTTTGTACGCCATGAAGGGATCAGGACAGGATGTAACTATTACAACTCCTCTTAATATTAATACTGTATCTCAATATAAACTCAACTATTTTGAGATGCCGATAGTATTAAAATACAAATTTGTCAACATTAAGAATATTGGAATTTATGGCAGCACTGGTATAGCTCTGTCTCTCTTGATTAACGGGGAATACAATATTACTACTACAATTGATACGGGTGCTCCTGTTTTACTGGTAAATAAAGAGTCCGGCGATATGGAAGGGTTAGACACTTTTGACTATTCTTTCGTATATGGAGCCGGCGCAGATTTTAAGCTTCTTAACAAGGATTTTTTCTTTGAATACAGAATGACAATCGGATGGAATACTCTGGCAATGCCTAACGCTTCAGGTGCAGATCCGGTACCCCTGCGCAACCAGGACTACATTTTTGCACTGGGTCTATACTTCTGATAGTCTGTCCCGGATTTTTTTTAATTTAAATATGCTTTACATAGATGTTAGTTAGTACGCGACGAGGATGAATAAGAAGTTTGCCAAATATTTCAGGGAATATCAATGGTCTAACATATTGGCAATGATCAGAAACAGCAGGTTAGATCCGAAAATCTGCAGTGATGATTTTAGGGGTAACCTTGTTGTTATAACCGGTGCCACATCGGGAATAGGGTATCATACAGCCAGAGAGTATGCCTCTCGCGGGGCAAACCTGCTCTGCATAAATCGCAACCCGGAGAAATCAGAGACCCTGCAAAGGGAGATTCAGAGCGAATATGGAGTCAGCTGTGATTACAGGATAGCTGATCTGAGTATTTTACGGGATGTGCATAGAGTGGCTGAGGAGCTGACAAAACTTGATACCCCGATAGACGTACTGATACATAATGCTGGCATCTACCTGACAAAAAGAGAACTGACGTCTGATGGAATAGAAAAGGTCTTTATGATCCAGTATCTTTCTACCTTCATCATAAATTTCATCCTTATGGACAAGCTGAAAGCCCAGGGAAAAGCAAGGATTATCCTTGTCAATTCCGAAGGGCACCGGTTTGCAGCGTGGGGATTGAGACTGGATGACTTGAATTGGGAAAAACATCGTTATACGGGCTTTAAAAGTTATGGTTCCGCCAAGATGGCCCAGCTTTTATCCATGATCGTTTTTAATGAGCATTTCCAGGATACCGGTGTAACGATAAATGCAATGCACCCGGGAGCTGTAAAGACTGATACGGGCCAGGAGAACGGACCTCTTTACAGGTGGTATAAAAGGAATCTATTGGATAAAACATTGAAATCTCCAACAATATCTGCCAAAGCGTTGTATTTTATTGGAGCTTCGGGTGAGATGGAAGGAGTAAGCGGGAAATTTTTTAATCTAACCACTATGGAAGAACCTGCACCACCGGCGCTGGATAAGGAAGTAGCATACGAACTGTGGAACAAAAGTCTTGAATTAAGTGGATTGGAAAAATCATAAATTTTAATTAAGTTGTGTGACTGATGTTTATGAACTAATCCCGTATGGCTGTAAATAAATACAATACAATAGTTGTGGGTGGGGGTATTGCCGGATTGACTTCAGCAGCATATCTCTCAACCAAGGGACAGAAAGTATTGCTTTTCGAAAAAAATAAGGAATGCGGAGGGCTTGTTAATTCCTTTACTCGTGACGGTTTCCATTTTGATGCTGGTGTAAGAGCACTGGAAGATGCCGGTATCATATTGCCAATGCTAAAGGAACTGGGCATTGACCTCGAGATTGTCAAAAGCCCTGTTTCTCTGGGTATAGAAAATGAGATACTGAATATTGAGGACTTAGAGAGTCTGGAAAAATACAGGGAGCTTCTTAAAAAATTCTACCCGGAGAGTGAACAGGAGATTGATGAGGTTATAAGAAACATTCGGAGAATCATGAAGCATATGGATGTACTCTATGGGATAGAGAATCCGGTGTTCAAAGATTTGAAGCATGACAGGGAATTCATTTTAAAGAAGCTATTGCCCTGGTTACCGAGATTTCTCCTTACTATCCGGAAAATAAACCGCATGAACATGCCGGTGGAAGATTACCTTGCATCAATTGTAAAAAACAGCTCGCTCAGGGATATTATTTCACAACATTTTTTTAAAAATACGCCCACCTTTTTTGCCATGAGCTATTTTTCACTGTACCTCGATTATTTCTATCCCAGAGGTGGGGTAGGCAAATTATCGGGTGCATTGAAAAATAAAGTTTTGGAAGGTGATGCAGAAATAAAGACCGGGATAAGAGTTGTTGAAGTAATGGCTGATCAATGTCTCGTGAAAGATCAAAATAATGTCACGTACGAATATGATAATCTTATATGGGCTGCCGATCTGAAGACACTCTATAAGATTGCACATACTGAGGAACTCTCACCAAAGGTCAAAGCAAAATTCGAGGCTACGAAGATCGAATTTCTGAGGAATAGGGGCGGCGATTCGGTGTATAGTCTGTTCCTGGGAGTAGATGAGCCTCTTGAAAGTTTCAGTAAGATAGCGCACGGACATTTCTTTTATACACCCTCAAAAACGGGCATGGGTGAGACGCACCGAAAGGAGCTTGACTATATGCTCAGTAATTTTGAGAAATTTAATAAAGAACAGGTTCTGGCCTGGCTTGACAAGTTTACCGGGTTAAATACTTACGAGATATCAATCCCCGGACTTAAAGATCCGGCGTTGGTGCCCCCGGGTAAAACCGGCCTTATTATCAGTCTCCTCGCTGAATATGATCTGTTTGAGAAAGTACAGGAAGCAGGCTGGCTTGATGAATTTATTTCTGAACTTGAAAAACGGGTTCTGAGTATAATATCCGGTTCTGTATATCCGATGCTGAAAGATAAAATCATTACACGTTTTTCTTTCACTCCACTGAGCATTGAGAACAGAACAGGCAGTTCTGAAGGAGCAATTACCGGATGGGCATTTAAGAAGGTCATGCCCGTCATAAACAAAATTCAGATATCTGACCGTTCGGTACTGACTCCGGTGCCTTCAATTTATCAGGCAGGACAGTGGGCTTACAGCCCTTCAGGCGTCCCGATGTCAATTCTAACGGGCAAGCTTGCTGCTGATAAAGTATTAAAACGGATGAAAAAGCTTAAGAACAAATAAGATACTTAAAGTATTTTTTGTGCCGCGATAGCCGAAGATAATAAACAGGTCCGAACCCCTAAAACAATAAATATCCAAAGCATACATGTCACAGTCTTGATTCCCTGGAACGAGGAGTGCTACTTCACATTTTCATCCAGTCCACGCTCTTTTTTATTGCCGGTTTGCGTCCGTAAAGAAGATTATCGGCATGGAATGCGAAGTGTGTAAAAAGACGTGAGTGTCTGATCAGGAAACGTATCAAATTGTGAAAGATGTTGTTGCGGTGGCTGAACGGACAGACGGCCATGCAGCGGCCACAGTCCGTACCGCTTACACACCAGAACCTGTAGCACTTGTCTGAATCAATTCTCCATCGTTTAACACCATCTACTTCCTGCATCTCTCCGTCGGGGATGGAGTTGCCCGGGCAGTTACCGGCACATTTTCTGCAGATACGACAGAATTCAATCATGTTTGGATCTGGCCTGTATTTATCAGTGAGCAGCGGAGCATTGGTTGTTACCACTGCTATCCTTACCCTCGGGCCCAGGCGGGGTGTCATAAGCAGCCCCATACGGCCTATCTCACCCAATCCTGCATCCCGTGCCACCAATGGGCATATAAGCTCATAATCGCCATCAATGTGAGCCCGGCTGCTGTAACCGAGTTTATTAAGGAGACCAGATAGCTGGAGAGCGATAGTGGCACTTCTGAGATATTGCTGTGAAGATTCAATTATTACTGCAGAACCGGGGGCGGTCATTACATTGTCATGGTCCATTTCAACTGTAAATGCAATAGCATATTTATGCCTCTTTATGACCGGTTGCCCCTTATTGATACCCCGTCCCCTGAAGGTATACAGATGATAGTCGTGCAGCTCCGTAATTCCGGTGGTGTGTGCCCCAAGATAGCCGGTCCACCCCTTGATATATCTTGTCAGGTTTTCGGGTCTTATTTCTCTCTCTCTCTCTGAGGGGGATTCTTTATTTGCTGCGTGCAGATAATCAATCAATTCGAAGTTGACATCTGCAACCGGAAAGTTGAGAGGATGAAAATATTTCCCTCTCTCAGAGAGCAGTCCCGGCAGCTCACGGAAGAGAGTATCATTTTTGAATTGCTCCGGATGAGACCCGTAGTATTCATCCCAGTCTTTGGTTCCGGGCTCAAGCCTCATCCGGGCAAAAACAATATCGTGCTCATCGATATTCCGTTGGGGAAGGGAAGGTTTCATGGCCGGGATTAATTAATCATACAATTATAACAATAATAGTCTGTTTATCGCGAAAAACCGTCACCTGAAGATTGACATGCCCCGGAACCTGCAACTTATTTAATTAATCTGCCCGGTAAGCCTCTTAACAATCCGGGAAAAATGGCGTTAAGATGAAGTTTCTCTCACTATACGTGGTCTGACATGAAGGAGAGGCCCCCCTGAATGCCTAACACTTGATCGCTCTTTGTTCCTCTTCCCGGTAAAAACCGCCAGATATTACCCATCATCTGATTCATGATGACCGTCAACAAAAAATGGTGTAACTTGTTGAATATTCAGAAGAACAAGAAAATGCAGGAACATATTATTCGAATAACAGGTGTTGAGCAACTGACACATGATGTAAAAAGATTCAGGACTGAAATCCCGGAGGGATATTCATTCGTCCCGGGCCAGGCAACCAATTTATCAATCAATACGCCTGAATTAAAGAAAAAGGCAAGGCCTTTTACTTTTACAAGTACAAACAGGGACCCGTTCCTTGAGTTTACAATCAAGATTTACCCGGAGCATAAGGGATTGACCAGTGAGCTTGACAAAGCCGTACCGGGTGATGAACTGATCATCAGGGATGCCTGGGGAGCCATCTTCTATAAGGGCAAGGGAGTCTTCATCGCAGGAGGGGCAGGGGTTACTCCTTTTATTTCGATATTCAGGGAGCTCCGTTCACGGAATGAACTTGCTGGCAACATACTGCTCTTTGCCAATAAGACAAGGGCTGATATTATACTGTATCAGGAGTTTAAAGAGATGCTCGGGGATGCGTTTGTAAATATCCTGTCTGAGGAAATGAGTGAGGGTCTTTATCACGGTTTTGTCGATGAGGAATTCCTTAAAGTTCAAGCCGGAAGTCTTGATAAGAGATTTTACGTTTGCGGCCCTCCGCCAATGATGAAATCCGTAGTACAATACCTTGCCGCCATGGGCGTTGAAAAAAATGCTATGACCCTGGAATTCTAGTGTCCGGATTGTTCTCATAAGTGCCGGTGATAATAATGATTTTCAGGCATAAGAGGCACTCTTCAAGTGTCCGGATTATTTGATCATACCCCTGTGGTTTATTGCTCAATCATCAATCGTCTGCTCTGTTTATCTCCAGGATAAGTACAGGCGTTTCAAGGTATTGTTCAGGAGACTTTATGGAATGGATACGCTTAACCACATCCATGCCCCGGGTTATCTTTCCGAAGGCTGCGAAGCCCTGCCGGTCAGGGTTCCTTCGTCCCCCAAAGTCCAGCTCGGGCTGATTGCCAACACATATAAAGAATTCTGACGTGGCGGTTCCGGGTGTTGACCTGGCCATTGACAGGGTTCCATTCCTGTGATGAATGCCGGTCATTTTTGTTGTTTCATGAATTACCGGTGTAAAACCGTTCTCTTCGTCTTCAAAACGGCCTCCCTGTATCACCTCTATCAGCACGGAATCAGATGGCTGGTTATCATGTCTTACCACTCTGTAGAAGCAGGTACTGTCAAAAAGCCCGGCGTCAACATAACGCAGAAAGTTCGATGCAGTAACGGGGGCCCTGCTAAGATCAAGACGGGCATATATGTCTCCGAGTTCCGTCCTGATTATGATCTTTTCACTTCTTTTGCCTGATTGTCCGGAGAGGCTGTATGACATCATCACAGCAAAAATCAGAATATAGGAGGCTAATCTCATGGGGTAACGTTTATTTGGGACCGATCCGCAGTCCTGTCCGATTACGAACCTCTTACAGGCTGAGGTTTCCTTGCTTTCTGCCATGTTCTCCGGATTAGGTAATATTGTTTTTAAATGAACATACTTGTTTAACTTAACCTGGCAAATATGCTGATCATTATGCTCTTTTTTATAAGTATAAGTTGGTATTCTGTGCCTTAAGACGTTTGTTCCATCCCATTATTTCCGGGCAGTAATACTGTATGATAACAATTTTCTTAAATTCGCTGGATTTCATAATGAGCAATGACTATGAGAAAACTCCAGGCCTCCTTCCTAAAGTATGACCTTCCTCAACAGATTATGCAGGCAGGCATATATCCGTATTTCAGGGCAATAGAATCCGATCAGGATACAGTCGTGACAATCAGGGGCAAGAAAGTACTCATGTTTGGTTCAAACAGTTATCTGGGTCTTACCAATCATCCAAAGATCGTTGAGGCGGCAAAACGGGCTATTGATAAATATGGTACAGGATGTGCCGGGTCAAGGTTTCTGAATGGCACCCTTGATCTCCACGTTCAGCTGGAAGATAGAATTGCAGAAATGACAGGGAAGGAGGGGGCCCTCTGCTACAGCACCGGATTCCAGGTAAACCTGGGTGTTGTATCTGTAGTTACCGGTCGCCGCGACACTATCTTACTTGATGACCGGGATCACGCCTCGATCATTGAGGGAAGCAGGCTCTCATTTTCTACGGTGAGGAAATATGACCATAATGACATGCAGGATCTGGAAAAAATGCTTAAGCAGTGTGCTCCTGACACCATTAAACTGATTGTTGCTGATGGTATTTTTTCGATGGAGGGAGACATTGTAAAACTGCCTGAGATTGTTGATCTGGCAGACAAATACGGGGCATCTGTGATGATAGATGATGCACATGCCACTGGCGTTATAGGAATAAACGGAGCGGGTACCGCCTCTCACTTCGGGCTTACCGACAAGGTTGACCTGATCATGGGTACCTTTTCCAAATCTCTTGCCTCACTGGGCGGTTACATAGCGTCAGATAAAGATACGATCAACTATATAAAACATAACTCAAGGTCTCTCATCTTCAGCGCCAGTATGACCCCTGCCTCTGCCGCATCGGTGCTGGCAGCCATTGACATTATGGTCAGCGAACCTGAGAGAATAGAACATCTCTGGGATATTACCAACTATGCACTGAAATGCTTCCGGGAGATGGGATTTGATACCGGCAAATCGGAAACGCCCATTATACCGCTGTTCATACGTGATAACGTCAAAGCCCTGACACTTACCAAGCACCTGCTGGCTGACGGGATTTTTATCAATCCGGTGGTCTCTCCTGCAGTACCGAAGAATGACTCTCTTATCCGTTATTCACTGATGGCAACACATACGAAAGAACAGGTTGATATATCTATTGAGAAGATTACAAAGGCTTCACGGGCTCTTGGAATTATAGGCTGACCATGATGGCATTCTCATTGCGATTGATTAAACAGATATGAAGAAAGTAATTTTAATTACCGGCATTTCCTCCGGTTTCGGTAAACAGACCGCAAGGCTGTTAGCTAAGAGTGGTCATTCAGTCTACGGGACTGTCAGAAATAACATTGAGACTGATGCAGGGATAAACGTACTGATCATGGATCTCACTAACCAGGAATCAATCATACAGGCGGTAGGTGCGGTTGTCAGAAAGGAGGGCAGGGTAGATGTACTCATCAACAATGCCGGAATGCATACCGGAGGGCCGGTTGAGACCCTGCCTATCGAATACCTGAGACTGCAGATGGAGACCAGTTTCATGGGTATGGTGCTTCTTACGCGAGAGGTATTGCCTGTCATGCGCTCCCATGGTGGAGGTATGGTAATAAATTTCAGTTCAATAGGCGGCCTGATGGGATTACCTTTTCAGGGTTTCTATTCTGCTGCCAAATTTGCAGTGGAGGGTTTCAGCGAAGCCCTGCGGATGGAGACAGCAAGATTCAATATCAAAGTTGTTGTGATCAATCCCGGTGATTTTCATACCAACAACTCACTAAACCGCAGGAGCTACCTGGCGCCATCGGGCCCTGAAGATGTTTATGAAGAACAGTTCCGGAGGTCACTGGAAATTATCGAGCATGATGAAGGCAAAGGATGGGCCCCGGAGATACTTGCAAAAAAACTAACAAAGATTGTTGAATGCAGCAAGCCCCGTCAACGCTACATTATAGCATCCGTTGACCAGAAGCTGGCAGTATTATTAAAAAAGCTCCTGCCTGGTAAACTGTTCAGAATGATCCTGGCCAGTCACTACGGGATTCTCATGAGGCAAAGAGATTAAATCTCTCCCGGCCTCCTGAAATACGTAGATTCGGCTTTCGGAGTGACTTCGCCGGAGAAGCGTTTGACCTCTCCCTTAGTAGGCGTAATGATAACGTCTGCCATATTGCCTGCCGTCTTCTTCAATGTTATCTCAATCTTGGCATTGATCAGGTTTCCTTTTGCCTGTACAGATATCTTAATATTCCCCTTTTTATCTGTAATCTGGTTGTAGTCCGACACCATCAGTTTGTTAGTGTTGTTGTTATCTGAGATGAGGTTTCCCTGAAGGATTATATGATCCTGTTCATATGCCAGGAAGGTTGCGTTATCGTTATTGGTCTCGAATACTCCGCCTATCTGATAAGTCCCGACAATGATGACGAAGTCCTTTGTTTCAATTGTGGCGACTGCCTTTTCAAATGCTGCAAGTGCGGCAGCTTCTCTTTCAGCCTTTTTGTTCTGTGCGAATGATGGTAACAGTGCCGTACTGAGGAAACAGAATGCGAGGAATAGTTTTTTCATGATGATAAGGGATTATTGATTAGTGAAAGCAAAATTACATTTTATAAGATAAAATAGACACATACGGCCATTGATTGCGATAAAAAACTCCTGTCCGGATAAGACGCAGCTCGGCGGGAGTAAGAGCTATTTCAGTATTCCTATTGCAATTCCGGCCATCGGAGAGACACCTGAGAAATCGATATTAAACCAGTTTTTATATCGTGTGAAGCCATCCTCACCCTTATACTTGCTGAGTCTGATGTTCCCTCCGGCAAAGATGTCAATGGACATTACCTTAAAAAGAGGGAGCTTCATGCCTATCATGACTCCTCCGGCAAAAACATTCAGATGCTGGACTACCTCTGTATCAACCATCTCCCATTCATCCGGTTCCACTTCGGTCCACTCCTGTGTATAACCGGTGATTTTCATGTTTCTGTAGGTGACCTGTGGTGCGGCATATAGACCCAATGGCGCTTTCTGCCTGTCATTATGGTTTGCCAGAAGGTAATTCCTTAACTGGATGTTAAATCCACCTCCGGCCATTACCTCACCCTCATAGGGCTGGTACATGTTGCTTACTGCATCAAAATATTCAAAGCTCTGATTTGTGAAATAGTAGTTTGAGATTCCCTGTGTGGTTGAATAGGTTGCCATTCCACTGAAATTCAACGAGAATCTGCTGTTTAATATTCTTTCATATGAGAGGCAGAATGTTCCTTCAAGCAGTCTCACGGGGTCAAGAGAGATAGCTGACATATATGAAGGAATGAAAACAGGTTCCGTTTCCGTTTCTGATGCCATCGGAGGTTGGTATTCGAAGGATCTTAAGTCCTGCTCTTCCTGGGTTACTCTGATAAGAGAGTCCATCTCATTTAGTCTGGTGTTAATCTCCTGTGGATTAAAATCCATGGAATTAATTTTGGAGTCAATCTCGTCAAGCTTAATGTCGAGTTCTTTGGGTTTCGACTCCCACAGTTTGATCTTCACATCCAGGAGCTCAAGCTTTGAATCGAGTAGCTGCAGTTTCAGGTCGAGCATTTCTGATTTCTGTGATATTGTATCCTGCCCGTAAGAAGATGGTGCAGAAGCCATAATAATCAGAAAAGCAACACTGAATGTCAGGAATGCTGATTTTTGTTTCATGACAGTAAGGGTTAGGTTAGATATTGGTTGAAACTAATGAAAGAGAATTTTTATACTTACAGATTGCGCAAATATCCTGCCAATTTTTTTTGGGGAGACTATTTTATCAGATGATGTCAGACCTTTAAAGTGATATACGAGCCTAAATGGCAAAACAGTTTGAAAAAACATGCCTGGGTGACGATTCTTTTTCTACTTTTGCAGCCCAAATACTTAAAGATACGGAAGAGATAAGAAATATTGCCGTGATAGCACATGTTGACCATGGCAAGACTACACTTGTAGACCGCATATTATACCAGGTTAAGCTGTTTCGTGATAATCAGGACATGGGAGAGCTTATCCTTGACAGCAATGATCTGGAGAGGGAGAGGGGCATTACTATCCTCTCAAAGAATGTCTCGGTACGTTATAAAAATATCAAGATAAATATCATTGATACACCCGGCCACGCCGACTTCGGAGGTGAGGTTGAGCGTGTACTGAATATGGCAGAAGGTGTTCTGCTGATAGTTGATGCCTTTGAAGGGCCGATGCCACAGACGCGTTTTGTATTGCAGAAGGCTCTGGCATTAGGGCTGAAGCCAATAGTGGTCATCAACAAGGTTGACAAGCCTAATTGCAAGCCTGAGGAGACACAGGAGAGTGTCTTTGACCTGATGCACAGCCTGAATGCCACCGAAGATCAGCTTGATTTTCCGACAGTTTACGGCTCATCGAAACAGGGATGGATGGGCCCGGACTGGATGACTCCGACGACCGATGTCAGCTACCTGCTTGACACCATAATAAACTATATACCACCGGCGAAGGTGACTGAAGGAACGCTGCAGATGAGGATCTCATCGCTTGATTATTCGTCATACATGGGGCGCATTGCAGTAGGTAAAATCAAAAGAGGGACACTTGTCCCCGGCAGTCAGGTGTCACTTATCAAACGAGACGGCAAAGTAATACTCAATACTGTTAAGGAGGTATATCTCTTTGAAGGTCTCGGCAAGGTAAAAACCAAGAAGCCGGTTCATTCCGGGGAGATATGTGCAGTGTTCGGCATGGAGAGTTTTGACATTGGTGATACCATCTCCGATGCTTTTGAACCTGAAGCCCTGCCACAGATGCTTGTTGATGAACCCACCATGAGCATGCTCTTTGCCTCCAACAACTCACCCTTCTTTGGACGTGAAGGCACTCTTGTCACCTCGAGGCAGCTGCGTGACAGACTCTTCCGGGAGACGGAGAAAAACCTCGCCATGAGGGTTGAAGAGACAGATTCGGCAGATAAGTTCATGGTATACGGACGGGGCATACTGCACCTGTCAATACTGATAGAGACAATGCGCCGCGAAGGGTTTGAGCTGCAGGTGGGCCAGCCGAAAGTGCTTCTTAAGGAGATTAACGGGGTTAAATATGAGCCTGTGGAGGTACTTACGGTACAGGTGCCGGAGGCTTTTGCGGGCAAAGTGATTGATCAGGTTACACAACGCAAGGGGGAGATAGCAAATATTGATGTCAGGAATGACAGAGCACATATCGATTTCAGGATACCTGCACGTGGTATTGTAGGTCTGAGAAACCAGGTGCTGACCGTCACCGAGGGAGAGGCTGTTATGGCACATCGTTTTGACGCCTATGAACCGTGGAAGGGAGAGATGGCTGTAAGACGCAATGGTTCACTGATAGCGATGGAGACAGGCACTGCGGTTGCATATGCCATCGACAAGCTGCGGGATAGGGGAGAGTTCTTTATTTTCCCTGGAGAGGAGGTCTATATGGGTCAGGTAATAGGAGAGAACACACGCCATGATGACATTGTGGTCAATGTGACAAAAACGAAAAAGCTGACCAACATGCGTGCCTCCGGCTCTGATGACAAGGCCCTGCTCACTCCGCCGGTACGTTTCTCGCTTGAAGAAGCCATGGAGTATATTGCTTCAGATGAATATATAGAGATCACTCCTAAATCGATGCGCCTCAGGAAGATCATGCTTGACGAGAACGAGCGTAAAAGGGCAAAGAACAAAGAATAGATGTCTGATTCCAGATAATATAAAAAAGCCGGCAGATCTCTCTGCCGGCTTTTTTCCTCAGCCTTAAATTAATTGCTTATTTGCGACCTGCTCCGGTACCCTTAATGGTTGCCGGACGGTTTGTCCTGATGCTCTTAGCAGCATTTTTGTTCTTTGTTGCGGTCTTGGCCTGCTTCATTGATTTCTGGGCATCACCCTTGAGTTTGGCCTGTTCCT
Source organism: Bacteroidales bacterium (assembly GCA_034003345.1). GTDB lineage: Bacteria > Bacteroidota > Bacteroidia > Bacteroidales > VadinHA17 > SR-FBR-E99. Next base: position 24,732 of record JAVEYS010000021.1, read on the forward strand.
TGACCATATCGCCCTGACCTTCGCCAGTTCCATCCTTAAGCTGGGTGCGTGTCTGGGTCTGGGTCATGATCGGGTCACCACTCTGTGTCTGGTCCTGTACCTGAGCTTTTGTCCTGGTCTGGGTCTGGGTCATGATCGGATCACCGCTCTGTGTCTGGTCCTGTACCTGAGCTTTTGTCCTGGTCTGGGTCTGGGTCATGATCGGATCACCACTCTGTGTCTGATCCTGTACCTTAAGCTGCTGCTTTGCTTCGATCCTGAGCTGCTTCTTGGTTTTTGTCTGAGTCTGTATAGGTTCAGAGGTCTGGGCCATGACGCCGGCACTTAACAGAAGTGCTATTGCGCCTAAAAGAATTTCTTTTTTCATTTCAATGATTGTTTTGGTTTATTATCAAATAACAGATCAAAAATAACACCGTGAAAATGAAGCTATAATGAATTTTCAGCAAAAAAGAAAAAAAATTGTGTCCCTTTTCCCGGTTCTGATATAACCCGTATGGCAATATCATGAAAATCGGCTATGGATTTGGTTATAGCCAGACCTATACCGGTATTGTCACCACCGGGTTCCAGCCTGGTGCTGAAGCGTGAAAAGAGTTTTCCAAGCTGTTCCTTTGTCATGCCTTCACCGGTATCACATACAGACACCTTAAACCTGTCTTCCGACTCCATGCCGGATATATCAATCCTTCCTCCCTCAGGCGTATGCTTCAGAGCGTTGTTGACCACATTATAAAACATAGAGAAGAGGAGGGTTTTGTTGGCATTTCTCAATATGTAGCCATGTTTGCAAACGGTATTTATTATTATTCCGGCATCTTCGGCGATAGGTGTCAGTTCAGCAACAACATCAGTAATGACTTCCTTCAGATCAACCGTTTCCTCTTTAATATATTGTCTGCTCTCTATGCGGGCTATCATCAGCAGCGAATTTACCAGTGTCTTCAGACGATGGATTGTCCGGAGTGACTCTTCTAATCCTGCCTCGATTGCCGGATCAAGGTTTTCCTGCATGAGCATATTCTCAAGCTTACTGCGCAATACGGAGACAGGTGTCATCAGCTCATGGGAGATGTTTACTGTTATCTCCTTCTCCTTGAGGAACAGCTCCTCAATCTTTTTCATCATCTCGCGCAGGGCCCGGTCAAGCCTGATAAAATCTTCGGTTGTGGTTATCACAGGTGTGGACGTGGCAAACGATGGAGAGGTGGTCTCCTTCAGCCTGCCGGTGATCACCCTGAGTGGACGGAGGACGCGGGCAGTATAAAAGAGATCAGAAATAAAGGTGATCAGAATGAAGATAGCGAGAAAGACCAGGATGACATTGCGTATGTTTTTTGCAGCGTAGGTTATGCTTGCGAGGCTCTTACCGATCTCAAGAATGTATGATATGCCGTCAATCTTAAGGGAATAGTGCAGCACACGGTAGTCGATGGCTTCATCATCGATCAGCCTCTTTGTGACATCAATGAAGTTCCAGTCTTCTGTCAGGTCAATCCTCTCAAGGCTTATGAATTCCTCCTTCAGGATATTATAGCTGCCAAAGCCGTTTTCAGTGTCAGAGGTAATGAAAGGCTCAATACCCACCTCCGAAATAAGGCTAATAACTTCTTCTCTCTTGTTTATCAGCTCATTGTCTGTCTGGCGGATATTGATCCGCTCAATGATCAGGGGAAGGAAGCCTATGAACAGTGCAGAGAATACCAGTTTGGAGAGCAGGCTGAAGAGGGCAAGTTTAGTCTGTAGTTTCATCCGTATATAATACAATAATTATTGGTTGGATGAAACTTCATGGTTGCTGTTTTCATTGGTGCTTGTGTTTATTCGCAAACATGTTCGTCACATCATGGTCCGGTGACCATATTAAATGTCAGTGGTTATTCTGTAGCCTACACCCCTGACGGTTTCGAGCCATGGTGTGGGAGCACAGGCATTAAGCTTCTTCCGTATATTCTTTATATGAACGTCAATAAAATTGCTATCGTACTGGTCATCCAGTGTGTTACCCCATATATGCTCGTAGAGCTGATGACGTGCCAGCACCTTGTTCTGGTTGATCACCAGATAGTGAAGGAGATCAAATTCCTTCTTTGTAATCTCTACCTCACGGCCCTGGTGTATGATCTTTCTTGCCTGGGTAGAGATGACGAACTCTCCCAGGGGTATGTCTGGTGATGATATCTGAAATTTCCTTCTGGCCACTGCCATTATTCGTGCGTGCAGCTCTGCCAGTGCAAAGGGCTTGGGCAGATAGTCATCAGCGCCGAGATCAAGCCCTTTGACCCTGTCTTCCACAGCACCGCGTGCAGTAGTAATAATAAAGGAGACATCGACATTATTCTTTTTCGCCTCACGGATCAGGTCCAGTCCGTTGTAATCAGGCAGCCCAATATCCAGAAGAACAAAATCATAGAGATTAACAGCTATCTTTTCGGAAGCATCGGTACCGGTATATGCAATGTCGCACAGGAAGTTTTCCTTCTTCAGATAGAGGGCAATCTCGTTGGCGAGGCTTTTCTCGTCTTCAACTATAAGGAGGTTCATGTCTCAAAGTTAAAAAATCCTAAAGAAGGCGCTCACCATAAAAAGAAAACCCTTCATGCCGGTTGTGCCGGTATCAGAATAGAGTGGAAGAACATAGCCCGGCTCAAGCTCAATGGTGAAGAAGTCATAGCTGAAGTCTATGGGAATGCCAAAATCGATCTCCATTGGTCCGAATGTTTTAGTATAGGTCGACGACGATCCCTGGCTGTTGTTTTTCCATGGCCGGTATTCGGGCGAGACCGTTGTTGATGTACCTTCAGCAGTCTCAATAGTCACCATACTGCCAAAGATGAGGTTCACATAAGGATCGAAAGAGAAGAATGCCTTACCGCCGGCAAACGAGGGTGTCTCAAAATACCTGGAGTGCCTGGTCTGAAAGTAGAACTGTCCTCCGTCAGCAAAGAGGCCTCCAAGTGAGATCTTTGTATAAAGTAATCTCCAGTCGATACCCAGGGTGGCATCAGCATAAGTGAAATTGCTGAAGAGAGTGTCTCTGAGCGATTCTGCAACATTGTAACGGGAAAGGCCGGTACTTATGTCGAACCATGAATTAAAGGTGTGGGAAAAACTTACCCCCAGGCTGCTGAATCCTATGAAAGGAGAGAAGCCATTTATTGTATAACCGGTAGCTGTCAGATAAAGCTTATTCCTGAAGCCGTAGGAAAACGAGGTATACCCGAAGCTGTTGTCCTGAGACATGGTTGTCCCCAGGTAAATCATGTTGCTTCCATAACCGGCGCCGGCATAAAGAGAATGGACTGATACCTTTCCCGTGTCAGCTGAATTGTCAGGAATGATAACCGTATCAGCAACCGGCTGTGCTATAGCCCCTGTATTAAGAACCTGCAGCATTATACTGCAGGTTATTACCCATGTAAGTGATATCCTCTTTCTCATAGTGTCCGTTTATAGTTGCTACAGTTTGCCGGGTCCCTTCGCACCACCGGGTTTACCGGCACCTTTGGGTATTCTTGATCCGGAAGGACGCTCAACAGATGCCGGACGGGCACCTTTCGCCTTGCTCCAGTCGGGCTTGGCACTCATCACCTTCTTGACTCCGGAAGCATTGGCCCCCTGGTTCTGGGCTTTGGCCTGCGTACCACTGCCTGCCTGATCTCCGGCATTTGCCTTGGTCTGAGTCTGCTCCTGAGTTTGGGTCTGAGTCTGCTCCTGTGCCTGCTGTTCCTTTTGCTCCGTCTTGACGGTTGCTGTGTCAGCCTTTCCCTTTACTTCCTGCGCATTCATTACGCCCGCGCTGATCATCATCGCGGTCATAAACAGCAGTAGGTTTTTAATATTTTTCATGACTTGAACTGTTTATTTTTTACTAAGATCAATCTTTAAATCTTTCAATACAACCGCATTTCGGATTATTGAACTGATACACAGCAAAATTATCAATTCAAAGATGAAGAAACGATGAAAGAACCATTCTTTTTCAGTAGTTGAGTGTATTCAATGCCTGAATTCCCGGAGTAAAGGTATAATAAGCAGCCGGGATAGGTATTGTCAATTATTTCACTGGTGAGTTATATGCTGACAAAAGTGGCTGCCACGGTATATGACGGCCGCGTCCATAATGTTACTGAATGTTGAGTAATTCAGTTATGGATGGTCTCTTCATTAGAAAACATAAATTGTATATTTGACGATCGAAAATATAAATGACAACAATGAAAAGCGAACGAATTTTTTTATTATCAGCAATGGCACTGGTCATAATTGGAATGGCATCGTGCGTAAACAATAAAACAAAAGAGATGGTTACTACTGAAAATTTTGGTTCTGTTGAGGGGAAGGATGTCTTCCTTTATACACTCACTAACAAAGAGGGTAATTTTATTAAACTATCAAATTACGGAGCGGTGATCTCTGAGATCAGCGTCCCTGACCGGAACGGGAAGCGTGCTAATGTTGCCTTCGGGTATGATAATATAGACGGATATCTTAACGGTGATCCCTATTTTGGTAAGGTTGTGGGGCAGTATGCCAACCGAATAGCGGCGGGTAAGTTCCAACTTGACGGCGTTGATTATACACTGGCCCTTAACAACGTTCCCAACTCTCTTCACGGAGGCCCCACAGGATGGCATAGCCGTGTCTGGGATGCCGAGGTATTGGCAAAGACCGATTTCCCTGCTGTGAAATTTACTTACAATAAGCCTGATATGGAAGAGGGCTATCCGGGAAATGTGGTTGCCGAGGTGGTTTATACCTGGACCGACAACAATGAGATCATATTGGATTATAAGGTCATCACTGACCGCAATACCATTATAAACATCACAAATCATGCATACTTTAACCTGCACGGCTCTGGTGTGGGTGACATACTTGACCATGAAGCTGTCATCAGGGCGTCTGCATTTACTCCTGTTGACTCAACTCTCATACCTACCGGTGAGATAAGGCCGGTTGAGGGCACTCCGTTTGACTTCCGCACTCCCCACCTGATTGGTGAGCGGATAGGTGAGGATTACGATCAGCTGGTGCTTGGCGGTGGTTATGACCATAACTTTGTCCTTGATAACGTCGAATTGGTTGATGCTGAGGTATATGATCCTTCCACTGGCAGACTGCTTGAAGTTGTCACAGACCAGCCCGGTGTTCAGTTCTATACAGGTAACTTCCTTGATGGCACACAGACAGGACGGGGAGGTATGGTATATAATTACCGTACAGGTTTCTGTCTTGAGACCCAACATTTCCCTGACAGCCCCAACCAGCTGTCGTTCCCATCGGTTGTGCTTACACCGGAGGAACCCTTCCTGTCAAGCACGACTTACAGGTTCTCTGTGCGTTAATTGAAAATATGCAATATTATTTTGGAGAGGCCGACATCAGATCGGCCTCTGCCATAACATACAGGCACTGAAGAGATTAAATTTCGTTAGTGTTATGGTGATATAGTTATGTAATGTGCATGCCCGGCAACCTGAATATCTGAATACTGACCTCTCTTTTGAGAAGCGTGTCAGCGATCTTGCCAGCCGTATGACTCCTGAGGAGAAGGCCGCAGTAATCTTCCTTGCCGGCTATCCCGGAGTGGGGGATTAAACTTTTAGCCATCTCTTAGTGTTTAAGGAGCGTGACAGCAATAGAAAAAAACAGGAAAAGAACCGGATGGGTTGTTATACTCACAGCAGTTACCATGGTCATCGAGATCATTGCAGGCTGGCTTACCGGTTCTATGGCTCTTCTGGCTGACGGAATCCACATGGGGTCACACGTCCTTGCCATCGGTCTGAGCTGGGCAGCATATGTATTAGTTCAACGGCTGTCATTAAATCCCTCTTTCACAGGGAACAAGGAGAAGGTGCTGACGCTTTCGGGGTATACCAGCGGACTGATACTCCTCATCTTTGCAGGTATGATCATTGCCGGGGCTGTCGGCAGGTTCATTAATCCCCGTACTATCGAATACAGGGAAGCTATCATGGTTGCATTTATCGGGCTGGGAGTTAATATTTTTAGCGCCTTTCTGCTGCATCATGACAAGGAGGAGAGAGACAACAACATCAGGGCTGCCTACCTTCACGTACTTGCCGATGCGGTGACAAGCGTAGCAGCTATTTTAGGCCTGGTAACCGCCCTGATATGGGGGCTTCCTTATGTTGATGCCATAGCTGCCCTGATCAGTTCGGCAGTAATAATCAAATGGTCACTTGGATTACTCAGAGACTCAGGCCGTGAGCTGATATCCTGAATCATGTCTTAAAGAATGTTAAATGAGTTATATGTGAGATATGTCATCATAAGCTCATCCTGTCTGCTTTAGCTTTACAGCTGCCTAAACAGTGTTTATTGTACACTTTGGTCTTTTAATGTATTTGCATTATAAGACAGTTTAGGTTTTAGGGGTTATTTTTATACCGTCCCGTTGCTACGGGACGGTATTGTTTTGTGCCAGTTTGATTCCAATAGTTATATTTGTCTGAAGATTTTCAGATGATGCTTCCTGTAGAGTTTCTTGAACGGATTGGCGGTCAGGATTACCTTGATGCAACCCTGCTGGTTGATGCGCTTAGCCGGCCGGCTGAGCCATCTGTGAGAATCAACCCGTTCAAATGGCCACATCATATAAATTTAACTGACAGGGTATTGTGGGAGCCATACGGGTATTATCTTCCCGGGAGGCCATCCTATACTCCTGATCCGCTTTTTCATGCCGGCGTATATTATCCGCAGGAATCATCAAGCATGTTTACCGGGGAGGTTTTCAGGCAGCTCACCGGAGGTATCAGCGGTCTGCGTGTCCTTGATCTGTGTGGAGCGCCCGGAGGAAAGAGTACTCATCTGTCTGCCATTATGGCTGATGACGGACTGCTGGTTGCAAACGAGGTCATAAGGTCTCGTGCTGCTGTGCTGGCGGAGATAATTACAAAATGGGGTGTCGGCAACACTGTTGTCACACAGAGTGATCCGTCCCGGTTTGCTGCTCTTCCGGGTTTCTTCGACGTTATTGTTGCAGATGCACCCTGTTCGGGAGAGGGTATGTTCCGCTCGGCTGCTGTCGCACAGGAATGGTCTCTGCATAACGGCAGGCTATGCAGCGAACGACAGCGCAGGATAGTGATGGAAGCCTGGCCTGCCCTTAAGACGGGAGGAATCCTGATATATTCCACCTGTACCTTTAACCCGGCGGAGAATGAGGAAAATATGGCATGGATCAGGGACAGCACTGATGCAGAATCTCTCTCACTCTCCCTGCCTCCAGGCAGCGGCATCATCCCTGTCACTCATGAAGGCATAACAGGTTATGGGCTTCATCCCGGCAGGGTGAGAGGCGATGGTTTCTTCATCGCTGCCCTGCGAAAGAGTGAAACCTGCCACAGACGCCAGCGTGATACAAGAAAGGGATCTTACAGATCTTCCTCAGCTGCTTTTGCCATTGCTGAACCGCTGGCCACCTTTGACCGCAGCAGGCTTCTGATGCAGGACAACAGGATCATGGCTCTTGCCACCGATGTTGATCTCTTTAACTATATGAAGGGAAAGATCAATATAATAAAGGCAGGTACACTCATCGGGGAGGTTAAGAATAATGTGCTTGTCCCGGCACATGACCTGGCAATGTCTGTCAGGCAGGAGAGAGGGGCATGGCCGGAGCATGATCTCTCCTATGAGGAGGCCATTGGTTTCCTGCGGCTCGACCAGATGCAGGCCGGCACCATGCCGGCAGGAAGGGTCCTGCTGACATACCGTGATGTCCCTCTCGGATTCGTGAATAACCTGGGAAGAAGAGTGAATAACGGATACCCGCAGTCGTGGCGCATCAGGATGGAGAGACCACCGGAGTTCAGTGAGATTCTGTGAGAAGACGGTTGTTGAACTAAACTTTCACAATATTTGTTTGTTCTTTTAGAAATGAATTACACATATTTTTGCCACAATGATCATTAATGTATGAAAACCACATAATTGTCATGTATGATCACTGAAGAAGCAGTTAGTTCTCATGTGTGATTCCGAAATGTCGTTAATCAAAAATTAATATAAAATGAAAACAGATATTGAGATTGCCCAGGGTGCCCATATAGAGCCTGTTACAAAGGTTGCCGGCAAGCTTGGACTGAAAGAGGATGATCTGGAACTCTACGGAAAGTACAAAGCCAAGCTCCCGCTGTCGCTTATTGATGACAGGAAGGCAGCCAGGGCAAAGCTTATCCTTGTCACGGCTATCACTCCCACACCGGCCGGTGAAGGCAAGACGACGACCTCCATAGGGCTGGCTCAGGGTCTCAATCTTCTTGGGAAGAGAGCTACCGTGGTGCTTCGCGAGCCCTCGCTTGGCCCTGTCTTCGGAATTAAGGGAGGTGCTGCCGGCGGCGGATATTCGCAGGTGGTACCGATGGAGGATATCAACCTTCATTTTACGGGTGACCTTTCGGCTGTGGAGAAGGCCCATAACCTCCTCTCAGCAATGATAGACAATAATATACAGGCCTCAGAAGGCAACCTGGCCATTGATCCCAGAACGATAGCCTGGAAGAGAGTGATGGACATGAATGACCGTGCTCTCAGGGATATAGTCATCGGTCTCGGGGGAACCACGCAGGGTGTACCCAGAGAGACGGGATTTGACATCACGGCAGCATCAGAGGTGATGGCTATCTTATGCCTGGCAACAGGGATAAGCGATCTGAAGGAGCGCCTCGGTAATATCTTTTTAGGGTACACCTATGCAGGTAAGCCTGTCTTTGCACGTGACCTGCGTGCGCAGGGAGCCATGGCCGCCCTCCTGAAAGATGCCATCAAACCTAACCTGGTACAGACCCTTGAAGGCACTCCTGCTATCATCCACGGCGGACCATTTGCCAATATTGCACAGGGTACCAATTCCATCCTGGCAACGCGTATGGGGCTATCGCTGAGTGACTATGTGGTCACGGAGGCAGGTTTTGCCAGTGAGCTCGGTGCTGAAAAGTTCTTCAACATCAAGTCACAGGTAGGAAAACTGAAGACTAATGCCGTGGTCATTGTAGCAACTATAAGGGCTCTCAAGTATCATGGCGGGGTCAGGCTATCCGAACTGGGTAACGAAAACCTGGAGGCTCTCAGTAAAGGGTTTGAGAATCTTGACAAACATATTGAGAACATGCATTATTATGGTTTCAGACCTGTGGTGGCAGTCAACCGTTTTAGTTCAGACACAGATGCGGAGATCGAACTCTTGAAACAGTATTGTGAAGAGCATAACGTCAGGGTTGCCGTTAATAATGCCTGGGCCGAGGGAGGCAAGGGTGCTCTTGAGCTTGCCGGTGCTGTTATAGAAGCCACGGAGGCATGTACTGACTGCTTTACTCCGCTATATGATCTGTCATGGCCGCTGGAGAAAAAGATAGAGACAATAACTTCACTCATGTACGGAGCCAAAAATGTAGAGTACACCCTCGAAGCTAAGAACCAGTTGCAGAAGATAACTGACCTCGGCCTTGATAAGCTGGCCATCTGTATCGCCAAGACACAGAAGTCACTCTCTGATGACCCGTCGAGACGGAACAGACCAAGGGATTTCACCATTCGCATACGTAAGGTTGAGCTCTCTTCAGGTGCCGGTTTTATTGTTCCTATTGCCGGCGCAATCATGAGGATGCCAGGTCTGCCGAAGGTGCCCTCAGCCGAAAAGATAGACATTAACGATAATGGACAGATAAGCGGATTATTCTGAAAAAGTCATATCCTCAAATATCAGCTGCCATCCTTGCCGGGGGACGAGCATCACGTTTCGGCGGCATTAATAAGTCTTTGATAGAGATTGACGGTGTCTCTATTATTAGCCGTACTGTAGCACTGTTAGATCCTCTTTTCAGGGAGATAATCCTGGCGGGGTGGCCTGCCGGCAGTCCTGTACCTCAAGGAGTGCTGACTGTCGATGATAATTTCCCGGGGATAGGCCCCCTCGCCGGCATAGAAGCAGCAATGAAGGCTTCCTCAGCACCACTGCTGTTTGTCTTCGGAGGTGATATGCCGTGGCTTTCAGAAGAGCTTATAAGGATACAGGCAGAGGACTCTCTTAACGAACCTGTTGATATCCTTGCTGCCCGTACCGGCGGGTTGACTGAACCGTTACACTCGATCTACAGTTGCAGCATCCATGAGCATCTTGAGATGTACATCCGAGAGGGAGGCAGTCCGGCCATCATTGACTTTTTCCAACAGGTAAGGACAAGGTATTACGATATGCCCCACACAACAAAAACCGAATGGGCATTTACAAATATCAACCGGCCGGAGGACCTTCTTCCCGGATAAAGGAGAGATCATCATTATCCATTCCGGCCCTGATGCATTAAGGCATGGCTGTTGACGGGCAATAAACTTGTTCCGGACTACCTCATTTTTAGTCCATAAGCTTTCATTTTCAGGCTATGAGTGCGATTTAATTCTTATTTTTGAGAAGGACCAAAAGATTTTGTCATGCGAAGGGCTTTGTTTTTCATCTCAGTAGTGTCATTATTTTTAACCTCATGTCACAGGTATAATGACTACAGTGCTACGGAATGGAAGGAGAAAGATCATCCTGAGTGGGAGGATCCTGCTGTCAACTCAGTGAATACTGTTAAGCCCCATACCACCATGGTGAGCTATCCGGACAACTCCTCAGCTCTTGCTGCACGATGGAGGGAGTCTGTCAATGTGCTCTCTCTTGACGGAATGTGGAAGTTCAATTACGCAGCCACCCCGGCAGAACGACCATACTGGTTCTTCAAAGAGGACTACGACACCCGCTCGTGGCATGAGATCCGGGTCCCATCAACATGGGAGAGGGAGGGCTATGGGATAGCTTATTATGTAAACGCATCCTATACCTTCCCGGTAAACCCTCCATTCATTGACCATTCAGATAACCCGGTGGGTTCATATAAGCGCTCATTCATTCTACCTTCCGGCTGGAAGAATAAAGAGGTCTTCCTGACATTTGACGGTGTCAGCTCAGCCTTTTATGTCTGGGTGAACGGTGAACAGGCCGGATACAGTGAAGACAGCAAGACTACTGCGGAGTTCAATATTACTCCATTACTGAGGAAGGGCAGGAATACCGTTGCAGTGGAGGTCTACCGTTACAGTGACGGGAGTTATCTTGAGTGCCAGGACTTCTTCAGGCTAAGTGGTATACAACGATCAGTCTGGCTCCATGCGAGGCCAAAGTCATATATACGTGATTTTTTTGCCAGGGCATCCCTGGATGATAACTATAGTGACGGCCTTATGGATCTGTCAGTGGAGTTGTCGGGTAACAACAGTAAGCAGACCCGTCTCAGGCTGGAGACAGGGTTGTATGACGGCACTTCAAAGATCTTTGGCGAGACCAGGGAGTTGGAAGTTACTGACAGTCTTGCAGTGACGCAGCTTACGGCGGTGGTGCCTCAGGTGAAACAGTGGTCAGCGGAGTCGCCGGACCTTTACACCCTGGTGCTCACGCTTGCTGACAGCAGGGGAAGGGTGCTGGAGAGCGTCAGCAGCCGGATAGGATTCCGTACCTCAGAGGTGAAGAACGGCCGCTTCCTTATTAACGGCAGGGCTGTTTATCTGAAAGGCACCAACCTTCATGAGCATGATGCCGTAAACGGCCATACGATAGATGAGGATCTGATGCTCAGGGATATCAGGCTGATGAAGATGAACAACATCAATGCAGTGCGCACATCTCACTACCCGCAGCCCGAGCGTTTCTATGAGCTGTGTGACCAGTACGGCCTTTACCTGATAGACGAGGCTGATATTGAGTCGCATGGTATAGGATACAACCCGGATGTCACGCTGGCACACAAGCCTGAGTGGCTGGCACAGCATATGATGAGAACGCAGCGAATGGTTGAACGCGACAAAAACCATCCTTCAGTAATAATATGGTCACTGGGAAATGAGGCCGGTGACGGTCAGAATTTTGTAGATACCTATAAGTGGATTAAAACCAGGGATAATTCCCGTCCCGTTCAGTATGAGAGAGCCGAGAAACTGACACACACCCCGGAGAGACACACTGACATATGGTGCCCGATGTACCCTACGATAGATTATCTTCAACGGTATGCCCTGAATGGTGGCAAACCCGGGTTTGACCGTCCATTAATCATGTGTGAATACGCCCACTCAATGGGTAACAGTACTGGCAACCTGCAGGACTATTGGGATGTTATAGAGAAGTATGATATCCTTCAGGGTGGCTTCATCTGGGACTGGGTTGACCAGGGATTGCAGGAGACAAACTCTGATGGTGAGGATTATTATGCTTACGGAGGTGATTTCGGTCCGCCGGGTGCTTTCAGTGACGGCAATTTCTGCTGCAACGGGCTGGTGGGCCCCGATCGCGTGCCGCATCCTGCATTGAACGAGGTAAAGAAGGTCTACCAGTATGTTGAATTTACTGCCGGGGACCTGTCGGATGGATTGGTAACTATTATAAACAAGTATGAGTTTACCAACCTGTCGCTGTTCAACATTACCTGGGAGGTGATGGCAAACGGCGTCCTTTTCAGGTCCGGTCACCTTAACCAGATGAATCTTGAACCAGGTGATTCAGTGACGGTGGAGATCCCTTATGGTAAAATAATTCCTGACCCCGGAACGGAGTATCATCTTAACCTGTATGTTTCAAGGGCTGACGAGTGGGGTATCGTACCCCCGGATAACATTTATGCATCGGAACAGATGCTGCTGCCGTTATATGCTGCTGCTGAGCCTGCCAGGGAGGAGGAACTTAACCTGATTGACCTGAGTAGCGAGGGTTCTGATCTTACCATTGCCGGTGAAGGTTTCTCAATTGTCTTTGATATGGTTACAGGCGTAATGAAGTCATACCGGGTTGATGACCAGGATCTTATCCTATCCGGCCTCCGGCCGGATTTCTGGAGGGCGCCTACTGATAACGATTACGGCAACGGAATGGAGAAGAGGGATGCACCTTGGAGAGAAGCCGGTAGTATGTCGGTGATGAGATCGGCTCATATAGAACAGCCGGGCATGGGAATAGCCGTTATCAGCTTTACCTATGACATACCGGGCATTGACGGGAGGAAGATTGCCGGACTAGTGACAGAATATACTGTTCATGCCGGGGGAACGGTTGACGTCTCATTCAGCTTCACCAAGACAGATATGAGTCTTGAAGAGATACCACGTGTAGGCATGCAGATGATCATGACCGGAAGATTTACCGATCTTGCATGGTTCGGGAGAGGGCCTCACGAAAACTATTCTGACAGGAAGAGCTCTGCTTTTGTGGGCCTCTATGAGAGTTCAGTGGCCGATCAGTATGTCCCCTACGTGAGACCGCAGGAGAACGGCTACAAGACTGATACCAGATGGCTCACGGTCACCGACAGGAACGGCAGGGGTCTGCGGTTCGAGGGACACCCGGTCTTCTCCTTTGCAGCTTTGAACTACCTGCATGAGGATTTCGAGTCGGAGGGGAATCTGGCACGATACCGCCCCGACGCGAAGCTGGCAAACAGGCATCTCTGCGATGTCACCCCACATGACCTTGTGAAGGTGAATATAGACTTTGGCCAGATGGGTGTCGGCGGTGATAATTCATGGGGTGCACGTACACACCCTGAATATTGTCTTCGCGATACAAAATATGAATACTCCTTCAGGATGGTGCCGCTGAGGTAGTGGCACCATGCCGGGGATGGCCATGGCAATTACTTTATTGCCGGGCTTATCTCCACTTTCAGCACACTGTTGCTGCCTGTTATTATGTTGTCTGCAGCATAGGTTATCGGTTCGGAGAGGTATTTCCTGTCTGCTTTAACAACCACCATGCCTGTGGCCGGTACCGTGATAGTTGATGGTGCTCCTGCTGGTCCGCCGGAGAGTCTCACAGGCATGTCAGAGGTGTTGGTAAGTTCAAACCAGATCGTTTTTCCATCATCTTTGAAAGGTGCCCCGGCAGTAACTACTGATTTGAAAAGGGGAGCAGCGTACTCCTCGAAGGCGGCAAGATTGTCACCGTACCAGACGGCAGTCCGGCCGGCGAACAGCGCCTCCCTGAGTGATTCCATACTCCGTTCCTTTGCAAATACAAGTGTCATTGGCCGGTGCGAATACTCCGTGTACTCCTCGCTGATGACGCCGTGGATGTCACTGTTGCCCATTAACGCCAGATGATTGTCACGACACATGTCCATCACAAGCGGATAGAACTCGGCATCATTGTAATACTCGATCCCGTGCAGCCATCCTTTAGCAATGAGCTCCTTATGAACAGGGTACATCTTGGGTATGCCGTCCGGTTCCTGACTCTTCCACCCCGGGTGGTTCCACTGGATGAAGGCACCCTGACCGATGGCCTCTTTCACGACTTCCATGAAATCAGGCCTGTTGAGAGAGTCGGCATCAGTAATGAAGAGTGCATTGAGGTGACCGGGAGGCATGCTGCGTGTTATCTCGGCACCGTGAACAAGGATGATATTGTAATTGTCGGCGGTCGGTTTTGCCACCTTCCATGCACCGTTGAAGTCAATAGGAAGATACGCCTTATGCGGTGTGTATTCAATATGGTCTGTGATGGATATGGCATCAAGCCCATCGCGCCATGCCTCTCCTATCCTGACGGTTGGCCATACATTACCGTCAGAAAAGACCGTATGAGAGTGGAGGTCGCATTTCAGGGTAACATAACCGGGCAATTCCGGCACATTCAGCACCCTTCTCTGGGCTGACAGTGTGACTGTGCCCAGGATCAGGATTGTGATAAGCAGTGTTTTTGTTTTCATATCGTTTTTTTTAAGTCTTGCGGTCTTGTCGGAGCGCAGCGGAGATCCACGACCGTAAGGTCGGGACGGTCTTGCAGTCTATCGTTAAAATCTCCAGCCCTGCAATCGGGCTTTCTTCTTCGCCAGCCGGCGGGTTGGCCCTGATCATGAGGTTCTGCGCTGCTCCAGCCATCTCTGCATACTGGCTCCTGCGCTGCTCCAGCCATCTCTGCATACTGGGTCCTGCACTGTTCTTGCCATCTCTGCATACTGGGTCCTGCACTGTTCTTGCCATCTCTGCATACTGGCTCCTGCGCTGAAATGACCCACAGGGTAATTTTTTCACGTTTGGCCCTGGTCATGCAGTCTAAGTGTCAGACAA
>JAVEYS010000022.1:0-37489 GCA_034003345.1 Bacteroidales bacterium
GTCATTCTCGCCTCGTATACGGATTATATTGGCATCAGGGATCGGCACATTCTGAAGCAGGCTCTCGTAAGCCATCCTATAGTTGCTCTCCTTGTCTTCCGGTGGCACACAACGCTCGTCACTCCAAAAGACCAGTAGTTTCTCCCAGTCTATCCTTTCAGCATAGTTATCTGAAATATACCGGAAGATATATTCCGGCGTTGAACCACCGGAAAGTGCAATACTATAATAATGGTCAGGCTCTATACGGTCCAAATCCTTAATAAGCATCATCGCAAAGTTCTGAGCCAGGACTTCACGGGTAGGGAACACTCTTACTGATTGAGACATGATCAGTTTTTATCAATATATAAAACTAATTATAATTCACAATAAATACCATCATCTGCAAGGTTTTTACATGGGTATCTCCATGTCAGTTCGGACTCCTCAATAAGATTATCAGCTCCCTCAGGTCCCCAGGTGCCGGCAGGATAGCCATAAAGCGGAATTGAAGAATCACTTTTCCAAGCCTCAATAACTGGCTGCAGGAACTTCCAGGAAGCCATCACGGCATCAGAACGGGCATAGAGAGTAGAGTCACCGTTCATACAGTCATAGATTAGTCTCTCGTAAGCCTCCGGGATACGTCCGGAAGCAAGATCAGAGTAGTGAAAGTCCATGTTAACATTCTTAACGTTAAATCCGGCACCCGGAATTTTCATTCCGAACTTAAGAAGGATACCTTCATCCGGTTGTATTCTAATTATCAGCTGGTTGCACCCTTCGCATGTGCTCTTCGACGAGAAAAGGTAATGGGGTGTCGACTTGAAGTGTATCACTGCCTCGGTAACGCGTGTAGGCAATCTTTTTCCCGTTCTGATATAAAAAGGCACACCGCCCCATCTCCAGTTGTCAATATAAAATTTAATTGCAGCAAAAGTCTCAGTCGTTGAGGCCGGATCAATATTTTCTTCATTACGGTAGCCCTCCAGCCACTCTCCCCTGACATGTGCTCCGGTGTATTGGCCGCGTAAGGAATAACGGCTTACCTCGCTGGTCTTAATTGGCCGCAATGATTCATAGACTTTTACGATCTCATTCCTGATTGAGGTTGAACTGATAGAGGAAGGAGGCTCCATGGCGATAATACCTACAAGGTGAAGAAGGTGATTCTGTATCATATCACGGAGAGCACCTGTCCCCTCGTAGTAGGCACCTCTCTTCTCCACCCCGAGACTCTCTGAGGAGGTAATCTCAACATGGTTAACATAATTCCTGTTCCACAAAGGCTCAAAGATGCCATTCGAAAATCTTGTTACAAGAATATTCTGTACCGTCTCCTTTCCGAGATAATGATCAATACGATACAACTGCTCCTCATTCCAGTGTTCAAGTAGCTTTCTGTTCAGGCTTACTGCACTCTCATAGTCATAGCCAAAAGGCTTCTCAATGATTATCCTCTTCCATCCGTCACCCTCATTGTTCAGTCCCTGGTGGGAGAGATTTCTTGGTATAACCTCATAAAGACTGGGCGGTACCGAGAGATAGTAAAGCATATTGCCTCCCGTTCCCATCTCATCTCTGATCTCACCCAGTCTCCAGGCCAGGTAATTATAGTCACCGGCAACGGATGGATCGAAGCTGAAATAAAAGAACGACCCGATAAAGCTGTTATCCTGATCTGCCTTTTCCCCGGGGAAAGCATCTGCAAGAGCTTTTTTTATATCGTTGCGATAAGCATCGTCAGTTATCTTGCCCCTTCCGGTAGCCAGAACGGTGTACCGCTCTGGCATAATACCCTGAATGTAGAGAGCATACAGCGACGGTATAATCTTTCTCATGGCCAGGTCACCCCTGCCACCAAAAATGACTATGATCTGATTATCAGGCTTTTTCATTAATGATATGCCTTGGATCCGGATTAGAAGTAAATGAAAAGAGGCAGCCTGAACTGCCTCTCTTTTTATATTATATATAATTATTTTGCTTTAAAGCCGAACATAATTGCCACGCATCCGCTGGCAGGCAGCTGATCACGTGTACCAAAGGTTGTTACCTTGACCACCACCTTCAGTTGCTGGCTTGACTCAAGTTTAAAGTCCCAAATGTTCGTCAGACCTCCATCCTTATTGGAATACAGCACTTTGCCTGTGGCATCATAAACGGCGAACTCAATGGGAGGCAGTCCGTCGGCACCGCAGATAACAAGACGATACTCAAGATCGGAATAAAAAGTCTTGTAGAGTTCAGCCTCCTCACCTTCTACAAGTACTGCTGCATGATAGTTACCGTCATGGAGATAGGCTCCAAGCTCTGTCTTGCAGAGTGATTTGGCAAAGCCCTTGCACTGTGCGGAAGCTTCCCCCGGAATAAGTTGAGAAAGAAGTGCCGTTATCAGTAATGTCTGAATAAGCTGTCTCATTTTTATCTATTTTACATATACGTTTCTGATCTCAGCCACTTTGTCCTTGATCGCAAGGAAAGTATCCTGCTTTATCTCTGATTTTGCTGCACCGGTAATCTCCGTCATACCTGATTTCTCATTGTACTGTGCAGATGAAGGTGCCGAAGAGCGTTCAATCTTGTCATAAAGAGTCTTTAACTCGCGGATCGGACCAATAAGCTCACGGATAGCTGTGTTTTCATTGTATGTCTCAAGTAGTCGAATAAGGTCATCAACTGACATCTTCTGATCGGCAATAGTCCCGACAAGTTTGTTGCCCCTGAAGCTCTTCATATCAACCATATTTGTAGATATGTAAAGCCCCTCAATGAACCCCCCGGCAATTATTGTAGCTGCTACAGCATGCTGTTCATCATCTTCCAGGTATGCCTGTGAATTAAGGAATGTCTCCGAGACAATCTCCATGATGACATCACGGTTATTGATATTCTGTTCAAGCCTCTCTATCGTTGTTTCATCAATAGCGTCAAGTATGCCCAGCCCTGTGGCCATATCTTCAGCCGCTTCCAAATAACTTACGAGCAGGGAGGTCTCGTCGTACATGCTGGCAAAACTAAGGTCACAGACGAACACACCCAGATTCAGCGCCATACTCTTGCTTGTGGTGTAATTGCTTTTGTTCTCAACGGGGTTAAGAAGTGTAGCATCAAATTTAGCCCCTGCTTCCTTTATCAACTGAGCTACTTCCAAAGGAGTAGGCAAAGCATTGAATACCTTTTCTGCACTCTTAATCTGTTCCATTGTCTGCTCATCAGGGCTGACAGATTCCTCTTTATCTCTTGTCACCTCCCCTTTGGTTTTTCCTTTACAAGATGTGGCAGCCAGACAAAATAAGAGAGCTGTCACTCCCAGAATCAGTGGCAGAATTTTAAGCTTACTATTCATAATGATTTTTGTTTTAGAGTTCACAGGCTAATACCCGACCAATTTACACTTTTTTTTATTAAACGGATTTGCCCTTAAGTTATTATTTAGCGATAAATTTGTTTAAAACCTAATATAATGGAAAGGTCAGAAAAAAAGCTTGCAGAACTGGGCAGTTTACTTGAAAGCGGAAATCTCCGTGATATCGATAAAAGGATCAGGTTAATGCGCACTGAGACCCTATTCAACGGTGCCCTGAGGATGCTTGCCCTTTATTATGATAAATCTGATAATGAGAGCATTAAGCTTAGCATATCCGGCTTCTTCAATGACATAAAGAATAGTGCAGCAAAAGCCGAGATAATTAAATCACTGGCAGAGGTCAGCAGGCAGGATTCAATGGTTATGCTTGCCTCATCATGCTGGCAGTCAGGCCTCGATTATTCTGAGCATGCAATAGCGTTGGCAGATGCGTTCATGGCAGGTGATTACAGGACCTCTCTTGAATGCTTCACAGTTATTGACAACTGTTCCGGTTCTATCAGCGATGGAGATCGCCTGGCCATCATCTTCAAACTGAAAAATGAGATTAATACATATGACACTTTCAAGCAGAAGCTTGCCGGAGAACTGATCACACTCCTGAAAAAGTGAGATCTTTACTATATATATGAGCTGTAATGCTTCATGAACTGTGATCTCTCAAAGAGAGACGGGTTATCAATATTCTTGTAGTTAAGTTTCCCTCTGAAGTCGCTGATATTCATGAACTCCTTGTCATCCATCCATTTGTGTAGTGCTTCATTTATCTCAGTTATGACAGTGAAGCCCCGCTTGTAGAGTGCTGAACATACCTGAACAGTATTAGCACCTGCAAGCAGGTACTTAATGGCATCCTCACCTGAAAATACACCTGTTGATGCGGAGATGTCCATCTTCGTGTCCTGTGCACTCATCATACCCACCCAGCGAAGGACATAACGCTGTTCAGCCGGGCTTGAAAGAACTGAGGCCGGCACCACATTCATATTTTTTATGTCAAAATCGGGCTCATAAAACCTGTTGAACAAAACGATACCGGAGGCACCATGGTTATATAGCTGCCAGGAAAAGTTAAGCAGGTTTGAGAATCTCATTCCTATCTTAACACTTACAGGTATCTGTAATTTCTTCTTCAGGTTATCGACAATCTTGAAGTATACTGTTTCGGATTCGGCACTACCTTGTTGCTTGTCTGTAGGGATGAAGAATATGTTGACCTCCAGGGCACTGGCTCCTGCCTTTTCAATCTCAACAGCAAAGTCAGTCCAGCCTTGCGGAGAGAAGCAGTTGATGCTGGCAATGACAGGTATGTTCACTCTCTTGCGTGCGCCTGCCACCAGGTCAAGGTATGATTCCACACTGTTGGTACGTGTATAATAATGCAAATAATCATCTGCTTCCGGGTATGACTCCTTAGATGCCATTGTATGGGCCATAGAGACTATCTGTTCCTCGAAAAGGGACTTCAGTACCACGGCTCCGGCGCCTGCTGCCTCTGCCTCAACTATTGATTCAACCTTTGACGTGAAGTTTGAACTGCCTGCAATGATAGGACTTTCCAGGTCGAGCCCAAGATAACGTGTATTGATTTTACTCATCTTATTTTTTTATTCGTTCACCAAATATAAGTGATCCAACCCTAATCATCGTACTCCCCTCCTCTACAGCTACCCGCCAGTCGCCGGACATGCCCATTGATATCTCGCTGAAATATTCATAACCGGCAAAATGAACGTCTCGCATCAGCCTGAAGATTCCTGCCAGGCTTTTGAATTCAGCTCTTACCTTAGCAGTGTTTTCAGTAAAGGTTGCCATGCCCATTACGCCGCATATTTTCACGGCATCCAGTGAAGATATTATTTCACTCCAGTTGATATCCATAGCATCACTCAGGCTGAATCCGGTCTTTGTCTGCTCTGTTGCAATATGGAGCTGGAGGAGGCAATTGATGGTCTTCCCCTGCGCAGCAGCTTCATCATCTATCAATCTGAGCAGCCTGACCGAATCAACTGATTCAATCATTGATGCGGCAGCCACCGCCTGTTTTACTTTATTTGACTGCAGGTGTCCTATCAGATGCCATGAAATGTCGGAAGGGAGTAAGGATTTTTTTTCTGCCATCTCCTGCACCCTGTTTTCGCCAAATGTACGCAGACCTGCATCATATGCCTCACCGGCCTCTTCCGGCGTGCGGGTCTTGGTAACAGCAACCAGCGACACTCCCAACGGGAGCTCATCCGTTAACTTTTTTATGTTTCCTGCAATACTGTTCATCTTCCTCCCCGGTCTCAGTCAAGCTTGTGTATTACCAGGCCGCTCCTGAGCTTTGGCTCGAACCATGTAGTCTTGGGTGGCATTATATTACCTGTATCAGCTATAGTGATGAGCTGCTTCATTGACACAGGATAGAGTGCGAAGGCAACCTTCATCTCGCCTCCGTCTACCCTTCTCTTCAGCTCGCCCAGCCCTCTTATTCCTCCCACGAAGTCGATACGCTTGGAGCGCCTCAGGTCCTGAATATCAAGCAGAGGCAGAAGAACCTTCTCGGTAAGAATGGTAACATCAAGGACACCGATAGGGTCATCATCATTGTAGGTTCCTTTTTTAGCTGTCAGACTGTACCATTTACCGTTAAGATACATTCCAAAGTTGTGTAGTTTGCGGGGCTTGTAGGTGGTTGTGTCTTTTTCCTTTATATCAAACGACTCCTTTAGCCTGGTCAGGAACTGGTCCGGGGTCATGCCATTAAGATCCTTCACCACCCTGTTGTAGTCCATTATCCTGAGCTGATCATCCGGGAAATGTACAGCCATGAAGAAGTTATACTCCTCATCTCCCTTGTGTGCGCTGTTCTTTTCCTTCTTTTCCTTACCTACCAGGGCAGCGGCGGCTGTACGGTGATGGCCGTCGGCCACATAAATAAAAGGCACCTTTTCGGCAAAGATCTTCTCGATCTCAACGTTTGTTTTTTCATCCCATACCACCCAGAAGTGATGTCCGATACCATCTTCGGCAATAAAATCATATTCAGCCTTCTGTTTTTTTACGATACTCTCAACTATTTTATCAAGCTTCTTTACAGCAGGATAGGCAAAAAACACAGGTTCGATATTCGCATTATTGGTTCTGACATGAATCATCCGGTCCTCCTCCTTGTCGGGACGAGTGAGTTCATGCTTTTTAATTACACCGGAGAGATAGTCAGTCACTGCTGCAGCGCCTACGATACCGTACTGCGTACGTCCTTTCATCGTCTGCGCATAGATATAGAAATGAGGCTTCTCGTCCTGTACCAGCCATCCCCTCTTCTGCCACTCGGTGAAATTTTCAAAAGCCTTATTATATACCTCTTCGGAATGCACATCCGTACCTTCCGGCAGGTCTATCTCTGATTTGGTTATGTGAAGAAGTGATTTTTCCATGCCCCGGGCTCTGACGGCTGCCTCTTCTGAATTCATGACATCATAAGGCAGACAGGCTATCTCTGCCGCATATTGGACCGGCGGCCTGAGTCCCCGGAAAGGTTTAATAAAAGCCATATTAATGTTGTTCTGTTTCCTATTTAGTTTTATTTACTCTGTAAGTCTCGTCTCCCGTTGCAAAAAAGGAGATAATCTGCCTGGCAGCTGCCACACCGGCATTTATGTTTGCCTCTTCTGTCTGGGCTCCCATCTTTTTAGGGGTGAAAAAATACCTGCCTGAAAACTTCTGTGCAAAAAGCTCCATATTGTCAGGAGAGACATCCGAGAGGTACTTAATATCACTCCTGTTTTCCATCATGGAGAGTAGTTCAGACTCATTGACCACCTCCTTGCGGGCAGTATTTACAAGCACTGCCCCATGGGGCATGAGTGACAACAGATTTTTTCCAATAGAGTTTTTTGTTTTGTCATTGGCCGGAATGTGCAACGACACGTACTGGCATGTTTTATAAAGCTCTTCCACTGTCTCAACGGGTGTAACGCCCGCATCCCTCATCTCCTTGTTATCGACGAACGGATCGAAAGCAAAGATCTGCATACCCAGGCCTGTTGCAATGCGTGCCATACACCTTCCCACATTGCCGAAAGCGTGAAGGCCAAGACTCTTGCCCATAAGCTCAGAACCCGCCTTGCCGTCAAACCCCCCACGGGCCGAGAAAAGCATCATGCCAAAGGCCAGCTCGGCAACAGCGTTGGAGTTCTGCCCCGGAGTGTTCATGGCAACAATATTATGAGCAGTGCAGGCATTGAGATCAAGGTTGTCATAACCTGCACCTGCTCTTACCACTATCTTTAGTTTCGGAGCAACACCGATCAATGCTGCGTCTACAATATCAGAGCGCACTATGAGTGCATCTGCGTCTGCTGCTGCATCATAAAGCTCCCCGGTACTCTTGTACTTCTCTATGAGGGCCAGCTCATGACCTCCCTTTTCCGCCACCTCACGTATAAGTGTGATTGCAACAGGTGCAAAGGGCTTTTCTGTGGCTACCAGTATTTTCATTATTTCCTGTTTTAATATTTGTTGGCAAAGTCCTTCATGCACTCAACGAGAGCCCTGACGCTCTCTATGGGCAGTGCATTGTAGAGAGAAGCGCGGAACCCGCCTGTGGAACGGTGGCCTTCAATGCCTACCATACCTTTTGACTTGGCATATGCAGCGAACTCCTTCTCCAGCTCCTTGTAATTCTCAGACATGACGAAACATACGTTCATCAGTGACCTGTCTTCAGGATCAGGGATAGTAGGTATGAAGAGCTTGTTGCGATCTATCTCATCATATAGAAGACCTGCCTTCTCTATGTTTATCTTATACATGGCACTGACACCGCCCTTCTGCTTCAGCCACTCAAGGGTCTTCAGGGCAGCAAATACCGAAATCACCGGAGGAGTGTTGAACATTGAACCCTTCTCAATGTGGGTCTTGTAATTAAGCATCGTGGGAATTGAACGGGTGACCTTACCCAGCGCAGAATCCCTGATAATAACGAATGTGACACCGGCAGGTGCCAGGTTCTTCTGAGCACCACCGTAGATGATTGAATACTTTGATACATCAACTGGGCGGCTGAAGATATCAGATGACATATCAGCAACAAGAGGAACACTCACATCGGGTATCTTCTTCCATTCTGTACCGAAGATTGTATTATTGGATGTATAATGGAAGTAATCGGCATCAGATGGAACAACGAATTTCTTGGGTATGTAATTGAAGTTACGGTCTTTTGACGAAGCAACCTCAACCACCTCGCCAAACAGCCTGGCTTCCTTGGTTGCTTTTCCTGCCCATTCACCGGTATTAATATAGGCAGCTTTCTTTTCAAGCATATTCATCGGGACCATGGCAAACTGAAGGCTTGCTCCTCCTCCCAGGAAGATCACCGAGTATCCTTCCGGGACATCGAGAAGTTCCTTCACATGGGCCTCTGCGCTGTCCATAACAGCCACAAATTCTTTGCTGCGATGAGAAACCTCCATGATAGAAAGACCTGTTCCCGCAAAATCCCTGATAGCTTCAATCACCTTCTCGTTTGTGTATTGCGGCATGATTGATGGTCCCGCATAAAAATTGTGCTTTTTCATAGTTGATACATTTATTTTGTTTGTTATCCTTTGTTTTTTAATTCTCCCGTGCAGATGCCTGTCAGCAGGTATCCCGGATTCTTTCAGAGCGTCACCAGCCTTCCTCCACGAAGAACCGGTATCACATCCGTCACATCAAATGTATGACAATAATTGATACAATCATCTAGGCCTTTGTCTCTCAGTCTTGATCTCTGTGCAGCTTTCTCAATATATCCCATCAGATCAGCCTTTGCCGATTTCCACAGATCGGTAGCAGCATGAGCAGCATCGCAAATAGTTGTAAACATCCCTCCTTCAAGCAGCCTCTCCGCCATAGCACCTGCGAAGACAGCATCCTCCAGGCTGAACCGTCTCTTCCAGCCTGCACATACGATGATGACCTTACGGTCCTGACCTTCAAGCCACCTGCATAGCGCTGAGAAGTTGAGGTATGAACCTATCACCACCTCATGACAGTCAGCTGCCCGCTTCATGATTCCTGTGCCGTTGGTAGTACTGTAAGCGACCGTTCGGTCCTTCACCTTCTCAGCGGTGAAGTTATAAGGAGAGTTGCCGAAATCTGCAAAATCAAGAACGAAACCGTCACGTTCAGCAGCAAGAAGATAACCCCTGCTCTTCATTGTTCTCGCCTCCTCTACCGTTGCCACAGGTATTATTGTCTTGACGCCGTTTGCAAAGGCAGTACATATGGAGCTTGTGGCACGCAATATATCAACAATGACCACTACAGCCTCATTATCAGCGTGTGCTTCAAACATTGCAGGAGATAAACATATTTCCAGGATCTTCTTTCCCATCATTCAGACCGATGAGTGCTTGTTTTCACTGTTTGTAAAAGGGCAGTCCTGTAACCTTTGCTTTCAGATCTCTGCCTCTGACACGGATAAATATTTCTGTATCAGTCTTCCAGAATCCCTTATTCAGGTAAGCCATTCCTATTCCCATTTTCAGCATAGGAGACATAGTACCGGAAGTCACTTCGCCTATATTCTTACCCTGAGCGTCAACGACCTCATAATGCTGCCTTGGTATGCCTCTCTCTAACATCACGAAACCCTTCAGGCGCCTGACTGTTCCCTCATCCTTCTGCTTGAGCAGCAGCTCCCTGTCTATGAACTCTTTGCCCGGAACAAACTTGGTGATCCATCCCAGTCCTGCCTCAATAGGTGAAGTAGTATCGTTTATATCATTCCCGTACAGGCAGTATCCCATCTCCAGTCGCAGAGTGTCCCTGGCTGCAAGCCCGACAGGTTTTATACCAAACTCCTCCCCTGCTCTGAAGACCTCTTTCCACAGACGGGGTGCATCTTCATTGCGGACATAGATCTCGCACCCGCCGGCGCCGGTGTAGCCTGTTGTTGAAAAGATGACCTTTTCAATGCCTGCAAAGGTGAGGGTCTTAAAAGTATAATATTCCATATCTGTAACATGGTCATCTGTAAGTTTCTGCATAGCCTTAAGGGCCATAGGACCTTGAACTGCAAGCTGAGCAGTCCATTCAGAGGCATTGTGAAGATCCTTGTCTGGCCCGGCTGCAATACCAAAACGCTCTGCATGCCTGACACACCACTGCCAGTCTTTTTCAATGTTTGCAGCGTTAACAACCAACAGATACTTCTCCGCATTGAAACGATATACAAGAAGGTCATCCACTATGCCTCCCTTTCCGTTCGGGAAACAGGTATACTGAACCTTGCCGTCAGTAAGCGCTGATACATCGTTGGATGTTATGTACTGAAGAAATTCAAGAGCACGGGGACCGTTGACCCAGAACTCACCCATATGGGATACATCAAATACACCAACCTTACTCCGCACGGTGAGATGCTCCTCATTTATGCCTTCATATTCAACGGGCATGTTATAACCGGCAAAAGGAATTATTCTGGCGCCGAGGGCCTCATGAAATTTCAGAAACGGAGTATTTTTCATTTTTTTATTTTTAGTTAAAGAGTAAGATGGGACACCTATGTAATTATCATTATTGTGTTAAACCTTGCCGAATACGCAAACGCGGCTCTGTTTTCGTAAAATGATTTTCTTATACGAACAAACTTTTGAATTTAACACAAAATTATAATTTTCCGATCTATAAAAAACTGTCTTTAATCATTTTTGGTATGGCTATTCCCAACATTTCTCATTGTCTGAAGGTTTCATTATTTCTATATTTGTACCTGAAACCAAACATGTGCAGATGGAATACACCATATTCAAACCTGATTACCTGGTGAACATCACCGGCGGAGACGTTGAGACAATGGAAGAGATAGCAGGTATCTTCGTTAATCAGATACCTGAATTTGTGAACGGGATGAAAGACCTTCTCAGCCAGGAAAAGCATTATGAATTAGGACTGCTGGCTCACAAGGCCAAGGGATCAGTGACAGTTATGGGCATGGATGATACGGCAAAGATGCTCAAGGTGTTCGTGCTGCTTGCCAATGCCGGTGACAAGAAATAGAAATATACCGGTTTTTTCTCACAATTCGAGTCCGACGCTAATAGGGTTGTTACTGAAATAAACGATTATCTCAGCAAAAACAGATGAACTGGGATGGTACAATCTGAAAGGCTTGACGGGGTTGAGATCATCAGCTTCACCACAGACAGGATAAATGCGCTTAATGTAGACGCAATCAGGCCGGCAATAATCAGGCTGTTTGAGACACCCTACACAAAAGTTATCATAGATATGGGGGGAGTGTATTACCTTGACAGTACAGCCTTTGCCATGTTTCTACACCTGTTGCGTGTAGCACGGTCAAACTACTGTACTTTCAGACTCTGTTCACTGACAGAGCATGCCAGGGAGCTTTTTGAACTGCTGCAACTGCATCATTCACTTGACATCTATCCTGACCGTGCAAGCTGCGCAGAGAGCTACCGGCGGACAGGGCCTTCCTAAATATTGTTCATCACCAGCGCTCCGTCCTGCACATCAATCTTCACCCTCATCGACTTATCAATTGTGCCTGCAATGATCTCCCTGGAGAGCTCATTAACGATCTCCTTCTGGATAAGTCTTTTTACCGGCCTTGCACCAAAGAGAGGGTCAAAGCCCTTGTCCGCCAGCCAGGCAACCGCCCTGTCGCTTATCTCACTGGCTATGCCTTTCTCATTGAGCATCTGTGCCACCCTTCCGAACTGTAGCCTTACTATCTCCCTTATCTCTTCAATGGTCAGAGGTCTGAACATCACTATCTCGTCAACACGGTTAACAAATTCAGGACGCAGGGTGGTTCGCAGCATCTGAATAAGCTCTCCGCGCAGCTTCTCTGCCTCATCGTCTGTCAGCTCACCATTACTCTCCTCAATGCTTTCGCGAATGAGGGAAGAGCCCAGATTGGAAGTCATGATGATTATGGTGTTGCGGAAATTAACGGTACGGCCCTTATTGTCAGTAAGCCTTCCGTCATCAAGCAGTTGGAGAAGTATATTGAACACATCAGGATGTGCTTTCTCAATTTCATCCAGCAAAACAACAGAATACGGTTTGTGCCTTATTGCTTCTGTAAGCTGACCGCCCTCATCATAACCCACATATCCGGGCGGGGCACCAATGAGTCTTGAGACGCTGTGTCTCTCCTGATACTCGGTCATATCAATACGGGTCATCAGGTTTTCATTGTTGAACAGGTACTCTGCAAGTGCTCTTGCCAGTTCAGTCTTACCCACACCCGTTGTGCCGAGGAAGATGAATGACCCTACTGGTCTCTTATCGTCCTGAAGGCCGGCTCTTGACCGGCGCACAGCATCCGATACGGCCATTATTGCCTCATCCTGACCTACCACCCTTTTATGCAGCTCCTCCTCGAGCTTCAGGAGCTTATCTTTTTCACTCTCGAGCATACGCGATACAGGTATGCCCGTCCATCTGGAGACTATCTCGGCAATATCATCCGAGCGCACATCATCACGAACCATCGATCCGGCATTTCTCTTCACCTCAATCTCTTTCCTGAGAGATTCTATCTCATTCTCTTTCTCCACAAGCTTGCCGTACCTTATCTCCGCCACTCTGCCATAATCACCTGTTCGCTCTGCCTTCTCCGCTTCGAACTTCAGCTCCTCTGCCTCCTGCTTCTTCTTCTGAAGGTTCTCCACGAGCTCTTTCTCCGAACGCCAGCGAGCTTTCAGCTCGTCACCGCTTGCCGAGAGATCGGCTATCTCTCTTGATATCTCTTTTTCCTTTGCTGAATCACCGTCACGGCGCACAGCCTCACGTTCAATCTCCAGCTGCCTTATGAGCCTGTTGGAGGTATCTATCTCCTCAGGCACCGAATTCATCTCCAGCCTCAGCCTGGCAGCTGCTTCATCAACAAGGTCTATAGCCTTGTCAGGCAGGAACCTGTCAGTGATGTAACGGTATGAGAGATCGACAGCCGAGATGATAGCCTCATCCCTTATAATCACCTTGTGATGAGCTTCATATTTCTCTCTGAGGCCTCGAAGTATGGAGATTGCATCTGCACGGTCAGGCTCATTGATGATAACCACCTGAAAACGTCGCTCCAGAGCTTTGTCAGCCTCAAAGTACTTCTGGTACTCATTCAGGGTAGTTGCGCCAATGGCACGCAGTTCACCCCTGGACAGTGCCGGTTTTAATATATTGGCTGCATCCATTGCACCCTCACCCTTACCGGCACCAACAAGGGTGTGAATCTCATCAATAAAAAGTATCACATCTCCCTCTGATGCTATCACCTCATTGATAACTGATTTCAGTCTCTCCTCGAACTCACCTTTGTACTTGGCACCGGCAATAAGAGCTCCCATGTCAAGCGAATAGATTCTCTTTTTCATGAGGTCTTCAGGCACATCTCCACGCACTATCCTGTGCGCCAATCCTTCCGCAATAGCAGTTTTACCCACTCCCGGCTCGCCAACGAGTATCGGGTTGTTTTTTGTCCTGCGCGAGAGTATCTGCAGCACACGCCTGATCTCCTCGTCTCGTCCGATGACAGGGTCAAGCTTACCAGCCCTGGCACGCTCATTCAGGTTAATGGCATACCTGTTGAGCGAGTCATAGGTCTCCTCCGGGGTCTGACTGTTAACCTTCGATCCTTTACGCAGATCGCTTATCGCAATATTCAGAGCATCTGCTGATAGTCCGCTCTCCTTCATCAGTACAGCAACCCTGTCAGACACCTCCGCCAACGCAAGCAGTATATGCTCTATAGAGACAAACCTGTCCTGCATCTTTGCAGCGTGATCGGCAGAGCGTTTGAACACCTTCGTGCAGGATGGAGAAAAATATGGTTCTCCTCCACTGACACGAGGGTATCCGTCAATGATCTCCTCAAGTGACTTGCTGAATGCAGGAGTATTGACGCCGGCCCTGGACATGATGTAAGACATAACGCCTTCGGCTTCAGTCATGATACCTTTGAGGAGATGACCACATTCAACTGCCTGGTGACCCTTCCCCTCTGCAATGGCAAGGGCCTTCTGCACCGACTCCTGCGCCTTTATGGTATAATCTTCAAAATTCATTTCTAATACATTTCCCCTTTACTCTTCAAATTATTTGCCATAAGTCCCGCAGCCCTGATATCATGCCATAATGACAGAGCCGGTATAATATAGGGCATTAAGCTTCGTTATATATCATTCAGGACCTGTAATACACGAATGCCAAAGTCACTCCACAATGAATGAGAAGATACTGAATACCCTGATGCATCTTTTTGCTATCATTGCCCCTGCACAGGGGAATGAGAGTGATCGGCGCAGGGTGGTTGAGGCGTTTCTCAGGCCACAGTTGAACCAGGAGGGTGTGGAGGCCTATCTCAGGATCTTCGACACCTACTATGCGGAAGCCCAGCTAAGGCTGAAGAAGGGTAACGAAGCTCGCAGGAACGCGGCCATCTCTGTAAGGATCATCAAGATATGCTTTGAGATCGGGACTCAACTCACGCTGAACCAAAAGATCATTGTACTGGTTCAGCTCCTTGAATACTGCCGTTCAGACGAGACTATAGTGAGTAATACCGAACTGGAGTTTATCATCACAGCCGCAGAAGGCTTCAATGTCAATCCTGAGGATTACCAGCTAATCCGGCAATTCGTGCTGTCCGAACGGTCAGAGGTGCCCGAATCATCACAGGTTCTGGTAATCGATAATAACCCTGATACCAGGTATGAGAAGACACATCATATAATCAACGAGACCATCAGGGGACAGGTCAGAGTACTGAACCTGCCACAGGCAGATATGCTCTTTGTAAGGTCATTCGGCACAGGAGAGCTGCTGCTCAGTGGTCAGCTCAGACATGAGGACAAGGTCTATCTCTTCGAAAGGGGAGCCTCTCTCAAGTTCAGAAGCAGCAAACCTATCTATTATTCAGAAGTGATCAGACAGTTCCTTGATGAGAGTGTCCTTGCATCAAGAGTGGTCTATAAGGCAAAGGATATAGAGTACAAGTTCAAGGGTGGACAGGTAGGACTGCACTGCATGAGCTTCGCGGAAGAATCGGGAAGGCTGATAGGTATCATGGGCGCTTCGGGAGCAGGGAAATCAACACTTCTCAGCGTCCTCAACGGCACCCATCGACCAAGCTCAGGGGAGGTACTCATCAACGGCGTGAACATACACGACGAGGCTGACAAGGTCAAGGGACTCATTGGTTACGTGTCACAGGACGACCTCCTCATTGAGGAGCTGACTGTTTCTGACAACCTCTTTTACAATGCTAAGCTATGCTTCGGGAATCTGAAGGATGAGGAGATAATGAGAAGAGTGGATAATGTTCTGCACAGCCTGGGCCTTTATGACATCAAGGATATGAAGGTAGGTACTCCTCTCAACAAGAAGATATCAGGAGGACAGCGCAAGAGACTTAACATTTCTCTGGAGCTGATAAGAGAACCCGCCATCCTCTTCCTTGATGAACCAACGTCAGGCCTCTCCTCACTTGATTCGGAAAACATTCTTGACCTGCTTAACGACCTTAAGCTCAAGGGAAAGCTTATATTCGTTGTCATTCATCAGCCGTCGTCAGACATTTTCAAGATGTTTGACAGGCTCATCTTCCTTGACACCGGTGGCTACATGATATACTATGGAGTACCCGTCGGATCCATCGGCTACTTTAAGGACAGGATGCAGCTCCCCAGATACAATGACAGCGAATGTCATGCCTGCGGCAACGTCAATCCCGAGCAGATATTCAGTATAGTTGAATCAAAGGTTCTTGACGAGTTCGGGCGACCAACAATGACACGCAAGGTCTCTCCCGCAGAATGGAGAGCCTTCTACAAGTCGCGCAGAGAAGAGGTGCCCTCACCTCCCAAATGCGGTAACGGTATCCCGGAGATAACGCTTCAGACTCCCGGCAAGCTCAAACAGTTTATTGTTTTTGTCACCCGCGACATCCTTGCCAAGATGTCTGACGTGCAATACATGGTCATTACTCTCCTCGAAGCCCCGGTACTGGCACTGTTTCTGGCATATATAATACGCTACTTTGATGAGAGTGTAAGCAACCCCTCATATACGCTCCTCCAGAACAGCAACCTGCCAGTATATATATTTATGTCAGTGATAGTCGCTATCTTCATGGGGCTGACGGTAAGCGCCGAGGAGATCATCAAAGACAGGAAGATACTCAGGCGCGAAGCATTTCTCAACCTTAGCTGGAACAGTTACCTCCTGTCAAAAATAGGAGTGCAGTTCCTCATTTCTGCCATCCAGGCCGCCGCGTTTGTCGCCGTGGGTAACTCAATCATCGGCATTAAGGGCATGTGGCTTGAGTACTGGATTGTGCTCTTCAGCTGCTGGGCAATATCGAACATGATGGGACTGCTCATCTCTGACAGTTTTAAAACCGTAGTTACCATTTACATCCTGATACCATTCCTGGTCATCCCCCAGATAATCCTAAGTGGTATTATCGTCAAGTATGACAAGCTCAATCCCACCATCTCTTCCCCGGTGTCAATACCCATATACGGTGAGATCATAGCTGCCCGCTGGGGTTATGAGGCACTGGCGGCAGACCAGTTCATGAATAACAGGTTCGAGAAACGCTTTTACCAGTATGACAAGATCATCAGCATAGCCAAATTCAAGAAGGATATCTGGTACAATGAGATGCGGAGCATTCTTTCAAGACTGGAGAGTAACATAGACTGGGAGAGACTGGATCAATCGGACAGGGAAGACATGATTCTGATCAGGAACGAGATTGAGGAAGAGCTCGGCTTCACTCCTGCCATCGCGTTTGATCTCCGTATGATAGATCCGGAAAACATAACCCTCGCGAGTATAGAAACAGCCCGTAATTATATTGAGAAGGTCAGGAGATATTACATTGAGGTGTCAAAAAATACCGTGGAGGCCCGTGACCAAAAGATCATGACATATGAACGTGATGACAGGGATGCCTTCATAAGAATGAAAAAACAGTACACAAACGAATCACTTGAGGAATTTGTCAGGAATGATAATGAAAAGTCCAAGATAAAAAGATACCAGAACAGGCTTTACCAGAACTATGACCAGATCTTCTATGATCCTGTGAGCCCCATGATAAAGTCACACTTCTACGCACCCCGCAAACAGGTCTTTGGGATGTTTGCAGGCACACTGGCAGTAAACACTGGTGTCATATGGTTAATGACCGTCATCCTTTATATACTTCTTTACTTCAGGGTCTTGCACAGGATACTGGAATCTTCTCAAAAATTAAAGAGGGTGATAGCAGACAAGGGTAAGAATGAGACTGAAGGTGAGTTGAGCTGACCTGTATAAAAAAAGCGGCAGAGGATACCGGCCATTTGGCTGACACCCTCTGCAACATATTTTAACCGATCTTTTCCCCTGCAGGTAAAGGATCATTCAACTATCTCAATCATCTTGAAAGGCACCTTAATAATTGAGTCATAGTCCTCTCCCGCTTCAAGCATATCTTCATCGTCCTCTTCATAGAACCAATTGATCTCTACATCATGTTTTGCCCTGTGAATGGCCTCCAGTCGCTTGAAGACATCAAGAATGCACTTTGACGAGCTTGTATTAAAATATTCAAGTCTTATGTTCACTACGGTTTTTTCAAGCGGTCCCTGCATGTACTGATCAAGCCATTCATTGAGCGGCTTATAGAACTCTACCGAGTTCTCAGGAATGGATCTGCCCTTAATTTCAAATACTTCATCCCTTGCATCAAATTTTATTGACGGGGTTTTCGGTGTTCCTTCAATGATGATCGGTTCCATAACTATCTGTTTTTGTTAATTGTCTTAAGCCGGGGATATAACTGCACTTAGCCGGAATGCCATATTCAGGTTATCATATTTTTTAAACCTGTAGTCTATCCGGTGACCGGTCTTCTTTGCAATATCAATCAAACCAAGACCGCCCAGACCCTTCTCCGTTATCTCCTGGTGATTAAGTATCTCTTTGTAGAGTTCCTTTATCTCCTCCGGTGTTGAACGGTTGATCCTCGTAATTTTCTCCTCAAGCTCTTTTACCCTTACAGAGGCCACAAAGTTACATGTTGTTATCCTGTATCCCCTGCCCAACTTTTCCATCACCACAAGTCCAAACCTGTCAGGCCTTGCCGAATGATAGCCCCGTGGCACCAAATCTGCATGATGATAGAGATTTTGCAGGCTCTCCACCAGCACATTGTAAACCTTCTTCCTCAGTCTCGGCACTTCACGGATCATCAGCATCTTACCCTCCACAAGGTCAAGAGCTTTGCTGATAATTTCTGAGTCAACGTTTCCTTTAAAATAAAGGATCGCACCTCTTATGTCAAGGTCACTCACAAGATTTTCAAGATCAAAGCTCATCGGGCCTCTGTCCAAGTATCAAAAGCTAAAACAAGTAACAAAAATAGATTATTGTTGTTAATAGCCAACATACGCATATTATTATTTTAAACTAAGACAGGCTTTTTTTGACAAGGGTTGCATGAGGTTCCGCAAACGTCAGGTTATCACTCGCCGGAGGTGGATTTTTTTTTGCTGCCGCGATACAATTCATAACCCTGAAAACGACACTCGATATCTCCGTTAAGAAGGTTAAATTTACGGAACGGTTTCAGGGCTACCTGCTTCAGGCTGGTTAGATCGCCTGACAATATCCATGCCCGGTAACCCTCATAATGATGTTTCAGCATACTGCCGATATTACCGTAGAACTCAGTCATATCAGTTGTCTCTATCCGCTGCCCGTAAGGCGGGTTAATGATTAGTGTTCCCTCCTCTGCCGGCGGCGGACTTGTAAAAAAATCGCGTTCAGTGATCTCTACTGTATCCTGCAGACCCGCCTCCCTGATATTAATTACTGCTGTCTTGCAGGCCTCCGCAGATAGGTCTCCGCCATAGATCCTGACCGGCGACCGTCTCTCTTTCTTCTCAGCCTCGAACCTGACCGATCTGAAAAGGGCAGGATCATAATCCTTCCAACTCATGAATCCGAAGTTTTTCCTGAATTTACCCGGTGCAATATTGCACGCCATCAGCCCTGCTTCGGCAACGATAGTACCTGAGCCGCACATGCCGTCAACCAGCGTATTCTCCGCCTTCCATCCTGAAAGGGCTATCATGCCTGCTGCCAGCACTTCACTAAGCGGTGCCTCTGACATACCGCGGCGATAACCTCTCTTATAGAGGGGTACGACTGTGGAATCAAGCGAGATAGTCACTCTATCATTGCTGATATGTACATTTACGAGGATATCAGGTCTCTTTGCATCAACAGAAGGTCTCCCGAGGTTAAGCCTGCGGAAGAAATCAGCTACGGCATCTTTCACTACCAGAGCGACATAGCCTGAATGAGAGAAATGTGTGGAGTTAACCACTGCTGTTACAGCAAAAGTCTTGCCCGGATCAAGAAACTGATCCCATTCCACTGCTACTGCTCCGTTATATAGATCTTTCTGACCGGAGATGCTGAATGATGCTATCGGCAGAAGAACCGACAACGCCAGACGGCTACGGTAGTTTGCCGTATAAAGAAGTGATTTGGACCCCTCGAAAGCGACAGCCCTGTTAAGTACAGTGACAGATGCAGCACCAAGCTCTTTCAGCTCCACTGCCAGGACCTCCTCCAGCCCGTAGTGAGTCTTGGCCAGGTACTTCATTGACCTCCCTCCTGGTTCCCCAGCAACTTATCATAAAGAACCGGGTCATTAAGTATAGTGAGAGCCCGCAGGATAGCATGATCATCCTTATTGACCACCATGAAATATTCATTCATGTCCCATAGATCACGGGCAACAAGACCTTTCATCACCTGTTTCATCTCCGGGGCTGAGGTCTCATACTGTGCCTGATCAAACTTGACATTGTTCTTTTCCCCGGCAGCCTTCAGCTCTTCCATGACAGCGTTATCAAAGGTAAACTCCTTGTCGAAGACTTTGAAGTTCCTGTACTTGCGCATTAGCGTCTTGCGATTGTGGTCAGTGTATTCTAGCATGAAACTGGCAATCGTAGATGACCTGACAAGGTCACGGTAATAATCCGAATAATAAGTTGTATCAAGGGGAATAAAAATATCAGGAGTGATTCCTCCTCCACCATAGACGATCCTTTTGTTGGCAACGGTATAGGCCTTCAATGAGTCAGGCAGGTTAAGACTGTCAGGATGAATCAGTTCACCGTCAAAATATCGCTTATAGTAGGTCTGGAAATACTTGTTATAACCCTCATCATAAGGTGTCTGTATTGACCGTCCGGAAGGTGTGTAATAGCGTGCAACAGTGAGTCTTATCTCAGATCCGTCAGGGAGCTTAAATCCATTCTGGACGAGTCCTTTTCCGAAACTTCTGCGACCGATGATCACACCCCTGTCCCAGTCCTGAACAGCCCCCGCAAGAATCTCACTGGCAGAGGCAGATCCCTCATCAATAAGAACAACTATACGCGCCCTGGTAAGGGTCCCGGACGGAGAAGACCTGTACTCCTGTCTTGATGTATGTAAGCCTTCAAGATAGACAATCAGTTCCTCATCAGGCAATAACTCATCGGCTATCTGTACGGCGGGTAACATGTAACCGCCTGAGTTTCCTCTGAGGTCAATGATAAGGTTCTCCATCCTGCTTTGACGCAGTAAATCGACTGCCTGGCCGAATTCAATAGCTGTCTGCTCTGAGAACCGACTGAGCTTGATGTAACCTACACCATCGGAAATCATGTAGGCCGCATCAAGGCTGTTGACAGGAATCTTGTCACGGGTGATGGTGAAATCCAGTAACTCCTTCTCCCCTTTTCTGAAGATTGTCACTTTCACCATGGTGCCCTTCGGACCTCTTAACCTCTTCTGCACCCCGGTAGTACTAATACTAACCCCTGTTACCTTTTCTCCGTCGATAGCAATTATCCTGTCTCCGGCCTGAATGCCCACCTTCTCTGACGGCCCTCCGGGGATGGGGGATATAATTATTATAGTATCACTAAGCAGATTGAACTGAATACCTACGCCCTCGAAATTGCCCTGCAGGGGCTCATTCTCATCCTGTACATCCTTTGCGGGTATATATACCGAATGGGGATCAAGGTTGCGCAGTGTATTGATTATCATCTGTTCAGCGATAGATGATATGTCAACGCTGTCTACATAAATAGCCTCGAGCAGCGCCAGTGTCTTGCCTATCTTAAATGTCTCCTGTGTCAGACCCTGCGCCCTGATCGCCGGCCCATTCACCAATACCAGCACTGCTAAAATGAATATCGTTCTCTTAACCATGTCAGTCTCCTTCTGTTTCTTTATAACGATCTTACTCCCACTCAATTGTTGAAGGTGGCTTGGAGCTGATATCATAGACCACCCTGTTTACTCCCTTCACCCTGTTGATTATCTGGTTTGACACATCGGCAAGGAACTCATAAGGCAGGTGACTCCAGTCAGCCGTCATGCCGTCTGTTGAGGTTACGGCCCTCAGAACCACGGTATTTTCATATGTTCTCTCATCACCCATAACACCAACTGATTGTACCGGCAGTAATATAACAGCAGCCTGCCATACCTTATCATAAAAACCGTTTTTCTTCAGACCGGAGATAAAGATTTCGTCAGCCTCGCGTAGTCTCTTCAGCTTCTCCGGATTGACCTCGCCAACAATCCTTATCGCCAGGCCCGGACCCGGGAAGGGATGCCTGTTCAGTATCTCTGCAGGCATGTCCAGTGCACGCCCAACCCTCCGCACCTCATCCTTGAAGAGGAGCCGCAGTGGTTCAACCACCCTGAGATTCATCTTATCAGGGAGCCCTCCGACGTTATGATGAGATTTTATTGTTGCGGAAGGTCCGTTCACGGAAACCGATTCAATCACATCAGGGTAAATTGTCCCCTGTGCCAGCCACCTGACGTTCTTCACCTTGTGGGCCTCACGGTCAAATACCTCAATAAAGGCACGGCCAATTATTTTTCTCTTTTCTTCCGGGTCATTCACGCCTCTCAACCCACCAATAAAATCGGCCGCCGCATCAACACCTCTCACATTCAGGCCCATCTTCCTGTATGCCTCCAGCACCGCTTCATACTCATTCGATCGAAGAAGGCCGTTGTCAACGAATATTGAAGTCAGCCTGGAACCTATAGCCCTGTCAAGCAAAAGTGCTGCAACTGATGAATCCACTCCTCCTGAGAGGCCCAGCACAACCCTGTCATCACCAATCTGTTCACGGAGCGACTTTACTGTCATGTCCACGAACGACTCCGGTGTCCAGTCGGCACTACATCCACAAATATTCCTTACAAAATTGCCCAGCATCTTCGCTCCTTCCGTGGTATGATAAACCTCCGGGTGAAACTGTATTCCCCAGGTCTTTTCCCCTTCAACCCTGAATGCTGCTACCTTCACATCCTCTGTTGAGCCTGTAATTCGATACCCTTCAGGAATACGTGCTATGGTATCGCCATGTGACATCCACACCTGTGTTCCGGGTGTTACGCCTTCGAAGAGAGGGTCTTCCCGGTCAGCCTCAACAAGCTTGGCACGTCCGTATTCACGATGATCAGAGGGGAGGACCTCTCCTCCGTAATGATACGTGAGGTGCTGAGCCCCATAACATACTCCCAGCAGAGGCAGTTTTCCCTTAACTGCCTGAAGATCGGGAAACGGTGCATTAGTGTCGCGTACAGAAAAGGGACTACCTGAGAGAATGACCCCTTTCACGCTCTCATCCGGCACCGGGTAATTGTTGAAAGGATATATCTCACAATAAACATTTAGTTCTCTTACACGTCTGGCAATGAGCTGCGTATACTGGGATCCGAAATCAAGGATCAAAATCTTTTCCTGCACGTGGGATTATTTACAATTGTTAAGTACGGCTCAAAGATAATCAATATGCCGTTTAAGCATCATCAGGAAATATCATAAGTGTTTCCTTCATGGGCAGATTCAGTGTTCGCAAATATCTGGCGAGCCTCCTCTTCAAGCACTTCAGTTGACCTGTAACGTGCCGAGAAGTGGCCCAGCAGGAGCTTCTTTGCCCCTGCCTCACGGGCTACCGTTGCAGCATGCCTGGCAGTAGAATGGCCGGTTTTTTTTGCAAGGGCTTCATTATCATCGCCGAAAGTAGCCTCATGATACAGCAGGTCAACCCCTTTGACATACGAGGAGAGCTTAGTGAAATATCCGGTGTCACTGCAGAAAGCGTAAGAGACCGGACTGCGGGGCTCCACGGTAACCTCATTGCAGACGATGACCTCTCCGGATTCCCTGATGACATCATGCCCCTTCTTAAGCCTGGATATCTCTGCTATGGTCAGGTTGTGCAGCGGTATCTTCTCACGTATGATGTTCCTGTCAGCGATTTTTTCACGGAAAAGGAAACCGTAAGAGGTTATGCGATGTCTTAGAGGAAAAGAAAAGACTTCAACCCTTTTATCGTCGAGTATCTGCCTGAGAGAACGGCCGGCAAGAGTGTGCACAACCAGCTCATAGGCCAGGTGGATGTCAAAATCAGCCATATGCCTGGAGATCAGTTCTTCGGCAGGTGCCGGTGCATACAGATGAAGCTTCGTCTTCCTGCCCATGAGATTGAACGTGGAGAGCAGCGGGTAGAGACCAAAGAAGTGATCACCATGAAGATGACTGATAAAGATGTGGTTTATCTTCCCGAAACGCATCCGGTATCGGCGCATCTGCATCTGAGTACCCTCTCCGCAGTCTATCAAAAACAACCGCTCATGTACATTAAGCACATGAGCGGTCGGATATCGGTCTGAAGTGGGCAGAGCAGAGCTTGTCCCCAGTATGGTCAGCCTGAAAGACATGCTGCCATCACTCATCAGGAGATGAGCTTCTCTGCCTCCTCTGTATCAGCGGTTATGGAGAGTACAGTATCAAGCTGGGAGATGGTAATCAGCCTTTCTACAGCTTCATTAAGACCACATAGAACGAAAGTTCCTCCCGCATTTTTGCAAAGCCTGTTTGCCACCAGAATAGCGCTCAGCCCTGAAGAATCACAATACTGGCACTTCTTCAGATCAAGAATAATGTTTCTTTCTCCCTTACCGGAGATGAGCACAAGCTCCGACTTCAGAGAGGGAGCAATATGGGTATCAAGCTTCTCAGTATCGATGCTGATAACTGTGCACTGATTTTTGTTTTCAATATTAAAATCCATGGCTGATAATTTTGGTAACTAAAAGTAAGGTTATTTTTTCTTTTTACCTACACTTCTTGCCTCTTTTTCTTCCATCTCTTCCTTCAGAGCAGCAAGCTCAGTGATGTCTCCGAGAGTAGTTTTTTCAAGGCCGGCTTTGATCTTTCGGGCTGTCTTTTTAGTATTTTCAGCCTCAGAACGTTTTGAAGATGACTCAGATCCTTTTCTCTCATCCTCAAAGATCCTGCTATGTGACACAATGATCTTCTTAGCTCCCTTGTTAAACTCTATCACTTTGAAATTCAGCTTCTCTTCAACTGCTGCCTGAGTGCCATCCTCCTTTACAAGATGCTTCGGTGTGGCAAATCCCTCAACGCCGTATGGCAGAGCAATTATTGCACCCTTGTCAAAGACTTCTATTACGGTACCCTCATGTATTGAGTCTACTGTAAAGAGATCTTCAAACACATCCCATGGATTCTCTTCGAGCTGCTTGTGACCAAGGCTCAGCCGTCTGTTCTCCTTGTCTATCTCAAGTACCACAACTTCAATCTCGGCATCAATAGAAGTGAATTCAGCCGGGTGCTTGATCTTTTTGGTCCACGATAGATCAGATATATGTATCAGGCCGTCAACACCCTCTTCGATCTCAACAAAGACACCAAAATTGGTGAAATTGCGGACGCGGGCCATGTGATGTGAATTAAGACTGTATTTCTCATCGATATGCTCCCATGGATCGGGTTTGAGTTGTTTGATGCCGAGTGACATCTTACGCTCCTCACGATCAAGGGTAAGTATCACGGCATCAACCTCTTCGCCCACCTTCATAAACTCCTGTGCGCTGCGAAGGTGCTGTGACCATGACATCTCAGATACATGGATGAGGCCCTCAACCCCCTGTGCTATCTCAACGAAAGCGCCGTAGTCTGCCATGACCACAACCTTACCTTTCACCTGGTCTCCAATTTTCAGGGTCTCACTGAGAGAATCCCATGGATGGGGTGTAAGCTGCTTGAGGCCAAGAGCTATCCTCTTTTTCTCATCATCAAAGTCGAGGATTACCACATTAAGTTTCTGGTCAAGCTGTACGATCTCTTCGGGATGGTTGACCCTGCCCCATGAGAGATCAGTGATATGTATGAGACCGTCAACCCCTCCAAGATCAATAAAGACACCATAAGAGGTGATATTTTTAACAGTACCTTCAAGTACCTGTCCCTTCTCAAGCTTGGATATGATCTCCTTTTTCTGAAGCTCAAGCTCAGCTTCAATAAGTGCCTTGTGGGAGACAACCACATTCTTAAACTCCTGGTTAATCTTCACAACGCGGAATTCCATAGTCTTGCCTACATATACGTCATAGTCGCGTATCGGCTTGACATCTATCTGCGATCCGGGAAGGAATGATTCTATTCCGAAGACATCAACGATCATACCTCCCTTGGTGCGACACTTGATGTATCCCGTGATGATCTCATTGTTCTCGAGGGCCTTGTTAACCCTGTCCCATGAATTATAAGCCCTTGCCTTCTTGTGAGAAAGTACCAGCTGACCTTTCTTGTCTTCCTGGCTCTCAACGTAGACTTCAACCATGTCGCCTACTTTAAGCTCGGTATTGTAGCGGAACTCATTAAGACTCACTACACCCTCAGACTTCTGCCCGATGTTGATAACCACTTCACGGTTATTCATTGAGATGACTTTTCCCTCTACAACCTCGTCAACGGCAACGGTTGAAAGAGTCTCTTCATAGAGCTTTTCCTGCGATGAACGGCTTGTCTGGGCCTCAAAGCCATCTTTTTCATATGAATCCCAGTCAAACTCCTCCGGTGATGTAGCTGCGGCAGCGGCTGACTCCGCTGCTGATTCAGCCTTTGTCTTTTTTTCTTTCTTTTCTTTGAGAATCGGTTTTTCCTCAGCAACCATTTCACCCGCTGCTTCTGTAACGACCTCAGCAGGTTTTACATCTTCCGCTCCGGTCTCTGTAACATTGAGATCATCATTGGTGATGTTGTCGGTTTGTTCATTATTTTCACTCATCTTTGATAAATTAATTGAAACTAAATAAGTTAGACATTATGTTGTTTAAAAATCGTTCGCAAAGATAATAATTATTTTATTCGTCAGCGTAACAATAAGCAGATTTTCAGGCTTTAAGAATTAAGAGAGAGAGTAGCTGATCGGTTATTTATCAGATCGGTGCTTTTTTCTATTTTTGTCTTTTGTACAACTAAATATTTTCTACCATGAAAGGTATAATACTTGCCGGCGGCTCCGGAACAAGGCTTCACCCCATAACGGAAGCGATCTCCAAACAGCTGCTGCCCGTTTATGACAAGCCAATGATATATTACCCTCTGTCCGCACTGATGCTTGCAGGCATTCGTGAAATACTCATTATCTCCACCCCACGTGATCTCCCGAGCTTCAGGGCACTGCTGGGTGACGGATCACGGTTGGGGATGCAGTTCTCGTATCGTGAGCAACCATCGCCGGAGGGACTGGCACAGGCTTTTATCATTGGCGGAGATTTTATTGGCACTGACCAGGTATGCATGATCCTCGGCGATAACATTTTTTATGGTCAGGGGTTTGGCAACATCCTCAAGCAGGCCGCTGCTCTGGAGTCTGGTGCTATGGTCTTCGGCTATGCCGTCAATGATCCTGAACGCTACGGTGTGGTTGAGTTTGATGCAAATTATAAGGCTGTCAGCATCGAAGAAAAGCCTGTCAAGCCCAAATCCAACTATGCCGTGACGGGGCTATACTTCTACGATAATACCGTGGCAGCACGTGCCCGCAGCCTGAAGCCCTCTCCCCGGGGAGAGCTCGAGATCACTGATCTCAACAGGCTATACCTGGCGGAAGGAAAGCTGGAGGTGAAGCTGCTGGGACGGGGTATGGCCTGGCTTGATACCGGAACCTTCGACAGCCTGTTGCAGGCATCCAACTTCATCGCCACCCTGGAACAGAGGCAGGGACTAAGCGCCTCATGTGTTGAGGAAATTGCATATAAGAGCGGTTTCATCTCCCGGGATCAGCTGATTGAACTAGCCAGACCACTGACCAAAAGCCAGTATGGCCAGTATCTCATGAAAGTTGCACACGAACAGGCCTGAGGATGAAAGTACACAGAACAGAGTTCCCCGGACTCCTGATAATTGAACCTGATCTCTTCAAGGATGCCAGGGGTTATTTCTTTGAGAGCTATAACAAGCGCAAATACGCTGATAATAATATTGTGTACGAGCCTGTCCAGGATAATGAATCCAGTTCCAGCAAGGGAGTGATACGCGGTCTCCACTATCAGGCAGAACCTTATGCCCAGGCCAAGCTTATAAGGGTCATTGAGGGACAGATTTATGATGTTGCCCTTGATATACGCAGGGGATCACCTACCTTTGGTCGGTGGTTCGGCCTGATCATCGATTCGGAAAAGAAACTGCAATTTCTGATACCAAAGGGATTCGCTCACGGTTTCTCGGTGCTGAGTGACAGAGCCATCGTACTGTATAAGTGTGACAACAACTATTCAGTGAGTCATGAAGGAGGCATTAACGCCATGGATCCGGCACTGAGGATAGACTGGATGACTGAGAAGGGAACTGAAATAATAAGTCCCAAGGATATGAAACAACCCCTATTCAGGGAAAGCAATACAAACTTTATCTTCACCGAATGACAACTATCTTGGTAACAGGCGCATCCGGGCAG
This sequence comes from Bacteroidales bacterium, assembly GCA_034003345.1. Classification (GTDB taxonomy): domain Bacteria; phylum Bacteroidota; class Bacteroidia; order Bacteroidales; family VadinHA17; genus SR-FBR-E99. Next base: position 28,207 of record JAVEYS010000022.1, read on the forward strand.
CTGGGCAGTGAGATCAGAGAACGGTCTGCACGCTACAGCGGCTATACTTTTGTCTTTACCGACACAGGCGAACTGGACATTACAGATGCCGGAGCCACAACTGCATTCATCACAGACCTTGCCCCGTCATGGATAATCAACTGCGCAGCTTATACTGCTGTTGACAGGGCTGAGGAAGAGGAAGAGCTGGCAACACTGATAAATGCCACGGGAGTTGACAACATTGTCAATGCCCTTGCCGGATCCGATTGCAGGCTGATACATATATCCACCGATTACATTTTTGACGGAAACAGCCCCGTTCCATACCTGGAGGATGATCTCCCCTCACCTGTCTCCGCATATGGGCGCAGCAAACTGGCAGGAGAGAAGGCCGCCATGAGATGGCCACGGACAATGACATTACGCACAGCATGGCTCTATTCGTCCTACGGTAATAATTTTATCAAGGCCATCCTTCATAAGGCCGGAGCCTCCCAGGACATAAACGTGGTCTTTGACCAGGCCGGATCACCTACCTATGCAGCTGACCTGGCTGCTGCCATTCTTGAGATCATAAGCGGGGTAATACAAAACAGACATCTCTTTGTCCCGGGCATTTTCAACTATTCTGACGAGGGGGTATGCAGCTGGTTTGACATCGCAACTGAGATAGTGGCAGAAGCAGACTCCCGCTGCCGTGTCGTTCCGGTGAGAAGCTCTGAATACCCATCCCGGGTCAGGCGACCGGCATACAGTGTTCTTGACAAGAGCAAGATCAGGGAGTGCTACAACCTTGACATACCACACTGGCGAACAAGCCTTAACAATTGTATTGCAAAAATTAAAATGATATGATAAACATTGACGAAATCAGGAAAAGAGCCATGGAGTGGCTTGGTGAGGAGTATGACGAACCCACACGGAAAGAGGTAAAGCAGATGCTTGATCATGATGAGAAGAGCCTCATTGATTCATTCTACCAGGATCTCGAGTTCGGTACCGGCGGACTCCGTGGCATTATGAGTGCCGGAACAAACAGGATGAACCGCTACACACTGGGGATGGCAACACAGGGGCTCTCAAACTATCTTAAGAAACACGCCTCCAACCCAACCTCAATCAAAGTGGCCATAGCCTATGACAACAGGAACAACAGCAGCTATTTTGCCAGGGTGGCAGCAGATATCTTCGTTGCAAACGGATTTACAGCATGTCTTTTTGAATCACTCAGACCCACACCTGTTCTCTCATTTGCCATCAGGCTCTATGGCTGTGATGCCGGCGTGATCATCACCGCATCGCATAACCCCAAAGAATACAACGGATACAAGGTGTCATGGAATGACGGCGGACAGGTTGTCTCTCCTCATGATAAAGGTATCATTGAGGAGGTGCGTAAGATAAAATCGGTAACTGAAATAGCCAGTGGCGGCGATCCGAAGAAAATAGTGATGATTGGCGAGGAGACAGACAAAAAGTTCCTCGAAGAGATCAAAAAGCTAAGTATCAATCCAGATATCATAAAGAGAAACCATGATATAGGAATAGTCTATACTCCCCTGCACGGCACGGGTTACAGGTTGGTGCCTGAAGCACTGGCCATGTACGGCTTCACAAACGTTCACTCTGTTAAAGAACAGAGCATCACCGACGGTGACTTCCCGACGCTGCGCTCACCAAACCCGGAGGAGCCTGACGCCCTGGCAATGGCACTTAATCTGGCACGTGAACAGAACGCCGATCTGGTAATGGCTACAGACCCCGACGCTGACCGCCTGGGTATAGCCATCAGAAAACCGTCAGGAGAGTTCGTCCTTCTCAATGGGAACCAGACAGGAGCGCTGCTCACATGGTATATAATATCACAAAAGAAACATAACGGCGAGCTCAGTGGCAATGAATATATTATTAGTACGATAGTTACATCCGGCCTGCTTGACCGTATCGCCGAAAAGAACGGAGTGAGATTTTATAATGTGCTTACTGGTTTCAAATTCTTTGCAGAATTGATCCGTAAGCTTGAAGGAAAGGAAAAATATATCGGCGGCGGTGAAGAGAGCTTCGGATACCTTCCCGGCGACTATGTGCGTGATAAAGACGGGGTGGGCTCATGCGTCCTCATAGCCGAGACAGCCGCATGGGCAAACGACAGGGGCAAATCACTCTGGGATCTGCTGCTCGATATCTATACAGAATACGGTCTCTATCGTGAAAAACTGGTGAATGTGGTTAGAAAGGGAGCCGAAGGTGCTGCGGAGATTAAGATGATGATGGAAGGTTACCGGACCAGCCCGCCGGTGACAATAGCTGGCAGCAAGGTGGTGAGGATAGACGATTACCTCACACAGACCTCAGTGGATATCACAACAGGAAAGAAGAGACCTCTGTTGCTGGAAAAATCAAATGTGCTTCAGTTCTTCCTTGCCGAAGGAACAAAAATATCAGTACGCCCCTCCGGCACCGAACCGAAAATCAAGTATTACTTTAGCTCTAACACGGCAATGAGCAACCCATCGCAGTTTGAATTGCTCTGGAAAGAGCTTGGAGATAGGATTGATGAGGTCATCAGGGATATGAAACTGTAACAGGGAGTTTTATTGTATTGTCTGAGGGCGGCGGAGATCCCGACCATGGTGTCGGGCCGGCTTGTCACCCCGCACGGAGGGGCTTCGTCTGAAGGTCTGAGATCTGAGATCCGAAGGTCTGAGATCCGAAGGTCTGAGATCCGAAGGTCTGAGATCCGAAGGTCTGAGGTCTGAAGGTCTGAGGTCTGAAGGTCTGAGGTCTGAAGGTCTTGTTGGAGCAAAGCGGAGATCCCCGACTGTATAGCCGGGACGGTCGTGCAACAGAACAGAGAAACGTAAAAAATAATATATATGAAATCTTATCGCAAAGAACTATGGGTGGAAACACCTCATCGAAGAGATTATGTCAACATTACCCATCAGGTTGAGCAGTGTCTCGAGGAGAGTGGCATCAGGGAGGGACTTGTGCTTGTTAATTCAATGCACATCACCAGTTCTGTTTTCATCAATGACGACGAGAGCGGCCTGCATAATGACTTCGAATTATGGCTTGAGAAGCTGGCGCCGGAGAAGCCACATTCACAATACAGACATAACAGTTTCGAAGATAATGCCGATGCCCACATGAAGCGCCAGCTGATGGGACGCGAAGTGGTGGTTGCAATAACTGGCGGCAAACTTGACTTTGGCACCTGGGAACAGATCTTCTACGGAGAATATGACGGTAAGCGTCGCAAACGAATTCTTGTTAAGATCATCGGCGAATAGCCTGCCGGCACCTGCGGCAGCAGCTGGCCGATCACAACCGGCTCATGACAGTCAGGGTGACCCGCATTGCTGCTTTCAGCCCGTGCTTTGTATAATAAATATGTACCGGAATTTTACATAAATGGTGGATCTGACTGAAAGGCTGACATACCGGAAGATACTGCTTTTCTGGGGACCTCTGGCGCTTACATGGCTGATGATGTCCATTGAGCAACCCTTCCTCATTGCCTTCATCGCCCGGCTGGATGAGGCAAAATTCAACCTTGCCGCCTTTGGAATAGCCGGATCGTTTGCAATGATAATTGAAGCTCCAATTATCATGCTGATGAGTGCCTCCACGGCTCTGGTAACTGGAAACAACTCATACAGGAAGCTGAAACACTTTACTGATATCCTTAATGTATCTATTACCGGTATCCAGCTGATCTTCCTTATTCCACCGGTATTTAACTTTGTTGTCATCGACCTCATGGAAGTGCCCGCGGATGTTGCAAGGCTGGCACACATTGCACTTATTATTTTTCTTCCCTGGGCAGCATCTATCGGTTACAGAAGATTCTACCAGGGTATCCTCATCAGGAATAACCTTACCAGAAGGGTAACATACGGAACAATGTTCAGACTGTCAGTCATCGTTATTGCGGGCTTGCTCCTTTATTCCTCAGGAGCCAAGGGGGCATATGTCGGTGCAGGCGCAATGTCACTGGCCGTCCTCTCTGAAGCAATAGCAACCAGGTTGATGGTCTCCGGAACTCTGAAGAGTCTGCTTAAGAAGGAAGATACTGAGAATGGCAATCTTAACCTGAGATCAATAGCAAAGTTCTATTATCCGCTGGCTCTTACCTCTATCTTATCTCTTGGTGTGCATCCCTTCGTTACATTCTTCCTTGGCAGAAGCTATATGGCGGTGGAATCGATGGCTGTCCTCCCTGTCGTAAGTTCACTTGTATTTATCTTCAGAAGCCTGGGATTATCCTTTCAGGAGGTGAATATTGCTCTTATAGGAAAGAACAGACAGAACTACAGGATGTTAAGGAATTCTGCCATTTTCCTTGGCGTGCTGGTGACGGTTTTGATATCCGTGCTGGCTTTCACGCCCCTTGCTGATTTATGGTTTATTAATGTCTCCGGACTGACCGGCGAACTTGCAGACATGTCATATCTTCCGCTTAAGATAATGATCCTTCTCCCGCCATTTACCGTCCTCTTAAACTTCCAGAGATCCATCCTGATAATAAATGGTACCACAGGCCCGATCTCAAAAGCGACAGCTGTGGAACTTACCGGGATCATTGTGGTAATGCTCATCTGTGTGGTATTCCTGAACCTTATCGGCGTGGTTGCTGCCTCTATAGCATTTATTGCAGGTAAAGGACTGTCAAATATCTACCTGACACCAAAACAGGCTGCTGTCGTAAGAAGCTGGAGACTAAGTAAAATTATCAGATAACACTATGGCCGGGCTCACCTCCCATTGCTGAACCAGCGGTCGGGAAAATTAACCAGGTACACCTTGTCCGTTGCCCTCGTCAGCGCAGTATAGAACCATCGCAGGTAATCTATTGTCGGCTCCTGCCGGTTGAACATTCCCTGGTCTATGAAAACCCTCTCCCACTGTCCGCCCTGTGACTTATGACAGGTAACTGCATAGGCGAACTTGATCTGCAGGGCGTTATAATAGGGATCAGCCTTTACAGCCTCAAACTGTTTTCTCTTTGACCTGATGCCGGGATGGTCAGCAAGTACGGCGAAATAGAGCTCTCTTGATTTTTCCGACGACAGTGACGGTGTGCCCATCATCAGTGTGTCAAGCATCACCTTTGCATCAATTTCCAGCTCGGTGTCCCGAAACCAGAGCGTCATCTCTGCAAACCGCATACCGTACATCTCCTCGTACCTCCTTATCCTTCGCACCTCAGCAATGTCACCGTTGGCAATGAATGAGGTATTCTCATCATCCTTCAGCCAGTAATAGTTGTTCTTCACTACCATTATTATATCTCCGGCGCTGATCTCTTCTTCGCGGAAGAATACACGGTTGCGTATACCCTGGTTATACTTGTTGGCCAGATTATTTGAATTCACCACCACTATGGCACCGTCAGTACCGCACCTGTCATATGATTCGCTCAGACACTCAATCAAATCGTTGCCGCTAAGGCGCTCTATATCGCTGTATCCGCTAAGCATTAACTCCGGAAAGGAGAGGTCGCCATCGCTCACCTGCTGCCTGACGGCAGTGGCATTCATAAGTATGCCAGACCCTTCGCTCTGCCGTATCACCTGATGTAGCTCAAAGGTCTCTATGGCGAAGCCGGTGGAACGCAACACATCTACGTCGAGGGCAGGGCTGACTATTGAACCTACCGGAGGTAGCTGAGCCACATCACCAACAAGAATAAGCTTGCAGCCAGTACCTGTATACACATACTCAAGAAGATCTTCCAGAAGTCTTCCGCTTCCAAAAATGGACCCCTCCGATGAATCTTCGGGTATCATCGATGATTCGTCAACGATGAAGTATGTCTCCTTGTGAAGATTCTTATCAAGAACAAATTTGCCAACCCCGTCGGTAGCCGACTTCTGCCTGTATATCTTGCGATGAATGGTATAGGCCTCTTTCCCGCTGTAAGACCTCAGAACCTTCGCTGCCCGGCCTGTAGGGGCAAGAAGGACAGACTTTTGCCGCAGGGTAGTGAGAGTGTTTACCAGAGAGGCAATCACACTTGTCTTGCCTGTACCGGCATATCCCGTCAGCAAAAAAATCACATCATTGGTGTTATCAGTCACATAATTAGCCAGCAACCGCATGCAGTCAGACTGATCCTGCGTAGGAATATAACCAAGGTTTTTCTCGAGAAGCGTATAAATATTCTCCTTCCTCATTTTATTTAAACAAAGCGGATAACAGTCTGCATTTTTTTTAAATTTGCACAAAGTTACTCAACAATCGATCATAAAAGATATGAAAAAAGCTCTCAACATCGTATTTACCATCATCATTATCGTGTTGGTTTATTTTCTTGTGGAAAGCATAATGAAACCGATACGCTTTAATAAAGAGAAAGATGCCAGGGAAACGGCAATCAAGGAACGACTGATGGATATCAGGACTGCCCAGGAAGCCTTTAAATCAGTGAAATGTTATTATACTGGCAGTTTTGACACTCTGATCACCTTTCTTGAGACTGACTCTCTGCCGCTTGTCTTTAAACGCGGATCTCTTACTGACGAAATGATTGCAGAAGGCATCACCACGGAGAGAGAGGCCGTTAAAAAGGGTCTTATCAGCAGAGACACAAGCTACATTCCTGTGCTTGATTCTCTATTTCACAAGGAATTTCCCATCGAAGAGCTCAGGCATGTGCCCGGAACGGAATCGGCAGAGTTCAATATGTCTGCAGGCAGGGTGATGACTTCCTCCATGGTTATGGTAAACGTATTTGAAGCTTACGTGCTGAATGATGTATTCCTCAGCGATCTTGACAAGCAACTGATTGCCAACTACAATGAGCAGAGGACAAAAATAACAGGCTTCCCGGGCATGAAGGTGGGTGATGTAAGGGTACCCAATAACAATGCCGGGAACTGGGAGGATTGATGGCCACGTCGCAGATATATCCACTGGAGCTCATAGATGAGACCCTCGACATAAACGCGACCGACAATTACGATCTTACACTGGAGCTTTCTGAAGAGGGACTCTCCCTTGCAGTTCTGGATCTCCTGCGCGGCAAATATGTCATGCTGAGACATTATCCCCTTGAGATCACGGCAAACGGTGCTCCGAGTAGTTACAGTGACATTATCAATTCTGATGATTTCCTGAAACGAAAGTACAGTAAGGTATTTATTATCCTCCCGACACAGCTGTTCACCCTTGTGCCATCATCCGTCTATGAACCTGGCCTTAAGGAAGACTATTTCCATTTTAATTTCAATGTCCCGGAGAAGACTATTGTCTTGTCAAACAGCCTGCCCTTCCCGGAAGCTGAAGTTATTTTCAGCCCGGGAGACAACATCATCAACAGTATCAATATTAACTGGCGCGAAGTGACACCATGGCACCACACAAAGACTCTTCTGCAACATGTGTGGTCAGCCTGCCGTTCATCAGAAAACAACTATATACACTGTCACTTTGAAAAGAGTTTCGTTACGTTGATCATAATGGAAAAAAGGAATCTGACCTTCTGCAACAGCTTCCCCGTTACAGCCGGAACCGATGCAGCATACTTCCTTTTTAATGTGCTTGACAGGAAAGAGATCAGGAACGATGAAACCATTCATGTCAGTGGCACTGTGGAACCATACAGCGAAACACATCTCTCCCTGCTTAACTTTTCTCCGGACATAAAATTTGCCTCTCCTGTCATCAGACATAGCTTTAGTTATGTAATGAACGAGATCCACCTGCATCGCTGGCTTAATCTCTTCACGGCCGCATCGTGCGAATAATTGGAGGAAAACTCAGGGGACGGCTCATTGAGCCGCCATCAGGATTGAAGGTAAGGCCTACAACTGACTTTGCACGCGAAAGCCTGATGAACATTCTCAACAACAGATATGATTTTTCTGAGACATCACTACTGGACCTCTTCGGAGGCACCGGCGCCATCAGTTATGAATTTGCCTCAAGAGGAACAGAAGATATCGATATTATTGAGACTGACAGACGTAACTGCGAATTCATTGGCAAAACCCTCCGTTTGTTCGATTTTAAATCAGCAAAGATTCACAGGATAGATGTGCGAGACTGGCTTAAGATATGTCATAAACAATATGACATCATTTTTGCCGATCCCCCATATGCGCTCCTGTGGCTGAAGGAAATACCAGATATGGTGATGCGATCAGGTGCTGTAAAAGGTTCTACGGTGTTAATACTTGAACATCCCAAAAATATTGACTTCAGCAACCATAAACTCTTTTCCGAACACAGGAATTACGGAAACGTGAATTTCTCATTTTTCGTGACGGAAAATGACACCTGATGTAAAAATTAACCCAAAATTCATATTTTTGTATAATTTAGCATTTTTTTTTCATCTAAATGCAATAAAATAAATCTTTAGAGGTCTTTATTTATTATTTCATGTTTTTTAAAACCTAACATTACAGAAAATGAGAAAACAAATCTTAACAAGTGTGATCTTCTGCCTTCTGGCAATTTCTGCGTTCGGACAGCAGAAAACCATTACAGGTGTGGTCACTGACAAGACTGACGGCCTGCCCATCATTGGGGCGACGGTCATAATCCATGGCACGTCTGTCGGAACAGCTACTGACATGAGTGGCAGGTACTCCATCCCGGCAAAACCGGGAGACATAATTGTCATCCGCTATGTAGGGATGAAGACACGGGAGTTTACCGTTGGTGCGGAAAACGTTATTGATGCTGAGATGGAACTTGATGATGTCGGCCTTGATGAGATTGTCGTTGTCGGTTACGGTTCGGCAATAAAGAGAGAGCTCACCGGTGCCATCACCAAGGTCGAGACGAAAGGCATTGCCGAGATACCTTCCGCCAGTTTTGAATCAGCAATCCAGGGTAAGACCTCAGGTGTCTTTATCGAACAGGCAAGCGGTAAGCTTGGAGAGACTATCAAGATGAGAATCCGCGGATCATCATCTGTCTCTGCCAATAACCAGCCTCTATATGTTGTTGACGGAGTGCCTATAACAGCAGAAAACCTGTCCAACACCAGTAACCAGCCTACCAGCCCGCTGGCAGACCTGGCAATGACCGATGTGGAGTCGATACAGATACTCAAGGACGCCTCCGCTGCTGCTATCTACGGCTCCAGAGCCTCCAACGGTGTGGTTATCATACAGACCAAACGAGGCAAGGCAGGGACAACAAAATTTGACGTCCAGTATACAACTGGGATCAGTGAGCCAAGTCACCTTATAGACTGGCTTAATGGTGCCCAGTACCTGGAACTCTTTAACGAGTCCATGGATAACGTATCCGATAGTGAAGGCTATGTATGGGGTTGGAAGCTAAA
>JAVEYS010000023.1:0-35347 GCA_034003345.1 Bacteroidales bacterium
AAAAGACAGTAAATGAGATAATTAAGCTTAGCATACCGGTGGGAGAGGAGTTGGTTAGCAGGAGGGAGGCTGACGAAAAGTACTTTACGGGTAAATTGCCTGATAATGCCGGAGAAAATATCCGCATAATCAGAATAGGTAACTTCGATGTCTGTCCGTGCATCGGCCAGCATGTCTCCAACACGTCAGAAATTGGCGCATTCTCAATAACATCGGCAGATTTTAACGAAGGTATCCTGAGGATCAAATTCAAACTAAACTGATTGATTCATTGCATCGTACAGGTGACTATCTGAAGGGAAATCATTTTTCGTAAATCAACAACGCAAAAAAAAACCGGCTTCCACCGGTTTCTTTGTTCTATTCTTTTGTCAGTTGAATTATCAGATCTATTATGCCCGGAATATCCGAGTCAGCTATCTTGCCCTTGTAAACACCTCTTACGATCCGGTTCTTATCCACTATTACAACTGTGTAGCTGTCTTTTGGCATACCCCAGTCGCTATGTAATGTCCCATCATAATCGAAGAGTATGGTTGTGTCATATTTCTTCGCCTTCTTGCCGGCAATCATACGAACCAGTCCGTCTGGTTTCCATGTAGATTTGCAGTCGACTATCCCGAAACCTTTGAAATAATCCTGGTCAATGGTCTTATCCACGTCTGTTGCCAAATTAACGGCATCATTGAATGCATCATTGAGGTCAGATTCATCAGGATCAACATAATTGACCTGCAAAACCTTACCTTGCCATGAATCCATCGTGAATGGTTTCTTTTCAGAATCAGTAAAGGTCCATTCAGGCGCTTTTTTGCCAATTTCCAGAGTGGCCTGAGCAGCGGCATAAGGCAGAATGAAAGCTGCCAGGATAATAGAGAATAACAGTTTTTTCATATTTGCAAATTCTTTAATTTATCGAAAGATACAATTTTTTAATATTCATGCACAATGTTATGAAAAATGTGTAGAAACAAGCCTGACTTTGTGACTCGCAGATTCACTGCAGCAGTATTAAAACCTCAGGTCAGCAAACCAATATAAAGTCATGCCATTCCCGGAATACCATTAAATTTGCTCAAAATTATTCCTGATCATGAAAATAAAGAAGGTGCAGCTCAGCGAAAAGGACAAGCGGAGGGCTTACAGGACAGCTGTGCGCAAAGCCTCACGGGAAGCAGGTCTTGATAAGATCACGCTTTCCAAGGTCTATAGGAACAGGAAGAGATATACGAGGAAAGGCAAGGAAAAGGTAATTAAAAAGGAGCAGGAGATGTATTAGTCCTGGTTATGGGCAGGCCATCATGTTGTTTCACCCGGTTGTTTTTCTTCCCGCAGCCTGTTCGTCCCGACGCTACATTGACTGCGGTCGGAGTCACTGCTGCGCTCCGACAGGACCGTCCCGACTTAACAGTCAAGGATCTCCGCCCGGCTTCCGGCCGCAGGACTGCATGACCGTCCCGACGATAAAGCCGTGATCTGCGCTTTGCTCTGACAGAATAAAAAAAGACCTTCCGGCTTCCGGCCGCAGGACTGCATGACCGTCCCGACGATAAAGCCGGGATCTGTGCTTTGCTCTGACAGAATAAAAAAAGACCTTCCGGCTTCCGGCCGCAGGACTGCATGACCGTCCCGACTTTACAGTCGCGGATTTCTGCTGCGCGCCGACAGGACGGAGCCCCGCAGCGCGACAAACCTTTTGATTTTAGACTTTACAGACTTTTGACTTTCAGACGTCGTGAAGCGGCATATTATCAGACAGTTAAGAAATCATTCAATGGCTTCATGGCGCGGAAGGCCCCGGTGACCAGGTCAAAGAAGGCCGGATCGATGACCTCATCGTCCGAGAGAGTTCTCTCTGCCAGAAAGCTTTTCATCTTAATAAGCTCTATATGAGGATGATCTCTGGTGTAACCCCTGGGTGGAACCTTTAGCTTTTCACCTTCCAGTCCGCTGAAATATTTCCTGTACTCCTTGCCGGCTATTATACGCAGAAGGTTGTCACCGTTGTCGGTAATATTATCTCGAATGGCGCTAAGCCATGGTGATGGCGGGATATATGCTCCACCGGCTACAAATGAGCTTCCCGGCTCAATATGCAGATAGTAACCCGGATACTTGTCGCTGTGTTTCTTGCCACCGCGGACTATGAATGCTCCGAAATTGGTCTTATAAACAGACTTGTCATGGGAGAACCTGATGTCGCGATTGATCCTGAAGATGCAGCTTTTTGCTTCCAGACCTTTCAGTATAGGGTCAAAACCCGAAATCTCATCAATCACGGCCTGCACGAATAGAATGTAATTATTCCTGGCTTCCTCATACCTGGGACGGTTCTCCGCAAACCAGTCCTTATCGTTGTGGCGGTTGAGATCGGAGAGAAATATCAGGGTTGAACGGTTTATCTGAGGCATGGAATGATTGATTTATTGGTTAAAATCACTCGTTTAATTAAATATCATATTATGAATTGTCGACTGCAATATACACGCTAACGTGAGCAATGTAAAAACAGGAATGTTCTTGCGCACCGGAAAACCTTTGCTCAGAATAACATTTATGAAGGTATAAATAAATCTGAAATTAATTGTTCTGTCTACATCAGTAACAGTCGCCGGAAGCATCATGGAACGGGAATATCCAAGCTGTATTACCATGAGAGTGTAGTTGATCGCTACAACGAGAGTGTAATTGATCGCTGCAACGAGAGTGTAATTGATCGCTGCAACAAGGCGTGAAGCGTTTATGAGCCGCAAATAGCTTTAACATAATATCTGCCGATATCTTCCTGGCGGCTCACATCTGATTTTATATTAAATCCGCCTGAATAGCGTATCCGCAATTTGTTTGAGTAAATGCCTATAATTAATATTATGTTAAATAGACATGTAAATACACACTGTTTCTCAGCTCCCTGGTTTGCAGTCATCCTCCTCCCCATTCTTACATAATGATCAGAAAGAAAAAGGCACCATTACAGGTGCCTCTTTTATATATGATTATATGGTAATTACTGCTAAAGGTTATCAACCTTAGCTTTGTATGCTTCGAACTCAGGCATCATTTGCAGCTTGAGATAGATCTCACGCAGGAATTCCAGCGTTGCAACTGATGTCGGGTTTGCCTTCTCTGCGTCAAGAAAAAACGGTATTGCCAGTTTCATCTCATCAAACGCCTTGTCTTTGGCTATTTCGTACTCACGGTTATCTGCAATCATATTTGCCTCGTTCAGCATATCGTTAGCAACCGAGACATAGCAGAGACCAATGTTATAATTGCTTTCAAACTGATCGGGTTTCTTTGTAAGGGATACTTTGAGACTCTCAATAGCCTTGGGATAATCTTCCAGCTTCATGTACAGGCTTCCCTCAACAAGATACAGTATATAGTTTTCCGGGTCCATATCCATGGCCCTGTGAACGAATTCAAAAGCCTTTGTTGAGTTGTCAGAGTCAAGATAGAACTGGGTTGCCTGAAGTATGATATCCAGTGTGTCAGGATAAGCTTTATAGCCTTCCATCAGAACTGCCTCAGCGTTGACGGTATCATTTATCTTCAAATAGCTGTCGCTCATGAAAATATAAGGCTTGGTGTCTTCAGTGCCAGTTTCGGTACATATACGGAAATAGTTTATTGCTTCCGGGTACAACTCTGCATTATAAGCAGCCAGTCCTGCGTTGAAGATCACAAGTGTATCTACCATACCGACGTACATGTCACTGGAAGAAATGGTTACGTTCCTTTCAAATGACTTCATTGCCCCTGTAAAATCCTTCTCGTTGAATTTGGCGATAGCATCATTGAGCAGCGAATTGCCAAGAAGCGCATAGGCATTGTCCCTGATGACGGTGTTTTTAATCTTAGGATCAAGCTCTATTGCCTTTTCAAAGTTATTATAGGCTTCCATCAGTATATCCGGATAGAGTTCCATGAATTTTGGATCTCCCGAATCATAAGCGGCCTGGCAGAGTTTACCCTTTACATAATAAGTTTTGGCAAGACCCATTGACTTCGGATGTGTAATAGCTGTTTCAATAGCTTCCTTGGCCTTATCAAATGCACCTTCCCTGATGAATGTTTCTGCAGCAGTAATTTTCCCTTTCTGAGCCGTTGCAGCTGCTGAAATTATTACTGCCAGTAGTAAGAATGTGATCTTCTTCATGTCTAGATATTTTGCTTTTAAATGTTGTTCCAAAAGTAAAACTTTAGAATATATTCTTCAAATATTTTGCCAAATTACTCAATACTCTCCTCCGGCATCTCCGGAATTTCTATTTCAGAGATGTCATCTTCTTCATTTACATCTACATATGCTACAGATGCAATAGAATCTTTTTCTCTGATATTTATGAGCCGGACCCCTTGTGTGGCTCTTCCCATCACCCTAAGGCTGCTCACGGGTATTCTCAGAATGTTGCCTGCCTGAGTAATTATCATGAGGTCATACTGGTTACTCACCCCCTTGAGTGCAATCAGTTTCCCGGTTTTTTCAGTAATGTTAATTGTCTTAACTCCTTTTCCGCCTCTGTTGGTTATGCGGTAGTCAGCAATTGCCGACCTCTTTCCGTAACCGTTCTCAGAAACGACAAGCACGTCAGCCGATTCGTTCTCTACGGTGATCATTCCTATCACTACGTCACTGGTATTGGCGAGGGTTATTCCACGCACACCTGATGCCGTACGACCCATCGGTCTTACAGTAGTCTCATTGAACCTGACAGCACGGCCTGATTTCACTGCCAGCATTATTTCATGATGGCCGTTTGTCATCCTTGCCTCAAGCAGCTTATCTCCCTCCCTTACAGTGATGGCATTCACGCCGTTGGCCCGGGGACGAGAGTAAGCTTCCAGGGATGTCTTCTTGATAACACCCTTGCTTGTGCAGAGAACAATGAAGTTGTTATTTATATATTCATCATCATCAAGTGTCCGGACATTGATAAATGCCCTGACACTGTCATCAGATTCAATGTTTATCAGGTTTTGTATTGCTCTTCCCTTGCTCGTACGGGTTCCCTCCGGCAGGTCGTATACTTTCTGCCAGAAACACTTTCCGTTACTGGTAAAGAATAGCATAGTGTTATGCATTGTCGCAACATAGAGATGCTCAATGAAGTCCTCATCACGGGTCGCCCCTCCCCTGGCTCCTGTCCCACCCCTGTTCTGACGACGGAATTCAGTCAGTGGGGTACGTTTGATGTAACCCATATGGGAGATGGTTATAACCATCTCATCATCAGCATAGAAGTCCTCAGGATTGAATTCTCCTGCCGCAGGAATGATCTCTGTGCGTCGGTTGTCACCGAACTTATCCTTTATCTCAATGAGCTCATCTTTTATTATCTGCATCTGCAGGGCCTCATCCGAAAGTATTGTATTAAGGTATTCGATCAGCTTTTTCACCTCCTCGTACTCTGCCCTGAGCTTGTCCTGCTCCAGGCCTGTCAGTTGCCTCAGACGCATATCCACGATGGCCCTCGACTGCACATCGGAGAGGCTGAAACGCTCCATGAGACGCTCTCTGGCGATGTCAGCATTCTGTGACGACCGTATTATGGCGATAACCTCATCAATATTGTCGCTTGCAATAATCAGTCCTTCAAGGATATGAGCCCTCTTCTCCGCCTGTTCAAGGTCATATTTTGCTCTCCGTATGATAATGTCATGCCTGTGATTCACAAAACTGTCAATGATCTCCTTCAGCGGAAGGATCCTGGGCCGGCCATTAACAAGAGCTATATTATTTACATTGAAAGATGTCTGCAGCTGCGAGTGCTTGTAAAGATGATTTAGGATTATGTTGGCAGGCATCTCTTTCTTGAGGATAATGACTATCCTCATCCCATTCCTGTCAGATTCATCATTGATGTAGGAAATACCCTCGAGCTTCTTCTCATTTATCAGGTCGGCGATCTTCTTGATCATCTCCGCCTTGTTAACCATATAGGGTATTTCGCTTACGATGATGCACTCCCTTCCTGAATGGGTCAGCTCCACCTCAGTCCTGGCCCTGACAACTATACGTCCCCTGCCGGTTTCATAGGCTTCCTTTATCCCCTGCTCACCGTATATAATACCACCTGTCGGAAAGTCAGGACCCTTTATATGTTGCATGAGCTCATCAACAGTTATCTCCGGGTTATCTATGAATGCTATTATGGCATTGATTGACTCCGTCAGGTTGTGAGGAGGCATGTTTGTTGCCATACCTACAGCGATACCGGATGCCCCGTTCACCAGAAGGGTTGGAATACGTGTCGGGAGAACAACCGGCTCCTGCAGCGTATCATCAAAATTTGGCTGGAAATCAACAGTCTCCTTCTCTATATCAGAGAGAGTCTCTTCCGCAATGCGCTTGAGCTTGGCCTCAGTGTACCGCATGGCAGCGGGACTGTCACCGTCTATCGAGCCGAAGTTACCCTGGCCGTCAACCAGCGGATAACGCAGAGACCATTCCTGTGCCATGCGCACCATGGCATCATATACCGATGAGTCACCATGAGGATGATATTTACCAAGTACCTCCCCCACTATTCTTGCTGACTTTTTATATGACCTGTTTGAGAGCACTCCAAGCTCTGACATACCGAAGAGAACCCTCCTGTGTACGGGCTTCAGCCCGTCTCTTACATCAGGTAATGCCCTCGACACAATCACCGACATCGAATAATCGATGTAGGCCGACTTCATCTCCTCTTCAATATTTACTTTAATAATTTTTGCTTGATCTGACATATCAGATTGATAATTAATACGTTATGTAAATATATTTCTTCGTTAAAATTGATGCTCGAAAATAATAAAAAGGTCCAACTAATTGGCCTTTTTTACTACCTATTTGTTAACATTAAATGTTAAAAATTGGGCACAATTATTGCCTGTTAATAATTACATAAGAATTAACTTTGGAATCGGGCATTATATGTATTTATGTCAGTATACCTGACACAATTTCATTAAGCCCACAAACAAATTATGATGGACGCACATTTCTCACAGAGAGTTAACGATATCCTCGGTTACAGCAAGGAGGAGGCAATCAGGCTGGGCAACAGCCATATAAGTCCTGAGCACCTTTTCCTGGGCATACTACGCGAGGGCGAGGGCGTTGCCGTGGATATACTTCTGAATAACGGTGTTGACCTGCTAATGCTTAAGGGATCAATAGAAAAAAGCATCAAGGCTGACAAGCCCATAGCCATGGCAGACAACGACATACTTCCTCTGCTGAAGAGTACAGAGCGTGTACTCAGGCTGGTACATATTGAAGCAAAGGCTTTGAAAACCACGGTCATAGATACCGAGCATCTGCTCATGGCAATTCTTCGTGATGAAAGTAATCTTGTAACAAGGTTCCTTACTGAGCTCGATATTGACTATTCGCTTGTCAGAAAGGCAGTAGAAGCAGGCAATCCTGCTGCACAGGCCGACTATCCGCGTGACGAGGAAGAGGATGGCATGTTTTCCGGTTCCGGCCCGGGAAAACAGTCGCAGGGCGGACAACAGTCGCAGAGAAGCTCTTCGGAGACACCCGTGCTTGACAACTTTGGTATTGACCTGACAAAGGCTGCCGAAGAGGGTCGTCTCGACCCGGTAGTGGGACGTGAACGAGAGATAGAACGGCTGGCACAGATCCTCTCGAGACGCAAAAAAAATAACCCGGTACTCATAGGTGAACCAGGCGTTGGCAAGTCAGCTATTGCTGAGGGACTGGCACTGAGGATCACCAAGAGGAATGTCTCAAGGGTACTCTTCAATAAGAGAGTCGTGGCCCTTGACCTTGCATCTATTGTTGCTGGAACCAAATACCGGGGACAGTTTGAAGAGAGAATGAAGGCCATCCTCAATGAGCTGGCAAAAAATGACAACATAATACTCTTTATTGACGAGATTCACACCATCGTGGGTGCTGGAGGTGCCAGCGGCTCACTTGATGCAGCCAACATGCTCAAGCCTGCCCTCGCCAGAGGTGAGATACAGTGCATAGGAGCTACAACACTTGATGAGTACCGTCAGCATATTGAGAAGGATGGCGCACTGGAACGCAGGTTCCAGAAAGTGCTGGTAGACCCGACCTCCATCGAAGAGACGATAGATATTCTCAATAATATCAAGGAACGATACGAGGAACATCATAACGTTAGTTATACGCCGGATGCCATTGAAGCATGCGTTAAACTGACAAACAGGTACATAAGCGACAGGAACCTGCCTGACAAGGCTATCGACGCACTTGACGAGTCAGGCTCGAGAGTCCATATATCCAATATCGTTGTCCCTGAGAAGATACTGGCTCTCGAGAAGCAGCTGGAAGATACCAAAAAAGAGAAGAGCAGCGCCGTTAAGAACCAGAACTATGAGCGCGCTGCCAGTTTCAGAGATAAGGAACGCGATATCCTCGACCTTATAGAGGTAGAAAAGAAGCGTTGGGAGAAAGAGCTCTCTCAGAACCGTGAAGTGGTTGATGCTGAAAAGGTGGCAGAGGTTGTTGCAATGATGACAGGCGTACCTGTTCAGCGGATAGCCCAGACTGAGGGAACAAGGCTGCTACAGATGGCCAAGGAGCTTAAGACCAGTATTGTAGGACAGGATGAGGCTATCGCCAAGATCGTAAAGTCTATTCAGCGAAACAGAGCCGGTCTCAAGGATCCAAACAAGCCAATAGGCACCTTTATTTTCCTGGGCCCCACAGGTGTCGGAAAGACACAGCTTGCCAAGGTACTGGCAAAATTTCTGTTTGAATCAACGGAAAATCTTATCAGGGTTGACATGAGCGAGTACATGGAAAAGTTCTCCGTCTCACGTCTTGTGGGTGCTCCTCCCGGATATGTAGGTTATGAGGAGGGCGGACAACTGACCGAGAAGGTAAGGCGTAAACCTTATTCAGTCGTTCTGCTTGATGAGATCGAAAAAGCTCACCCTGATGTGTTCCATATACTTCTCCAGGTTCTCGACGAAGGCCAGCTTACTGACAGCCTGGGCAGAAGGGTTGATTTTCGAAACACCATTGTCATTATGACATCCAACATCGGTACCCGACAGCTCAATGAGTTTGGTGCAGGTATGGGCTTTGAGACATCAGCCAGGAAGACAACTCGTAATGAGCAGAATAAGAGTATATTACAGAAGGCCCTCCAGAAGACCTTCGCTCCTGAGTTCCTGAACAGGATAGATGATGTCATAATGTTCAACCAGCTCACCAGGGAGGATATTGATAAGATCATCGACATAGAGCTCAGAGGTCTCTTTGACAGAATAGAGGCGCTTGGATACAGGATTAAGCTGAGTGCTCAGGCACGTGATTTCATGGCTGAAAGAGGATTTGACATACAGTATGGAGCCAGGCCGCTCAAGCGTGCCATCCAGAAATACCTTGAAGACCCGCTTGCTGAGGTGATCATAAAGAGAACTGCAACTGAAGGCGCGTTAATAAACGTGGGCTATCCAAAGGGTAAGGAAGAACTGTCATTCAAGGTAGCCGGGAAGAAGAATAATTCTGAGCTGCCGGAGGAAGAAAACAAGTAATCACAACACAGCTCCCTCTTCACAGGCGACCTTCAGACCTTTAGACTGCAAGACAGAACAATCTGGCCCCGCTTTGCGGGGCAACAGACATTCAGATCAATTCAGCATAGAGATCGAAATCAGTAGACCCGGTAATCTTCACCTCTGTGAAGGTACCGGGTTTAATATTTTTGCGTGAGGTGATAAGTATCTCCTGATCCACCTCCGGCGAGTCGTACTGACTGCGGCCTATATGGAACAGTCCCTCCTTCCGGTCGACGATTACCTTCATCACACTACCCACCAGGGCAGCGTTTTTATCTGCTGAGATCTCCTGCTGGAGCTTCATGAGCTCTGAAACCCTCCTCTCTTTAGTTCTTTCGGACACATCGTCACTGTAATTCAAAAAAGCGTGGGTATTATCCTCATGTGAGTACCTGAAAGCGCCAAGCCTGTCAAACTTCTGTTCGCCGATGAAGCCCAGCAGCTCATGATAATCCTCCTTAGTCTCTCCCGGATGTCCGACAATCACCGTTGTACGTATGGCTGCATCAGGCACCATCCGGCGTATGTCACTGAGAAGCCTGCGGGTCCCGGCACTGTCATGCTCGCGCCGCATCTTCCTCAACACACTGTCAGAGATATGTTGGATAGGCAGATCAATATATCTGCATATTTTCGGGTCATCCTGCATCATTTCAAGGATCTCCATAGGGAACCCTGAGGGATAGAGATAATGAAGCCTTATCCACCCTATTTTGTCTATTGCTGAGAGTCGTCTGACCAGCTCTGGCAGCATCTGCCTGCCGTAAATATCAGTACCGTACAGAGTCAGGTCCTGTGCTATGAGTATCAGCTCCTTCACTCCCTGAGCTGCCAGTAAGATTGCCTCTTCAACAAGCTCCTCAACAGGTGTTGAAGTATACCTCCCGCGGATGTCAGGTATGGCACAGAAGGAGCAGGTGCGGTCACATCCCTCTGAGATCTTAAGGTATGCATAATGCTTTGGTCCGGTGATGACCCTCTCACCGGTAAGCTCCTGCTGGTATGAGAGGCCGAGATGTGATATTATCTCCTGTGGTCTGTTAACGCCGAACCACTGATCTACCTCCGGCAGCGACTCTGTCAGCTCCCTGCTGTATCTCTCCACCAGGCATCCCATGACGAAAAGCTTGCCTCTTCCCTCCTGCTTTAATATCCCTGCATGTCTGATGATGGTCTCAATGCTCTCTTCCTTTGCGTCCTGAATAAAACCACACGTATTAATAATCACTATATCGGAAGGAAGTGGCGAGTCGGCTGTCACACGGTATCCTCCAGCCTCCAGCTGACGCATAAGCTTCTGTGAATCAACGGTGTTCTTTGAGCACCCCAGGGTTACAATATTGACCCTGTTCCCTTTCATCATGTGCGATCGCTGAAGAGTGAATCGACGAAGGCATACCTGTCAAATATTCTCAGGTCTTCCATCTTTTCACCCACACCAATATACTTGACAGGTATCCTGAACTGGTCGGAAATGCCGATCACCACGCCACCCTTGGCTGTCCCGTCAAGCTTGGTCACAGCCAGCGCATTGACTTCAGTAGCAGCAGTGAACTGCTTTGCCTGCTCAAAGGCATTCTGTCCTGTTGATCCGTCAAGAACCAGCAAAACCTCATGTGGTGCTGACGGTATTATTTTCTCCATCACCCTCCTGATCTTTGACAGTTCATTCATAAGGCCTATCTTGTTATGCAACCTGCCTGCAGTGTCTATTATGACGATATCGGTTCCTGCTGCGACGGCTGATTTGACGGTGTCGAAAGCCACAGAGGCAGGATCAGATCCCATCTGCTGGCTGACCATGGGCACACCGGCCCGTTCTGACCATATTTTCAGCTGATCGATAGCGGCAGCACGGAATGTGTCGGCAGCTCCCAGCAGGACGCTTCTGCCGGCTATCCTGAAGTTATAGGCAAGCTTGGCAATAGTTGTTGTCTTGCCCACTCCGTTTACGCCTACCACAAGTATGACATAGGGTTTTGCAGGTAACGGTGCATCAAATCCGGAAGAGGTGTCATGGGTACTACTGTTTTCTTCGAGGAGACCGGCTATCTCTTCACGCAAAATGGCATTGAGCTCAGAGGTACCGACATATTTGTCACGCGCCACACGCTTTGACACCCTGTCAATAATGCGGAGGGTAGTATCAACTCCAACATCAGAAGAGACCAGCACCTCTTCAAGGTTGTCAAGCACCTCGTCATCGATCTTCGATTTGCCGGCAACAGCCCTGGTAAGCCTTGAAAAGACATTCTCACGCGTCTTGATCAGCCCACGGTCAAGTATCTCTTTCTCCTCTTTCCTGAATAGTCCGAATAATGCCATCACATAAGTTTTGATCATTCAAAAGTAAAAAAAGAGACGCACTTATCGGCGTCTCCCTTTTATTCATGATCATATAAACGATCTTATTTCTTTGTGAAGAAGTCCTTAACGTGATCGCTATGAACAACTTCCTCCTTGAACTGGTACGAACCGGTCTTTTCCGATCTCACAACTTTTATACACTTGGTGAATGATTTCCCGGTTCCTGTCTTCAGTGCTGCAACAACTTTCTTTGCCATAACTCAGTATTTATTTAATCTCCCTGTGAACAGTTACTTTTTTAAGAATAGGATTGTATTTTCTTCTTTCAAGACGATCAGGTGTGTTCTTACGGTTCTTGGTGGTAATATACCTTGAGGTACCCGGCATTCCGGATTCCTTATGCTCAGTGCATTCAAGGATAACCTGCATCCTGTTGCCTTTGCTCTTCTTTGCCATTTTGTGTCCGGTTTAATTAGTTGATAATGTATCCTTTTTCCTTTGCTTCCTTAAGAACCGAGGCAAGGCCGTTCTTGTTGATGTTCCTCATTCCGTTTGCTGATAACTTAAGGGTAATCCATCTGTTCTCCTCGGGCATGTAATACCTCTTGGTGAACAGATTGACCATAAACTTTCTTTTGGTCCTCCTCTTCGAGTGGGAAACATTGTTTCCAACCACTGCTTTCTTTCCGGTGACCTGACAAACCTTTGACATTATTATCCTTTTTTATTTGTTCTGAAAAACTCCAAAAATCGGTTCGCAAAATACGTGATTTTTATTCTATTAAGCAAATAATTCCTTCATTTTTTTCCAACACCGCTGCTTTGTGAGTGTTTACCGACTGATTATCTGCTTTCTGAGAAGGTTCAGAGCAGTATGAGCTGACCGTGAAATATTTATGATCCTGTCGTCAGCAAAGTGGTGTCTCTCAGTGACAACGCCCCTGTCTGATGACACTGCAATCCATACAGTTCCGACAGGTTTTTCGGGAGTTCCTCCCGACGGTCCCGCTATCCCTGTAACACCGATTGCGTAATCAGTACCCGTGAGCAACCTTACCCCCTGAGCCATCATAGCAACAGTCTCCTCACTTACTGCCCCGTGAATCCTGATCGTCTCCGGATCAACACCGAGCAACTCTGTCTTGATCCTGTTATCATAAGCCACCACCGACCCGGTGAACCATCCTGAACTGCCTGCTACAGAGGTGATCATGGAAGCAATCTTCCCTCCGGTGCAGCTCTCAGCGGTAGATAGCGTCAACCCATTTTCATACAGCATCTTACCTACCACATCCTCAAGTGTTAGTTCATCCTCACCGTAGATGACATCAGGGATGAGAGCATATAGTTTTCTGATCTGTTCTTCAATTCCTGCCTCTGTTGCGGCACGATTATCGCCCTTACCTGTCAGGCGCAGTTTTATCACTCCGTGGGCGGGCAGGTATGCCAGCCTTATTGCGTCAGGAAGCTCACTCTCAAAACTCTCAAGCCGCTCTGCCAGCTTTGCCTCGAAGGTTCCATAGGTCATAATATTTTTGTGGATAATAATGCTCTTATCAGCCTTTGCGGCAATAAGAGGCAGAACATGTTCCTGCATGATATGCTTCATCTCCAGCGGTACACCGGGCATTGAAATGATGATCTTACCGTCTTTCTCAAACATCATTCCCGGTGCCGTTCCTGTATGGTTGGCAAGGACCCTGCAGTTTTCCGGCACCAGCGCCTGGCGACGGTTATTGTCATTCATTTCCAGGTTTCTCTTACTTATCCTGGCAGAGACCTCTTCAAGCACGCCAGGATCGGTGACCAGCCTGGAACCGAAATATTCAGCCAGTGTCTCCTTTGTAATATCATCGCTTGTTGGGCCAAGACCACCGGTTAATAGTACAAGTCCACTGCCTCGGATAAGAGATTCGTTCAGGGCACTGATGATCTCCTCTTTCCTGTCAGATATGGATGTAATCCGTTTGACACCAACACCGTGCAGGCTCAACTGAGCACCCATCCAGGCTGAGTTTGTGTCAACAGTCTGACCTATGAGTAGCTCATCCCCTATTGTGATTATTTCGGCGCTGTTCATATTTTAATTGTTCTCTTTGATTGAGGAGGCAAAATTATCAATAATTTGTGTCAGAAAAGAGAGTATCATCAAATGAAAAATGAGCGTGAGATAATTGAGGAGGTCAGCAATTTCGTACAGGAAGTCGTCAGCCAGTATGACAGTGGTCATGGATGGTCTCATATTGAGAGGGTTGTAAGGTTAGCCCTGCATATACATGACTGTGAAGAAAGGGGTGACAGGTTCGTGATTGAGATAGGTGCCATGATGCACGATGTGGGAGATCATAAATTTGCAGTCCACGATGGTCCGGTGGAGATACAAAAGCTTCTGGGTTCGCTTGGGGTTGACAGAGCCGTGATTGATGAGGTTATCAACATAAATGAGAATATCTCATTTTCAAAGGGTAATCATCATGCTGTAAAAAGCATCGAACTTCAGATTGTCCAGGATGCCGACAGGCTCGATGCCATGGGAGCCATCGGTATCGCCAGGGCTTTCAACTACGGAGGATTCAAGGGTAATGAGATATATGATTCCCGGGAAGGATGGGCCAATCCTCCCGGTCTTGGTGCTGCGAGATCAAAATCCGCTTCAACAGTTCATCATTTCTACGAGAAGCTGCTGGTTCTCAGGGATCTGATGAATACCGGCACCGGCAGAAAGATTGCAGAGGAGAGGCATGACTTCATGGTCAGTTTTCTCGATCAGTTCTTCAGGGAGTGGAATCCCGGAAATGACAGATAACCCTGTTCATGCATGATAAATGGTTTTCCTCGTCCTGCATGATCAGCCTGACGTGAAGGTTATCCTATAAATTTGTATTTTTACATAAATAACTTAAAAAAAAAGAGATGTTCTATGTTATTCTGATCATTATTGTTGTTCTGGCCCTGCTTGCAGTGAGCCTTTACAACAGGCTTGTCAAACTAAGAAACAATCGCGAGAATGCTTTCGCCGACATTGATGTGCAGCTGAAGCAGAGACTTGACCTTGTACCGCAGCTGGTTGAAGCCGTAAAGGCCTATATGAAACATGAAAGCACTGTCCTGACCGAGATCACCAACGCCCGTGCCAACGCCATAGAGGCTAAGGGAATAGATGAGAAGATAGCTGCTGACGGCAGGCTCTCATCAGCTCTGCAGGGACTGCGGGTAGCTGTTGAGGCTTATCCTGACCTTAAGGCCAGCACCAACTTCATTCAGTTGCAGGAGGAGATCTCGGATATTGAGAATAAGCTTGCCGCTGCACGCAGGTTCTTTAACTCGGCAACGAGGGAACTGAACAACGCCGTTGAGACTTTCCCCTCAAATCTTGTTGCTGGTATGTTCAGCTTCAAGAGGGAATCTATGTATGACCTGGCTGAAGGCAGGGCCCAGGCTGAGGAGACACCTAAGCTGAACTTCTAAACGATCATGAAATATATCGGGCTGAACAGGCAGGTCTGGGACAACAATATCAAATCTGTCATTCTGCTTATTTTGTTTCCCGGGGTGGTACTGGGCCTGGTGTGGCTGTTCATATTCTTCCTTAAGCCATCATCTGAGTACAGCGTTATGGCCACAAACGGCATATTTATAAGGACTGTACCCTGGGTTGCCATAGGAGTGTTTACCTGGTTCATTGTTGCATGGTTCTCTCATACAACTATGATAGAAAAGGCAACGGGCTCTGCTCCTCTCAGCAGGAAAGAGAACAAGAGGGTATATAATCTTGTCGAGAACCTGTGCATCGGAAGCGGGATGCCCATGCCAAAAATAAATGTTATTGAAGATGATTCCCTGAATGCATTTGCCAGCGGCATCAATAAGTCAACCTTTACAGTCTCTCTCTCAAGGGGCATTATCAACAAGTTAAATGATGAGGAGCTCGAGACAGTCATTGCACATGAGCTGACACACATCAGGAACCGCGATGTGAGACTGCTTATCATTTCCATCATCTTTGTGGGCATCTTCGCATTCATTACCGAGGCGCTTGTACGATCGACAGCTTTCGGTGGAGGCAGCAGGGGCAAGAGAGATGGCAGGGTAGTTATTCTGGCACTGTTGCTGGCTGCCTTTGGATACTTTCTGTCATCAATCTTCCGGTTTGCCATTTCACGGCAGCGTGAGTATATGGCTGATGCAGGATCGGCACTGATGACAAAAAACCCTCTTGCGCTGGCCTCAGCACTGGAGAAGATATCGGACGATCCCAGGATAGAGGCGGTCAGACGCAAGGATGTAGCACAGATGTTTATCGAGAACCCACAGGATAAAAAGGTGAAGCATGGGTCAGGCAACTTCAACTCAATATTCATGACCCATCCCCCCATTGAGAGGCGTATAGCCCTGTTGCGACAGTTTTAGAGTGGCAAGGCAAAGTCTTTGAGGTATGTGGATTAACGTTTTCCTGATATAAATGACTGCCAGAAAGAAAAAGATTTACGAGATTATATTTGAAGCCGACACACCGGCAGGAAAGGCATTTGATATTACGATAATCGTCCTGATCTTCCTGAGTGTGCTGCTTGTGTTGCTTGACAGCATAACTCCCGTCCGGGAGAAGTACAGCGTGCTTATACATCTGTTGGAATGGCTGGTCACCGCCATATTCCTCGTTGAATACATTCTCCGGATCTATGTCCTTGGCAGACCGTTCAGGTATATCTTCAGCTTCTACGGTATAATTGACCTGATGGCTATCCTCCCCAATTTCCTGGGACTGATTTTTACAGGAGGTCAGAGCCTGATGGTTATCAGGGCTGTGAGGCTGCTGAGGGTTTTCCGTATCTTCAAGCTGAGCCGTTACACGCTGGCAGGCCGTTTACTGATAAGAGCACTGTTCAGAAGCCGCGAGAAAATATTTATGTTCATCTCGGTCATACTCACGATGGTGGTGATCTTCGGTACTATCATGTATCTTATCGAGGGCGAGGAGAATGGCTTTACGAGCATACCTGTGAGCATCTACTGGGCAATAGTGA
Organism: Bacteroidales bacterium; assembly: GCA_034003345.1. Taxonomy (GTDB): domain Bacteria; phylum Bacteroidota; class Bacteroidia; order Bacteroidales; family VadinHA17; genus SR-FBR-E99. The sequence continues at coordinate 16,881 of JAVEYS010000023.1, forward strand.
CTCTTACCACGGTAGGCTACGGAGATATCTCGCCTGTGACAGGATTCGGGCAGTTCCTGGCCAGCATAGTAATGATTCTGGGCTACGCAATCATAGCGGTACCTACAGGCATTGTCACCTCCGAGATGATACGTATGCCTTCAGGGAACAACACACAGGTATGTGCCAGATGTATGTTCGACAGACACGACGATGACGCTCTCTATTGCAAGAGGTGCGGTACTCTGCTTGACAAACCGGATGAAACGGTCACGACTGAGGAGTGATTTAAAGAGATTCCGACACGATACTCCCAATCATCAGCTACCGGGTCAATAACTGCATAATCTCCTGAAGTTTGGGAGAGAGAATTATTTCTGTCCTTCTGTTCAAGGCCCGTCCTTCCGCCGTTTGGTTGTCAGCCCTTGGGGAGTACTCTCCCTTTCCTGATGCTGTCATGCGCGTTGGGGCAATCTTGTAATCAGTACTGAGAATCCTGACAATGGATGTCGCCCTTGCCACACTTAGATCCCAGTTGTCCTTGTAGACAGAGGTACGTATCGGGACATTATCAGTATGTCCTTCCACCAGAATATCTATATCTGGATTCTTGCCCAGGACATCTGCCAGCAGTCTCAGGGCTTCTATCCCCTTCTCCTCTACCGCTGAGCTCCCTGATTTGAACAGAAGCTTGTCAGACATTGAAACATAGACTTTGCCGTTTTTAATCTCAACCATCAGTTCATCAGCATTGAAGCCGAGCATAGCATTCCTTAGTACGGTGTTAAGCCTTTGTGCTATTGAATCCTGTCTGGCAAGAGCCCTGTTCATCTCTTCAATGGCTCTCTCCCTCTCACCCAGCAACATTTCCTTGGAGGCCAGCTCATCACTCTTAGCCTTTAACACCTTGTTGAACTGATCAATCTGTGAGAGATTATCATTGATAAGGTTACTGTACCTCTTCTGAAGGTCCTGCTGTGTACGGAGCAGACTGTCTCTCTCATTGGTGAGTTCATCTCTTGCTTTTGTCAGGGAGGCGATCTCGTTCTTAAGTTTGGAGTTCTCCGCTTCCTTTGCTGACAGGTTAATGCAGAGCTTGTCTCGCTCATACACTACTGTCTTAAGATTGGAGCTCCAAAGTATCGGCGTTTTTGCCGGCCTGGTTTCTCCGCATTTGTATACCGGCGCACATGAATTTAACAGTATTGCAGGAATAATTCCGACCAACAGGAAAATTATGTTCTTCATGATTTCAAGCTTTAAGTTTCTCTTCCAGATTTATGCAAAGCAACATTTAATTATTTTGTATAATCAGCAATGTGTCAAAATACTTTAAAAAAACTCATTATCGGCGGAATGGGATCCGATTGTCCGGCATATTCACTAATAATTGATTCCTGAATTTTTGCTATACAACTATTTGAAAATGTTTGAAGGCAGGCGCCTTGCAGAATCACCCAGAGCCGGGGCAAAATTCTGACATTGACTTTCACAGGTCTGCCACATATCCTTAAATTAGGTTATCTTTATTAAGCATTTAAACAAATTTGCTTTACTAAAGAAATAAAAATGAAATTTAAAATAAACATCAAGGAAATCAAAACCGTAAATGAGTTTGATTTTTATTGGACCTCCCGGGATTATGTGAACCTGCTTAAAGAATTTAATTTTCCAGATGCAGAAAATAGCAAAAAAGACGAACTGTCAGAATTGCTTAATATGGCAATTACCGACTTTGAGCCCAATGAATCTGCTCAAATTCTATTAACCTATAAGCTGAGTAAAGAATTAAATGAAGGTCAGATACAATCGTTATCAAATGAAATGATTAATGACAGAGTGGCTGAAGAATATCCTGAACCCGCCTTGCATTTTGCCCTTTTTAATATCAATCAGCTCTTATATAGAGCATATAACGGAGTTTTTCCTAATACAGAAGCTTCAATTATCGATATGGAAATAATTCCAGTAACAGAGAGTGATGTTGAAATTGATAAAGAGATACTGATTAAAGCCCTGGGTGCAGGGTTAAAAGATAATAATCTGATAAAACGACTATTTGAAGGACAGATTAGCGGAGATGAATTATTCTCTGATGCAGCAAAAACTATCTGGAAAATGGAAAAGATAAAAGATAATAATTATCAGCTTATAACCTCCAAATATTGGGTAGACAAAGATGACTTCCTGCGTTTTGAGTATGATACTGAAATTGTCTTTTTTGAGGAATCGTAAAAGCAAAAAGGTTACGATGTAAGTGCCGGATTTTCTATTGAGCGGGAAAAGCGATTGCTTCGCCTGTGGCTCAGCTTTCCCGGTCGGTGATGCCGGCCTGCTATTGCCTGTAAAGATATTCTACCTCCCCGTTGACTTTGATCGGATAGCCGCTGTTATTATATTGGTAAGTGTTATCGGTGACCTGAACCTTCTGAGTCCACTGGTCAACTTCAAAGTGGATAGTGTAGGTCTCTTTAGTGATGTTGTTAGGGTTGGTGTATTTCCCCGGAGTGAGTAAATGTTTGAATGCACGGAACGGATTATGCATGTTATCAAATTCATATTCGGTGGTTGTCCATAATTCCTCGATTCCCGTTGACGGTACATAGAACTTTGATTGTTTGATCAGGTTCCCTGTTTCATCATACTCATAGTCGATGTAGAAGGACAACTTATCCTCCCAGTACAATGTTTGCCTGATGATTCTGCCATTTTCAAGTGTAAATTCAGCGTATTCTGAAATGGTTGAGGATGGCCGGGTGTAAATTTCCCTGACCAGTTGGTTGCTCCTGGTATACTCGAATGTCTGGGTAAGGCTTTTTGCGGTATTACGCGGATTGACCCATTCTTCCCTTCTCATGGATTCATCAACAACATAACTGTTACTGCTGAACATCCCAGCGTCCATATAAATTTCTGAAGATGATAAAAGGTTCTGGTTGTTGTAGTTGTGCTTTGTGTAGTGGTATTTGCTTCTTTCCTCAGAAAGCAGATTGGCATCGGTATATGTATATTCATAATACAAGGTGCCGTCAATAAGAACTTTGCTTATCAATGGAATGTCGGTATTCTCAATGAACGGCTGCTGCTCTTTTTCGCATGAGGAGAGGATGAGAGCACTGAACAGAATCAATACTATCTTTTTCATGACTTATGGTTAGTGGTCTGTTATTCACTGCAAAAATCAAGCCAGTGGTGAATACAAAATTAAGGAATTATTATCCAAAGGTCAAGTTGAAATGTCAGTTTTCCGGGGGTCAGCCGGATAAGATCGTCAGGGATTGCTTCGCCTGTGGCTCAGCTTTCCCGGTCTGGGGCACAACAATAAAGGCCACTGTCGTGGCACTCTTTATTGATTAACACCTCCCTCCTTCAGGTAAACCTGAGTCGGTCTGTGTAAACAAATAAAGGTTGACAGTCTTTTCCTATGGAGGATTTTGCGCCTGCGGCGCAAGATCCCTGACAGTGATGCTATCAAACAAAAAGAGCCACTGTCGTGGCACTCTTTATTGATTAACACCTCCCTCCTTCAGGTAAACCTGAGTCGGTCTGTGTAAACAAATAAAGCCCCGACTATGTCGGGGCCTTTTTGTTTGAGCGGGAAAAGGGATTCGAACCCTCGACCCTCAGCTTGGGAAGCTGATGCTCTACCCCTGAGCTACTCCCGCCTTTTATTGTCGCTGCACTCCGTCTTGCAGTCGTGTTGTCTGCCGCTGTACCCCGTCGCCTTCTCTACTCTCACTCCTCTCTCTCCCGGCGGCTCCTGAGCCTCCCATGGGAGTTGAACCCACGACCTGCTCATTACGAGTGAGCTGCTCTACCACTGAGCTAAGGAGGCATATATACAAAAAAAAAGCAGGGCGCTTAAGAAATAAGTGTGGAATAATTATGTCTCGCTGCATTTCCTCGTGCTCGAGGGAATAGCGCCCTGCCGGTGCAAATATAATAAATAATTCATTTCAAAATCTTTTTTACATCGCCATGCCACCGCAGACACTGATAGTCTGGCCGGTCACATACGAGGAGAGGTCAGATGCAAGAAATAGGGCTACATTGGCAACATCCTCCGGCAGTCCTCCACGCCGTAGCGGAATCTTCTGAATCCATTCTGTCTTGACATCTTCCGGCAGTTTGCTTGTCATCTCAGTAAGAATGAACCCGGGGGCAATGGCATTGCATCTCACGTTACGAGAGCCGAGCTCCTTGGCAACACTCTTTGTAAATCCCAGTATGCCTGCCTTTGATGCCGAATAGTTCGACTGACCCGCATTGCCGCTGACACCAACAACAGAGCTCATGTTGATGATCGAGCCCCTCTTCTGTTTCATCATCGGCTTGATGGCAGCCTTGGTGAGATTGAAGACCGATTTAAGATTCACAGTCAACACCTGATCCCACTGCTCCTCAGTCATCCTCATCAGCAGGGTGTCACGTGTAATACCGGCATTATTTACAAGAATATCTATTCCCCCGAAATCAGTCACTATCTCATTGATGACATTCTCAGCTTCAGCGTAGACAGAGGCATCTGATATATATCCCTTTACCTTGACGCCAAGGACTTCTATCTCCTTTACGGCATCCACAAACTCCTGGTTATCAATGATATTTGTTATTGCTATGTTGGCTCCCTCGGATGCAAAGCGCAAAGCAATACCCTTTCCAATGCCCCTTGATCCACCCGTGATCACAGCTGTTCTTCCTTCGAGTAGTCTCATATCTCTTGTTTTTTTTTGGGCACAAAGATAAAAAATTAATTATGCAGCACTGCTGCCATCGTAGCACCTATATCTGCAGGCGATTTTACCACATGGATACCACATTCTGCCATCACCTTCATCTTGGCTTCAGCAGTATCGTTGGCGCCGCCTATGATAGCTCCCGCATGGCCCATGCGTCTGCCTCTGGGTGCAGTCTGTCCGGCTATGAATCCGACGACAGGTTTTGTGCCGTGATCCCTGACCCAGTGTGCTACATCACTCTCCATCACTCCTCCTATCTCGCCTATCATTACTATAGCGTCAGTATCTTTGTCATCCATCATCAGGCTTAGTATGTCAAGAGAGGTGGAACCTATCACCGGGTCTCCTCCTATTCCTACACATGTCGACTGCCCGATCCCGAGCTTTGTCAGCTGATCGACCGCCTCATATGTCAGCGTCCCTGACCGTGAAATAACGCCAACCCTTCCCTTCTTGTGGATGAATCCGGGCATGATGCCTACCTTGGCCTCTCCGGGTGTAATGATTCCAGGGCAGTTGGGACCAATCAAAACAGAGTCGTAATCTCTCAACAGTTTCTTGACGCGTACCATATCGGCTACCGGAATACCCTCTGTGATTGCCACTATAAGCCTTATACCAGCCTCTGCTGCCTCAACAATAGAGTCTGATGCAAAAGCCGGAGGAACAAATATCACTGACGTGTCAGCACCGGTCGCTTTCACTGCTTCCCTGACAGTGTTAAAGACGGGGAGGCCGAGATGTGTCTGCTCCCCCTTACCGGGAGTGACACCTCCCATAACCCTGGTTCCGTATTCAATCATCTGACCGGCGTGAAACGTTCCCTCACTGCCTGTGAAGCCCTGTACAATCACTTTTGATCCTGAGTTCAGCAAAATGCTCATTTTTCAACGTCCATTTAGTACCTAATATCTCAAATGTAAGGGATTTTTTCTTCGTTTTGTTAATTTTACTGAATATTATAGTGACCATGGATTTCATTGAACCGGTACTGTTTATAGGTATCTCGCAGTCGTTCTTCGCAGGTATACTTATTGCCACCCGTAGACCATTCACCACGGCAGGCAGGATAATGACAGCATGGATTTTTCTCTTCTGCCTTGAATTGATCTTTGCGTTGATTAACCGCACAGTGCTGGACATGTACTCGTTCCCTTTCATATCACTGACATATGGACCCCTGCTTTATCTCTATGTTCAACATGTGACACGACCGGAGCTCAGGTTCTCTCCCTGGAATGTACTTCATTTTATACCCTTTGTAGTCTTTTTTGCAGTCTCGGTCGTCTTCCGTGAGGAACCTATATTCGATGATCTGACAGGCTTCTTCGTGATTGACAGGTTTATACCTTTGAGAATTGTCTACAGCGTAATATTCTTCCTTTCTATAACACTTTACAGCATCCTCTCTTTTATCGTAATCCGGCACCACCAGTTAAGATTGCACGATCTTGTTTCATACACATCGGCTAAGCTGACCCTCAACTGGTTGAAAGTCCTCTCAATAACATTCTATGCCGGCTATTTCATCGTTTTTATCCTTGGAGGTATAAATATATTTGACAACTTCTTCCCTTTTGACCCTTACGTGATAACATTTGTCTTTATCACATTATTCTCCTTTGCATACAGCTTTTACGCTATCCGCCAGCCGGAAATGCTCGATTTCCCTGCATCTGCCACCGAAGAGAACGGAATAGACGGTTCTTCAGCTGTGGAGAGATACGCCCGCAGCGGACTAAGGGAGGGTCAGGCAGAGGAGTACCTGACAAGACTGCTGAAATACATGGATGATGAAAAACCCTATGTCAACGGTGACCTGACCATCAATGACCTTTCCATGAAAACAGGGATACCAAGACACTATATAACTGAAGTGCTGAACGAGAAACACGGTCGTAACTTCTTCGCTTTTGTCAATGAATACCGTGTCAGGGAGGTCATAAGCCGCATAAAAGATTCCAAATATCAGCATTATACCATACTGGCCATAGCTTTTGATTCAGGATTTAATTCAAAATCAACGTTCAACTCCTTCTTCAAGGCTTATACAGGCAAGACCCCCAGCGCATACAGGGAGGAGATATTAAAGAGTAACGGGCAGGTGTGAGCCACGCGGTTCATACCACTTTCAAAACAACACCTCGTTCCAGCCGTGCGGTCAGGACGACTTCACGTAATATCATGATCAACTTTGCTAAAAAAGAGCATCATGATAAGAAAGTTGTTTGTCACAATGTTGTTATCTCTCCTTACTCTGTTACTCTTTCCCCAGGAGAAGATCTTCACCCCCGGAGGGTTTGTAAGAGGCGGACTCTTTCTCAGCACAGGTGATTATTCCAATGATGTAAATGCCGCTTTTGGTGATGCTGCTCTCACTCTCACCGCAACAGATAATCACAGCTTTAAGGCATACGGAGATGTGCGCATGAGAATGGGACAACAGTTCGGCAAGAATGAAGACTCCTTCATCCTCCGTGAGGCCTGGGGAATGCTTTATAACAGTTACATGAGTATCTCTCTGGGGAAGAAAATTATTAAATGGGGAAAGACAGACATCTTCTCCCCTCTCTCCCGCTTTAATCCAATAGACTACACATTACGCAGTCCCGATTTTGAAGACAAGGAGATAGGGAACCTGGCAGGAGAGCTGGTCATCACCCCTTCGCCGTCACTGAGACTGTCTGCAGTGGCAACACCATTCTGGTATCCTTCTGTGTTGATAACCACCCCGCTTGAACTGCCGGAAAATATTTCACTGTTAATGCCTGCAGGGTTAAGCACCGGTAACGGATACTTCTCGTATGGTTTCAGGGGCGACCTGTTGTTGCGTGGCCTCGATGCCGGTCTCCAGTGGTACCATGGCCCCGACCTGTTACCGGGACTCTCCCTGACCCTTGCAGACTTCACAAATCCCCTGAACCCTTTAATGGCTATTACCGGAGTACCCTATATTATCAACCAGGCAGGCATCGACTTTGAGACTGTGCTGACGCCCTTTGTTCTGAGAGGTACACTGGCATACAGCCATCCTGTAGATGAGAAAGAGGGCAAGGAGGAGATACCCTTCCCGCAGGTGGAGTGGGTGGCAGGCATGGACTGGACACCCGGCGCTATACGAATGACCCTTGAATACTCGGGTAAGAAAGTACTTGATTTCTACCCTTCACCCTATGATCCGATAATAGGAACTGATCCTGACCTGGCTCAGCTGGCAGAGCTCTTTAACACCCCGGGATTCGACCCTGTTGAGTTCACGAGGATGCAGACAGAGGCATTCGGAAGACTATACAATAACCAGATCAGTGAGTATTATCATTCAGCAGGTCTCAAGATCGAGGCTGACCTTATGTATGGCAGAATGACACCTTCAGTCATGGCCATCTATAATTTCACTTCCCGCGATCTGTTAATCATGCCGGCTATTGAATTTAAGCCTTCAGACGGCGTGACGCTGAGCACAGGAATAGAGCACTACTCTGGCAAAAAGGGTGGTCTCTATGATATAATTGACGATTTCATGAATGCGGCATTCATTGCCCTGAAAATAGAGTTCTGATAAGATGGCAGAGTTCATTATTAAATACAGATGGTACATAGTATCCTTCTCCGTTGCCCTGGCTTTGGGCCTCGGACTGATGATACCAACGGTGGAGACCGATCCGGAGATCAGGAACTTTGTGCCGGCAAGTATGCCCTCCAGGGTAAGCACTGACTCCATTGAGAAGGACTTTGGCGTGCAGGATATGATTATAGTCATTTTGACCGATAGTTCTGTGCTCACACCCGGAAACCTCCAGCATGTTAAGGAAATAGACCGGGGTTTTTCCAGGCTGGAGGGCATAGGTACAGTCAACTCACTCTATACTGCAAGAAAGATTGTAGGCGAAGAGGGTATGATGATAGTCGACCCCCTGCTGAGAAGGATACCCGACACTCCTGAGGAGACCGAAGAGCTCAGGCAGGATATCATTGCCAATCGGTTCGCCGTTGGCATTGTTGCGTCTGAAGACATGACAGCCGCAGCTGTGACCGGGACTATCAATCCATCTGTGCCTGAACAGACTACCCTGAGCAAGGTTGACTCAATATGCCGGTCGCAGGAAAACGGGTCAGAAATACTGACCGGCGGGCTGCCTTATATCAGACGTCACATCATCAAGGATGTAAACCATGATGCGATAATCCTCATACCTCTCGCACTGATCATCATGCTGATAATACTAAAACTCAGCCTTGGCGACTGGAAGAGTGTGCTGATGCCCTTTACTGTGGTCGTACTGACAGTGATTGCCACAATGGGACTGATCCCGCTCCTGGGCTGGAAATTCTCGATACTGAGCCTTCTGGTACCTATTATTCTGATCTCTGTTGCCAATAATTATGGAATATATCTTGTCTCACGATACAAGGAATTGCAAAGGAGTGAGATGACAATGGACAGAAAGGAGATAGCGAAGAGGCTTTCAGGGTCACTCAATTTGCCCATATTGTTCAGCGGACTGACTACCATTGCCGGTTTGCTCGGGCTCCTGGCCCATTCAATAATACCCGCCAGACAGTTAGGTGTGCTGGCCGCTTCAGGAGTAGCAATAGCCCTGGCAATGAGTCTCCTGCTGATACCTTCAATGATTTATCTGAGTGACAGGCCGGCAAAGAAAGCCAGACCACAACGTGATCAGTCAGGTGATCTCCTGAGTCGCGGAATTGCCAGTGTCTCCAGAATGGTAATTCGCCAACCGGGGAGGGTGCTGCTGGTGTCAGTGATAATCACACTGCTGGTAAGCTCCGGCATGGCATTCCTCAGGATCGACACCAACCAGGAGAACTACTTCCCTCACAAACACCCGGTCAGGAAGGCATCAGAGCTTATCAATGCAAAGTTCGGAGGATCGCAGACCATCTCTGTGATGATCAGCGGAGACATAAAGGATCCTGAAGTGATGAATGATATAGATGATCTTACACAACATCTCAAGGAGCAGGATGGTGTAGGAAGTGTATTCTCGATATCCGACGTTGTAAGGGAGATGAGCAAGGCTCTGTATCAACCTGGAGAGGAGGGGTATGACAAAATACCAGGCTCATCAGAGGCCATAGCGCAGATGTTTGAACTATACAATATGAGTGGCAACCCGGACGACTGGAAGCAACTGATGAACTTCGAGAACACAAAGGCACATCTCCTGGTTAAGCTTTCCAGACCTGATAATGAAGTTATCAGAACCCTTCGTGATGACATAAAGAGTTTTACGGCAGACTTCCCGGCCAGTGTCACCATCGGGGGTTATGCCATAATCATGGCCGACTTCGCGCAGAAGATCATCCAGGGTCAGATATCATCCCTCCTCTTCGCAATGATTGCAGTGTTCATCCTGCTCTCTGTAATATTCCGGTCTGTCAGAGGGGGACTTATCGGTTCAATACCGCTGGCTCTCTCCATCATCATCCAGTTCGGAGTGATGGGTCTTACCGGTGTTGCCATCGATGCTGCCACTGCTCTCCTTTCTTCAATAATGATTGGAGTAGGTGTTGACTTCACTATCCAGTTCCTCTGGAGGTATAACAGTGAGCTTCAACATGGGTTCAGACATCAGGAAGCCATAATGAACACATACCGGACAACAGGGAGAAGCATTGTGATTAATGCGCTCAGTGTCATGGCAGGTTTCTCAGCCACATTCATTTCAGGCTTCCTTTCAATAAGATACTTCGGATACCTGGTGTTACTTTCAATAGGGTCATGCCTGCTTAGCGCAATGATTGTCATACCTGCTTTCATGCTATGGTTCAAACCGGCATTCATAGAAAATGATATTAGTAAATCAAGAATAAAAACTATCAAAAATGAGAAAGATGATGTATCTGTTGCCAGCCTTGCTGATCGTGTCACTGCAGCCCTTAATGTCGCAGCTAACCGATCCGGTACAGCTGATGGACAAAAGTCGTGACCTGACCATGTCAGGCAATATGCAGTCGACGGTGACGCTGACGATCACCGAAAAGAGCGGCGCCATACGTACGCGTAAGGTTAATATGACCGCCAAGACCTTTGGCGGGACGGAAAAGAGACTGATGAAGTTCCTTGATCCTGCTGATGTGAGAGGCACAGCCATGCTGATAATTGACAATAAGGATAAACAGGATGATATATGGATCTACCTGCCCGCACTCAGGAAGACCAGGCGTATTGTCAGCACTGAGAAGGGAAAGAGCTTCATGAGCTCCGAATTCACAAATGCAGACATGACCTCCGGAAAAAATACTGACTTTAATATTAAACATATGCCCGAGTCAGGCAACAACGGTATGTGGGCCATCGAGAGCGTTCCTGTTAACGATGACATAGCTGACGAATATGGATACTCACGCAAGGTCACATGGCTCGACAGGAACGACCTTAAAATAGAGAAAATCGATTTCTATAACTTTGACGGAACACTTTTCAAGACGATTGAGATACGGGCAACACAGCCCAGGACAAATGGAACAGAGGGATACATCATGACTGATATGTTTGCCCAAAATTATCTTAACGGGAGAAGCTCAAGAGTACTTTTTGACCATATAAACACCTCTGCAAACATACCAGACAATACTTTCAGTGCCGATAATCTCTCAAGATGATAAATGGCATCTAAACAGAAGACAATCTGTAATATGAATAAAAACGAAGCCCCGCAGAATTTATTTTCTTACGGGGCATTCGTAAAGTATTCTTTTTGAATTTTAATGAAATGATCTTGATTAATACCAGGTAATTGGTTTTACTCCAGGCTATCGATATTTTACAAAGAAGTTATTGCAATATTTCTCCACTGAACCTTAATACCTCCTCCGGAATGGATCTGGAGGGCAATTCTCCCGTTTGCTTTGCCAATTACGGAATCTCTTAGGCTGACCATCTCCTCTCCGTTGAGCCACGTTGTTACCTGTGAACCGACAACCCGTATTCTCATGGTGTTCCATTCACCTGGTTTGAGTATCTCCTCTTTCTCCTCAGGTATCTGTTCAAGCCATCCCCTTCCGTATGATTCATAAATACCCCCGGTATCGTTTCCTTCCGGGGCTACCTCTACCTGCCAGCCTGAGATCTTCGTGCCTTCAATAACTGACCTGAAGAATATTCCGCTATTGCCATCTGATATTTGCCTGAAGTCTGCCGTGAGGTCAAAATCCCTGTAATACATGTCGGTGGCAAGGTATCCGTATTCATTATCCGGGCCGCTCTCACAAACCAGAAGGCTGTCTTCGACATACCACTTTTCAGTTCCATAAACTGTCCATCCGGACAGGTCACTGCCGTTAAACAGTTGTATGGGCCCGGCCTCTTTCTGAGGCAACCTCCTGATCTTCATGTTTCTGAACCATATTTTGCTGCCATGATCCTGCAGGCTGATGCGACCAGTGGATGCAAGACCATACTCGGGAGCACCGGCCCATTTACCGCTGTTTTTCAATGAGAACCATTCCGGTGTCCAGGCTTCGAAAAAAACTATTTTCTCACCGTTAAGCCAGTATTCCACGTGTCCGTTGTCAAACAGTATCCTTGAGCTGTTCCATTCGCCTGCAGGCCTGAGATTCTTTTTTTCCTGGTCAGGGATATACATTGCATAGTCAGCCCCTGTTTTCTGCCACTCCTCGAGCTGGCCTGGCCAGCCCGTATCATCAATGAGCTGGTATTCCGGTCCTGTGATATAGGGTGTATTGAACCTCTCCGACTCAACAACATGATACATCACTCCGCTGTTACCACCGGGAGCTATCTTCCAATCGAATACCAGATCAAAATTGCCATATTCGCTCTTCGAAACAATGTAACCTGTACTGTCGCTTCCTGTTCCGTCAGCGGCAAGACATCCATTGTCTGCTCCCCAGCTTCCGGTGCCCTCTCCGTTGTATAATCTCCACTGATCAGTGTTGTTTCCGTCAAAGAGCATTTCCCAACCGTTGGCTGCCTCCTGTGGTGTCAGTTTGTTGTTAGTGCCGGCACAACCTGCCAGCAGCAGTATGCAGCCACTAATTGTCAAGAACGCAAAATTCCTCATATTATATCTCTTTTATTGGGAGCCCTAATTTAGTATAATATTACTTACCTCCATTCACTATCTTTGCAACTTCTTGGATCAATGCCTATGAAGGGACAACCTGAAGCCACCATTGCAGCCCCTGCCACCGGTCAGGGAGGAGCTATCGCCATCATACGGATCAGCGGTCCGGAGACATTCCGGATCATCAGCAAGATATTTGAACCCTCAGGTGATTGTGATATAATGAAGGAAGATGGCTATACGGTGCACCACGGTCAGGCCATGGATGGTGATGAGTTCATCGATGATGTGCTGGTAACCCTCTTCAGGTCTCCCGCCTCCTATACCGGTGAGGATGCTGCAGAGATAAGCCATCATGCGTCACCCTTTATCCAACAGAAGATTATGGAGATACTGATAGCTCACGGCGCCATTGTTGGCATGCCGGGTGAGTTCACCATGAGGGCTTTCATGAACGGCAAAATGGATCTCTCGCAGGCTGAGGCTGTGGCTGATATCATCGCTGCCGATTCTGAGGCGGCACACAGGCTTGCTGCCACACAGCTCAGGGGCGGGTTATCTCTCGAGATAGAGAAGCTGAGGAAGGAGCTTATCTCATTCACCTCCCTTATTGAGCTGGAACTCGATTTCAGTGAGGAGGATGTTCAGTTTGCAGACAGGTATGCAATGACTGAGACCGTGTTAAAAATAAAAGATCTTGTCGACAGCCTGGCATCTTCATTCCGTCTGGGAAATGCCATTAAGAAAGGTATACCGGTGGTAATTGCCGGCAGGCCCAACGTTGGTAAGTCATCCCTTCTTAACGTCCTTCTGCGCGAAGAGCGGGCCATCGTCTCCGAAATACCAGGAACAACACGTGATACCATTGAGGAGGTGCTGCATGTAGGTGGACTCCTTTTCAGGTTCATAGACACGGCCGGCCTGAGAGACTCCGGAGATGAGATAGAGGTTATGGGGATAGAGAGAACCAGGAGGAAGCTGGAGGCATCAGAGATAGTCCTTGCTGTTACTGAGGCAACCGATAGTGCTGAAGATATTACCGCTTTTGCAGGATCAGTGGCTACGCTTACATCCGGCACCGGGGCAAAAATAATTCTGGTAATCAATAAGTCCGACAAGGTTTCTAAGCAGCAGGCCCGGGACCTGGAGAAGAAGGCAGCAGACTTGTCCGGCATTCCGGTGATTATGGTTTCGGCCACCCAATCAACCGGAATAGAGGATTTGAGGGATAAACTGACAGACTCAGTGGAGACAGGCCGCCTTGACAACCCACAGTATATAGTAACAAATGCGAGGCACTACGAGGCACTGAAGAATGTCTCGGAGAGCCTGAAACGCGTACTCGACGGCTTCCGTGACGGCATACCCACTGTACTGATAGCAACCGATGTACGCCAGGCGATCTACTACCTGGGGCTCATCACCGGCAGGGTCACTCCTGAGGATATCCTGGGAGAGATATTCTCGAAGTTCTGTATCGGGAAGTAACTGGAGGTCGTAAGAGGTTCTCCCTCTCTCATGAAATCTGTTACATCAGTTGATGTGATAACCCTGGCTCCTCAACTCCCGGGCAGCAAAGCAGGAATACACCTCCTCTTGTAGCGGATAATCCCAGCAACCCATCGCATGATAGATATGCCCGCCAAAACCTGTCTTAAACCTGTAAAGCCCGTACAGCGGATGGCCCGGGTCAGGATTAGGTGAGATGCCGAACATATCATATTCGGTACATCCCCTCTCCTTTGCCAGGCAGATGGCTTTCCACTGCAACGCATAGGTCGCCATGAGATTACGCCTCTGCGATGAGGATGCACCATACAGATATGTGCCCCTGTTACCGGTAATTACGAGAAACATTGCAGCCAGCGGCTGACTGTCATGCTCTGCTATCAGGAGATATACCTCCGCAGGTGAAAGGGTGTTTTTTGCCCTGCTGGTCAGCACCGCACGGAAATATTCGATACTGTGCAGAAAAAAACCGTTCCTGAGTGCCGTTTCCCTATACAACGAATACCACCTGCCGAGATCCCGTATCCCGCTTGTATTTACTGTCACACCTTTCCTCTGCGACAGGCCAATGTTATACTTGGTCTTGGGCTTCATTGACCTGAGCAGCTCTGCTTCATTCTTCCTCAGATCGAGGAAAATGGTGTTCGACGGGAGTATGTTCGAAGGTGCTTTACGAAGGTTATGTCGATGTGTGTCAATGTTGAACCTCAGTTCCTGAAGCATAATTGCCGGGGGACCGATCCAGATTCCTTCCGGGGTAAATGCATCCTCATCACTGCTCCACCATGACTCCCATGCAAGATCATACCTTATCATTATACACTCTTCAGGTAACCGTGGACGAAGACACTCCGACAGCTCTTCAAGAAAAACCCCCTGGAAATCGCAACAAGGCTCCAGCTCAGGACCATATGGAACATATGCCACTGTGTGACGGCTATCGATATGTCTAAGCACCACAAGTATGTCAGAGGTTATCATCTGTTCATTACCCTCAACAGCATAAATATCTGACGAACGAACCCTGAAATCACATGCTATCGATTGAACCCCCATCTTGCGCTTCACTTCAGACCAGAACGCTGTCTGCTGCACAATGGGTGTACTGAACACCTCTGCTATATCCTTCTGCCTTAAATCGGTGACCATGATGATAGTATAAGTGAAATACTTCCGTTTTACCCGGAGTTTACAAACATGGGACTTAATAATTAAAAATCCAATCATTATGGCAATAAATGATACCGGTATCTGAGCTCCCTGCAGTGCCTGCGCTCTTAGTGGAAGGCAGGCTTATCGTGACGGACCACATCAGGTGACAGGACTCCGGCTACTCGGTTTTACAACGACAGAGAGAGGCAGCACATGGCTAAAAAGATGCAGGCGAATGGGAAATACAATAGCCTTGAATTTTTTAAGAAAACTTTAACAATGAGGCCATTACGGATATAAATCGCTCAAATTCAATTAATAATAACGATTGAAGCTCTCTTTTGCTTTCCCGGACCTGTGGATGCCTATTGCAAATGCAGATTTTCCCTCATTAATTTTGCATTTCAACTGAACAAATACAAAAACAGGAGGAAATTTTTATGTCACCAATGAAGAAATTGACAGTTATTTTCTTTATCCTTTCTTATGGGATAATCTCCTTCGGCAGCAGTGCCGACACACCCAAAGACAGCGTAACGCTGTACACTCCCTTTACCAAGATCTCAGTACCACCGGGTGAGTCTATCGAATATGGGATTGATGTCATCAATAATGGTGAATCAATTGAGACTCTCGATATGACAGTCACTAACATCCCGCGAAACTGGAACTACACTTTGAAATCCGGAGCATGGAATGTAAAACAGGTATCAGTCCTGCCCGGGGAGAAGAAATCTCTCTCTCTCAGGATAGAGGTGCCATACCAGGTAAACAAGGGCAACTACAGGATTTATATTAATGCCGGCGATGCCACCAGACTACCGCTTACTGTGAACATCTCAGAACAGGGTACCTTCAGGACTGAATTCACCACCCGTCAGTCTAACATGCAGGGAAATGCATCGTCTGCTTTCACATATAGTGCAGAACTCAGGAACAGGACTGCTGATGCACAGAGCTACGCTCTCCAGGGAGAGGTTCCCAGAGGCTGGACCATCACTTTCAGAGCTAACGGAAAGCAGGTGACCTCCGTTGATGCAGAGGCTAACAGTACTGTAAATGTCTCTGTCGAGATCAAGCCGGCAGACCAGGTGGAGGAGGGCAGGTACATGATACCTGTCAGGGCTGTAGCAGGGTCATCATCAGGTGATCTTAACCTGGAAGCTGTCATCACTGGCAGCTATAAGATTGAGCTGACAACACCTACAGGGCTCCTTAGCACTGACATAGTGGCCGGTGGCGAAAAAAAGGTAACCCTCGTTGTGAAGAACACCGGCAGTTCGATACTCTCAGATATTCAACTGAGCCACTCATCTCCTGTCAAATGGGATGTCACATTTGAGCCGAAAAAGATTGAGACAATACTCGCCGGCAGGGAGGCAAATGTTACTGCAACCATCAGGGCTGACAAGAAGGCCATCCCCGGTGATTATGTTACTAATCTTGAGGCAAGGACACCGGAGACATCATCAAAGGCCTCATTCCGTGTATCAGTCAAGACTCCCATGCTCTGGGGATGGATTGGGATCCTGGTAATATTGGCCGGTATAGGTACGGTATGGTATCTGTTCCGGAAATATGGAAGGAGGTAACCGTGACCGAAAATATCATTGAACTGTCAGGACTGACCAGGCGGTACGGTCAGTTCACTGCAGTAGACCATCTTGATCTCTCTATAAAGAAGGGTGAGATATTCGGATTGCTCGGTCCTAACGGTGCCGGAAAATCAACCACTATCCTCATGATGCTGGGACTGACAGAACCGGATGCCGGCAAGGTGAGTATATGCGGACTGGATCCCGCCACCAGCCCTCTTGAAGTGAAAAAACGTATCGGATACCTGCCTGAAGAAGTTGGCTTTTACGATGATCTCACGGGTCTTGAAAACCTCGTTTATACGGCATGCCTGAACGGGATGACAAGGTCTGCCGCCCGCCTTAAGGCAGGAACGCTGATGGAACGGGTAGGTCTTGCTGATCAGAAAAACAAGAAGACCGGCAAATATTCGCGTGGCATGCGTCAACGATTGGGACTTGCCGATGTACTTATCAAGGAGCCTGAGGTAATCATTCTTGATGAACCTACCCTCGGAATTGACCCTGCCGGTGTCAGAGAGTTCCTTGAACTGATCGTTGGCCTTAGCCACGAACAGTTGATTACTGTTCTCTTCTCGTCACATCATCTTCACCAGGTACAGAAGGTGTGTGACAGAGTAGGGCTATTTGTTGGGGGCAAGCTCCTTGCAGTGGGAGATATCCGGAGCCTGGCTTCACATCTCTTCGGTAAAGATCCCTATACCATTGAGGCAGGCATCTCCATTGCCGGGACTGAAGTGAACCAGTCCGGGAAGAAAGATGAGATAATCGAGACCCTGAATAATATTGGAGGGGTGAACCAGGTAAGGGAAGAAAACGGCATGATGCTGGTGGCCTGCTCTCATGATTTATCAGGTGAGATCGCTGCTGCCATCATCAGCACAGGAGCGCAGCTTTTATCACTGAACAGCAAGACCTACGGCCTTGATGATATTTATTACCGTTATTTTGAAGGAGGTGCTAATCATGAATAATGTTTTTGTGACTCTGGCCGGGAAGCTCCGGCCCAATGACAATAAGATCAGGCGCCCATTCCGTGTCATCCTCGAAAAAGAGATGGCTGACTACATAACCAGCTGGCGCTTCATCATTCTTATCGCTATTATTACGCTTACCTGTCTGGGCTCTTTGTATACTGCGCTCACGAATATATCACAGGCGGTCAAACCCAATGACCCGGAGGGCTCCTTTTTCTTTCTGAAGCTCTTTACCATTACTGACGGCACCATGCCCTCTTTCACCGTCTTCATCAGCTTCCTTGGTCCGCTGCTGGGTATAGGGCTGGGGTTTGACGCAATAAATTCGGAGCATAACAAGGGCACTCTCAGTCGTTTACTCTCCCAGCCGATACACCGTGATTATATCATTAATGCCAAGTTTGCAGCTGCACTCACTGTCATCAGCACCCTGCTTATATCTCTGGGTATGATGGTTACGGGGGC
>JAVEYS010000024.1:0-34779 GCA_034003345.1 Bacteroidales bacterium
ATGACTTGTCATTGTATACCGTGATAATTACCGGTATGACCTTCCCTGCCTTGTCCTGGGTACGGGCATTGAACTGTTTGCAAAACTCCATGATATTCACACCTTTGGAACCCAGTGCAGGACCTACGGGTGGAGATGGATTGGCTGCTCCGCCTTTAATCTGTAATTTGATTAATCCAGCAACTTCTTTTGCCATAATTAAAAATTTGCATTGTTTATCGCGAGAGCATGACTGCCGCTTAAGGAAGCATTATAATTCACGGCTGTCAATTTCCTTATTTCCCTAACTTTCTTTCTCTACCTGCATAAAGCTCAGCTCAAGCGGTGTCTTTCGTCCGAAGATCTTGACCATCACCTTGAGCTTGCGCTTCTCTTCGTTGACCTCTTCAATCACTCCGGTAAAACTGTTGAAGGGTCCGTCTATCACTTTAACCGTCTCGCCCACTACGAACGGGATGTTTATTTCCTCTTCGCTGGCTGCCAGTTCGTCCACCTTACCAAGGATACGGTTGATCTCCGCCTTCCTGATGGGTGTGGGTTCGCCGGACTGCGTTCCAAGGAATCCCAGCACATTCGGGATATTACGCAGCACATGGGGCACTTCGCCCACCATGGCAGCCTCTACGATCACATAACCAGGGAAGAACGGGCGCTCTTTGCTCACCTTCTTTCCAGCCCGGATCTGGTAGATCTTCTCCGTTGGTATGAGTACCTGAGTGATGTAATCCTGAAGCTTCAGGCGGACGATTTCACTTTCAAGGTATTCCTTGACCTTTTTCTCCTTGCCACCAATAGCCCTGAGCACATACCACTTCCTTACGTTTTCACTCATCTGTGACCGCTATCTTTTTTTTAATACAACAAACCGTAGACAGCACCCATAACCTTTTCAAATAAAAAGTCCATAGCCCATATTACGAGGGCCAGGATGACCGAGGTGATGAGTACAAGGGTGGCGCTTGCCTGGAGCTCGTTCCATGTGGGCCACGTCACCTTGTGCATCAGTTCGTTATATGATTCTTTAAAGTACGTCCCTATCTTCATAATAAGACTTCAATTTTGCACGGGAGGAGAGGCTCGAACTCCCGACACCTGGTTTTGGAGACCAGTGCTCTACCAACTGAGCTACACCCGTGTACATTTTGATGGTAACCGCACGCGCATACGCACGGTTACCGTACTATATATATATTTAATAAGGTCTCTTATTCGATGATCTCAACAACGGCACCTGCACCAACTGTACGGCCACCTTCGCGGATAGCGAAGCGGAGTCCTTTATTGATAGCAACCGGGTAGATCAGCTCTACGGTTATGGTCACGTTGTCACCGGGCATAACCATCTCTGTTCCCTCGGGGAGAGCTATCTCACCGGTAATGTCAAGGGTACGGAGATAGAACTGCGGACGGTAGTGGTTGTGGAACGGGGTATGACGGCCGCCTTCCTCTTTTTTGAGCACGTAGACCTCAGCCTTGAACTTGGTATGGGGTGTTATTGAACCCGGCTTTGCAAGCACATGACCTCTCTTGATCTCCTTCTTGTCAACGCCACGGAGGAGAAGACCAACGTTGTCACCTGCTTCACCCTGGTCAAGGATCTTGCGGAACATCTCAACACCGGTACATACGGTCTTGCGTTTTTCCGAACCCAGTCCCACGATCTCCAGCTCGTCGCCGGTATGAACCATGCCGGTTTCGATACGGCCCGTGGCCACTGTACCGCGGCCGGTAATGGAGAAGATATCTTCCACAGGCATAAGGAAGGGCTTCTCATTTTCACGCGGAGGAATAGGTATGTATTCGTCAACGGCATCCATCAGTTCCATCACCTTATCTTCCCACTTGGGTTCCTGATTCATTGCGCCAAGTGCCGAGCCGCGGATAACGGGAGCATTGTCACCGTCAAACTTGTAGAAGTTCAGAAGGTCACGTACCTCCATCTCAACGAGGTCAATCAGTTCCTCATCATCAACAAGGTCAACCTTGTTAAGGAAAACGACGATCCTCGGCACGTTAACCTGGCGTGCGAGAAGGATATGTTCACGTGTCTGCGGCATCGGGCCGTCAGTGGCAGCAACCACTATGATGGCGCCGTCCATCTGGGCAGCACCCGTAACCATGTTCTTTACATAGTCAGCGTGACCCGGACAGTCAACGTGCGCATAGTGACGGTTTGCCGTTGAATACTCAACGTGAGAAGTGTTGATTGTAATACCTCTCTCCTTTTCCTCGGGGGCATTGTCGATTGAGTCAAAGTCCCTGATCTCTGAGAGACCTTTCTTAGCCAGAACCATCGTAATAGCAGCTGTCAGGGTGGTCTTGCCGTGGTCGACGTGACCGATCGTACCGATATTTACGTGAGGCTTCGACCTGTCAAATTTTTCTTTTGCCATAACTAAAAGCTTATTAATTTAAATTTACATCCAAAATCGTTTGAGCCGATGATGAGAGTTGAACTCATGACCCCTTCCTTACCAAGGAAGTGCTCTACCCCTGAGCTACATCGGCATAGTGAGCGGGAGACGGAATTCGAATCCGCGACCCTTAGCTTGGAAGGCTAATGCTCTACCAACTGAGCTACTCCCGCTTATATCTGTTACCGGCACCCAGGATTCCATGAGGAAAGAGTGCATATTCGCTGGCGCTGTAATAGTGGGGAGAGCAGGATTCGAACCTACGAAGTCTTCAGACAACAGATTTACAGTCTGCCCCAGTTGGCCACTTTGGTATCTCCCCTTTTTTACAGAGCATGCCTGGTTAAACATACATACTCATCACATAATGAGCCGATGAAGGGATTCGAACCCCCGACCTGCGGATTACAAATCAGCTGCTCTGGCCAACTGAGCTACATCGGCATTTGAAAGAACGACCGATTTCCGAAGAATTACCTTCAAAAATCGGTTTGCAAATGTAGGAATTAAAAATTCAAATCTCAAATTTCTATGAAGTTTTTTTGAGGCTACTGCGTTACTCGCCACGCAACTTATCCTTCTGTTTGACTATCTGCCGCTTAAGAGCAGCAACAACCATGTCCGTAGCTTCTTCAAATGTTTTGCTCTGCTTACGGGCAAAAAGCGGCCCCCCGGGATACTCTACCTTGATCTCCGTAATCTTGTTCTCTCTCTCCTCATCATGTTCCAGCTTAAGAAATACCTCTGCACTGACAATGTCATCAGTTAAGAGTGATAACTTGTTGACCTTCTGTGTCACAAATTCCAGCAGCTTCTTGTCCGCATCAAACTTTAGTGAATGGATCTGAATATTCATGGCAGTACCTCCTGTTAGTTTACTGTTTTAAGCTCTTGGATGAGCCTGTTTATATACTTTCTTTAACTGTTCAAATGTATTGTGTGTGTAGACCTGTGTAGCCGACAGGCTGGCATGGCCCAGCAGCTCCTTGATCGAATTGAGGTCAGCACCGTGATTCAGCATGTGAGTGGCAAAAGTATGTCTCAGAACATGTGGGCTCTTCTTCTCAATTGTGGTTACCATGGAAAGGTATCTCTTTACTATATTGTAAACACCTTTGCCGTACATTTTGTTTCCGCGGCTGGTAACAAAGAACCACTCGGCGGTGAGACCTGATTCTTTCCGTGCTGACAAATATGTTTCCAATGATTTAATAAAACTCGCTACGAGTGGAATCACCCTCTGCTTCCCCCGTTTCCCTGTCACCCTAACCTGCCCTGTGAAGAGATCCACGTCCTCATCACGCAGGTTAATCAATTCCGACCTCCTCATGCCTGTAAGATATAAAAATTCCACGATAGTTTTATCACGGATACCTGAAAAATCATTGCTGAAATGAAAATCGTCAAGCAACCTGTCAAGTGCCTCTTCTGCAACAAAAACCGGCAGCTGTTTTGACTTCCTGGGAAGCTTCAGTCCTGACATCGGATCAATCCTGATAACCTCATGCCGGCGAAGGTAACGGAAAAAAGCCCTAAGCGCCGACATCTTCCTGTGAACGGTGCTTGTGGCTGCCCCTCCTTCAAGGAGAGAGACCATCCATCCCCTTACGTCAGACGGTTCAACCGAATCAGCAGTTGTGTCATGACTGTTCTCCGCGAGCCAATTGAAAAACTGATCAAGGTCATTCTTGTAAGATGTGACGGTATTCCGCGAATAGCGCTTCTCGGTAAGGATGTATTGAAGGAACGATTCCTTTTTATCCATAAAGGAACCCTGTTTGGTTTATTTTATAAGGCGTTTGCAGCAGTCAGCAGGAAGACTATTCCTCCTCCTGATGCAACTGCTGAACATATGCGGCTTTCTTTATCTCTTCCCTGCGGCGAACCGAGGGTTTGATAAAGGCCTGACGTGCCCTGAGCTCCCTGATAACACCAGTCTTCTCGAATTTCCTTTTGAATTTCTTGAGAGCCCTGTCAATATTCTCGCCTTCTTTTACCGGTACAATGATCATAGTTGAACTTTATGTTAAAATCGAGCCGCAAAATTAATACCTATGAAATTCATTTCAAAACTTTTGACGAAATAAATTCATAATCATTACCTATAACCCCCGGTGAGGGCCTCACATAGGGAGCCAAACGCTCAGCCTGCTGAGGTGTGATGACACCATGGCTGACCATAGCACCCAGTGTTAGTGATGATCCGGCAACAGATCTGTACCTGGTAATGACGCGTGCACTCTCATAGCCTACATAGGGATGTCTGGAAAGAGCCCCGAAAGAGGCGCTGTCAAGCACCAGCGGCCTTACCGAATCAAATGTCAGGGTAAGACGCGGTAAGATGAGACTGACAACAGTGCTGTCAAGGCCGTACACCTCCCCCAGCTGATGTGTATCCACAAACCCGCCCAGGAGGCTGCGGTACTTGATGATCCTCTCAGAGAGGACAGGACCTATACCAGGCAGTCTGATCAGCTCGCCGGCGCTGCAGCTATTAAGGTCTGTCAGGGCCTCCGGCACTTCATCAAAGGAACTCCCCTGCATGTCAGCATGACCTCCGGACAACCCGGCTGATGAATCTTTTATCCAGGCAACATGATGACCTGTTGCCCTCTCCTCTCTGCCGTCAGAGTTGTAATCACCAATAATTATATAAGGAATAAGGCGCGATGCAGTGGCAGAATCAACACCGTAGACCTTCAGAATGTCCTGCGGACGGCGGAAGTGTGCACCGCTGCTCCTGTAGTTCACCAGCGTACGTGCCTGCTTCTCAGTCAGTCCCAGCCTCAGCAGTTCAGCATAAGAGGCATTGTTCGGATCAAAGATGAACAGAACGGGAGCATATGCCTCTTCCTCCTTTTCAGCCGGTTCACTGCCGGTAATTAATGCCTTGACGGCATAATCGTCAGGCACCCTGCCGGGCCTGAAAACAATCAGCCTCACCAGGAAAAGGGTAACGAGTAGCACAGACAGGATATAAGTACCCCGTCTCTCACGGCGGTCAAACCCGATCAGGGCTTTAAAGGTCTTCCTAAAAGATCTCACATGTTTAACAGCAAGAGACAGGGCAATTTATGAAAAATATAAAGTAATGTCAATGAATTATGAATTTGTTTTACTGATATTTATACCTTCATACCGTCCCGCTAAAACCAGGCAAGACAGTCTGTCGTCGCGCAGCGACAGACCGCATGACTGACCCGGCTTTCAGTCGGGGGCTGCGCTCCGACAAACCCCGGCTGAGGTCGAAAATAAATCAAGAAAGAAAGTGGATTAAAAACTGACAAAACAGAAAATGCCCAACTATTTTTCATTATCTTCAATCCGTGAAAAAATGGACCTTTGAGGATGTTATCACTTATTAATATGCAAAAAATAACACAATAAAAATGCGACTATCATTCCCACTCCTGACTATAGCTTTAACATGTATTATCACTGGATTCTATTCAAAGACTAATTGCAATACAGAGTGGAGCCGGATTTCTGATAATTGCAAAATATCATTTATGGACATGTCTGGAAATTATGATCAGGTTAAGGAGAGAAGCGTTGGGAATAAAAAAGTAAAAGGTAAAAAAAACAAAGCAATGAATTTAAAGAATACTCCTATAAGCTCGGTTAGCAGAATGATCGAAGAACAGAAAGTAATATTAAAGCCTGATGAATGCATAAACAAGGAAGAATTTATAAAAGAGTATAATAATAATCCCGACTTGTGGAATAAAGCTTTTAAATTTCTGGCAAATACGGATCTGGAGAATCTGGAACCTGGAAGATATGAGATTGTTGGTAACGATCTTTACGCGAGTGTTGATGAATACATCTCAAAAAATATTGAAGTTGCACGATTTGAGGCACACAGGAAATATGCTGACATTCAGTATGTAATCTCAGGAGAAGAACAGATAGGTGTAATAGAATTAAACAAAGCCGAAATAACGGTTCCTTACAATGACACGAAGGATATAATGTTTCTAAAAGCCGCGCAAGGGACTTTCAGCCTGGCAACACCCATGAATTTCTTTATATTCTTTCCTGAAGATGCGCATTGTCCGGGAGTTAAAATAGCAGAAAATAGTTCTGTAAAAAAGGTGGTAATAAAAGTCAGGATTAAATAATCCGATCTGTCATTACCAGATCCTGATATCTCATAGATTTAAGAGGCAAACGTCTTTGGAACGGTATTGTTATCAAATGCTTTCCACCTCTACCTCGACATCATTAAATGTCGATTCTCCCGGATTGAGAGTGGGGAGCATACTGTCAGCAATCAATTCGCTGCGGCTTTTTGCAGGTACATTGGATGGTTCAAGCCCAAGAACATACTCTCCATATCCCATCATTTTCCATTGCCACATAAATGGCAGTTGAATTGCATCAAATTTAATTGAAAGAGAAACGCCGATTTTTTTATTCTTAAGTATTACAACTGCCTCGTTGTCATTCGATTGCTTCATTTTATGAACAAACACCTGCTCATTAAATTCGTTCTGAGGCTTTATGAATGACCGGAAATTGTCTAGCCCATGAGCTGCAACCTTGTCCCGGGGAACTGTAATTTCGGGATCAATGAGAAGCTCTGAGTACTCACTTAACAAGGGAAATCCAAAATTCATATGATAAATTATTGCATAGGGAGATTCATGGTTACCGAAGTTAGTAATCCGGTCATGAATTCTAATGATGTTTTCGCCTAATATTGAGCTTATTGTACGTTCCAGGCGCAGCTTATTTCCAAAGATTCTGCACTCCTCAGTAGTACCTCTGATAATTATTTGATACTGGTTCCCTTCCCATCCGGATAGATCAGCAACTTTTGAGGCTGGTATGGTAGAGTACCTTCCATGCAGGCCATAGTTGTCATCCTGATCGGTTGCTGGAGGCCCCACATGGGTCAAGCCACACGTTGTGAGCAGTCCTCCTGCAAATGTGTTAAACCAACCTGAGTTTTCGGGTTCATAATAAGAAGGATGTGTCTCTCCGTTGCAGGTAAGATAGACCAGATTAATGCCCTTGAATGAGGCCAGAGAAATATCCAATCCTCTATCCTGGACAATTGTAAACTGAAGTCCACCCCCCGTGTTTACGTCAATACACCTGGTTCCTCTTCCCTTCCCTTCCGATAGAGTATAGCTTCTGCAACCTCCTATTTGCAATTGATTACCTATATAACCTGTTATTTCGTTTTGCAACATGGTCTATTGTATAATGAACACCTATCTATCCGAGCTTTTTGGGCCTGATTGAGAAGAGTAATGCGCCACAGATAATCATTGCTACGGCAGCAATCCGGAACATTATACTCAAGTCAATGTGTGCATCACGCAACACACCTCCCATATAAAGTCCTACACCACCAATAATTGTACCGAAGAAATTCAGAACTCCATAACCTGTAGCACGATAACGGGGATCAACAACCAGGCAAAGCATCGGCATCATGTTTGAATCTGTAAATGCCTTGTTAAATGCATATATCATGAATAAAACAATTACAACAGCAATAATCGGCACAAAGCTTGCTGCAAGAATGCACGGTGCTCCCACACAAAGTGCAATTGCAGGGACCAGTATTCTGGCACGGCTGTTTGTTTTGCTCCATCTGTCAGCAATAAACCCGCTGACAAGCAAGCCTGCTATTGATGCTGGATAGAGATATGCAGTCGCATAAAACCCTGATACGGTCTGTGACAGATTAAAATGTTCTTTATAGAAAGTTGGGAGCCATCCTGTTACTAACCATGTTACAATACCAAGCACCCCCCAATATATTAACATAATATTAAATGACCGGATTTTGAAGAGGCCTTCAATCCCGCTGAAGAAACTGACTGATTCTCCCCGCGTTTTATTTCCAGATTTACTATCCGATATCTCTGGCGGAGGATCCTTTAGTAAGAACATTGATACCAGAGTATATACAATGCCAAATGCGCCGAATACCATAAAGGCAGTATGCCATTGATATGTTTCTGCAAGCCATCCTCCAAGAAATCCCAGACTGGAGCCGATCATAATTCCCGTCATATGTATGCCGGTTGCCAATGATCGTGTTGTGGTTTTATGATAGTCAGAAATAAGAGCCAGGGCGGCAGGGATATAACATGCTTCACTAATCCCCATTAAAACCCGTGTAGCTAAAAGCTGTTCGTATGTTTTCGAATAAGAAGTCAACAATGTCACACCTGACCAGACAAAAAGACTTACAATTACTACACGGCTACGTTTGAATTTATCGGCCATATATCCGGCAAATGGGCTTAGTAATCCATATGTCCAGAGAAATACTGAGGTGAGAAGGCCGAACTGAGTTTCTGTCATAGGAATGGCTTCAATAATTGAGGAGCGCATTGTAGTAATCATTGTCCGGTCAAGGTAGTTTAGAAGCCCTACCACAAAAAGTAGTGCTACCGTAAGCCACGCACCCAAAGGCAGATCTGATGACTTATTGGACATAATTGTTTTAGTTGTCATTGATAAAAATGGATAAGGGATAAAAAGTGGCTGAATAAATTAAATAGTTCTTAATTATTTATCAAAGGTCGATGGCAATATCAAATTCAGCATAAGAATCTCTCTTCCAGGCAAATTGCTTTGTTGTAGGTGAAAAGCCAAAAAATGGTGAATATGTTTTGATCTTTATTGTTTTGCCATCAGGCATAAACTCAAGGATTCTGAGCCAGCCATCTCCTCCGTTACCGCTCAAACCACCTCCAAGAGCCTGTGCATTGAACATCATCTGATAGACCTTCTTGCCAGCCTTATTGTTATCAATACTAAGTCCCACATTGTCTCGCATGTTTTCAGTAGGGTTTGCATAATGGCCACAAATCACCAAGTATATATTTGATGACGGATGAATAAGCTTCTCCCATATTTGCTGGCCTGTATTGGACGGTGTGATAAGGTATTTTTCCTGTGCAATCCGTTGACCCGCTGCATCCAGATATGAATGAGTTATAACAAAAACTTTGTGATGTAAATACTTCTCTGATGCAGCCAGATCTTTTGCCCACTGAAGAACTCCATCTCTCGGAGCAAACTCCAACGCAATCAACAATATTTTTCCCCATGTTTCGGTAACAAACTCATAGGCTGAATTCTCAAGTGTGGGCAACCCGTTTCTGTTGTTACAGACACTTACCAGGCAGTCATCCCAGCACGAATTTTTTGTAACCGGAAAGAACTCCGGGAATCTTGTCATACTGTTCTCAGCCCTTAGGTATCCATAGTCATGATTACCTGTTGAGATAATATAAGGGGCCTTATTATCAATGCGTTCGAAGGCACGTGACACAGCCTGCCATTGTTTAATACTTGGGATATTCCCAAATCGTGGGTATGGCTGTACTATACATTCATTCTGATCGACAAGATCACCTGTGCATAGCACTGCCTTTATACTGAGACTGTCTATATTCTCTCTTATCCAGGCAGTCATCAGCTCAAACACTGGCTGATTGTAATCATACTTGATATAATTCTGGGGATCAGGCAGTAAGATCATAGAAAAAGAACCTTTGTCAGTAAGCCTCATCTGTTCTGCCTTATTCTGTGGCAAGGCTGTATTGACAATAAGTAAAAAGATCAACAAAAATGTTACTTTTAATCTCATAAAACATCTGTTTTTTAAGAAGTGGCAGCGATATTGCTGCCACTTCGACTCATAAAACAACCTGACCCTAACATTCATAAATTCTTATACTCATTGCACAGCATGTATCTGGCTGGCACATCCTCTACTATAGCAGGATAACGGCCAACCTTTACCAGGAACCTGTTATCATTGATATCATCATTGACGGTAGAGACCTCTCCCACCAGGCAATCTCCGTTCTCAGCCCAAAAAGTATGATAGAGATACGGCTCATAACATATACTTTGCCCCATTTCGAGTTTTAATATTTCCCCATTATTAACAAGTGTAGTCACTCCGTCCACCTGAACTTTCACCGGCTCACTGGAAAGATCCTCATCTGAATCTGCTTTCCATAACTGCATACATAACGAACCGCCTCCCCTGTTAATTATATCTTCCATCTTATGCCAGTGGAAATGTATCGGGGTTATCTGATTTTCACGGACATACATGATCTTTTCACAATAAGGTTTCCGGCCTCCGTTGAGGATGCCGTTACGCAATGTGAAAAGAGTAAGGCCTTTATACATAAAAGAATCACCCCCAAAATCAGTCACATCCCATCCTAAGTTGCTATTACGGATCTCATCATACTCAGCACCCTTTGACTGCCACTCATCTGGCATCCACTCTGCCCAAGCAGGAAGGTAAAAATGATTTTTCAGGAAAAATTCAAGGGCTTCATCAATATAATTATTGATCTGACTTCTTTTCATGACTAAGCTTAGTTTATTATTTCATCAAGAGGTATCTGCTGAAATACAAGATTTGACTGGCTGCCTTCGTACAAAATTCCAATTATTGAATCATTTACAGCTGTAATGCATGAATAGCCATTTCCCTCATATTCATCCAGAAGGATCCATTTGTCTTGCGGCCAACTCTTCCCGTCATCAAAGCTGACTTTCAGGGTAAAATTATTACGTTGTGTGTAAGAATCAGGATTAGTAAACAGAAGGACACTCTTTTCAATTCCATCGTGAGTATAATTATGGCGGTAAAGACTTGCCATACATGCCGATTCAATCAATGCATTGCGGGATGTTGAATGCTCTGTCCAGTGCTCACCCATATCAGAAGTAACAGCAATGGCCCGCCCATTGGCTTCAATTTTTCCCCTGTTCGATCGTTCTCTCATATTCAACATTAACGAATGATCAGTAAGTTCGGCTACTGTACACTCATTTGTGTTGTAATATGCAGGGTTACCTGTCTGCCATGTCTTACCGGAATTTTTACTGTAAGTGATGGTTGAAAACCGTTTTCCTTCTTCATCAATACCTTCTGAAGGAAAGACAAGTGTTCCATCTGCAATAGTTATTCCTGATCCCGGAGCCGGAGCGAGCAGACACCATTTAGCTTTTTTGACCTGCTTTGTGATATTTACAGGTTCGCTCCAGGTAAGACCGTCATCAGAGCTTTTAACGATAAGGAACTGTGAACTTCTCTTTATGCCATACCCTGGCTGAGATCCGAAACTTCTCCACTGATGATTCCACGTAGTACTTGTGTCTGTTAATCCTTCCACAAAGTTCCCGTTGGCCGGGTCAAGAACTCCGTACATCCAGAGACCTGCAACATAAATGTCTCCGCTGACAGTGTCTACAAGTATACAGGCATCACTCACTCCGTTGTATTTTTCAGGTAAGCCTCCGTAATTATGCATGTCAAGGATAGTCTGCATGGGCTTCCATGAGACACCTCCATCTGTGCTTCTGCTGAGTCCGATATCTATATCCCCCTGAAGATCTCTGTCACTGTCTCTTCTTATATCATATATCGCAAGAAGGGTTCCCCTGTTTGAGGTTGAGAGACCGGGAATCCGATAAGTATCGACACCTTCCTGGTTGTGTTGACGTAACGCAACACCTGCTCTAAGGGTTGGCGTATCCTTGCTACCTGTTAATTTTACCTTCCCTGCGTCAGTAATAATTTCAATGCAGCTAATACATATTCTGTCAGTCAAATTAATTTGATCTTTCAGTTTAACCGTCACCCATAATACTGTAGTATCAGATACCAATTCCAGATCAGAATCTATAACCACTTCTGATGAGGTTGCTTCTCTTTCGCCAATCACAAACAAGTCTGATTCTTCATCATTATTGCACATACGGAGAAGGCTAACCCTCTCGATATCATTTAAAGAGGTAGTCCCTTCAAGAGAAAGGACTACTTCTTTTAATATGGATGAACTATCTGCAGTTTTTATGAGCTTTATCTTCAGAACAGGATTATTTTCTTTTAGTGTCAACACCGGTAATACCGGCTGTTCAATCACTGCCATCACCTGTTTTGTATAAGGCTTGCATGAAATAACCAGCAGGGCGAGTATAGTTATTACAGCTATTTGAAATTTCATTTTCATTGTCCTGATAACCATTTTCTAATAACCCTCTGTCTGCACCAGATTTGAATTTCCACTTAGAGTGGCGGTAGCAAGAGGCCATAGCAGCATATTCGCGTGCTCGTTTTCCCTTCCCACAAGGCTTGTGACCATGTCATAGACAACGCCAAACCTTTGGAAGACCCACCAGCTTTTACCTTCAGCAACAAATTCCTTTTTGTATTCATCGATTAGAGCATCGTTAACCTCTTCCTGGCTAAATGAAGCCGGATAATAGTCTTCGATTCCATAAGCTCTTTCTGCAATATCATTGAGGTATCCAACCGCAATATCGGAAAAGCCAAGAGCATTTTCTATCTCAGCCCTGAACATCAATGCCTCTGCAAAACGGTAAAGAACAATGTCTGAATTAAAATACCTGGTTTCATCAGTCCATGAGCCCGGATATTTATTAATCCACCTGAATGACTCATTATTGACATTATCAGTAAAGTATGCGCAACTGGTCCACGCTCTCTGATCTGTCGGTACTGAATAAAGGAAGTTCTGGTATGCTTCTGTTACACAAACATATTCCTGATGGCTTCCGACTCGGACAGGGTTTTCAACATATGATTTATCAGTAAGATACTGTGTTGGGACAAGATAAACACTGGGATATCCGCCTGTAAACTCCGTATTGTTAAAGTCGAGGGCCAGTATTATTTCATTGTTTTTTTCAGAGTAGAATACACTTGAAAAGTCAGGCTGCAATTCCAAGCTTGATGACATGCCCAGTACTGCGTTTACAGAAGTCTTTGCCTTTGTAAGAGCATCGGTCCCTCCACCTTGAGTTTTAGCCATCCAGAGGTAGTAATCAGTCATCAGCATTTTTACGGCAGCTTTGTTGGCAATGATTCTGCTGTCAATACCTTCAGGCATGAGGTTATCAGCCATGATAATATCAGCTTCGATCTGGGCATAAACCTCAGAAGCAGGGGTGCGTGCAGGATACAGGTCCTGTTCGTCAGACTCAAAGCCTTCAGTCACCAGGGGTACATCACCAAATACCCTCACCAGCCAAAAATAGGTATATGCACGTACAAAATAGCCATTTGCCAAAACAGCGTTCTTTTTTACATCGTTACCGAAGGTTATATCCGGAGTATGTTTTAGCAAAAGATTTGCATCGTTAATGGCTGTATAAAAGTTCACCCAGTTAGTCCCTGATGTATTGATAGTAAGAGTATTATTGAACATGTAGACAAAGTTAGTCTCATCAATAATACCATTTCCATAAAGAGAGGAGCGATAGTCGCCATAATAGGCATAATTCTCGGAAAATGCATTGCGGAACCTGTTGTACATACCGTACATTCCTGCTTCTGCATCTTCTTCTGAAAGCCACATCTCAGTTGAGGTAATATAACTCTCCTGCTTAACATTCAGAATATCTTCACAAGATATCATTCCGAGGAACGCAATGATCAGAGTTGTTAATGTAATATATTTACGTTTCATCCTTATTTCTTTTTTGTTCAAATACATATTCTTTTCAGGCATAAAATCAGAAAGTGATTTTTGCTCCTAATGATACTCTCCTGATAGGAGGATAAACGTTGAAGCCACTTGCGTAAGGGTTGCCTGTACCAACTTCAGGTGATAACATTCCGGGTACTGCCGTAAAATAGTACAGATTGTTCCCTGAAGCTGTGACGGCCAAACCCTGAATTCCAAAACGCTTCAGGGCATTAACAGGAACATTGTATTGTATTGACAGTTCCCTGACACATAGATAATCAGCTTTATAGGCAAAGATATTTGTTCTTCTCGAATAGTTCTTGTTCCCATCATCGGAATCATTGGCGGTGAAGCGAGCATATTGAGTATCCTGACCTGGTGTTGTCCAGCATTGTTTTACTTCATCTACAAGACTCCAGTTGTTGGCAAATGTGTTCAGGAATAGATGTGAATAAACACTTTCATAAATACTGTGACCTAAAGCCCAATCTAAATAGACATTCACCACCCAATTTTTGTATCTGAAGGAGTTATTTAAACCGCCTGTATACTTGGGAATTGTAACACCCTGGCAGAACTGATCAACAGACGTGATCTTGCCGTTACCATCCCTGTCAACGTATTCATAATCACCAACCTCTTTTCTTCCGGGAACATAACTCTGATCGTTATATCTCCAACCTCTTGACTGATCATCATACATTGCAGCATCTGCATCTCCACTGGTTTCAATGATGTGGTCAACCTGGTAGGTAAAGAATTGGTCAAGTCGCTCCCCTTCGGCAATACCTCCCCAATAAGTCCCATCAGCACAAAGTACTCCTCCGATACGATTCTTATCAATCCCATTATCCGGTAACTGAACGACTTCATGATTGATGAAACTCCAGGTAAACTTGCTCTCCCAGTCAAAATTCTTTGTTGAGATATTCTTTGTTGTTATCTCAAACTCATACCCGTAATACTTTACTTTACCTATGTTGGTCTTTATAGTCGAGAAGCCAGTAGTGTTTGGCAGAGTTTTGTCAAATAACAAATCAACCGTAAGCCTGTTAAAGTAGTCAGCATTAACAAGTATCTTGTTGTCAAACACTCCCAGATCAATTCCCAGATCAAGCTGATTGGTTGTTTCCCACGAAAGGGTATTATTTGGCATGTCAGTAGGATGAAGGCCTGCATTTTCCCCATAATCATATCCGACGGAGTATGAACCGGCTGCGTCAGTCACATCAACAACGTTATTTCCTGTCTGACCATAGCTTGCCCTTAACTTTAAGTTACTGATCTGCTTAGCCGTCTGCATGAATGGTTCTTCTGTAACAACCCATCCGAGAGATACACCGGGGAAGAAACCGAACTTGTTTCCTTCACCAAAGAGTGAAGATCCGTCATACCTGAATGAAGCCTGGGCCAGATATTTCTTTTTATAATCATAGAGCAAGCGGCCATAGTATCCAACAAGTGATTGTTTTATTATGTAATTATCAAAAGCTGTAACTAATGTTTCAGCATTAAGCGTTGTGACCTTATCAGAACTTGCACCGGTGGCAGTTACTGAAAGATATTCGGAAAAGTTATTCTGGTAAGAATATCCGGCCAATCCACTTAAAGAGTGAACCTTGTTAAACGTTTTTGAGTATGACAAGTAACCCTCTATTTTGGAAATTGATGCATCACGAACGGATTTAGATGCAGATCTTGACCCTACGAAATAATTGGCACGCTGAAAAATATCTGCCTGATATCCCTGTTTGTAGTAGGAACCCTGAACATGAGCCTTTAATCCGTCGAAAATGGTCCAGTCAAGCGCTCCATTAATACTTATCTTATTGTTTTTCTGCGCATCATCATAAATATAGTCATAATATAATGGCGTGGGAGAAGTCCGGTTGTATCCATGTGTCGGAATACCTTCAGAATCAAAAAATTTCTGTGTGGGAGGGACAGCCAGTCCACGTGTAAGAACCTGATATTGGTTCATTGCAGTATAGGCCGCTGTATTGGTATGCGAAAAGTCGAATCCGGTTGATAAAACAAGTTTCTTCGAAATATTCACATCAGCATTGGCTCTTGCACTTAAACGGTTATAACCTGTTCCCACTGCCACGCCATTATCAGTGGTGCTTCCCAGGCTTGCTGAGTAACGCATGATCTCATTACCTCCGTCTAGTCCTAAATAGTAATTCTGCCACATTGACGGAGAAAAGATTTTGCTCTCCCAGTCGTTGTCCTGAAAAATAATCGTACTGCCGGGGTTAAGCGGATCATCCATTGATTTGTAACCCTCCGGAATAGTCTCTCCATTTTCCAGATATCTTGTACTATAAATAGAACTTGCAGTATTTCCGGTACTGGCAGAATAACCGGAATTATAATTGTATAACGGATGAGGGCCAAGTGCAACTGCAGGGCGTACTATCGAAATATAATCTTCTGCATTCATGAAATTGTACATTCGTGCCGTTTCCTGATATGCAGTGTTAGCTTCAAATGTAACCCTTGGAGCTTTATTATATGATCCGCGTTTGGTTGTAATGAGAAGCACACCGTTTGAAGCACGGGCACCATAAATAGCAGTGGAAGCGGCATCTTTCAGTACTTCAATGGACTGAATATCATTAGCATTTATACCAGACAAACCGCTTTCAACTCCGTCAATTAGTACCAAAGGTTCATTGCTCCCATTTATGGAAGAACCACCACGAATACGTATGGTAGGTTCAGCACCAGGAGTATTATTTGTGCTATAAATGCGCACACCCGTAATCTTTCCTTTCAGACCATCCCCGACAGAAGTGATCGGAATATTGGTCAGAGCTTCACTTCCTACCTTTGATATGGAAGAGGTTATCGTCTGCCTTGATTGTGTGCCATATCCAACCACAACAATATCATTCAGGCCAAAAACTGCTTCATGCAGAACAACATTCAATTTGCTTTCATCCTTGACAGTAATTTCCTGTTGATTGTAACCTACGAAGGAGATGAGCAGTATGTCTCCTTTTTTCACATTGAGACTGAAAGATCCATTGAACTCAGAGATCGTTCCGATAGTAGTTCCTTTTATCTGTATCGTTGCAGAAGGAACCGGTTCTCCGTTATTATCGCTTACAATGCCAGTTACATTAAATTCCTGAGAATAAAGAACTGATAGTGTAATAAATAAAACGCTGACCAAACTTAGTAGTTTCTTTTTCACCATTTGTAAGAGTTTTTTGTTAAATAATGGATTGGATTAATCTGTTATTGTCATAAATTATTGCGTATTTAGTTTATTGTCTGTATGGTACACCGAAGAATCCTATTGATTCCAATTCTTTCTTAAGCATATCATACTCTTCATTTCCGAAAGGTTCCAGAGGCAATCTGCAGGGACCACAATCGACTCCTGTCAGACTCATCGCAGCTTTACCAGCACGCACTCCTCCTCCATACTTAAAAATAACTTCCATAGCGTTTATCGCCAACATCTGGTAATATCTTGCTCTTTCCATATCACCCTCTTCCATTGCCTTCATAATATTCAAGTAGACAAAAGGCATATAATTGTATGTACTACCCACTGCAGCTTTTGCACCAATAGCCAGTCCGGTAATAAGTATTTCATCAAAGCCGTTCAGTATTTCGAATTTCTTATTGCAGGTGTTTAAGCATAGCTGCATCTCCTTCAGGTTTGTATGTGTATATTTTACTCCTGCGAGATTAGGAATGCGTTTATCGGCCATCATTAAAAACTGATCAACCGGAAGATCTACACCTGTAATGGAAGGCATGTTGTAATAATAAAACGGCAACTTAGGGGCAGATGCTGCTACTGGCTGCATATAATTAATCAATAAGCTGACTGAGGCAGGCTTAAAAAAATAGGGTGCCATTGCGGCAATACAGTCAGCACCAATTTTTTGTGCATGAGAAGCAAGCGCCTTGCTTTGAGGTAGTGATGTACCTCCTACATGAACAATGATCTTTATTCTGCCCTTTGTCGCTCCTACCCATCTTTCAGCAATCGCCATTCTTTCCTCGGTTGTCAAAGAGGCTGACTCACCTGTTGTGCCGCAGATAAATGCACCATTAACATTATTTTCTGTCAGATAATCAACATAGTCATCTATTATCATAAGATTAACCGCCCCGTTTTTGTCCATCGGAGTAAAAGGAGCAGAAATTAATCCGGTCAAATTTGGTTTCGTTTTTATCATTTCTTCAGTTTTAATTGTCAGCCTGATACCTGATGGAAACAAGCTTTATGGTTATAATTATTATTCTATTTATACTATTTGTAGGACATATATGAGTAATAAATTTCCCAAATGACATAAAGTATCACAGGCTCTAACTAATCGAGTGAATAATCTGATGAAAAGTCATTGGGATGAAAGAACTGATCTTTCATTTTTGCAGGAGATTTTATTGACAAGTACTGTTCTGTACGGATACGCTTATTAGTACCTCTTTTTTTCCTGATAAATATTTTGTAAACCAGAAAATGATTTTCAAGTTTTTTCTTGAATTGAGATAAATTTCTATCCTTAATGCATTCTAAGAGATCAGCGTGTGTTACAATAAGACCTTTGTTATTCAACTCAAGATTTATCGGTTCAAAATAGGTTTTGAAATTATCTTTAATATAAACCATTATAGGACGAATCAGTTTCTGAAATTGTGCAATGGTCTCATTACCGGTAATTTCATAAAGCTTGGCATGAAAATAATATTCGCTCCCAAGGGCATATTCATTGTTCTTTAACATCACCCCAAAACGTACAATTTCTTCTAACTCAGTGATATCGTCCTCCGTTATGTTCTCAAAAATGTCATCTGAAATACCTAGTTCGAGGGCAACACGTAAACCAAGCAGGTCAAGCAAAGCATTTTCAGTCAGGAAGATTGGATCAAATCCTCTTTTCAGACTGTCCATAATTGAAAATTCCTTGAGGATCATTCCCCTCCTGGTTCTAGATTCTATCAAACCAATCATTTTCAAACGGCTTAAAGCTTCTCTGACAACATTGCGGCTCGTACCGAGCATTTCCGCAAACTGCACTTCATTAGGCAAAGAACTACCGGGCACAAGTTTATTCTCCTTGATGTAATCCATAATCTGTTCATGAACCTGATCCACTAATGTTGTTGTTAATAAGCTTTTCTTCATTTCAAATGACAATATTGTCCAATTAGTCCTACAAATAAATATATTGTTTTTATAATAAACAAACTTCTGTAATATTTTTTTAAAGTTTTTTTGCGGAGTTATCAGAAAGGATACCCTATTCCTATCACCATGGTCACATCATCTTTGCGGTTAAAGGGCCTGTATGCAGGTATCCATTTTGATCCATCCCTCTCCTGCGGGTCGCGCAGCTTCAGACCGAAATCGACACGTAAGAGTACGAATTTGATGTCAAACCGCAGCCCGATACCTGTGCCTACGGCTATATCATCCAATAAGCTGCCGAAGTTGAACTGGCTCCCCGGCCTGTCCAGATCAGGCCGGACTGTCCATATATTACCCGCATCTATGAAGGTTGCGCCTTCAAGGATCCAGAACAGCTTGAACCTGTACTCAATATTTGCCTCCAGCTTCATGTCAGCAGTCTGGTTAATAAAAGAACTTTCAGGCAGCGCATAGGAGCCCGGGCCCAGTGTCCTGACCATCCATGCCCTTATATCGTTGGATCCGCCGCCAAAATACTGCTCCTCATAAGGCATGACGGTGGAGTTGCCGTAAGACCATCCGACGCCGGCAAAGAACCTGTAGACGATACTGCTCACATTATTAAACCTGTAATTATAGCTGGCATCGATCTCTCCCTTGAGGTATTGTGCAAAGGGCTGCCCGAAGAGCTGGTAGGAGCCGTCAGTTGCCTTCTGCGCATTGGCTGCATTATAAGCCAGTTCAAGAAGGTTCCCCGCTATATCGGCACCTATCCTGATGTTCCAGAAATCCTTCGACTTCTGGATCATCTGGTTGTTGAAGACAAAATCATACCTCCCTCCTACAATCCTCACGTCACGCAATGAATAGGCGAGATATGAAATGGTATCTATCTGTGCCTGAAAATCGGGGTCGATATAATGCAGTTTTACAAGATTGAGGGAGAGTGGAGTAACTGTGTATTTGGTATACTTATTTCCGCTCCACGAGTAACCGAGTGAGATGTTTGCCACCGAAGTGGCATAAACGGGCAGCTTCTGATAGTTATAGCCTGCCTGAAGCACTGTCCTCGGGTCATGGTTGCGTATGAAATTCTCCCTGGCAGGGAAAGGCATCATGAACTTGGGTATCCTCAGGTTGGCCTCGATACCGAACTGCTGGGTGTTTTTGAATCCGGTCACGGCCTCGGTGAGAGTCTCATAGGCTCCCTTAAGCTTCAGGCTGAATACTTCGGCTCCCTTTAGCAGACTTTTGTTCTGATATATCAGGTTTAGTGCTCCTCCCAGGTTGCCGCCGGTGTTTGTACCTTCCAGCTCAACGGTGAACGAGTTTTTCTCCATTGGAGTAAGCTGTATCATGCAGTCGAGCATTCCCTCATCTTTTTTTGCTCCTGTTGTGTTCTCCGCGCCAAGGAAAGAGACATTCACCAATCTGTGGTTCTTGAGATCAGTCAGGTGTGACTCCGTCTGCTCGGCATTGGTCACGCTGTAGAGTGATCCGGGTGATACATAAAGGGCCTGAATAAGCACGTCAGGTTTTACCATTGTCCTTCCCTTCGGCGCAACAAAGTAAATACCCCTGTAAAAGGTGGTGTCAAAGCTGCTGGTGTATGCATCGCCCTCTGTCAGCGACATCCTGGGGTCAAAATCGGTGAAGAGATAGATATCCCTGATGCGGAACATCTTGTGATTGCTGGCGACCTGCCTCCCCAGGTTGTCTCTGGTAGTCTTCTTTGATACCACATAATAGACAATAACCTGGTGGCTCATGAGGGTACTGTCTATACGGAAATAAATATCATCCGTGGAAAAGGTATAAAAACCGATGTCCCTGATAAAGCGTTCCAGCCTAAGGCGCTCGCGCTGCATGAGATCAACATCATATATCATACCCCTCTCGATGGTGCAGTTCATCGTGTCAATCATAACCAGGCTGCTCAGTACGGAATCCTCTATCTCATATCTGATATCACCAATAGTGTATGGTCTGCCGGGAGTAATTTCATATACCACCCTTGCTTCCTCCTTTGCTGTTCTGACCGTATCCCTGACCCTGGCATTAAAGAAACCCTTCGTCGACAGGTAGCTCTGTATCTGTCCGGCAGACCTGTCT
Source organism: Bacteroidales bacterium (assembly GCA_034003345.1). GTDB lineage: Bacteria > Bacteroidota > Bacteroidia > Bacteroidales > VadinHA17 > SR-FBR-E99. The sequence goes on from JAVEYS010000024.1 coordinate 21,171, forward strand.
GCAGCCCCGAGATCGAAAATGACAGGTTCCTCGCCTATCCTCCTGAGCCATCCATGCGGCCACTTCTCCTTCTCCAGGTTGGACAGGTTATAAAGTCCGAGGTGAAATCTTGCGCCAAAGATCTTCTTGTTTGACTGCTGCCTGATGTAGGATTTCATGGTGCTCCGGCTGACTGTCGACGGCAGTGGCTGACCATCTGCCTGCACTGCCAGCTCGTTTCTGTTCAGAAGCACCTCACCGGCCGGGACATATTTAGTTGGATTGCACGATGTGACTATAAAAATTATAGTCACCAGCAGGATCAGTTTGGGACCAGTAATTTTTATATTTGCTCTCTGACGGATCACTTTCCGGAAAGAATAGTGCATGCAAATATACCATTATAAACTCTATATTCAATCACACAAAGATGCATAAGACGATCACCCGGAATCAGGTAAAAATGATACTCTCACTCCAGAAGAGGAGGGTCAGGGAGGAGAGTTCACTTTTTGTCATTGAGGGTGACAAACTTGTCAGGGAGTATATCCTTGCGGGGAACAGGGTCATGCTCCTTGCCGGCAAGCCGGAGTGGCTCGACGGGGAGCAGGAGGCTGTCATCAGCGGTGCAGATGAGATAGTGACTGTCAGCTATGAGGAACTAAGGCGCATAAGCTCCCTGCGTACACCGCATAATGTCCTTGCTCTGGCTCCAATGGAGAAGAGGGTCTACTCTTTCAGTATTCTTCAGGGAAAGCTCATACCGGTGCTGGAGTATGTCCAGGACCCCGGGAATCTTGGTACCATCATACGCATTGCCGCCTGGTTTGGTATGAAAAATATAGTCTGTTCACCGGACTGTGTTGATTTTTACAACCCCAAGGTGATTCAGGCCACTATGGGTGCATTTATGCATGTCAAGGTATGGTATACCCCTCTGGATGAGATGCTTGACAAAGCCGTAACTGATGGCATTGAGGTATTCGGGACCACCACTGACGGAGGCTCGATCTACGACAGTGGGCTTGCCAGCGAGGGCATCATCCTTTTTGGCAACGAATCAAGGGGTATCTCCGGGGAGCTACTCCGTCATGTCACTCAACGCATTACCATCCCCGGACCACACAATCAGATGGCAGGAATAGAGTCATTAAATGTCAGTATGGCCGCCGCCATTGTTTGTTCGGAGTTTGCAAGAAGAAGGGATAAAGGCTGAAAGTCCGTAAATCAAAAGTCCATAAAGTCCATAAAGTTGAAAGTCCGTAAAGTCTAAAGGACTGACACCTAACGAACTGAGGGTCAAATTCTTAATTCTTAACACTTGACTCTTAATTCTTAATTCTCAATTCTTAATTTTTAATTCCCCTTCGCCCTGGGCCTCTTAAACATATTTCTCTGCAAGCCTTGCTGCCACCAGCATCCCGTCTACTGCCGATGAGACAATCCCACCGGTATATCCTGAACCTTCACCGGCAGGGAAGAGACCCTCTATTGCTACGGCATTAAGTCTCTCCGGATCACGTATTACTCTTACGGGGGAAGAGGTGCGTGATTCTACTGCTGCCACCAGTGCCTGGTCGGTGACGTAACCCTTCATCTTTCTCCCGAAATCCCTGAATCCCTGCTGTAGTCGCCTGGTTATATCAGCGGGGAGCCACTCGTGCAGCGATGAGGCTGTCAGTCCCGGGAAGTAAGAACCCTCCGGCAGCGATGAAGAGGCTCTCCCCTCAACAAAGTCAGTGAGGCGTTGAGCAGGTGCACGCTGTGTCATCCCCCCCTCTCTCCATGCCATCTTTTCCAGAAACGACTGGTATTCCATTCCTGCCAGTGGGCCGTCACCATACCTGAGAGCATCCTCCTCCCTGATCTCGGTCACAATGCCACTGTTGGCCCATCGTGAATTGCGACGTGATGGCGACATTCCATTCACCACCACCTCACCGGGACTGGTTGCCGAGGGTACCATGAACCCACCGGGGCACATACAGAACGAATAGACTCCACGGCCGTCGACCTGTGTCACCAGGTTGTATGATGCAACGGGGAGGTACTCTCCTCTCGTCCTTCCATGATACTGTATCCTGTCTATCATTTCCTGCGGGTGTTCAACCCTGACCCCCATGGCAAAAGGCTTGAAACCGATAGTCACCCCGGCTCCTGAGAGGATATGATAGACATCCCTTGCTGAATGACCAGTAGCCAGTATCAGATCATCTGCCAGAATGGTCTCATTACCATTGACTGTCACCCCTCTGAATATTCCATTTTCAATTGTCAGTCCCGTAATGCGTTTATTGAAAAGAAGCTGGCCGCCGGCATCAGTGATAGTTTTTCTTATGGCGGTAATCACGCCGGGAAGCCTGTCAGTCCCAAGGTGAGGATGGGCTTCGTAAAGGATGGCAGGGTCTGCTCCGTGCAGCACAAGCAGTTCAAGCACCCGGCGGTTGTTGCCCCTCTTCTTTGACCTTGTATAAAGCTTACCGTCGGAGAAGGTTCCGGCACCGCCCTCACCGAAACAGTAATTGGAGTCAGGCTCAACAATATGTCTGGTGCTGATGGCAGCCACATCCCTCTTACGCTCCTTCACCTCCCTGCCCCGTTCCAGTATCACCGGTCTCAGTCCTGCCTCAATAAGAGAGAGGGCAGCGAAGAGGCCAGCGGGACCGCTGCCGGCTATAAGCACCTCGCGGGCATGCGACACATCCTCCACTTTCATTGGGGGTATCTCCTCAGAGGGTTCTCCGGGATCAATGACCTGAACGGTAAGGCTGATCTTTATATCAGGCTTGCGGGCATCAACAGAACGTCTGAGTATACGTACCTCAAAGTCTTCCATACCGGTCTTCCTTGCGAGGTATACCTTCAGGGCTGCTTCATCAAAAGCAGTCTGCGGAGGCAGAACAAGGTTCAGCTCCTCAGCCATATCTACTCAAAATGGAAAGAGAGGACCCACAACTGCGACCTCAGTGACTCAATCTCATTGAAATAGGAAGGAAAGCCGGCGTTATAATCGAGTACGTCACGCAGACCGTTAGACATCTTGACCTCAATGGTGAGCTTGAAATAGGGCATATAGAAGTCTATCCCCGCCCCTACCTCATAATAGAGGTCAGCCTTGTTAAGCCTCAGGTAACTTCCTTCACTGCCGCCAAAATCATCGAACTCCTTCTTTCCGGCCAGGTCATACCTGAAATTCAATCCCCCTAATACATAAGGTCTTGAGTTGTTAAGCCTCATCCCCTTGGCCTTGAGCGAAAACGGAAACTCCAGAAATGATGATTCAATCTGGGTCTCGTAAACCTTTGCCCCGTCCTGACCATAGAAGTTAATATTCCTCTGGCCGAACGATACCCCTGGGAGAAACCTCAGGTCAAGGTATGTTGTAGGTCTGAAATCGGTAACTATCTGAATATTTATACCTGGTTTGAGAGAGACGACTTCAGCGAGGAGGTCTGAACCGGCCTTCATCTTTACATTGAAATCCATAGTATTGATGCCCATGCTGAAACCGAAATGGAGCAGCCTCTCGTCATAATTCGAGTCATTCTTGGGTTTCGCTTTCTGAGCTGTCATCATGACAGGTATGAGCAGAAAGAGAATTATTACAGTTCTTTTACGCACGCTATGAAGGGTCCTGATTAGTAAACGAGAAATATTAAAAATATTGTGTCATGATAGCATCAGGGTCTGAAAGCATAGTAAATGCTTGCTATTCCCCCTGAGAGTCTTCTCTGCCGGGCATTGGTAAAACCTGACCGTACAAGCATATCCAGGAACAATTCGTTATCGGGAAATGACATAACTGACTCATGGAGGTATGTATAGGCTCCGGGGTCACCAGACACTTTCCTGCCTATACGCGGGAGCACTCTTCTAAAGTATAATCCGTATATCTGTTTCAGAGGGAATAGTGTCGGTCTGGAAAACTCAAGCACCATGACCATTCCACCCGGTCTGAGCACACGGCACATCTCTGTCAGACCGGCAACCCTGTCTTCAAAATTGCGTACCCCGAATGCTGACATTGCCACGTCAAAGCTACTGTCACCAAATACCATGGAGGAGGCATCACCCCTAAGCAATTCAATGGTGTCACCGTGACCCATACGCATTATCTTCTTCCGCCCCACATCCAGCATCTTCTCACTAATATCAATGCCCGTCACCCTCACCGATCCCAGCCTCATGGCCTCAATGGCAAGGTCTCCGGTACCTGTAGCCACATCAAGTATCCTCTCAGGCCTGATATTGGAAGCTATAAGGTTAACAGCTCTCCTGCGCCAGTGCCTGTCAGTACCCAGTGAAAGAATATGGTTAAGCCTGTCATAATGCCTCGCTATTGAATCGAACATCAGTTCGACCTTTTGCCTGGGAGCCCCCTCTGTGTGACTTTTATCGAGCATCATTTTTCATTTGCGCGCCAAAGATACCCTTATTATTTTTTACATTTACCTTCACAAAAAAATCACTTTATGAGAAGGACAATACTTATCACAGGGGCCACCTCAGGTATTGGTGAAGCCACAGCAATAAAATTCGCGGAATCATCAGACAGACTGATTATTACCGGGAGAAGAAAAGAGAGGCTTGACGAGCTTGCAGCGCATCTGACAGGCAGTTACGGCATAGAAGTACTGGCGCTCTGCTTTGATGTGAGGGTAAAGGATGAAGTTGAAAAACAGCTCGGCAATCTTCCCCGTGAATGGGCACAAATTGATATTCTTATTAATAATGCAGGTCTGGCATCAGGTCTCGGTCATATTGACGAGGGTGAGACAGACGACTGGGACCGTATGATCGATACTAACGTCAAGGGTCTGTTATATGTCACCCGGGTGATTGTGCAGGGGATGGTGAGCAGGGGCTCGGGGCATATCGTCAACCTTGCCTCCATAGCCGGCAAGGAGGTCTATGAGAACGGATCAGTGTACTGTGCCTCGAAGCATGCTGTTGACGCACTCTCGAGGGCTATGCGTATAGACCTGCTGAAGCACGGCATCAAGGTCACAAATATTGCGCCGGGGATGGTGGAAACGGAATTCTCACTTGTACGTTTCAAGGGAGACAGAGAAAAGGCATCTTCAGTCTATTCAGGACTGGAGCCTCTCCGGGGTGAGGATATTGCAGACGTGATCTATTATTGTACCAGCTTGCCGGACCATGTATGTATTAACGATCTGGTCATCACACCGAAGGCACAGGCGAATGCAACAAATAGTTACAGAAAAACCAAATAGCTATGAAAAGAAAAATATTTTTCCCGGCGCTGATCGGTGTACTGCTTTTCATTGCAGCACAGGATATTGCCGGCATCAATACCTCTGACACCAGAATGCTCTCGCAGCCTGCTGTCAGCCAATCGCATATTGCATTCATATATGCCGAAGATCTGTGGGTGATGAATACAGACGGAACGAACCCCATACGTCTTACGGTAGATGAGGGGATAGAAAGTGATCCATGCTTCTCACCGGACGGAAAGCTGATAGCCTTCAGCGCCCAGTATGACGGCAACACTGACGTCTTCATCATACCCGCAGAGGGAGGAGTACCGGTACGTCTCACGTGGCACCCGGGCAGTGATATGGTAAGAGGATTTACCCCTGATGGCAAGAAGGTCCTTTTCATCTCACAGCGATCATCATTCACCAGCAGATACTGGCAGCTGTTCACAGTTGACCTCAGCGGCAGTTACCCGGAAAAGCTTGATATACCTAACGCTTATTATGCATCCTACTCGCCTGACGGTAAAAAGATGGCATACACACCCCTGTCTCCTGCTCATGACCAGTGGAAGAACTATCGAGGAGGCAGAGTGTCTGCCATCTGGCTATACACCTTTGCAGATCATTCAGTGGTGAAGATACCAAAGCCTGAAGGCGGATGCAACGACATGGAGCCTATGTGGATCAATGACATGGTATACTTCCTGAGTGACAGGAACGGTGAGTTCAACCTCTTCTCATTCAACAATAACGGCGGTGAGGTAAACCAGCTGACACACTTCAGCGATTTTCCTGTGTTAAATGCCTCCGCCACGGGGAGCATGATCGTTTTTGAGCAGGCAGGCTATCTTCACACCTTCGATACAGGAAGCGGGACTACAAGGAGACTGACTGTAGCTATTGCTGCTGACCTTCTTGAGCTGCGCCCGAGGTATGTGAAGGGTGCCGATTACATACGCAGCGCTGACATCTCACCTACGGGCTCACGGGTTGTTTTTGACTACAGGGGAGAGATAGTCACCCTCCCGGCTGAGAAGGGAGACCAGAGAAACATAACACAGACACCCGGGGCACATGAGAGATTCCCCTCATGGTCACCTGACGGAAAAACAATAGCCTACTTCTCAGACGCATCCGGTGAGAATACCCTGCATCTGGAACCGCAGGACGGCAAGGGGGAGCCAAGGATATTCACCCTTCCCGGGACAGGATTCTATGCTTTCCCGAAATGGTCACCTGACAGCAAAAAGATATGCTTCACCGATAACGGAAGGAACCTTTACCTGCTTGACATCCCCTCGTCGATTATCAGTAAGATCGACTCCGACGAGCTCTATTTCCCCGGTACATTCAGGAATATGTTCGGCGACTGGTCTTCAGATTCAAAATGGATTGTATATACAAAATTAAGCTCTACATTCTTCAGGGTTGTCAATCTCTATTCACTTGACCAGCAGAAATCATTCCCCGTCACCGATGGACTGAGTGATGCCTCGGAGCCGGTCTTTGATCCCAACGGCGAGTATATCTACTTCTTCGCCTCCACCGATGCCGGTCCGGTCATTAACTGGTTCGATCTGTCCAGTGCGGATATGAAGCGGACAAACTCGATCTATCTTGTCACACTGAGGAGGGATATCTCCTCTCCCTTCGCAAAAGAGAGCGACGAGGAGAAAGGTATTGAGGAGAAGACAGAAACTGATAAGCCTGCTGCTGTCACCCCGGCCAGAAGCAGTAAGAAAAACTCCGGGAAAGCTGCTGCACCGGATGAAAACAGCAATCTGCTTAAGATAGAGACCAGCGGACTGCAGGACAGGATAGTTAACGTACCTGTCTCTGCCGGCAGCTTCGAAGGACTTGGTGTTGCCGGAACAGGAGAGATTCTCTATATCGTCAGATCGCAGGGAGATGGAGCCTCAACACTTCACAAGTATACGGTAAAGGACCGGAAAGATGAGGAGGTCATGGAGCTTGATAACTATATAGTCTCATCTGACAGGAAAAAGATGCTCTATTTTAAGGGGCAGACAACAGGGATCACTGCCGCCGGAAAGAAGCCGGAACCAGGAAAGGGAACAGTTAATACAGGCTCACTGACAGTAAAAACAGACCCGGCAGCAGAGTGGCCTCAGATATTCAACGAGGCATGGAGGATCAACCGCGATTATTTCTATGACCCTGGGATGCACGGAACCGACTGGGAAGCCATGAAGGAGAAGTATTCTCAGTTCCTTCCTGACCTGGCATGCAGAAGTGACCTTAACAGGGTAATACAGTGGTTATGTAGCGAACTTGGCGTGGGTCATCACAGGGTTAGTGGCGGCGAGAGGCTGAACGCACCCATGAGGATCGGCGGAGGACTGCTGGGCGCTGACTTCGCTCTGGAGAACAACAGGTACAGGCTGAAAAAAATCTATGGCGGCCTCAACTGGAGCCCTGATCTGCGGTCGCCACTGACAGAGCCGGGACTGAACGTCAAGGCAGGGGATTATATTCTTGCCATTGACGGTAAGGATGTTACAGCTGATAAAAACATCTACAGTTTCCTGGAGAATACGGAAGGTAAAATTGTTGAGCTGACAATAGGGGCAGATCCCGGTTATACAGGCTCACGGGTTATAAAGGTTGTTCCCATTGCCAGCGAGAGCAGCCTGAGGAACCGCGACTGGGTGGAGGGTAACCTCAGGAAGGTGACGGAAGCAACGGATGGCAAGGTGGCTTATGTCTATGTACCAAACACCGCAGACGCCGGGCACGAATATTTTAAGAGATATTTCTTCCCGCAGGCAGACAGGAAGGCGATAATTATTGATGAGAGATTCAACGGTGGCGGGTTGATAGCAGATTACTACATCGATCTCCTGCAGAGGCCTTTGCAGTCGTACTGGAACATGCGCTATGGCATGGATCTCAAGACCCCGAGCGCATCCATACAGGGTCCAAAGGTCATGATAATTGACGAGACAGCCGGATCGGGCGGTGATATGCTGCCCTGGATGTTCAGGAAGTTCAGTGTGGGAACCCTGGTGGGTAAGCGCACCTGGGGCGGACTTGTGGGAACGCTCGGCTTCCCCGAGCTGATGGACGGTGGCAGTGTGACGGCTCCTAACCTCGCTATCTGGACTGAAGAGGGATACGTTGTTGAGAATGTGGGTGTGGCGCCGGACATAGAGGTTGAACAGTGGCCGGCAGAAATCATCGAAGGCAGGGATCCGCAGCTTGAGAAAGCCATTGAGGTGGCTCTGAAGGAGCTGGAGAAGAACCCGCCTAAGGAACCTGTGCGCCCTCCCTACCCGGTAAAGGGATGGGAGAAAGAAGAATTAAGAATTAAGAATTAAGAATTAAGAATTAAGAGTTAAGAATTTGACCTTCAGATTGAAGAGCGCAGCTATGAACCGAACCGCCAATTGGCGGTGAGCTCGACGAAGCCAAATCCCGTACACGAACCTGTCCCGATGAAGTCGGGAGGGTCGGGACCTTTGACTTTACAGACTTTTGACTTTATATACTTTTGACAAATAAATCATGTACGATCACAGATACCTCCTTGAGTTCACTACCGATCTCTTCATACGCATAGGCTGCAGTCGCAGTGATGCGGAGGCTATTGCTTCCGTCCTGATTGCAGCCGAATTACGAGGACATGCTTCACACGGGATGCTTAGAATTAAAGACTATTATGATCTCTGGAAAGCCGGCAGGATAAACGTAAGTCCTGAAGTGAAGGTAGTGCACGAGACTCCCTCAACGGCTGTAGTTGACGGTGACAGGTGCTTCGGTATGGTAGCCGGTATCAGGTCGATGCACCTGGCTATTGAGAAGGCTGCTTCTGCAGGTACAGGTTGGGTAGCGGCACGCAATTCCAATCACTTCGGGATAGCCGGATACTATGCCATGATGGCTCTTGAGCACGACATGGTGGGTATATGTGTCACCAACGCCAACCCCCTTGTGGTTCCCACGGGATCAGTCAGCCGTTATCTCGGCACCAATCCGCTTGCGGTAGCCATCCCGGCCCTTACCGAGCCTCCCTTCGTGGCCGACTTTGCCACAACGCCCATAGCACGCGGCAAGCTGGCCGTGGCAGAGAAGAAGGGTGAAAAGGTACCGCTGGGGTTCGTGCAGGATGCCGAGGGTAATCCTTCCGATGACCCTTCCATACTGCGCCGGGGAGGTGGCATGCTCACCCTCGGGGGCGACCGGTTGCACGGCAGCCACAAAGGCTATTGCATGACAGCTGTCGTTGACATCTTCAGCTCACTCTTCAGCGGAGCCGGCTTTGGTCCGTTTGTGCCACCCAGTGTAGCCTACCTGCCGGTTCCCGAAAAAAAGGCCGGAGAAGGGACTGGCCACTTTTTCGGTGCCATGCGCCTCGATGCTTTCAGACCGGCTGAAGAGTTCAAGGCCTCCATGGATGAATGGATAAAGACCTTCCGCAATGCCACCCCGGCAAAGGGAGAGACCGGGGTGCTTATACCCGGTGATCCGGAGAGGGAGGCGGAAGAGCATAACAGCCAGTCAGGTATCACACTGGTACCGGCAGTGGTGGAAGACCTGAAGGCAATTGCTGCTGAACTGGGACTGGTATTCAGAGAGTAGACAATAGCTGTCAGACTGAGTTGAAAAGGTTGAAAGCAATCTCCCCGCAGTAATTCAATCCATAAATCCCTGACTGCGGATAACCTCCAGAAACCTGGAGGAAAAGAACTCGTTGTCTTCCTTCTTGTAACGCACATCGGTGAAGACCTGCGCCAGGGTCTGCTTGTTGTTTTCTGCAATGAACTGTAAAGAGTCGGCACGGGCCTCCTTAGCCCTGTAAAGCTCATCTATCAGATCCGGGGTAAAATCACGGTATCTCTCCTGATGCACGACAGCCTCCAGCGGCAGTCTGTCAGGTTGGTCAGGCACCAGAGCAGGCCACCCGAGAGTGACAGTGGCAACGGGCACGACACCCTTTGGCAACTCTAATATCTTTATGATCTGATCAGCACTGTAGGTGGCTGTCCCCAGGTAGCATAATCCCAGCCCCTCCTCTTCTGCAGCGTTGCATACCGTCTGTGCTACTATGAGAGCATCAATGGCGGCAGTCATGAACGAAAGGAAATTGTCATAACCGGGCTCCGCCTCTCTCTGCCTGCACCAGAGATTAAACCTGTTGAAATCGGCACAGAAGGTTAGTACCACAGGAGCCTCCGTCACCATGGACTGATTGAAGTGAGCCGGCGCCAGTCGTCTCTTCATCTCCGGATCACGCGTCACTATTATGCTATATACCTGCATGTTGCCTGTCGTAGAGGATCTGGTCCCCGCAGTGAGTATACGCTCCAGTAACCCATTGTCTATCTCCTCTTCCGTATACTTCCTGATAGTTCTCCTTGTAAAATATGTGCTCTTCATTTTTATCACTGTTTATCCGCGGCAAAATAATTAAATAACGTTAAAATTTAATCTAATAAATTGTCTTATCTTATCTTAGCAATATATAATTACTAACCAAAACACCCATATATGAAAAAATTTCTTATAGTAATTTTTTTGCTGATGCTTGCGGGTTCATGTAGCCTGTGGGCACAGAAGAAGGAATCACGTAAAGAGGCAAAAGGGTCTGAGAGCCAGATTAAGCCTGCAGTATCATCATCACTCTTCAGCGGTATCAGCTTCAGGTCTATAGGCCCTGCATGGGCCTCCGGCCGCATTGCCGATCTGGCTGTGAACCCGGGCAATCATTCGGAGATCTATGCTGCCATTGCTTCCGGTAATATCTGGAAGAGCACTAATAACGGCACAACATGGAAACCGATCTTCGACAAGTATGGTGCGTATGCCATAGGCTGTATTGTTATTGACCCGGGCAACCACAACGTGGTGTGGGCAGGTACAGGTGAGAACAACCACCAGCGTGCCCTTGGTTGGGGTGACGGTGTCTACCGCTCTGATGATGCCGGTGCAAGCTGGGAGAACATGGGCCTTAAGGAGTCGAGGCAGATAGGTGGCATAGCCATTGATCCGCGCAACAGCAATGTTGTATATGTTGCGGCAGAAGGGTCAGTATGGGGCCCCGGCGGCGACCGTGGATTATACAAGAGTACTGACGGTGGTAAGACTTGGGAGAAAATCCTTAATATCAGTGAGAACACCGGAGTTAACAACGTGGTCCTTGACCCGCGCAATCCTGACGTGATCTATGCCACCAGCGAACAAAGGCGCAGACACGTGGGGATGAAGATCAGCGGCGGGCCTGAATCGGCAGTGTATAAGTCAACCGATGGCGGAAAGACATTCGATAAGATCATGAAAGGACTGCCGTCAGTAGACATAGGAGGTATGGGTATAGCCATCTCTCCGGTGAACCCCGACGTGCTCTATCTTATAGTTGAAGCACAGGACGAAAAAGGAGGCTTCTTCAGATCGGTGAACAGGGGAGCATCATGGGAGAAGATGAATTCTTACAGTTCCAGCGGACAGTACTATAACAAGATCATTGCCGACCCGGTGGATGTTGACAGGGTGTTCAGTCTTGACACATACACGCAGATGACCCTCGACGGAGGTAAGAGCTGGTCAAGAGTAAGCAACGATGGGCGTCATGTCGATGACCATGCCCTCTGGATCGATCCGGATAACACCAGCCACTTCTACATCGGCGGTGATGGAGGCATCTATGAGACATGGGATAACGGCACTAATTTCATCTTTAAATCGAACCTCCCTGTGACCCAGTTCTACCGGGTGGCTGTGGATAACTCGTACCCCTTCTATTATGTGTACGGCGGGACCCAGGACAACAACTCCATGGGAGGCCCCTCTGCCAGCACAAGCAACGGTGTGATCAACGACGACTGGTTCGTTACTCAGGGAGGTGACGGGTTCTGGGTGACTATAGACCCGCTTGACCCCAACATTGTCTATACTGAGTCACAATATGGCAACGCAGCACGCTATGACCGCCAGAGCGGACAGAGCGTCAGTATCAAGCCTTATCCCGGTGAGGACGAACTGACCTACCGGTGGAACTGGGACACACCTATACTGATCAGCCCGCATAACAACAAGCAGATATATATAGCCGCCAACTTCCTTTTCCGCAGTGAAGACCAGGGAAGCCACTGGAACAAGATTTCTCCTGACCTCACAAGAAATGAGAACAGGGACAACTTCAAGATCATGGATAAATACTGGCCAGGCGATGCTGTCGCGAAGAACAAGTCGACATCACTGTGGGGCACCATCGTCTCCCTGACTGAATCAAAGGTGCAGAAAGATCTGCTCTATACGGGAAGTGATGACGGCATGATCTCCGTATCGGAAGACGGAGGCACAAACTGGAGGATGATCAAAACCTTCCCTGGCGTACCGGAATATACATATGTGAGTGATATTCTTGCCGACAAGTTCAATGCTGATATCGTCTATGCCACATTCAACAATCATAAGCGTGACGATTTCAAACCATACGTCATGAAGAGTAACGACAAGGGTAAGACCTGGACATCTATCAGTGCCAATCTGCCACATAACGGTCCGGCACATACCATCGAGCAGGATCACGTCAATCCTAAGCTTCTGTTCGTTGGCACAGAATTCAGCTTCTTCGTCTCCTTTGACGGAGGCACCAGCTGGACGGAGTTTAAAAAGGGACTGCCGACAATCCCTGTTCGTGACATTGCCATCCAGGAACGCGAGAATGATCTTGTTGTAGCAACATTTGGAAGGGGTTTTTACGTCATTGATGACTACACACCTCTCCGTAATTATAAGAAGGAGATCACCGAAAAACCCGGATACATATTCCCTGTAAGGGATTCCAAAATGTTTGTCGAGACCAGTGAGTTCGGCAACCAGGGATCAATGTATTACACTGCTGACAATCCCCCGTACGGTGCAACCATAACCTATTATGTTGACACTGTTCCACACACAGACAGTGCTATCAGGAAGGAGAAGGAGAAGAAGCTCTTTGAAAAGGGTGAGTTCATACCGCAGCTGACAGCCAGGGAACTGGATCTTGAGGAGCGGGAGATCAAGCCCTATCTTATTTTTACCATCACAGATGAGGAGGGCGATATCATCCGCAAGCTTTATAAGCCTGCATCCAAGGGAGTAGGCCGTGTCACCTGGAATTTCACCTATGCCGGGTACCAGCCTGTCAGACCCACTGAGAAGTTCAGTCCCGTCTCCGAGAGTGCCGGTCGTGGCCGCTGGGGTGGCGGAGGCATCTCAGTAATGCCTGGCAAATACTATATCTCCATGGCAATGTACGCCAAGGGTGAGGTGAAGGAGCTTGCCGGACCAGAGCCATTCACCTGCAAGCCTCTCGATATAGTTACCATGCCCGTGACCGACCCCACAGCCAGGGAGAATTGGATCAAAGAGGTTTCCGGATTCTCAAAGGTTGCCTTTGGTGC
>JAVEYS010000025.1:0-34241 GCA_034003345.1 Bacteroidales bacterium
TGATGCAGCACCTGAGATCAGTGAGATGGATATCAACCCGCTCCTCGGCACACCTGAATGCATAGTGGCGGTGGATGCCAGGATTAAGATTCATAAGGAATTAAGAATTAAGAGTTAAGAATTAAGAGTTAAGAATTGAGAATTAAGAATTAAGAGTTAAGGGCTAAAAGTGTAAGAATTAAGAGCTAAGAATTTGACCTGAGACTCCGGACCTTCAGATAATTTTGCGAATATGAAAAAGAGTGACCTGTTTTTTATCCTGTTTTTTGTGGCACTGTTCGTGCCATTTTTTGTTTCACACCGGCTCTTTGAGTTCTTTTTATGGTTCAGCACGGAATGGGCGTTCACCGCCAGCTTTACAAAGTTTGCCCTGCTGGCAACAATGGGCGAGATGCTCGGTAGCAGGATCAGGACAGGCATCTATCTGCCTGCAGGATTCGGACTGCTGCCCAGGGCTGTCGTTTGGGGTTTTCTCGGCATGACCGTCAAAGCTGCTTTCATAATCTTCAGTAACGGAGTGCCCCTGATAGCAGACCATCTGGGAATGGAGAACACGGCGGCGGTCATGGCCGGACAGGTCACTGCTCCCAAGGTGCTGCTCGCCTTCTGTATAAGCCTCTTTCTGAACATATTCTATGCCCCGTTGCTCATGTTAACACACAGGGTGAGTGATCTGCACATAGCTGCCGCCGGTGGCAACAGAAAAAGACTGATGAGGCCTCCTGCAGTGAGTCACCTGCTGGGCGAAATAGATTGGGATTCAATGTGGGGTTTCGTATTGAAGAAGACTATCCCTTTCTTCTGGATACCGGCACAGACGGTTACATTCCTTCTCCCGCAGGAATTCCAGGTACTGTTTGCAGCTCTTCTCAGCACTGTCCTCGGAGTCATTCTGGCACTGGCAGCGGCAGGCAGCAGAAAATGAATAGTCTTGCAGTCCTGCAGTCTTGTCAGAGCGCAGCGGAGACCCCCGACTGTAAAGTCGGGACAGTCCTGCTGTCATAATATTAATGACTTTCGCCTTCACAGACTTTCGCCTTCACAGACTTTCGCCTTCACAGACTTTCGCCTTCACAGACCTTTGACTTCACAGACCTTTGACTTCACAGACTTTCGCCTTCACAGACCTTTGACTATACAGACCTTTGACTATACAGACCTTTGACTTCACAGACTTTCGACTTCACAGACCTTTGACTATACAGACCTTTGACTTCACAGACTTTCGACTTCACAGACCTTTGACTATACAGACCTTTGACTTCACAGACCTTTGACTATACAGACCTTTGACTTCACAGACCTTTGACTTCACAGACTTTCGCCTTCACAGACCTTTGACTATACAGACCTTTGACTTCACAGACCTTTGACTTTACCGACTTTCGACTTTTTACAAATATGACAAATGGCAGCAATCGTTCTCTTATAATATTATATCTTGGTGCCATATATAAGGGCTGTAAATGGAAAATTTATGAAAAACCCCCCTATAAATCACCAAATCGTAAGCAGGACGATTATTTCTAGCGGCATAACCGATCTGGGTCATGCAAGCATTCGCGAGATAGTCAAGCTGGTTAATATGCTAATTAAGGAGACTGACGTTGAATTCATTAGGATGGAGATGGGAGTGCCGGGACTGCCCTCGGCAGAGGTGGGCATAAAGGCTGAGATAGAAGCACTGAGAAAAGGTGTTGCCTCGGCTTATCCAGACATAGAGGGACTGCCGGAGATGAAGGTTGAAGCAGCCCGATTTGTGAAGAACTTCCTGGATATAGAGGTGGATCCGTCATGCTGCGTCCCTACCGGAGGGTCTATGATGGGTGGAATGGCCAGCTTCATGGTGGCTAACAGGAATGACAGAACAAAGGAGGGAACACTTTTTATCGATCCCGGATTCCCCGTACAGAAGACACAGACAAAGATACTGGGGCAGGACTACAAGTCATTTGACGTTTATAATTATCGCGGTGAAAAGCTCGGACCAAAACTTGAGTCGATACTACAGTGCGGCAAGGTCTCAACCATCCTCTACTCAAATCCCAATAACCCGTCATGGATATGCTTCACAGACGATGAACTGCGTACTATCGGATCGCTGGCAGCAAAATATGATGTCATTGTAATAGAGGATCTTGCTTACTTCGGAATGGACTTCAGGGAGAACTACTCTGTTCCCGGCAAGCCGCCATTCCAGCCTACCGTTGCCAAATATTGTGATGACTATATCCTGCTTATCTCCAGCTCTAAGATCTTCAGCTATGCCGGGCAGAGGATAGGGCTGCTTGTGATGTCTGACCACCTGTATAGCCGCTGTTATCCTGATCTCCTGAGGTATTATTCGACCGAAATATTTGGCAGGGCAATGATATTCGGAGCTCTGTACGCACTTTCGTCAGGCGTGACACACTCGGCACAGTATGGATTTACAGCCATTCTCAAGGCTGTGAACGATGGATTATATAATTTTGTGGATAACACCAGGGATTATGGAGAGAAGGCTGCAATTATGAAGGAAATGTTCATCCGCAATGGCTTCCGGATTGTATATGACAGAGACATTGACAAGCCACTGGCTGACGGCTTCTATTTTACAATCTCATACCCCGGGATGAGCGGAGGAGAACTCCTTCAGAAGTTGTTATCATATGGTATAGGTGCCATAACTCTCAATATAACAGGCAGTGAGAGGCATGAAGGACTGAGAGCCTGTGTGTCGCAGGTAAGAAAAAAACAGCTGCCCCTGCTGGAAGAGCGGCTGAGAAATTTCAGGGAAAACAATCCTGTAAAGGAGTAAAGCATATATTTAAACTCAAATTAAATCATAAACAATGGCTAAGATAAAAGGTGCAGTAGTTATTGACAAGGATAGGTGTAAGGGGTGTGAGGTGTGCATTGTCACATGCCCCACACAGACCCTCGCACTGGCTAGTGAAGTAAACGCTAAGGGATATCATTACTGTTTTGCAGCCCATCCCGACAACTGTATAGGTTGTGCAAACTGTGCTGTCGTATGCCCTGACGGAGTAATAACCGTCTATAAGGTAAAGGTGGGATAAAAGAAAAGAAAAAAATATAGATTAATGGAAAAGGAACTGAGACTGATGAAAGGCAACGAAGCTATCGCCGAGGCGGCGATACGCGCCGGTGTCGATGGTTATTTCGGGTATCCCATCACTCCGCAGAGCGAGATACTTGAATATCTTATGGAGGCTAACCCGCAGACAACCACCGGCATGGTGGTGTTGCAGGCTGAGAGTGAGATTGCCGCCATAAACATGGTTTACGGAGGTGCCGGTTGCGGCAAGAAGGTGATGACCTCTTCATCATCACCCGGGATAAGCCTTAAGCAGGAGGGGATAACATATATAGCTGGTGCCGAACTGCCCTGCCTTATTGTCAACGTTGTGCGCGGCGGCCCGGGACTGGGAACGATACAGCCGGCACAGAGTGATTACTTCCAGGCTACCAAGGGAGGCGGGCACGGCGACTATCACCTGATTGTCCTGGCACCCTCATCGGTGCAGGAGATGGCTGACTTTGTTGAGCTGGCCTTTGACCTTGCCTTCAAATACAGGAACCCTGCAATGATCCTCTCTGACGGAGCAATAGGTCAGATGATGGAGAAGGTATGGCTCAAGCCCCAGAAGAAGAGATCGGAAGAGATATTGCCCTGGGCAACGACAGGAAAGCCTGCCACTCGTGAACGTAACATCATCACCTCTCTTGACCTCGATCCGGAGCGCCAGGAGAAGTTTAATCTGAAGCTGATAGCCAAATATCGCGAGATGGAGGAGAAAGAGGTTCGCTTCGAGGAGTTCATGACTGACGATGCTGAATACCTCCTGGTTGCTTACGGTACCAGCGCACGGATATGTCAGAAAGCCCTGCAACTGGCAAGGGCTGAAGGAATAAAGGCTGGCCTACTCAGACCGATAACCCTCTTCCCCTTCCCGAAAAAGAGACTGGGAGAACTGGCTGAACGGGTCAATGGCATGCTCTCAGTGGAGATGAGCGCCGGACAGATGGTGGAAGATGTCATGCTTTCAGTCAATGGAAAGACCAGAGTCAGACACTACGGTAGAATGGGCGGCATGATACCGACACCCGAAGAGGTGGTTGAGAACCTCAAATTATTTATGAAAGGATAAAAGAGATGGCAGAGATAAAAACAAACGATATAATCAGTCCTGAAAACCTTGCTTACAGGAAGTCAGGTATACTTACTGATAATGTAATGCACTACTGCCCCGGTTGCGGCCATGGCACTGCACACCGCGTGCTGGCAGAGGTGATAGAGGAGGAGGGACTGCAGAGCAGGACTGTAGGTATTACCCCTGTCGGATGCTCGGTGCTGATGTACAATTATATTGACGTCGACTTCCAGGAGGCGGCCCACGGCAGGGCCCCGGCGCTGGCTACGGCTGTCAAGCGCCTTATGCCAGATAAGTTCGTCTTTACCTACCAGGGTGACGGCGACCTTGCCGCCATAGGAACAGCGGAGACTATCCATACCTGTAACAGGGGTGAGAACATTCTTATCTTGTTCATTAATAACGGTATATACGGTATGACGGGAGGACAGATGGCACCCACAACCCTTGAGGGAATGAAGTCGTCTACCTCACCTTACGGACGCGACGTCGCACTTATGGGATCACCTATAAAAATGGCTGACATCGTTGCTATGCTGCCTGGTACATACTATGTCACCCGCCAGAGCGTTAACACCGCCGGCGGCGTCAGAAAACTGAAGCGGGCAATAAAAAAGGCCGTTGAATACCAGAATGAGAGGAGAGGAACATGCTTCATAGAAGTAGTGTCAAACTGCCCCTCAGGTTGGAAGATGACTCCCGTTGAGTCAAACAAATGGATGGAGGAGAATATGTTCCCGTTCTATCCCCTCGGCGACATAAAAGTGCCAGCCGAATAATTTCAGATTATTGCGTTTTAATCTATCAGATCATGACAGAAGAAATAATTATAGCAGGTTTTGGCGGACAGGGTGTACTATCTATGGGAAAGATAATGGCCTATTCGGGTATGATGCAGGATATGGAGGTTAGCTGGATGCCATCATACGGTCCCGAGATGAGGGGAGGCACCGCCAATGTCAATGTGATACTCAGTGATGAGAGGATCAGCTCCCCGATACTGAGAAACTTTGACACTGCCATCCTCCTCAACCAGCAGAGTATGGATAAGTTTGAGAATTCAGTAAAACCAGGCGGTACACTGATCTATGACGGCAACGGCATAACTAAACACCCCGCCAGGAAAGACATAACAATATATCGCATAGATGCGGCTGAAGAGGCTTCGAAGATGAAGATGCAGAAAGTGTTCAATATGATCGTTCTGGGCGGATTCATGAAGGTAAAGCCGATACTGAAAGCTGAATATGTAATAAAGGGATTGAAGAAATCACTCCCGGAAAGATATCATAGCCTCATACCTCTCAACGAAAAGGCTATTAAACGGGGAATGGAGATCATCAATAAGGTCTGAAGGTCTTACGTCTGAAGGTCTCGACATGTCTTGTCCTGAAATAGGTTTACACAAAATGGAAACTTTTTTCAGGACGGGTCAACACTCCTGACTTCATCGGGACTGGTTCGTGTACGGGATTTGGCTTCCCCAGATTTACCGCCATCTGTCGGTTCGGTTCGTCTCGTCTCCTCTAACTGGCGGATACTCAATCTGTCGGTTCGCAATGCGGGGCTCCGTGCGAAGGTTAAATTCTTAATCCTTAATTCTTAATTCTTAATTCTCTTTGGTGTGTTATTCGTAGAAATGCATCTCCCGGATATATTTCCACACCGGGGAGGGCACGAACCATGATACATCCCTTCCCTCTCTGATAGCTCCCCGGATGAATGTGCCCGTTATCTCCATCACCGGGGCATCAATCTTTTGCAGAGAAGCCATGTCAATAATCTCCTGTGACTTCTTGTTGCTCCTGTTGCCAGAGAAGAGCCTTGGGTAGACAATTATCGGATACTGTCTGACGAGCAGCTCAGCGTTCTTCCATTTATAGAGGGTGACAAGGTTGTCCTCTCCCATGATCAGCGTGAAGCTGCGTGACGGGTGCTTCTCGGCAAGGTGAGCCAGCGTGTCTATGGTAAAGGATGGTTGGGGAAGGGTGAACTCAATATCCGAAACCCTGAAACGCGGATCATCACCTACGGCAAGCTCCGTCATGTACAACCGGTCACGGTCCTTGAGGAGTGAGCCCTTGTTCTTCAGTGGGTTATGAGGACTGACAACAAACCATATCTCTTTCAGTGATGAGTATTCGGCTATATAGTTGGCAATAGCCATATGTCCTATGTGCACCGGGTTGAACGATCCGAAAAAGAGTCCTGTCTCCGTCATTTCATCTCTGTGAATTCCGTGACTACCGACATTATCTCGCCGCAGGCCCTCTCCAGGTCGTCGTTGACAATAACCCGGTCAAACCTGTCGGCCAACAGTATCTCCGAGGCTGCTTTCTCCACTCTCATCTCTATCTCTTTCCTGTTGTCAGTACCCCGCCTGAGAAGTCTTGACCTGAGCTCTTCCACCGAAGGTGGCATAATGAATATCGACAGTGCATCATTGCCGAAGATCTTCTTCAGATTGATGCCTCCCTGCACATCCACATCAAAGAGTGGCATCTTGCCCTCCTTGCTGATGCGCTCTGTCTCACTCCTGAGCGTTCCGTAGTAATGATCCTTGTAGACCTCCTGCCACTCGATAAACTCACCATCATTGATACGTCTCCTGAACTCACCGGCAGAGATAAAGTAGTATTCTTTGCCGTTGATCTCTGTTCCTCTGGGCTTCCTGCTCGTCGCCGAGACGGAGAAGAGCAGGGGGAGACCGGCGTTGAGAAGGTGATTCACAAGAGTAGATTTTCCTGCTCCCGAGGGAGCAGAAATGATAAGCACTCTTATGCTTTTCTCTTGCTTCATGTGCTCAGAGGATGTTCAGCGTCAACTCCTTAATCTTTTCCAGCTCGTCCTTCATCATCACTACCAGCCTCTGCATCGAAGCGTCATTGGCTTTGGATCCTATGGTGTTTATCTCGCGGCCCATCTCCTGGGAGATGAAGTTGAGCATTTTGCCATGCGTCCCGTCAGCTTTCATTGTCTCAAGGAAGTAGTCGCAGTGCTTATTCAGACGCACCTTCTCCTCATTGATATCGAGTTTTTCAAGATAGAAGATCAGCTCCTGTTCAAACCGGTTCTTGTCGATGTTTTCAGATCCGACAGCATCTTTCAGTAATACCGACAGTTTTTCGCGCATGCGTGTCAGTCTGTCCCCCTCAACGGTGCCCAGCTCCTCAAGGTAACCCAGTATACTCTTAACTGATTTTATCAGGTCAGCCTCCATGGCTCCGCCCTCCTCGAGGCGATATAGATCAGTCATTGACAGGGCATCATCAATGAGCCCGGATATCCTGTTCCATTCCTCCTCATTCAGCTCCGGTCTCTCCGTACGCAGTGTCTCAGGCAGCCGCATGACTATCGCCAGCAACTCGTTATCATTAATGTTGCCCAGTTCGCTGCTTATCTCCTTCAACTGGTTCAGGTAGCTCCTGACATTAGTACTGTTGATCACCGGGGCCTGGTCTTCGTCCATTGCGTCAAAGCTGATCGTCAGATCGATCTTGCCTCTCTCCAGTCTTCTTATGACCCCATTACGTATATCCAGCTCTTTCTCCTTGAAGATCCATGGCAGCTTGGTGTTTACGTCTGCCTGTTTACTGTTGAGCGATTTTATCTCAACGGTGATCTTCCTGTGTGGTGTCTCCAGCATGGCTTTGCCATAACCGGTCATTGATCGTATCATCTTTCTTTTGTTAAGCCTCAGGCAAAGATAGGGTTTTTATCACGAGAGCAGGTCAAGCTCTATGGTGAAGTGCCGCATGATCGGCGCTTCCCATTTTATTGCAAGTCCCCTGGTGATATGCTGTCGTCTCTCCCATACATTCTTGACCGCTTCGGCAACGTAATCCATGTGATTGTCAGTATATACCCTCCTGGGGACGGCCAGTCTGACCAGCTCCAGCTCGGGGTACCTGTTCTGACGGGAGACCGGATCACGGTCGGCCATCAGTGTACCAATCTCGACGCCTCTTATGCCTCCCTCGAGATAGATCTCCACTGCCAGTCGCTGTGCGGGGAACTCTGCCGCCGGGATCTGCGGGAGGAACCTGCCGGCATCGATGAAGATGGCGTGGCCTCCGAAGGGAACCTGCACAGGCACACCTGCTGAATGTATCCTCTCTCCCAGACGTGCCACCTGAGTGATGCGTGACTCAAGGTACTCGAACTCAGTGCCTTCATACAGGCCCTGCGCCAGCGCATTCATGTCGCGGCCCGCCATGCCGCCGTAGGTCACAAAACCCTCGAACATGATGTTGAATGTTGATGCCTTGCGGAACAGCTCCCTGTCCTTGAACCCGATAAAGCCACCTATGTTGACGATAGCGTCTTTCTTTGAACTCATGGTCATTCCATCAGCATATGAGAACATCTCCCGTGCGATATCCCTGATGCTCTTGTCACTGTAACCCTCTTCACGGGTCTTGATGAAGTAAGCGTTCTCCGCAAATCGTGCTGAGTCAATGATCAGCAGCGCACCATATCTGTCTGCCAACTCCCTGGTCCCTCTCAGGTTTGCCATGCTTACCGGTTGCCCGCCGGCAGTATTGTTAGTAATGGTCATTACTATACATCCGAGCTTCTCACGCGGCGTCTGCTTCAGTACATGCTCAAGCTTCTCCAGATCGACATTTCCCTTGAAGGGATCTACAGCACCGATATTCCTCGCAATGTCAATGGTGCAGTCAACCGCAGTGGCTTTCCTGTACTCAATATGACCCTTTGTAGTGTCAAAGTGGGCGTTGCCGGGGATGATATCGCCCTCTTTTACCAGCACCGAGAAGAGAACATTCTCTGCAGCCCGGCCCTGATGGGTGGGAAGGAAATATTCAAACCCCGTAATGTCACGGATAGCTTCCTTAAGACGATAGTATGATGATGCCCCTGCATAGCTCTCATCACCGGTCATGATGGCACCCCACTGCCTGTCACTCATGGCTCCGGTGCCTGAATCGGTGAGGAGATCAATGAATACCTGCTCTGATCGCAGGTTGAAGAGATTGTAGGAGGCCTCTCTGATCCACACCTCGCGCTCTGCAAGTGTGCTCTGTCTGAGAGATTCCACCATTTTAATCCGGAAAGGTTCACAATATGGTAATGCCATGGTTAATAAGAATTAAGAATTAAGAATTAAGAATTAAGAATAATTAATAAAAAGTAAGGGGGTGGGGGTAAAAAGTGCATTGAGATATGCAACCCCCGGCTATAGGAATGCGTCCCTGTTCTTGATATTCCGGTATACCAGCTTCCTGTTTTTACAGATGTTCAGACGGAAAATCATTGAAATGGCTATTTTTGCAAATATAAGTTTTTTACGTTTGGGGTACAATCCGAGACTGTTTAAACATTGTAAGATGAGATTGAGAACCACTAAGATTCTTTTAATAATTTATTGCCTTTCAGGGAGCCTGATTCTCTCGGGCCAGATAGCTGATATCTCCACCAAGGGAACATTGGCCCACGAAGATTCTCTTGCTCTTGCCGGGCACATCATGAAACAGATCAAGGCATCACCTGTGCCTGGCATCTCCGGACCCCGAGATGTACATCTTGATCAGGCAGCGTCGCTCAGGTTCCTTGAGAAGATATGTTCCACACCGTCAATGTGGAAAAAAAGCGGTGATCCCCTGCGGGAGGCAATAAGAAGCCTTTTATGGCTTGCTTCCAGGCCTCCGGCAGACACCCTCATTAATTATCTTTCCGGATACCTTTATGAGAATATAAGGGTGCCGGCAGAAGACTACTATGTTTTTGATTCTATCAGGATCATCCTTCCACTAATGCAGGCTGATTCTGTGCCAACAGACACCCTCGCTGGCCCCCCTTTTGTTGAGGAGATGTTCATCAAGACAGGAAACAACCTGGAGAAGGTCAGACTCTCTGCCGGTGCAAAACCTGATCTGAGGAATGACACACTCAGGCTTAATGATTCTGTATATATACTGATAAATGATTTCATCCCGGCCCGGTTGCCCCACCGAACCAATGACACAATAGTGCTTGTTATCACCGACACTCTCCCTGAGGCATCACTCTATCACAATGATTTTCCATTCAGGTATCTTAGAAACCCGTATGTTACTGACTCGTTGGAAGCAGCTATTGGTTCACTTATAGGATATCTGGAGGCCCGCGATTCGACTCTGGTTAAGATAACGAGTGAGGATGGAAGGGGAGCAGATATTTGGCTTAACAGCCGGTCAGACAACCTGGTGCGATTTTGGCTGCCTGACGGCGACAGTGATTCTGTGACCGTATGGGTTGGCAGCCCCGGGAGGAACACCCTCTCTCTGAAGGCGGAAGAGGGGGTTCTGTTCAGGAAACAGGCCTGGCATGACAGGTACGTTGATACACACGTTAACGTCACTACAGCAATGGAGCAGGATTTGCGAAAGGTGGTTCTGAGCAAGATCAAGCCTGATCTGTGGAAATATAAGACAGATATCTCTTATCTGCTCTCCCAGGGGGTGGTCTCTAACTGGGCCAAGGGGGGAGAGAACAACATCTCGTCGGTCCTCGATATTACTTCAGCCCTCAACTACAACAATAAGGTGACCAATGTGAACTCAGCTACCACGGCACGCTTTGCACTGGGATTGCAAGCCTCGGGAAAATATGGCGGCATCAGGAAAAACCTGGATATACTGGAGATTAACTCCAAGATCAATCATAAGGCATTCGGAAAATTTGACCTCTCGGGGTTGTTCCAGTTTAAGTCGCAGTTCCTGCCCGGATACACCTATCCCACCGACTCGACATCAAATATGGTGTCCAAGTTCTTCAACCCCGCCACCTTCATCCTGGGCTATGGCCTGGAGTACAAACCCGACAAAAACACCTCCTTCAGTTTCTCCCCATTATCGTACAAGGGAACGTTTGTGCATGATACAGCTAACATCAACCAGACAAAATATGGAATCGCAGCTGACAGGAGGTCAAAGAACGAATTGGGAGCATACCTGACAATCAACAGCAAGCTGGTGCTGTTCGAGAAGGTTAACATGATCAATAAGGTACAGTTCTTCAGTAACTTCCTCTCGAAGCCGCAGAATGTTGACATCGATTGGGAGCTTATCACAACCATGCCACTCAATTGGTTCACCGATCTCAGGGTGAATGCTCATCTGATATATGATGACAACACCCTTCTGCCTCTCTATCAGGACGGTGAGCCGGTTCTCGGGACTGACGGAGAGCAGAAGAAGGTTCCTCTGGTTCAGTTCAATGAGCTCCTGGGTGTATCTTTTATCTTTAAGTTTTAAAAGATCAGCAGGTCAAGCACCACAGCGAGGCCGAAGATGACGCCCGCTATGCCGTTAGTGGTGCTGAACGCCATATTGACCCTGCTCAGGTCATCTGGCTTCACTATCATATGCTGGTAGACAATCATGACCACAAAGATCAGTGCCCCGATCCAGAATATCAATCCTGATAGTCCAATAAGGCCTGCTGCTGCTACCAGCAGCACAGAGGCAAAATGCAGGATCACTGACACTGTCAGTGCATTTTTCCGTGATAATACCGCAGGCATTGAATAGAGCCCTGCGTCACGGTCAAACTGATCATCCTGCAGTGAATATATGATATCAAATCCGCTTACCCATGTCAGAACGATGAATGAATAAATCACCGGAAGGAGTGCAAATGTCCCTGTGACAGCGATATAGGCGCCTATTGGAGCCAGACTCAGTCCCAGTCCCAGCACCAGGTGGCAGAGAGGTGTGAACCTCTTGGTGTAACTGTATCCGAGGATTATTATCAGTGCTACCGGTGACAGAATGAGAGTCAGCCTGTTGAGAAGGGCAGCCGAGGTTATAAAGAGGAGTGAACTGATGATGACAAATGCCAGGGCCTGGTTCTGTGATATCTTTCCCGTGGGTATCTCCCGCTCCGCGGTCCTGGGGTTCAGCCTGTCAAAACGCAGATCAGCGTAGCGGTTGAATGCCATGGCTGCACTGCGGGCAAAGACCATGCAGGCAAGCACAGGCAGGAAGGTCTTCAGGGTGAACACGTAACCGGGATGGGTTGCTCCGAGGAAATAACCTGCAAGGGCAAAGGGCATGGCAAAGACAGTATGACTGAACTTGACAAGAGAGAGATAATCATGCGCCCTGCCCAGCAGCTTCTTCATCGCAGTGTGGCCCCGAACTCGCGCTCGAAGGCTTTTATCAGGGCACTCATGACCTTATCAATATTCTTTTCAGTGAGCGTCTGCCTCTCATCCCTAAGGATGAAACTGACAGCATATGACTTCTTGTCTGTTCCGATAGAATCACTCTCATAGACGTCAAAGAGGTCTGCTTCCTGAAGTAGATTGCGCTCGGTCTTAAAGGCGAGGTCACGTATCTGGCTGAAGCTCACAGACCTGTCAAGAACAAGTGCAAGGTCGCGGCGGACCCACGGGTATTTGGGCAGCTCGCTGAAGCGGATAGCCCTGCTTCTGAGAATCCTGATGAGGTTTTCCCAGATGATCTCACCGTAGAACACCTCCTGCTTGATATCGAACATTGCAAGATACTTACGCGAAATCTTGCCGAAGGAGGCAATGTCTGATCCGGCGGTATTGTATTTCAATCCTTCAATAAACCACCCCGGATTCTCCTCCGTGGCAGTGATATCCCGCTGTGTGATACCGAATCGTGAGAGAACCATCTCAATGTAACCCTTCAGATGGAAGAAACCGAAGGGTGTCTCGGCAACATTCCACCTCTTGCTGTTCATATTGCCTGTAAGAGCCAGCGCCAGTATCTGTCGCTCATTGTAGTTGTCAGTGATCTCGAGTGTGCCCTTTCCTTTCTGTCTGCTGTAGACATGCCCCAACTCATAGAGCTTAAGGTCGTTGTTCTGCCTGTTAATGTTCCGTGATATGGTGCTCAACATTCCCGGGAGGAGAGACAGGCGCATGACATTGAGGTCGTTACTGAGAGGGTTGGCCAGCCTGACCATTGCCTCCGTGTTGAAATCGCCTGTGGTCTCAAACCAGGCTGCCGGAGTCAGTGAGTTACACATTATCTCAGCAAAACCGTTGGCTGAGAGCATCTCGGAGAAATTGGCCGCCACCTTCTCACGGTCTGGCTTGTCAGTATGCGAGAGCATGGAATGCATCTCGCTGCTGATGCCTATATTATCATAACCGTAGATCCTTAGCACCTCCTCGGTGACGTCTGCCTCGCGGGTAACATCAACACGGTAGGAGGGAATCTCAAGGGTAAGAAATCCCGGTTTCTCTTCAGTGATCTGTATATCGAGACTGTAGAGTATGGTTTTGACTGTCTCCGGGGGGATCTCCTTACCGATAAGTTTGTTCATGCGGTCAAGAGAGTATCTGACGACGGCTTTACTGACAGGTGAGGGATATACATCTTTTATGTCGCCGGTGATCTCTCCACCGGCCAGCTCTTTTATCAGCGAGGCTGCCCTGGTGAGAGCATAGATGGTTATGGCGGGGTCAGTGCCTCTCTCAAACCTGTATGAGGCATCTGTGTGAAGGTCATGGCGCCTTGCTGTGCGGCGCACGGAGACAGGACTGAAGGTGGCGCTCTCGATAAAGAGATCTGTGGTGGCCTCCGTTACGCCCGATTTATGTCCGCCAAAGACACCGGCGATACACATCCCCTCCTTCTCGTTGCATATCATCAGGTCAGAGGAGGAGAGCTCACGCTCAATGCCGTCGAGGGTAATAAATTTTGTCTTGTCTGGCAGTCTCCTCACGATCACCTTATTGCCGGTGATGGCAGCAGCGTCAAATGCATGAAGGGGTTGTCCGGTCTCATGCAATACAAAGTTGGTGATATCCACAACATTATTTATGGGATTAAGCCCTATGGCCCTCAACCTGTTCTGCAGCCATGCAGGCGAGGGGCCTACAGTGATGCCCCTGATAGTCAATCCTGAATATCTTATGCAGGCATCATCTGCCTCCACGGTGACACTGATTGCACCATCTTCTCTCTCTCTCTTCAGACTGGCTACCTCAGGCAGTTTTGCTTTGACAGGTTTCTGAAGATTGAAATATGCCGCCAGATCACGCGCCACACCGTAATGTGAGCTGCAGTCGATACGGTTGGGGGTGAGACCGATCTCGAAAATTGTGTCAGTGACAATGCCAAAATACTCTGCTGCAGGCATACCTGGCCTGGCAGAACTGTCAAGGACTATTATACCTTCATGGCCGGTGCCTATCCCCAGCTCATCCTCGGCACATATCATGCCCTCGGAGAGCTGCCCGCGAATCTTTGACCGCTTAATCTCTAACTGCTCACTGCCGTGAAAGATCATTGTGCCGGGCAGGGCCACCGGCACCATCTGTCCTGCGGCAACATTGGGGGCACCACATACAATGTGCAGAGGCTCCGTCCCACCCGTGTCAACGGTGGTGATACTCAGCCTGTCAGCATCAGGGTGTCTCTCACAGGTGAGCACCCTGCCTACAATAACACCCTTCATGCCACCCCTGACAGAGACCCACTCTTCAATACCCTCAACCTCCAGACCCAGGCCTGTGAGTATGGCAGACAGCTCCTCCACACCAGCATCAAAATCAAGATACTCCCTCAGCCAGTTATAAGAAATCTTCATCGCGCTATAATTAATCAGTTTTTAAAAATGCAAAAGTAAGGAAAAAAGGTTTGTGGCATAACAGAGGCACTGTTAAAAGGTTGATCATTATCCTTATATTTGCACGTCAATAAATTGCAACATGAAACACCCATGTTCCAAAAAACTCAACCGGGCTTGCGGGCTCAGCGAAGCTAAACGTAGCATTAATAAAATTAAAAACATGGGTGTTATCCCGCATTGCCGGACAATGCATTTATACTTTACGGACCAATTTTTTTCATGATGAAACTGGAGGAAAAAGATAAGCTGATACTTGTTACCAATGATGACGGCCTGTATGCTGCCGGTATAAGTACACTGATCAGCGTTATGCAGGAGTTCGGCAAGCTGGTGGTCATTTCGGCCACAGAGAGTCGTAGCGCCATGTCACAGGCTCTGACAGTCAAGCAGCCCCTCAGGGTGAAACTGCTCAAGGAGGATGACAACAAGCGTATTTATGCCTGCAGCGGCACTCCTGCCGATGGTGTGAAGCTTGCTGTCAACAAGCTTCTTGAACGCAAGCCTGACCTGATAGTATCCGGCATCAACCACGGATCCAACGCTTCCGCCAGCATACTCTATTCAGGCACCATGGCGGCAGCCCTCGAGGGATGCCTCTACAATATTACCTCCGTAGGCTTCTCATTGAACAGCTACTCATCCACCGCAGATTTTTCAGGGTGCGTGGAATATATCCGGAAAGTATGCAACATGCTTCTTCAGGAGCCCCTGCCATCCGGTATCTGCCTTAATGTAAACTTCCCAGCGCTGCCGGCATCAGAGATAAAGGGAATGGTTATTGCCCGTCAGGCATTGGGGAGCTGGCAGGAGGAGTTTGAAAGGAGAAAAGACCCTTCAGGAAAGACATATTACTGGCTGACAGGCAACTTTATCAATCATGAGCCCGAGGCGAAAGATACAGATGACTGGGCCATCCAGAACGGGTATGTGTCAGTGGTGCCGGTGACCATTGACCTGACAGCCTACAACTACATGAAAACCCTTAAGTCCAAACTCTGATATGTGGTTCAAACAACGATTTAACAATCTTACAGCCGGAGTAGTATCAGGATTGATCATTCCGGTTATCGGTTTTTTTATTTTCTTTCTCATTACCCGGCATAGTCTTACTCTGGAACTGTATATAAGTAAGATTGCTGATGCCGGCAATGTCACCGAGATAATGAGCGTCTCTGTCTTCGCCAATATACTCATCTTCCTTCTTTTCAACCGTTTTGACATGCTCAGAGCCTCAAAGGGTGTTTTGGCCGTTACCATTATTTGGGCTCTTGTGGTGTTGGGGTTAAAGCTGCTATAGAATGAAATATTTTATTATTGCCGGTGAACCTTCGGGTGATCTTCACGGGTCCAACCTCGTAAGGAACCTTTTCAGGGCTGATCCGGCCGCTGATATAGCATGCTGGGGCGGAGATCTCATGAGAGATGCCGGAGGCCGACTGTTGAAACACTACCGTGAGACCGCATTCATGGGAGTATGGGAGGTGCTGGTTAACATCAGAAAGGTGAAGGCCAACTTTTCCCAGTGCCGGAGAGAGATAACCTCTATGAGGCCCGATGTAGTCATACTAATCGATTACCCGGGGTTCAACCTGCGGATGGCACGTTATGCAAAAAAACTGGGGATCAGGGTCTATTACTATATCTCTCCTAAATTCTGGGCCTGGCGTGAGGGCAGGGTGAAGGGAATAAAGAAATATGTCGACAGGCTTTATATTATTTTTCCGTTTGAAAAGGCCTTCTACAAAAAGCATGATTATGCTGTTACCTTTCTTGGAAATCCGCTTCTTGATCATGTGGAGACTTGGCGTAACACGGCACCTGACAGGGAGAGTATAATAGCATCTCTTGGCCTCGACAGCAGACCGGTGATAGCTCTTCTGTCAGGCAGCAGGCTGCAGGAGGTGAGCAAGATGTTGCCGGTCATGGCCAGTGTGGCACCGGGCTTCCCCGACTACCAGTTCGTGGTGGCAGCAATGGATCACCTGCCTGCCGGGCTATATGAGGAGATCACACGATCATACCCTGTCAGGGTCATCAATGGCCGTACATATGATCTTATGGCTGTGGCTGAAGCGGCACTGGTGACCTCCGGCACTGCAACCCTTGAGGCAGCACTCTTCGACGTGCCCCAGGTAGTATGTTACAGAACCAGCTCTCTTACCTACACACTGGGGAAAAGATTCATTAAGGTCCGTTTTCTGTCGCTGGTGAACCTGATTATGGAAAGGGAGGTTGTCAGGGAGCTGATACAGAACGATCTGAACCGGAAAAAGCTCCATTCCGAACTGCAGGATATCATTGCTACCGGATATAGACATGATCAGATCAGGCGCGATTACGTTGAGCTACGCGGGATACTGGAAGGAGGCGGAGCATCCGCACGGGTGGCAGAAGATATGGTTGAAAACCTGCAGAAGACAGGGAGAGGTCAATGATCAGAATGGTAATATACATACTGTGGCTCCTCCTCCCTCTGACAACGGCGGGGCAGGTGTCAATACGCATCTTCGCGCGGACAAAACCGGTCACAGTAATCTTTACCCCCGAGAGGGGCGGCTACCTGCTCAATGACGGAGCCCCGGGAGCATTGCGCCTCCGGCCGGGAGAGACTGTTGCTGTCACCCGCTATGATGATAAGGTAGTGTATAAGACTCTCTCCGGCACTTATGGCGCAGCAGACTCACTCTCCTTTGTACCTCTTGATGCCAGTTCTCTCTTCAGCCTGCGCGCCGCCGGCAGCATGGAGCCCGTAAAGAGACTTGACGGTAGCCTGAAAATACGATCGTTCCCCGGTTCGCTGATGGTACTGAACATCACCTCGGTGGAGAGTTATCTGCCGGGAGTGGTCCGCGCAGAGGCCGGCAAATACGGACCTCCGGACTATTTCCGGGCTCAGGCGGTGGTGGCAAGGACATATGTCTACAGAAATATCGGCAGACATGAGCTTGACGGGTATAACCTCTGCGATGATACCCACTGCCAGGTATACCCGGGCATAATAAGTGAAAGCCTGATAGTGGACGCATGCCGCAGTACTGACGGACAGGTGCTCATTGACCGTGACAGCATGCTGATTGTAGCGGCCTTTCACGGCAACTGCGGCGGCGTAACTGCCTCATCGGCAGATGTATGGCTGGCTGCCTGGCCTTACCTGGTAAGCTTAAGCGACCCCTGGTGCAGCTATTCTGCCTCATCGACATGGAAGAAAAGCCTGCCCCTAAAAGAATGGAACAGCTTTCTTGCCACAAAGGGAATCACTCCGGGAGAGGCAGCAGCGCTCTATTCACCTCCGGGAAGCAAACCCGTGAGGATAGCGAACAGGTCAGCAGGTGGTAAAACCCTCAGCAGCGAGGAGATAAGGACTTACTTCGGCCTGCGGTCTGCTTTATTCACCATGACTCATGTGGGTGACAGCATAGTGCTGTCGGGCAGAGGATACGGACACGGTGTGGGACTGTGCCAGGACGGAGCGAAGCACATGGCAGAAAAGCATATGACTTATGATAAGATAACAGGCTTCTATTACCCGGGAACAATGATTACTGATGTCAAAAATGCACGCAGACCGGTGAAGCCATGAAAGTATTAGATAATTTTACAGTAAATTAAAGATTATGTTCACTCTCTTCAGAAAAGAGATTGCAGGTTTTTTCAGCTCTCTGACAGGTTACATTGTCATGATAGTTTTCCTTCTGGCCAACAGCTTGATAATGTGGATTATGCCGGGTCAGTGGAATCTTCTTGACAGTGGTTATGCCGGGCTTGACACTCTCTTTGTGCTCTCCCCGTGGATATTTCTCTTTCTGGTACCTGCAGTCACCATGAGACTATTTTCGGAAGAGCGCAGGGCGGGCACAGCTGAGCTCCTCTGGTCACGGCCTGTGAGTGATGGTGCCGTTATTTACGGTAAGTATCTCGCCTCGGTGTTCCTGGTGTTCCTGGCATTGCTGCCATGCATAGTGTTCGTGGTCTCAGTATGGGTTCTGGGGGAGACCCCGGGCAATCTTGACAGGGGTGGCACCGCCGGTTCATTCATCGGTTTATTGATGCTGGCAGCCGTCTACTCAGCTATTGGTCTCTTTGCCTCATCGCTTACAGGGAATCAGGTCATAGCTTTTATCATCGCTGCCGTGCTCTCCTTTATCATGTACAAAGGCCTTGATGCCATGGCAATGCTGCCGGGACTCTCGTCAGCAGGGGAGAGGGTGGCCTCCATGGGAATTAATGAACACTACAGCTCTATAAGCAGGGGAGTGCTTGACATAAGAGACATCTCATATTTTATCTTTGTGACGGTGCTCTTCAACGAGGCTGCAAGGATATCACTTCGAAGAAGCAGGATCAGTAAACCACTGCTGGTGATAGCCTGCACCGGTGCAGCATGCCTCCTCCTCTCATTTGCGCATATAAGGGTTGATCTTACCGAGGACAGACGCTTTACGCTGGCAGAGCCGACAAAGAAGATTCTGAAGGGACTTGACGGTGAGGTGAAGGTGGATGTCTATCTCGACGGCGAGCTGCCAATAGCATTCAGGAAGCTGAAACGCAATGTGGAACAGTATCTTGATGAGTTCCGGATAAGATCAGGCAGAAAGATATCCTTTGACTTCATCAACCCCTCGGAATCCTCAGACCGCACCGAGCGCGACAGGTACCACAGCCAGCTCATGAGCCGCGGACTGATGCCTGTAAATGTCATGGCCTCCGACGGTGAGGGTGGAAGGTCCCAGAAGAGAATATTTCCGTCGCTCACGGTCACCAGCGGGAAGACGGTGATACCTGTAAATTTCCTTAGAAATAATCCGACATTGCCTGCTGAAACTAACCTTCTGCATTCAACTGAAGGGCTTGAATATGAGATCATACAGGCTATTGCCACAGCAACGGCTGACACAGTACACACTGTTGCATTCATTGAAGGCCATGGCGAGCTTGATGAAATATATGTCGCTGACCTTACCCTGGAGCTGGCAAAATTTTACAATATTGACAGGGGTGTGATTGGCGGCAGACCGGGGATCATTGATCATTATGCCGCTCTGATCATCGCAGGGCCTGAGCAGGCGATTGATGAGAAGGACAAGTTCATTATAGACCAGTATATCATGAGGGGCGGACGGGTGTTATGGCTTGCCGAAGAGGTGAAGGTCAATGCCGACAGTCTTGCTGCTGGCTCCACGGTGGCTCTTTATGAGCCTCTCTCCATCAATGATATGCTCTTCAGGTACGGGGCCAGGATCAACCCTGTACTAATCCAGGATGCCGACTGTATGCTCATCCCACTGAAAGTGACCAATCCCGGCGGTGAAGCCCAGTATGTGCCCTCACCATGGGTCTACTACCCCCTGCTCAGACCATCGCAGGATAACCCGGTGACACGCAACCTCAACAGGGTGAAGGCTGAGTTCGCAGGTACTGTTGATACCGTAGGCCGTGACCCGGCCGTAAAAAAGACAATCCTCCTGACCACTTCGGAGCAGGCGCGTACCGTAATGCCTCCTCTGGTCATCTCTCTGGAAGAGGCGGACGAGCTGATCCCTGACGAGATGTTTAATGCCGGTCCCCTGCCGGTGGCCGTGCTGCTCGAGGGAACCTTCCACTCGGTATTTACCAACAGGATGACTGAGAGCATAATGGGAGAAGCAGGCAGGGAGATAATTACAGAGAGCAAACCTGCCAGGATGATAGTGGTTGCCGACGCAGATATCATCCGGAACGAGATAAGCTGGTCCGGAGGGTCAGCCGAACCGCTCACCCTGGGTCTTGACAGGTATACCCAGCAGACCTTCGGTAACAAGGACTTCCTGGTCAACTGTATAAACTACCTCGTCAATGACAATGGCCTTATTGAGATGCGCTCGCGTGAGATAAAGCCGAGACTCCTCGATCAGGCCAGGATTAAAAACCAGCGTACACTGTGGCAGATTGTGAATACCATCGTGCCTTTGGTCATCATTATTCTTGCCGGTGTGGCCTATAACGCCATCAAACGCAGGCATTACATTTCAGTTAAATAAAATTGTTTGAGAGTTAGATAATTTTTTGTAATATTGATAAGCCGGTTCATGAAGCAGACTATACACATAATCAATTAGTTGCCTGTGAACATAGATAAATTCGGAATAACTTAAAAGGATGACAATATGAAATTTGTTGTATCAAGTACAGAGCTACTGGGCCACTTGCAGGCAATAAGCAGAGTGATCAGTTCGAAGAATACTCTTCCGATTCTTGATAATTTTCTATTCAATATTAGCGGCAATGATCTTGAGATCACTGCTTCCGACCTCGAGTCGACCCTCATCACACGGATGAGGCTTGACAATATCACCGGGAGCGGCACGGTAGCACTGCCTGCCAGGATACTGCTCGATACTCTCAAGGAGTTCTCAGAGCAGCCGCTCACTTTCGACATTAACCCGGAGACAATGGCTGTTGTCATTAACTCGGAGAACGGACGCTACAGTATAGTAGGACAGAATGGTATCGATTTTCCTGTCCTTCCGGTGATCAAGAAGGAGAAACGGTTCAGCTTCAATCTGCCGGCAGAGCTGTTGCTTGCAGGAATATCCAGAACACTGTTTGCTACGGCTGATGATGAGCTTCGTCCCGTTATGGGTGGCATTCTGGTAGAGGCCTCAACGGAGAAGCTGACCTTTGTGGCTTCCGATGCCCACAAGCTGGTGAGATACCAGAGGAATGACGCAAAAGCGGATGATACAGCCTCCTTCATACTGCCTAAGAAGCCTGCATCACTTCTGAAAAATATTCTTCCGAAAGAGAGCGGTGTTGTTTCAGTTGAATTTGACGACAGGAACGCATTCTTCATCCTCTCAGACTATAAGGTTGTCTGTCGCCTCGTTGAAGGGAATTACCCGAACTACAATTCCGTCATCCCGAAGAACAACCCCCGCAAGGTACGCATAGACAGGCTGGAGTTATATAACATCCTTCGCAGGGTATCTGTCTTCTCCAACCAGGCCAGTAACCTTGTCAAGCTGCAGTTCACACCTAACCAGATAACCGTCTCGGCACAGGATGTCGACTTCTCTATCTCTGCATACGAGCGTCATAAGTGCCTCTATGAGGGCGATGACATGGAGATAGGGTTCAAGTCTGTCTTCCTGATCGAGATACTCTCTAATATTACATCACAGGATGTTGTCATTGAGCTTGCTGACCCCACGAGGGCAGGTCTCTTTCTTCCCTCGGAGACAGGCAATGAGGATGAGGACCTCCTCATGCTTCTCATGCCAATGATGATCAACGCCTGATACACCAGCCACGATGGAGCTAAATCTCAAGAAACCCCTGGTCATCCTTGATCTCGAGACCACCGGGGTCAGTATCGCTTCTGACCGTATTGTAGAGTTCTCCGCTCTGAAAGTGTCGCCCGGCGACGCCGAAGAGTGGCTGACACTGAGAATCAACCCCGGTATACCCATCTCTCCCGAGGCAACAAGCGTGCATGGCATCACCGATGCTGACGTGGCAAATGAGCCAAGCTTCAAGGATGTGGCCAGAAGGATAGCCTCCTTCATTGAAGGATGTGACCTTGCCGGCTTCAACTCAATGAGATTTGACATACCTATCCTCTGCGAGGAGTTCCTCAGGGTGAATGTTGATTTCAACCCCGCACGCCACAGGTATGTTGACGTGCAGGTCATCTTCCACAAGAAGGAGCAGAGGACACTCAGCGCAGCATATAAGTTCTACTGCAAGATGGAACTTGAGAATGCCCACAGCGCGAAGGCAGACACAGCAGCAACATATGAGATACTCAAGGCACAGCTCGACAGATACCCTGACCTTGAGAATGATATTGAGAAACTGTCATCTTTCAGTGCCTACAATAATAACGCCGACCTGGCAGGAAGGATCGTCTTCAACGACGAGGGCACAGAGGTCTTTAATTTCGGTAAGCATAAGGGTAAACCCGTTGAACAGGTCTTCAGGCAAGAGCCCTCCTATTATTCATGGATGATGAATGGCGAGTTCCCGCTAAATACCAAACAGGTGATCACGGCTATCAAGGTTCGTTCGTTCGGAAAAGCCTGAGAGAGGATGAAAATAATATGCGTCGGTCTTAATTACAAAAAGCATGCGGCTGAGATGAAGAGGCCTGTACCTGCTGAACCGATGATCTTCCTCAAACCCGATTCTGCCATTCTCAAAAAGAACAAGCCATTCTTTATTCCCGACTTTTCAGAAGATGTGCAGTATGAGGCCGAAATAGTACTTCGTATATCCAGACTGGGTAAGGGCGTCGCAGCCAGATACGCAGCCAGGTATTATGACGCACTGACAGTTGGAATAGACTTCACGGCTCGCGATCTTCAGCATAAATTCTCACTGGCCGGGCACCCGTGGGAGCTCTCAAAGACCTTCGACGGCTCGGCGCCTGTGGGCACCTTCCTCTCTAAAGATCAGTTCAATGACCCTTCTGATATCAGCTTCACCCTTGAGGTGAACGGAGAACTAAGACAGGAGGGTAATACCTCAGATCTGATTTTTGGGTTTGATGATATAATATCTTATGTATCAAGGTATTACACTCTTAAGACTGGTGACATGATATATACAGGTACACCATCAGGAGTGGGACCCGTGCATAAGGGAGACAACCTGGTGGCCCGCCTCGGGAAAGAGATAGTACTCGATTTCTTTGTCAGATAATCATGGGAGCAAGCGCTGCCATATGCCTTCTTGCTGTCTCAGAGAGTCTCTTCGCGTCAGTTGCTGCCTTTCAACATATCACAAGCGTCTGTCAGTCTGCCAACAGGATATAACCTTGTCCTCCTCTCGAGCTCTGACGCCGGAGTATTCTGATAGAGCCACTGCAGCTGCACAACCGGATCTGCCGCCATCCTGGAGTCTTCACTACGGGCCTTCTCAAAGGCAGCCCTGAGGCTGGCGTCATGGTCGAGCAGTTCCTTTAGGTGACTCTCAAAACCCCATACTGAATACCAGTCCTGACCCTCCAGAAATGAGTCGAAGAAGTTCCATGCAAAGAAACCTGATTCGCTCTGAGGCTCAAGCATGGTGACAATGTAATTGTTCGATCTCTGATTCAGAGGTACGATATAGTCTCCCTTCATATAGCCGATCTCCTGGATCACTGGTCTGATCTTTACATTGCTGTTGAAGTAATGGCCCTGGGTAGCTCTTTTAGCAGACTCATAGCTGTCAATATAATAGGTCTCAACAGTAAGAGTTGTATCTCTCTTTAGCTGATACATCTCCACCCCGTTAATACGGAGACGGTCGGTTACCTCTTCCCAGGCAAAGGGCACAATGTATGCCTCCGGTGCTTTTATTATGACCGAGGGGTTGAAATAGTTAAAATACTTTATGGTGTCAGTATAGGGTTTGTCATGATTGTAGAAGCCTGATTTTCTTCCTGTTATTGGGGTGACGGTATCTTCATACCTGTACCCGTGGTATTCTATCAGATCCCACCGGGTGGTGTCCTGTTCCCAGTCTATCACGTATTCTTTTGCCTCCCTGGTGCGGCGGTTTGCCTCTGCCCTGAGCCTTAAGATCTCCTTGTTGTTCTGAGCGCTGTATCTCACCAGTTCCGTGATGAACTGGAGTGTTCCCATGACCCTCTCGGGGTAAGGTTTATAGACATGCGTCTCTGTCATGAAGCCGAATGAGTTGAAAAGAGCGGAGTAGCCTGTTGAGTAATATGGATGTTCCTCGAAACCGATGATGGCTTTTATCTCACCCCGGTCAGTATACTGTACATAAGGCACCATCTCATTCTTGTGTGTGTTTTTCATCCGGCTGTAAAGCTCCGGGAGCATCCGGTCACGGAAGAACTGTTGCATCTCAGGGTACATCTTCTCCGGCTGGGTGGCGATAAGCGTCACCGTGAACTGGTGGTCTGACCCGTTGGTTGTGTGGGTATCAAGGAAGACATCGGGATCGAGATACCTGTATATCTCTGCAAAGGCGCGTGCATCACGCGAGTCCTGTTTTACAAAGTCGCGGTTCAGGTCCAGGAACCTGGTGTTGCGTCTGGCACCCTTCTCTTCAGGACCGTTCTGGTTTATTCGCCAGTAGCGGCTGCGTGTGAGGGCACCGCCGATGTTATATACCGGGATGATTACCACCGTGCAGTTACGGAGATATTTTTTCATACCATCCCTGTTGGACAGCAGGTCAGCAGCAAAACGGGCACTGGCATCAATGCCTTCAGGCTCGCCAGGGTGTATCCCGTTATTGATAAGCACTATGGTCTTTCCTTTTCTGTGTATCTCCTGCGGATCAAACTCACCGTCGTCCGTGATGATGAACAGATGCAGCGGTCTGCCTGCATCTGTCATACCCATCTCTATGAGAGAGGCTTCGTCGTATGCCTTATCGAGCTCCTGGTAGTAACTGATGGCCTCCTCCCATGTTAAGCTGTGGTTCTCATCATACCACAGTGAGGGTGAGATATCTTTTTCCTGGGCTGCCAGACAGGCGGCAAACAGAAGTGCAAGGATGGTGGTGAACAGTTGTTTTCTCATTTTTGTTGGCGTGTGAAATGGCTGGTTACAGTTTCCGCCCTGATACTCATCTCTTCCACGAGGTCAGGAAACATGTGATAGGTTGACTTAAGATGGTTGTACCTCGATATTACGTTCGGGATGATGAACCCAGGCATATCCTCAGCTCTGATACCTCTCATGGCATAGATCTCTGTATACCTCTCAATGCCTGTCTCTCCGAAGGCATCCATGTCATCAGCGACGGAGATTATCGCCGCCAGAGAGGCAGGGTCGGAGAGCCCCGGGTATTCCTTGTTATCATGTATCTCCACGGCATCAAGAATCTCATTGCACTCATCAGACGCGAAATCATGTCTCCTCAGGAAAGAGCTGCAGATGAGCCTGCTCTCTCTCCCGTGGGCTGAGCCGCTGTTTACTGTCAGTCCCGTGTCATGAAAAAATACTGCTATGATCGCCTTGACGGCCAGCCTGCTGTCAGAAACCATTCCGGCTGCATAGAGACGATCCAGCAGGAGTGAGGCATTGGCCCAGACACGCTCATGATGATGATGATCGTGAGATGGAATAGATTTGCCGGCGAACAATTGCCTGCACTCTTCGGTAAGGAGGCTCCTGTATCTCTTCTCGGCTTCCCTGATATAATCGTGAGCCATTATTGATATGAAAAAAAGCACAAGTAAAAGCTTCTGCCTTCCCCTACCTCAAAGGGTTGAATTAGTGTGACAGAATGCTTTCTGCAAGGTCAAGTACTGTAGTATCATCTATAGTGACTATACCCCCTTCGGGTCCTTTCTCAATGTGGATCCCGGCACTCTGCCCACGATCGAAGTTCCAGCCTCCGAAATAATTCCTGACGGTCTCTTCTGTCATGTCAAGTTCATCGGCTATCTTCCTGATACTCCCGTCAGGAAGCTGGTCCTTGATCTGTCTCAACTGTGAAAACGTAATCGTTCGTGCCATGATTTATGATGGATATATTTGTTCAAATATACTAAAAAAAACATTGTTCAGGGAAATAATAATCTCTCTTTAAGGTTATTTTAACATTTTAGAATTCAGATGATTGTATGTCTCTGATAATGTAAACATCGTAATCACCGAGATACCTGAAACCTGCTTTTTTATAAAGCTTAATAGCTATCTCATTTGTACGATGGACCTCCAGTTTAACCTGATATCCCTTCAGCTTTACAAACTTAAGCGATTCTCCCAGCAGCTCACCTGAGAGGCCTCTGCCCTGATAATCAGGGGCTATTCCAAAGTGGTGGAGGTGGAGCCTGCGTCCGTCGAAGGTAAGCCATGAGGTTCCCCTTATTGCTCCGCCGGCTTCCTCATCGGATAATACGAGCAGTGTTCCTCCCATGGCGATACTGCGTTCTATGGTTTTCTCGTCGTCGCCGCGCTCAGGACTGCTAAGGCCGGTAGACGTCCAGAGCTCCATTATACCCGGGAAATCACCCTTTAGATACGGTCTCACTCTCATTGACTGCATGATCCGTCAGCCTTTGTCTGTGGCCACCACATAAAGCTGGCCCTGCTCTTCTCTTCTGACTGTTATCTCCGTTCCCCGTGCAATGAATCCGGTCTCAGCTACAGCTGAGTATACCTCATCACCAATAATCACCTTTCCTGACGGACGCAGTACGGTATGTGCCGTACCCCGGCTTCCGACGAGCGACTGCAACTTGTCCTTGTCAAAGCTTACGAACCCGTCAGCCTGGTTCACCGATGTCTCCAGGGCCAGACTGCCGAAGAGGCGATTAGGTGCAAAGAGCTTCTGTGAGAGCCAGAGTGACAGAATGAATGACAGCACGGAGGCGAGGGCTACTATGGCAAAGGCGGCCACCACCTCCCTCACGCCATCACCCGATGGTCCGAACCTGAAGACTATCTTGTCTACCATGACAAAAGCCAGTCCCGTGACAATGCCTATCACTCCCAGCACACCTGTAACGCCAAAGCCCGGTACCGCAAATATCTCCACGAGCAGAAGGATGATTCCAACGATGAATATCATTATGTGCCAGTTAGCTGCTATACCTTCAAGATAAAGAGGGGCGAAGTATAGCAGGGCAGCGAAAATGGCAGCTGCCAGGGGAAACCCCACTCCGGGCGATTGCAGCTCGAAGTAGATACCTCCGATAATCAGCATGATCAGAAGTCCTGATACAACCGGGTTGACAAGGAATATGATGATTCTGTCCACTCCCGAGAACTTCAGCTCCCGGATGGTGTAGTTCTTTATGCCGGCCATTTTTATTACATCATCCACCGTCTCAGCCTGCCCTTCGCAGAATCCGTATTTTATGGCTTCAAGGGTTGTCAGGGTAAGCACCTGGCCGGTATCAACTATGCCTTTAAGCACTATCGAGGGATCGACCATCGCCTGGGCTATCTCCGGATCGCGGTGCCAGACCCATGTTGTGTCGCCCTCCTTCACTATGGGCTTCTTGCCGTGGGCCTCAGCCGTGGATCGCATCATGCCGCGCATGAACGACTGGTATTTGTCGGGCATCTTCTGCCCTGACTGGTCAACAACAGTGGCCGCACCTATACTGGCGCCGGCACGCATATATATACTGTCTGCAGCTACAGATATCAATGCTCCGGCGGAGATGGCCTGGTTGTCTATGAAGACCATCACAGGCTTTTTGTAATTAAGGATGATCGTTCGGATAGAATCGGCAATATCAACCTGACCGCCATAGGTGTTCATATGAATGAGGATGAAGTCGGCCTTCACTGAGTCAGCATCTACGAAGCTCTTCTTTACACTCCGCCACAGTGGCGCCGCTATCATCTTGTCTATCTTGATCTTATATACCAGTGCGGTTGTGTCAGGGCCTGTCTGCGGCATTACTTCTCCGGCAGTGACCGAGGCGATGAACAACAGGGTGATGATTTTGACAATGATCTTATTCATGGGGTTAGCTTTAGTTCTTTTATATAATCAATGAATCTCGATAGCGCCTCTCTCTTAAGGTCATCTAAACGAAAATCGATATTGTTGTTAAGGTAATATATTACATCCTCAGGGGAGGCTGCTGCTCCCTCCTTAAGGAGGACCACTGCCTCATTCCTCCGGTTCAGTCCTTCACCCAGTGCCTTATTGAAGAGGGCAGTAAAATGTTCCGGTAACTGTCTGACAGAGACCCAGCATGCGAATACGAAGGGCAGTCCTGTATACCTCTTCCACTCCAGCCCCAGGTCAAGCCTGAGATCAAAGAGGCGGGCGTACTCAAAGCAGCGGTCGCCGATCATGACAGCAGCTTCGCCATGCTTCATGGCCGTGATGTCAAACTCCTCCGGCGCAGGCTGCCACTCAAACTTACGCTGCCATGCCCTGGCTGCCAGAATTCGGCATAGTGTCACCGAGCTCCTCGAACGAAAATCAAGAAATATCCTCCTTATCTGCTCAAAAGGCGTGTTGCTCACCAGAAGGACGGTACGAACCTCACCATTGGTGCTGAGACAGTAGTCTCCCACAAGATGGTACTCCTTCATCGAAGCTAGCATGGCAACAGGTATAAGTCCAATATCCGTCTCGCCTGCAAGAAGCCTGTCAGCACATTCCGAAGGATGGCATACCTCGAGGTCTATCATAGGAGCTACCTCACCGTCGCGAAGGCCTATTATGAACGGATAGCTGTTAATATATTTGACTGCTGAAACCCTTATCTTTTCCATCTCTTTTGTCGTCATGCAGGTAATTACAAAGGTTCAATTTTTTTAGACCAGTACAAAATAGTATTTTTGATTTTTGAATCACAGATAAAAGAGGGGTGAGAAAAATATCATGGACCGTTTAAAGGCTATTTCACCAATTGATGGTCGCTACGGTGAGCGGGTGGCAGAGTTAATGCCATATTATTCAGAGTTCGGACTAATGCGATACCGCGTTCTTGTTGAGACGGAGTACTTCATTGCTCTCTCGCAGGCCGGACTGCCGCAGTTTGCAGGTTTCCCCGCCGGCACAGAGCATGAGATGAAGACTCTCAGCAGCAGCTTCTCAGTGGCGGATGCTGAAAAGATAAAACAAAAGGAGGCTGTCACCAACCATGATGTAAAGGCTGTTGAGTATTTCGTCAAGGAGATGGTAGCATCCATGGGTCTTGAGAAATGGTCCGAGTTTGTACACTTCGGTCTTACCTCACAGGATATCAATAATACTGCTATGCCGATGGCCCTCAGGGATTCCATGAGAGAGGTCATGATACCAATGCTGGTCTCTTTGCGTGACGATCTCAGGAAGATGGCGGATGAGTGGGCCGACACTCCCATGCTTGCAAGAACACATGGCCAGCCCGCCACACCGACAAGGCTTGGCAAAGAGATGGCTGTGTTCGCTGAGAGGCTTGACGAGCAGCTGATGACGCTGATGGCAACAAAATACAGCGGTAAGTTTGGCGGTGCAACAGGAAATCTTAATGCTCATAAAGTAGCATACCCTTCAGTCAACTGGCCCGATTTTGCCAACAAATTTTTACAGGAGAGACTCGGACTGGAGAGACAGCGGACAACCACACAGATAGAACACTATGACGGGCTGGCCGCAATGTTTGATAACCTAAGCAGAATAAACACCATCATCACCGATCTCTGCAGGGATATGTGGAGCTATATCTCTCTCGAATATTTCAAGCAGACGATAGTAAAGGGTGAGATAGGATCGTCAGCAATGCCTCATAAGGTTAATCCCATTGACTTTGAGAACGGGGAGGGAAATCTCGGTGTCGCCAACGCCCTGCTCGGACACCTGTCGTCAAAGCTGCCGGTGTCACGGTTGCAACGCGATCTGACCGACTCCACGGTGATACGCAACACAGGGGTCGCAATGGCACATTCACTGTTAGCCTGGAAGTCGGTAAGAAAGGGACTGTCAAAGCTGATAGTAAACTATGATAAGATAAAAAGAGACCTTGAGAATAACTGGGTGGTAGTGGCCGAGGCCATGCAGACTATTTTGCGCAGGGAGGGCTTCCCCCGGCCCTATGAAGCCCTGCTGGCATTGACAAGGACAAATGAAAAAATCACCGGTGAGACCATCCGGAAATTTATAGATACTCTTGAGGTGAGCGAAGCGGTCAGGGAAGAGATGAAGGCTGTCACACCATTCAATTATACCGGTTTCTGATAATTAACTATGAAGAGCATAAAGATCCTCATGCAGTATCTCAGGCCGTACAAATGGCTTGCGGTGCAGAACATGGGGTACAACATTCTGAGTGCATTCTTTGCACTGTTCACCTTTACACTGATCGTTCCCTTCCTGCAGATCCTTTTTAACAGGGTAGGAGTGGCACCCCATCCGGGTCATTTCACCTTCACCATTAGATATATCAATGACTGGGCAAACTGGTTCTTCTCTACCTCAATAGAGAAACATGGAGAGATGATGACCCTGCTTACGGTTGTGATACTCTTCACCATCGCCAGCTTCATTAAGAACCTCCTGGTTTTCCTGGCCAACAACTGCATGGCAGCACTGAGGGCAGGTACTGTCAGAGATCTGAGGAACAAGATATATCTAAAGATACTCAGACTCCCGTTGTCATACTTTTCCGAAGCACGCAAGGGAGACCTGATGACCAGGGTGTCAAATGATGTCCAGGAGATAGAGATCTCAGTCATGGCCTCACTCTCAATGATGTTCCGTGACCCTTTTACCATTATCATTTTTGTGGTATACCTTATTGTAACCAGTCCCCATCTCACCCTCTTTGCCCTGGTGATGCTGCCACTGAGTGGCTGGGCCATAGCCCGCATCAGCCGTACCCTCAGAAGCGCCTCCTTCAAAGGTCAGCAGGCTCTCGGACGGCTTCTGTCAGTGCTCGATGAGACACTTACAGGCCTGCGCATTATCAAGGGATTCAATGCCGAACAGAAGATGACGGATCAGTTCAGTCAGGCAAACACCAAATACACCAAGACATTCAGAAGGGTGGTACGCAAGGCATACCTGGCACATCCTGTGAGTGAGTTCCTGTCAACAT
Source organism: Bacteroidales bacterium (assembly GCA_034003345.1). Lineage (GTDB taxonomy): Bacteria > Bacteroidota > Bacteroidia > Bacteroidales > VadinHA17 > SR-FBR-E99. Next base: position 31,261 of record JAVEYS010000025.1, read on the forward strand.
TGGTGTTGCTGATGGTAATCTATTACGGAGGCATGCTTGCCCTTAAGGGTACCGGTCACATGTCACCGGACAAACTTATTGCATTTGTGGTGGTCTTCTCTCAGATGATACAGCCTGCCAAGTCAATCTCAACGGCCTGGTTTAACATACAAAAGGGTATGGCCTCCATCAACAGGATCGATCAGGTCCTGGATGCCGATGAGACTATCACGGAGAAGCCTGATGCTGTACCATTGACGGAATTCAGGGATAGTATTGAGTTCAGGAATGTATGGTTTGCCTATGATCATGAGCCGGTGCTGAAAGATATATCGCTTATGATAAAGAAGGGGCAGACAGTGGCTGTGGTAGGCCGTTCCGGAGGAGGTAAATCGACATTGGCCGATCTGATCCCGCGTTTCATTGACCCTGACAGAGGGGCAGTATTCATTGACGGTATTGACGTGCGCGATGTGAACATCAGGGATCTCAGGCATCTGATGGGCATTGTGAGCCAGCAAGCTATCCTGTTCAACGACACCTTCAGTAGTAATATATCTTTTGCCCTGAGCGGGGAGGCTGACAGTGAGAGTGTTATCAAGGCCGCCACCATCGCCAACGCAAATGACTTCATCCTTGAGACCACTGAAGGTTACGGCAGTACCGTGGGTGAAGGAGGTAATAAGCTCAGCGGGGGGCAGCGGCAGAGGATAAGCATCGCGAGGGCTATCATGGCCAACCCGCCTATTCTCATCCTTGATGAGGCCACCTCAGCCCTCGATACGGAGTCAGAACGTCTGGTACAGGATGCCATGCTGAAGCTGATGGAAAACCGTACCTCCGTTGTAATAGCCCACAGGCTGTCAACAATACAGAATGCCGACATGATTGTCGTAGTGGAGGAGGGACGGATAGCCGAGTGTGGCACACATGAAGAGCTGATAAGGAACCCTGAAGGTATATATAAGAAACTGTATGAGATGCAGACCTTTTAGTCTGAAGGTCTGAGACCTGAGGTCTGTTGCCCCGCTGCACAGGACTCCGTCTTGTCGGAGCGCACCGGTGATCATCGGCTATAAAGCCGGGACAGTCGCAAATTCTTAATTCTTAATTCTTTTTCTATATTCTCAGAAAAGAAAGATGGTGGGAGTGACCGCATATTGTAACCTGAGGTCATTACTTCACCAGTGGTGACAGGCAGGGTCAGGACTCCTGGCATTACGCTATTCGGTATTGCAGATAACAGAAAAAACAAGTATCTTACATCTTATACGCTATCCTATTGTAACAGAATAACCAGCAGAACAAATTCTCAGTGTAATTGTTAAACCGGTATTAACACCTGCACAAACTGAAAAATGATGGAGACAAAAAGCACCACTGACATTCTGAAAGAGGCAATATTACTTGAGCAGAGAGGCAAGGCCTTTTATACCAACATTGCCTCCATGACAAAAAGCGAAGCTGTCAGGAGGATCTTCTCTCTGATTGCCGACGAGGAGGATCAGCATATCCTCTTTCTGTCAAAACAGTTCTCAAATTATCAGAAGCATAAGGTTTTTAATGAGATTGCCGCTGATGCCGGCACTGCCTCCGATGAGGTGACAAGACAGGTCCTCACAGAAGCGATGAAGGATCAGATCAGCGCTGCCGGCTTTGAAGCTGCAGCCATCAGCGCGGCGATGGATTTTGAGGCCAAAGCGGTGGAGCTCTATTCTGGGCGGGCAGAGTCAGCTACTGACCCGAACGAGAGGGCTATGTACCATATGCTTGCTCAGTGGGAGACCGGGCATCATAAGTGGCTCATGAGGATAGATAAGGAGCTGAGGGAGCAGATATGGTATGACAATAACTTCTGGCCCTTCTGAAACAAACGGAGGCCACAGGCGTTGATTCCAGCTTCTCAGACCATCCTTCGGAACTTTGCCGGGACTCTTGATTCAAACCGCAGCTCTTTCCCCGTCACCGGGTGGATGAATGCCAGCACGCTGGCGTGAAGCCCCAGTCTGCCAATGGGACTGGTGGTAGCGCCGTATTTTTTGTCTCCGGCAATGTTGTGACCCAGCTCCTGCATATGCAGTCTTATCTGGTTCTTCTTGCCGGTCTCCAGCGTGATCTCCAGAAGTGAGTACTCCTTATTGCTCTTCAGCTTTCTGAACCGTGTGATTGCAAGGTCGCCACTGCTGGGGTTATGTGTTGAGTGCATCACCAGAGACTTGCTCTCGTAAATATATGATTTGATCACACCCTCAGGTTCGGTGACCTCCCCCTCGACAAGGGCCACATACGTGCGGGCGGTGACGTTTTTCTTCCATTCGCGCTGCAGCAGGCTCTGCACTTTCTCGCTGCGGGCGAACATCATCAGCCCTGAGGTGTCACGGTCAAGACGGTGGACGATGAAGATCCTGTTTGATGGCTTCTGACCTTTAACATATCCGCTTAGTATGTTGTATGCTGTCAGGTATTTTTCGTTGTCAGAGGCCATGGAGAGCAGACCGGCATTCTTATCGATGACGATCAGGTATTCATCCTCGAAAACGATTCGCATATTACGGGCTATCAGCCCTTCACCCTTCCTGACAGGACTGATGACTACCTGGTCGCCGGGATTCAGCTGAAGATTAAACTGTGTGACCGGTTTACCATTCACCAGCACCTGCCTGTTGCGCAGCAGTGACTTGATATTGTCACGGCTCTTATCCTTCAGTGATGCAAGCAGGAAAGGCATCAGGGTTGATGGTTCGGTAATATCGAGGGAGACCTCCTTATTCATATCTGCAATTAAGTATGCAAAGATAACACATATAATGGCATGTAGTCAAGGTAGTGGGCTATGGATGATAACAGCGGAGAAAGAGGGATTACTCACCCGCTCTGCGGGCTCGTGATCCCATTGCGGGAAACCTGCAGAGCATATCACTCACTCATGCACTGGTCATGAGGGATTACTCACCCGCTCTGCGGGCTCGTGATCCCATTGCGGGAAACCTGCAGAGCATATC
>JAVEYS010000026.1:0-33990 GCA_034003345.1 Bacteroidales bacterium
ATCACTGGCAATATCTGAACAGATTCAGGTATATATATAACAGTCAAAATCAGCATATTAATTATAACCGGGAATACTGGCAGAATAATGACTGGACTGATTTCTCGGTAGACAGCCTGTTTTATGATGCTGATGACCGTCTGGAAGAGAGGGTGGCGAGCCTTTTACCCTCGGGTGAATATCTTACACGGATGTTATACATGTATGACCATAATGGCCATAGAACTTATCAGATAAGGCAAAATTACCTGTACAATGAATGGGTTAACATAAGCAGGGTCAGCTATGTCTATGACAACTGCGGGAGACAGAGCGGAACCCTTACTGAGAATTGGAGTGACGGAGCATGGTATTATACATCAAAGAGCGTCAATTTCTTTCATTACTCCTTTAGTGATAATCAGAAGGGGAAGAAAGTTGCTATATGCCACAAAGGTCATACCATTTATGTTTCGATGAATGCCCTGAGGGCTCATCTTGCTCATGGTGACTGTATTGGCCAGTGCCAGGATGACTGGGCCCCCGTTCATTATAGAGCCCGGGAAAACAAGAATGACAATGCGGAAATTCCGTTTACAATATTTCCTAATCCCGCAACAGGGAGAGTTGGAATCAGATTCCATGATCCCGACTGTCAGTCCTCAAGGGTAGAACTGTTTGACTATCAGGGGACACTTCTCAGATCTGTAAATACAAAAGGTGAGAATGAGTTGACAATCGATCTTACAGGCATCAGGAGTGGCAATTACATACTTAGAATAACCGGCGACAAAACATTCAGTACGGTTTTAGCTGTTAACTGAACTCACACCGGGCTAAAGGATCCGGATTTCTCTGATGGACTTCACCACCAGCACATTTTCTGCTTTAATTTCAACCCTGAAAGATTCGGGTTACTCCCTTATGCCCTTTGAGTCCTATATCTCCATGCAGCCTGACAATGCCGTAATACTCAGGCATGATGTTGACCGGAGGCCCGGGAAATCTCTTAAAACGGCAGAAATTGAAAACAGACTGGGTGTTCGCGGGACATATTATTTCAGGGCACATCCTGACAGCTTTGACATTTCCGTAATAAGGCAAATTGCCGGTCTCGGACATGAGATAGGGTATCATTATGAAGATCTGACGGATGCAGTTAAAAAGACAAAAGACAAAAGACAAAAGAGGTTTAAGCCGGGTATCCGGAACGAGGAAGAACTGGTAAAAATCGCACTGGACAGTTTCAGGGGAAATCTTAATATGATCAGGCAGATTGTGCCTGTTAAGACAATATGCATGCACGGAAGTCCTTTAAGCAAATGGGACAGCAGGCTGCTGTGGAAATATTATGATTACCGGGATTTAGGAATTGTTGCTGAACCATATTTTGATGTAAATCTTGACAATCTGCTTTATCTTACTGACACCGGCAGAAGATGGGATGGAGACTCTGTTTCTATAAGGGATAAAGGTTTGGTTGCCAGGGAAGGTTATTATAATAACTGGAAGGTAAAACCAGTTACAGGGAGTGCCCTGTCAATGACGAGCATGGGGGCCGCTCTCCGAAGCAGACACCTTTACAGATCTACGTATGATATTAAGCATGCACTTGACTGCAAGGCTATGCCATCACGGCTCATGATCACCTTGCATCCTCAGCGGTGGAGCGGCAGTTTCCCGGAGTGGATTGCAGAGTTTCTGGGCCAGAATATGAAGAACCAGGTTAAATATTTTATGATAAAGAGTAAATGAGCATGCAAAATTTCCCTAAAAATTTACTTAGTAGCGGGGAATTATCACATTTTATGTAATGAATATTGATAAGTATTTACACTCTGTTCATTAATCGCTAAAGGTTGCATGGGAGCATGCAACCTTTTTTCTTACATTTTAGTCCTGATTAAATATACAGAACCACTGATTTTCACCGTTAAAGGATAAATAGCTACAATCATGAAAAGCCGGGATCCATTTCCTCATATAGCAAAATCAAATCAGACTGGCAGATTAATCTTGTTTAGGAGCATGAGATTTTCTGCTTTGCATTTAATGGCAACCCTCCTGCTGCTCTTTGTTTTTTCGAGTGCTGTCAAGGCTCAGCTGGTAGGAAGTCCGTCCAGCGGCCAGAGTGTAGTTCAATACTGTGCCCCCGGCGCTCAGTATGTTGTGAGATATCAGTATGAAGTCAGTTTTGGCGTAGCGCCCTCAGGCTGGTTCCGTATGCTCTTCAGGCTTGAGGATCAGGCAGGTAACCTTATAAGTTCCCAGAACTATTTTAATAATTCATCATCAACCCAGATAACAATAGCCAAGGATGTCAATGCTCCATTTAACTGGTTGATGACAAGATCACATACTTTTACATTGCCGTCAGATGATGACTGCGAGTACACTGCCAGGATCTGGTTCTATGAAGATCCGGAGATGGATGGCACTTATTCAGTAGTGGACCTTACCCAGGTTCAGGTTCTTGCCAACTGGCACACTGATGATGACGGTGATGGTGCCATCGCCATCACTCCTCCCATATATGAGGTCTGTGAAGGAGAACCACTTGCTGACTTTCCGTTTCAGGATGCAAGTACCTTTGCATGTACGTCAGCAACCTTACCTCCTTTAGCCAAGCCTAATTATTATGAACGGTATGTGCAGTTTGTTTACAACACCTCGGCGCTTGCTGCACAGGGTATCCCCAATGTGACTATCAACGTATACGGAACGCCGGTTCAGCTCACTACTTCCACTGGAGCACCCATGCCCAACTCGTGGAATGTCAACCCATTGGATGGAAGCATTGTTACTCCCTACTCCACCAACAGCGGCTACTTTGAGGGTCCTGTTATATCAACAGGGCTAAACGCTGTTGGAGGCTCTCAACAAACATTCCCTCTATCCTATCCTGCAGGCGGGACGGTAGCTAATGACTATTTTGAGGTGACGGTCAGGAACTGGAACTTCTGCAATCCATGGAACGGAAGTCAGTCCAATCCCAATGCTGTTACCGCCAGAACGGCTACTGCGAGGATAGTAATAGTAGATGCTCCTCCTGCTCCGGATGTACAGGATGCGACGACCTGTGAAGGATCGGGTGACAGAACCTTAAGAGTTACCAGTACCGCTGTCGGAGCATTTTACTGGTACTCCGATGCAGCTTTGACCAACCTGGTTGCGGATCATGTCTCTCAATATCTTCCTCCGGAGACCACTCCTGGTGTGCATGATTATTATGTTGTTGATCAGGATGTTACAGGTCTGTTATGTGTCGGACCTCCGGCGCAGGTATTGCTGACTATTTATCCTGTCATCACAAACAATTCAATCTCTGCCGACCAGGAGATCTGCAGTGGTTCAGTCCCGAATCCTTTGACCGGATCGTCTCCTTCCGGTGGTGATAATACTTATGCTTTTGTATGGCAGAGTAGTACATCCAGTTCCGGGGGGCCATTCAGTAATGCTTCAGGAACATATACTAACCAGAGTTATACGCCGGGGTCTCTTACTCAGACAACGTGGTACAGGCGAAGGGTGACTTCCGGACCTTGCTCAAGTTACAGTAACGTGATCCAGGTTACGGTAAGGCCGACTCCTACGGCTACAATCAGTGGCGGTACGACAGTCTGCGAGGACGCCTCATCGCCTAATGTCCGTTTTACCAATCCCCAGACCCTTCCGGTAACCATCACGTATAATATTAATGGTGGTGCCAATCAGACCGTAAATGTGAATGCAAGTACATACAGAAATGTAGCTGCTCCTACAGGGGTTCCGGGAACATTTGTATATAATCTTGTCAGTGTTTCATACCAGACTGTTCCAAACTGTACTCATTCCATATCCGGATCCACAACAATTACTGTGCGTCCCACACCGTCTGCAACAGTCAGCGGTACTACCTCCGTTTGCCAGAATGATCCTTCTCCTCTAATTACCTTCACCAATCCAATGGCTTTGAACATAAGGATAACCTACAATATTAACGGGGGAACGAATACGACCATTGATGTAAATGCAAATTCCACCAATACCAGGAGTGTCTCCACGGTCACTGCCGGAACATATACTTATAATCTGGTTAGTGTCAGGTATACTACCAATCCGACATGCAGTTATTCCATTTCCGGCAGTGCCACAGTAACAGTGAACCCGCTGCCCGTCCCTACCATCTCCGGTTCTTCATCTGTCTGTCTCTTTTCGACACATACCTACACAACTGAGGCCGGGATGAGCGGCTATAACTGGGTTGTATCTGCCGGGGGGACAATAAATTCCGGCAACGGTACCAACTCTGTTTCTGTCACATGGAATACTGCCGGTACACGTTCGCTGACAGTCACTTATACAAACACGAATTCATGCACAGGGACAAGCCCTGCATATACAGTATTGGTTGGCGATTCTCCGACAGGGGCTACTTTTACAGGCATTGATGTGTGTGCCGGGTCGGCAAGTTCGATAAGAGTGACTATCTCCGGCGGTGCACCCGACTATACCATTCTCATCCCGGAGTACTCTGCCACCCCTATCTCAAATTATGTCTCGGGGACTGATATTGATTTGGGTATCCTGCCTGTTGGTCCCCACACCTATAACCTGACTTCGGCTAAAGACTTTTGTGGAATAGACGTCCCGGGTATTCCTAAATCTGTTACTATTAATGTAAATCCTATCCCGGTTATCACCCCCGGGACGAATCCCGCGGTTTGCAGGGGCACCACCGGTGCAACCCTGACATATGCCGGGGCAACGGGCAGTCCTGACAGGTACAGTATTGATTACAGTGTAGCAGCCAACTCTGCAGGGTTTGCTGATGTTGTTTCCGCGGTGTTACCCGCAGGGTCGATCACACTCACGGTACCGGCCGGAGCGCCAACAGCAACCTATACCGGAAACCTGACGGTAAGCAACAGTGCCACCGGTTGTGTCAGCGCTGTATACCCGATCAGTGTTACCGTTAATCCTATTCCGGCGATCACTCCAGGGGCCAATCCTGCCGTATGTAGCGGTACTACAAGTGCCAGTCTGACATACAGCAGCCCCTCCGGAAGTCCTGACTTGTACAGTATTGACTTCAATGCAGCAGCCAATACAGCAGGCTTTGTTGATGTGGTTAATGCACCATTGCCTGCCAGTCCGATAACAATTGTTGTTCCGGCAGCCGCAGCAGCCCCTGCCAATTATTCCGGAAGTCTGACCGTCAGCAACAGTGCCACAGGGTGTGTTAGTGCCACATATTCCATCATTGTTACCGTTAATGCAATTCCTGAGGTTACACCCGGAGCGAATCCATCTGTATGCAGGGGAGAAACAAGTGCAAATCTTCCATATGGCAGTGCCCATGGTAGTCCAAACAGATACAGTATAGATTATAATGCTGCAGCGAATACAGCAGGATTTGCCGATGTTGTCAATGCTGTTCTTCCTGCCAGCCCCATCGTTCTTGTTGTACCAGCTGGTGCAGCAGCACCGGGGGTATACTCAGGCAGCCTGACGGTCAGCAATAACAGTACCGGATGCGTCAGTGCAGCATATCCTGTTTCAGTAACCGTAAACCCCATTCCAACAATTGTACCAGGGGCCAATCCTGCAGTATGTCGTGGTGTTACCAGCGCAAGCCTGAGCTATGGTGGAGCAACCAACAGTCCCGACCGGTATAGTGTTGACTATAGTGCCGCAGCCAATTCTGCCGGTTTCGTGGATATCGTTAATGCCGTGCTGCCAGCCAGTCCGATCACCCTGGTTGTCCCGGCAGCAGCAGCAGCAAACACCTATACAGCCAACCTGACGGTCAGCAACAATTCCACTGGTTGCATCAGTCCGGCATATCCTGTAAGTGTAACCGTCCATCCTATTCCGGCCCTCAGCACTACACTTACACCTACCGCTGTGTGCAGCAATACTCCGTTCACATATACGGCAGCCTCAACGGTTGCCGGCACATCATTCAGCTGGGACAGGGCTTCGATAACAGACATTACACCGGCAGGCCCGACCTCAGGTAGTACAAATGCTATTAATGAGACGCTGAGAAACCTGACATCGGCTCCAATTCCTGTTACATACAGGTTCACCCTTATTGCAAATGGCTGCAGTAATGTTCAGGATGTAGTTGTCAACATCAAGCCTGAACCGGTGATTTCGGACCAGTCGGTACCTGTCTGTTCAGGAGAGACGCTTACACACAAAATCCTCCTTGACAATTTTGTCAACCCGGGAGACAATGTCACCTTCACCTGGCCTGCACCGGTGCTTACCGGAGGCCTTACCGGAGGGACGGCAAGAAGCACGCCGTCATCTGCTGACATGACCGATACATTTGTCAACACCTCGGGTGGAGCAGAGACTGCCACTTATACGGTTACTCCTGTTTATAACGGCTGTACAGGTCAGCCAAGGGATATTGTTGTTACTGTAGGATCGCAGCCTGTGCTGGGCAACCTTAACATGTTTGCCTGCAGTGCCGTTCCCACGGGACTGGTCATGGCTGTTGCCGCCACCTCGTCGCCGGCAACGACATATGACATCGATCTGATAACTGTTGAGGCAGGTCTTGTAGCCGCCGTTGGCAACGCTGTTGCCGCACCGGGGATTGTCGACCCCAATTACCTTGCCAGTGACCGCTTCACCAATGAGACAGGTGTTAACAAGACAGTGACCTATCACATCAGGCCCGTCTTCGGGGCTACATGTATAGGTGACTGGGTCAACGTGATTGTCACTGTCAGGCCGCAGCCGGTGATACTGCCGGGGCAGACAGATATAGTATGCTCCAGTGTACCAACAGCAAAAGAGATATTACTGGTACCCATCAACACACCGGCGGGCAGCACTTTCAGCTGGGGTTTACCTGTCATGTCAGACGGGTCAACGCAGGGTACAGCCGTAGCTGGTCTGGCAGCTGATCCGGCAGGCACACCGCATATAACAGATACCTTTGTAAACTACGGTGTGACACCCATTACAGCCACATACACGGTAACGCCGACGAGCTCATTCAGCTGTGCAGGCACTCCCCGTGATGTGGTGATCACTGTCAATCCTGAGCCTGCCGCTCCTGTGATCACAGGAGACGACCTCCTCTGTACCAACCAGGCAGGCGTCGTCTATATGGTTCCACTGCATCCGGGCTCATCATACACCTGGACCGTGCCGGGGACCGTAGGCACCAAGACCTTTGACGCTAACTCGAACGCCATAATAGTCACTGCCGCCGCATCAGCCGGCAGCGGGACCATTACTGTGACAGAGACCAACAGTTACTTCTGTACCGGTGTTGCCGGCACCTTTGACGTGGATGTCATAGCTCCTTCTCCTATATCCGTTGTGACCGGAGATGATGTTGTATGTGCTCTTGAGACTGCAGGTTACTCTGTCCCGAACAATGCCGGGTCAACATACACCTGGACTCTCCCGACCGGGGCAGCCCTCATAGGTGATCCATCGGCTGCTTCGATAACTGTTACCTTTGGCACCATCAGCGGAAGCATCACCGTGCGCGAGGTCAATGCCGCAGGATGTATCACCAATCATACTCCTCTGCCTGTGACCGTGCGGCCACTGCCTACTGCTATAATTAGCAACAGCGGAACAATTTGTGCTGAAGGCAATCATCCGATAAACATCACCCTTACAGGAACGGCTCCGTGGAGCGTGGTCTATGCCATCAACGGCGCTGACCAGCCTGCCATAAACATTGTTGCAAGTCCGTATACCTTTAATGTAAACACCGCCGGCAGTTATACTATTACAAGCGTCACCGACGCAAGCAACTGTACAAACACAGGTATTGGCAATGCTGCGGTATCATTTTACCCGGTGCCCACAGCAACCATCAGCGGCACGACGGAAACCTGTTCAGGAGGGTCTGCAGTCATTACGATCAACCTTACAGGCACTGCACCGTATGACTTTATCTATACCGACGGAACGACACCTGTTACCGTAACAAATCATCCTTCGATGATTTATACTGCTACGGTTACGCCGGCATCGACTACCACCTATACCATAACCTCAATGAATGATGACCATGGCTGCCTGGGGGCAATCTCAGGAGCTGCTGTCATCACCATCAACCCGAGACCGGTACTGACCCTGTCAGGCACAAACCTGCTTTGTTTCGGAGACAACAGCGGGGCTATCGATCTTACTGTCAGTGCCGGAACGGCCCCGTTCAGTTTTGCATGGACCGGTCCGGGCGGATATAGTGCTGGAACAGAGGATGTATCAGGTCTACAGGCAGGTTATTATGCGGTCACGGTGACCGACAGCAAGGGATGTACAGCTAACGGCAATATCACCCTTACCCAGCCGACGGTACTCACTCTCTCAAAATCAGGTGATATAGTACTTCAATGTAACGGCGATGCCAATGGAACAGGCAGCTTCACTGCTGCCGGAGGCACCCCGCCTTACGTCTTTACCGAGCTGGTAAACACTCCTATTGCCACAGTGACGCCGGCTGCCTCTTCGGCAGCAGTAACCAATGCCGGTGCAGGCATCATTACTGTCCGGGTCACCGATGCTCACTTATGCACTGCCGAAGCAACCATCACTGTTACTGCACCACCGGCTCTCGGTGTGACAGCCACTCTCTCTCTGAGTATAGAGGGGAGTCATAATATCAACTGTTTCGGAGGTCACACGGGTACTATCAGCACAACTGTCACCGGTGGTGTTGCACCATACCTGTATGCATGGTCGACGCCTGACGGCAGCAGCCTTACCGCCGGTGCCTCGAACCAGAGCGGTCTGGCAGCGGGGACCTACAACCTCACTGTCACTGACGCCAACGGCTGTACGACAGGTGGCTCATGGACCCTTACCCAGCCAACCGCACTGACAGTCGGTGTGACGACTGATGACAGTCTCATAGGGACCTGCTCCAGTGCACAGCTCACTGCAACAGTCGCCGGAGGTGTTGCACCTGTCGGCGGATATCTGTACAGCTGGTCGCCGGCTGCAGGCCTCAGCGCAGCAAATATTGCCAATCCTGTTGCCACACCTGCCTCAACGACTACCTATACCGTCACTGTCACTGATGCCAATGGATGTATCAAAACGGGTTCGGTAACGGTAAATGTTGCTCCCGTTCTTACGGCAGTGGCTTATGCCGATGACAACCTCATCGGTGCATGTGCGACGTCAAATACCCAGCTACATGTCAACGTCAACGGCGGAGAGGCTCCTTACAGCTTCAGCTGGCTACCTGTCGCAGGCCTCTCATCGGCAGTCATACAGGATCCCATCGCCAAGCCTGCCGCCACAACCGTATACGCTGTAACCGTAACGGATGCCAACGGCTGTATTGCTACGGCCAATGTCACTGTCAATGTTGCCCCGGCACTGGTTGTGACAGTCACTGTTGATGACAACCTGATAGGTACCTGTCCCTCTTCGGTGGCTCACCTTAGTGCCACTGCCACCGGCGGTGAAGGCGGTTACACATACCTGTGGGATAACGCAGCATCTCTCAATGATGCCACCATGGCCAACCCTACGGCCAAGCCGGGTGTCACCACAACCTATACTGTCACTGTCACTGACGCCAATGGCTGTACTGAACAGGCCAGCATTGTTGTCAATGTCGCTCCTGTCCTTACTGTCAATGCTACAGCCGATGATATGTTCATCGGCACCTGCCTGACATCGGTATCGCATCTTGATGCTACCGTTACCGGGGGTGAGGCACCCTACACCTACAAGTGGACGCCTCTGACCGGCCTCGATGACAACAACATCCAGACGCCGACAGCCAAGCCGGCAGTCACAACCACCTATACGGTTACCGTCACCGATGCCAATGGCTGTACCGCCACATCCAACGTACTCATCACCGTACGGCCGGCCCTTACGCTCAGCCTGACCGTTGATGACAGCTCCATAGGCACCTGTCCTACCTCGGTGGCACATATCACCTCAACCGCCGGTGGCGGTGAGCCCGGGTACACCTACCTGTGGACCCCGGCAGCCGGTCTCAGCAGTGACACCGATCCCAACCCGACGGCCAAACCGGCAGCTACCACGACTTACACCCTTACCGTGACAGACCAGAATGGCTGTTCTATCTCAAGGGATATCACCATCACGGTCGTCTCTGCCTTAACTGTCACTGCTACGGCAGCTGATCCACTCATAGGCACCTGCGCGACGAGCACCACCACACTCAATGCTGTGGCCCTCGGCGGCGAGCCCGGTTACACATACAGCTGGTTGCCTGTGGCAGGCCTTGATAACCCTGCCATCCAGACGCCGCTTGCCAAGCCCGCAGTCACGACCACCTATACCGTTACCGTCACCGACAACAACGGCTGTACAGCCACGGCCACTGTCACCGTTACGGTGGCTCCTGACCTTACAGCCACTGCCACCGTTGATGACGGTACCATAGGTACCTGTCCTACCTCGGTAGCCCATCTTGAAGTGACGGCCGCAGGAGGAGAGCCGGGATACATCTATCTCTGGTCTCCTGTGGCAGGACTCAGTGATCCTAACAGCAAGACACCGACAGCCAAGCCGGCAGTCACAACCACCTATACCGTCACAGTGACTGACGCCAACGCTTGCCAGACCACAGCCAACGTAACTGTTGCTGTTGCTCCGGTGCTGAATGTCACCGTCACCGCTGATGATTATAATATAGGTACCTGTCCTGTCTCCGACGCACAGCTTACTGCCACAGCATCCGGCGGTGAACCGGCATATACTTACCTGTGGTCACCGGCAACAGGGCTTAGTGATGTAAATATTTCCAACCCTGTCGCCAAACCGGCTGTGACAACAACATACACTGTTCTCGTCACTGATGTCAACGGATGTACGGCAACATCGTCACTGACCATCACGGTAGCACCTGTGTTATCAGCCACGGCCACGGCAAGTGATCCGAACATAGGAACCTGCCCTTCTTCAACGAGCACTCTTGACGTTATTGTCACAGGAGGTGAGCCGGGTTACACCTACAGCTGGTTGCCTGTTACAGATCTCAGTGATCCACTGATAAAGAATCCTGTTGCCAAGCCTGCCGTCACAACAACCTATACCGTGACGGTGACCGACAACAATGGATGTACGACCACTGCGCCGGTAACGGTGACGGTGCTTCCTGATCTTATTGCCACGGCTACTGCTGATGACCTTATCATCGGCACCTGTCCGTCATCACGATCCAATATTACCGTCACAGTCACCGGTGGTGAAGCCGCCTTTACCTATAGCTGGTTGCCGGTTGCGGGCCTCAATAACCCGAATGTGAGCAATCCTGTCGCCAAGCCTGCTGTCACCACCACCTACACTGTCACGGTGACTGACGCCAACGGCTGTCAGGCAACGGATGATATCACCATCACCGTACAGCCTCTCCTTACTGTCAGCGTCACAGCTGATGACGATATCCTCAGCACCTGCCCGACCTCTGTAGCGCAGCTTACTGCCACCGCCAGCGGCGGCGAAGAGCTTGCCACCGGCGGTTACCTGTGGAGCTGGGCCCCCTCAGCAGGACTGAGTGCTGTCAATATACCCAATCCTGTTGCCAAGCCTGCGTCAACGACTACCTACACTGTCACTGTCACTGATGCCAACGGCTGTACGGCTACAAACACTGTAGCCGTGGAGGTACGTCCGCCTCTCACCGCCATTGCCACAGCCACAGACTACCTTATTGGTGATTGTCTGCTCTCAACTTCCACCCTTGATGTCAGCGTCACCGGTGGTGAGATGCCTTATCTGTACAGCTGGACTCCGGCAGCAACACTCAGTGATGCAACAGTCAAGAGTCCTGTTGCCAAGCCTGCTGTCAACACCACCTATACAGTCACTGTCACCGATGCCAACGGCTGTACCGTCAGCGCGAATGTGACCATCAACATCGCTCCGCCTCTTGTTGCTACGGCTGCTGTTGATGATGACCCGATAGGTGCCTGCCCGACCTCCTTTGCTCACCTGAGCACCACCGTCACCGGTGGTGAAGGCGCATACACTTACCTGTGGGACAATGCGATGACGCTTGACGATGCCACCAGGGCCAACCCTACAGCCAAACCGGCCGTATCTACGCTCTATACTGTTCTGGTCACCGATTCCAACGGATGTACCACCACAGCGCAGGTGCAGGTCAATGTGGCGCCTGACCTGACCGTCACTGCCACGGCTGATGATTATATCATAGGGGCATGCCCCTCATCTGTTGCCACTCTGACGGCTACGGGTGCAGGCGGCGAGCTGCTGCTCTCAGGTGACTATACCTACAACTGGTCACCGGCGGCAGGGCTCAACTACACCAATGTCAAGAGTCCCGTTGCCAAACCAGGTGCGACAACAACCTATACTGTCATCATAACTGACAGGAACGGCTGTACTGCAACTGACCAGGTGACCATAACTGTCAATCCCCCGATAGCTCTCACCACGACGCCGGCTGTATATGCAGGAGGTTACAACATAACCTGCAACGGTGCTTCTGACGGCGCCATTGATCTCGGTGTCACCGGTGGTGAAGCTCCTTACACATACGCATGGACGGGACCTTCCGGGTTCACTTCAGCAACTGAAGACATAAGCGGCCTGGTAGCCGGTACATATAATATCACTGTTACCGATGCCAATAACTGTACTTCTGTCACCTCTGTTGTTCTTCTTGAGCCGGCGGTGCTGACCCTTGGCAAGACACCTGATGTTGTGCTTGCATGTTACGGTGACGCCACCGCCACAGGTTCATTCACCGTCTCGGGTGGTACTGCTCCGTACAGTCTGAGTGTTTTGAGTGACGACACCGGCGCGACGGCTACCATAACAGGTACGCAGGTCTCGTTTACCGGTGCTGCTGCCGGAACCATCACTGCAGGTGTTACAGACGCCAACGGATGCTCTGCCCAGGCTTCGATAATCATTACGCAGCCGCTGCCACTTGTGCCCGGAGCAATAGCCGGCACGCAGGAGGTATGCTATCTGGGTAACCCGGCAGCCCTGACTGAGGTCACTCCTCCTTCCGGCGGACCGGCAGTGATACTGATCCAGTGGGAGCGCAGCCTTGATGGCGGCTCCAGCTGGGGTAACGTATCAGGTGCAACGACAGCATCATACGATCCTCCCTCAGGGATACTGCAGACAACCCATTTCCGTCGCCGCGTCAACTCGGCAGCATGTGATCCTGCGTACAGTGACACGGTCATTGTGACTGTCAATCCGCTACCCGTGGCTTCCATAGCCGGCACAGGCTTTGTCTGTCCGGGTGACCCTGCTACACTGACAGTAACGATAACGACGGGTGCGACAGATTTCACGGTGGTACTCAGTGACGGCACCACGGTAGCGAACTATGTAAGCGGGAATCCGATAACAGTCAATCCGACAGCAACGACAACCTATACCATATCCTCAATCACGGACAGCAAAGGATGCTTTGTCTCAGCCCCGCATGCTGATCTGACGGGCTCCGCCACCATTGATGTGAAGGTTGTGCCCGAGATCGTTCTTCAGCCGGTCAATGCTACTGTCTGCGAGGATGACATTGCCACCTTTGTCACCAGTGCCGGATTGACCACCAACCCGCAATACCAGTGGTACGTTGATACCGGTTCCGGCATGACGC
Source organism: Bacteroidales bacterium (assembly GCA_034003345.1). Taxonomy (GTDB): domain Bacteria; phylum Bacteroidota; class Bacteroidia; order Bacteroidales; family VadinHA17; genus SR-FBR-E99. The sequence continues at coordinate 13,568 of JAVEYS010000026.1, forward strand.
TGTTGGCTGGTGAGACCGGTGCCTCACTCAGCGTGACGGCAGTGACTGCCATGGACGGTTACATGTACCAGGCTGAGATTTCAGGTGACTGTCCCATGGCTGTTATTTCGGATACGGTGTCTCTTACGGTAAGGGAGAAGCCTGAGATAATTGGCCAGCCTGCATCTGTGACACTCTGTTCCGGCGAGGATGCTGTCTTCACCGTTGATGCCGGCGTCACAACCAACGCGCTCTACCAGTGGTATGTCAATACCGGCAGTGGATGGACGACTGCCACGGGAGCCCGTTACCAGGGAGCCAAGACGGACACCCTCACGGTGGTGAGTGCCCTGGAGATTATGTCGGGATATCAATATATGGTTAGGGTATCAGGTACGTGTACACCTTATGTAGAATCAGTGCCTGTCACCCTCACTGTCACACGCCAGGCTGAGATAACCCAGCATCCGGCCAGCGTCACTCTCTGTGAAGGAGCACCGGCATCATTCACCGTCAGCGCCGGTCTGACCACCAATCCTACTTACCAGTGGGAGATCAGCAGTGACGGTGCTGTCACCTGGACACCGATAATCGGTGCCACAGCTGCCACGTATACCATTGCCGTAACGGCCACTGCCGACAACAACACGGCCTACAGGGCTATTGTCAGCAGCAGCTGCGGTTCAAGCGTCACCTCGATGCCTGCCTTCCTTACTGTCAACGAGCTGCCGGAGATCACCGATCAGCCTGATGATGTTGTCATCTGTGAGTATGCCATTGCCGACTTCATTGTTAACGCGGGTGTCACCACAGGCGCAACCTACAGATGGCAGCGCAGCATTGACGGAGGCACCAGCTGGAGCAACCTCACCGAGACAGCAACCTATTTCGGGGTCTCGACGATGAATCTCAAGGTTAACGGCACGAACAGGATGATGAGCGGTGATATGTTCAGGGTGATAGTGTCAGGCACATGCCTGCCGCCCGACACATCGTCAGCCGCTTTGCTGACGGTCAACTTTGCTCCTGAGATCCTTGCGCAGCCAGTTGCTATGGCTATATGCGAGAATACCAACACTGCGTTCACCGTTTCGGCACAGGGCACGGGCCTGACCTACCAGTGGTACGTCGATACGGGGGTAAGCGGGTTCAATGCCATAAGTGACGGAGGTGTTTACACTGGCGCTCTCTCGAATATGCTGACACTGACCAACGTTCCCAGGACCTACGATAACTACCGTTACCGTGTTGAGATTCAGGGCACGTGTGCTCCCAAGGCAATATCACAGACCGTGCAGCTTGATGTCTCCATTGAGACCATCATCAACACACAGCCGGCAGACTCAGCTATATGCGAGTTCATGACTGCCAGCTTCACTGCTCTTGCTGAAGGTGCCAATCTCACTTACCAGTGGCAGACCTTTGCCGGCGGCACATGGACTGACCTTACCAATACGGGCATCTATCTGGGCGTCACCACGCCTACCCTCATGGTCTTCGGTCCTTCACGCAGCATGAACGGCACGCGTTACCATGTGGTTATCGGGAGTGACTGTTCAGCCGATCTGGTCTCCTCTGAGGCCGTGCTCACCGTTAACACTGCTCCGGAGCTCTCTGACCATCCTGATGAGTTCAGGGGTTGCCCCGGAGGTAATGCCACCTACAGTGTGGTGGCTGCAGGAACCAACCTGGTCTACCAGTGGCAGGTCAACAGCGGAGCGGGTTTTGTCGATGTGACGGATGACGGTACCTATACAGGAACCACTACGCCTGATCTAACAATACACAACCTCGATCTGTCGATGAACGGTTATCTCGTGAGGGCGGTTGTTTCAGGTACCTGTCTGCCTCCTGTCACCAGCTCATTCGCTCCCCTGAGAGTGTACATGGAGCCTTCGATTATTTCTGAGCCGGCTGATGCGGAGGTGTGTGACCGGTCCAGTGTCATCTTCTACTCGCAGGTGTTCAGCACCGGTGCAGGAGAGACAACGGTATGGCAGGTCAACAGCGGGTCAGGATGGACCAACCTGAGCGACGGAGCCCTGTACCAGGGCACCCAGACGTCTCAGCTGGTGATCATGACGGCCGTCACATCCATGAACGGCTGGCATTACAGGCTTGAGATCACCGGTCCGTGCGGGTTATACTACACGCGTGAGGCCCTGCTTACTGTCAATGCACCGCCTACGGCACAGATAGCCGCGGTTGACACATTGCTTGTCTGCGGTGGTGTGCCCACGCAGCTGCACGGCAACCCGGCAGGAGGATCACTGACCTACTCAACACACAGGTGGTTCGGAGATATCGGCCCGCTAAGCCAGTACAACATCGAGAACCCGGTCTTCAATACCTCAATGGCAGGTTATTACAGGCTGATCTACATGGTGACTGACAGCAAGAGCTGTGTCGGGCTTGACACACTGGTTATTGAGGTCGAGAAGCCTGTCGCAATGTTTACTGTTGATACTCCTTCGGGCTGTCAGCCGCTGACGGTGAACTTCACCAACGGATCGACCGGTTATACGTCGTTACTGTGGAACTTCGGCGATGGACAGACATCCACCGATGTCAACCCGACACATATCTATCCGAATCCGGAGTCATCACTGGCCTATTACACTGTCAGGCTGGAAGTCACGTCGGCCAACGGCTGTCTCTCATCAATGGAGAACAACATCACTGTTTACCCGGAGATAATGTCCGACTTCACCATGAGTGATGATACTATCTGTTCCGGGGAGAGCGTGATGTTCTCAACATTACCGGGCGCAATCAGTTTTTCATGGACCTACGGTGACGGCAACCAGGAGTCCGGATCGAATGTCATCAGTCATATATATTATAACCCGGATGTTAATCCTGTGACCTACAATGTCAAGCTGATGACGATATCGTTCTTCGGATGTATCAGTGAGACGACTATTCCGGTGGTAGTGTACCCGACACCTGTGCCTGCCTTTATTGCAGCACCGGCATCGCAGACCTATCCGGCAGCAACGGTCAACTTCACTAACAATACCAATACAGGTAACTGGAGCTGGCTGTGGACCTTTGATGACGGCAACACCTCTGCGGATATGTCTCCTGTGCATACTTATGCCGCCCCGGGCGACTACGATGTGGTTCTCACGGTCAGCAACGGTATCTGTACGGATGATGTGATGCATACCGTAAGGATACTTCCCACGCCTCCTATAGCGGAGTTTGACGAGATACCTTCCGGCTGTGCGCCATGGAGCATATCGCCTAACAACACCTCGCTATACGGTACAGGTTATTACTGGGACTTTGGTGACGGGCACACATCGAATGCGATGAATCCCAATTATACGTATGTCCAGTCAGGTACCTTCCAGATCACCCTGACGGTTACCGGTCCGGGTGGGTCTGACACCAGATCAAGGATAGTGAATGTCTATCCTTCACCACTGGCCTACTTCGAGGTATCGCCTGCGAAGGTCTATGTTAACGATGAGGAGGTGAGGCTGTTCAACCTCACTGATGGCGGTGACAGTTTTATCTGGGAGTTTGGTGATGGTGACACCTCTCATCTGCGCGATCCATACCACAAGTACACTACTGAGGGCATCTATGACATAACGCTTCATGCCTACTCTTCGAACGGCTGCTATGACACCTATGTGAAGTCGCCAGCTGTCACTGTGGAACCCTTTGGTGAACTGATCTTTGCCACGGTCTTCAAGCCCAATTCAGAAGGGCCGATAGAGATAGATGAGCTGCCAACCAGCGGTGAGGCTATGGATATGTTCTTCTTCCCGCCCATCAGGGAGACGGTGCTTGAATATCACCTGCAGATCTTCAACAGGTGGGGTACGCTCATCTTTGAGACCTTTGACATCAACAAGCCCTGGAACGGTTACTATAAGGGCAAGCTCTGTGGACAGGGTGTCTATGTATGGCTTGTGGAGGGCAAGTATGCCAACGGAAGGCCTTACAAGAAAGCAGGTGACATAACCCTGCTCCATTGATAAGCATATTTATTGCCATAACAATGACAGAGGCGCCCTTCGTGGGCGCCTCTGTCCGTTAAGGGATATACAGATTACGATCCCATATTGAAAACTTGCCGGAGCGGTAGAAGAGAAAGAGCCGTCTGGTACAACGGCTCTATGTTTTTTTTAGCTGAATGGTTTGTCAGAGAATGGGGAAGCGAACGGACTGTCAGGCTGACTGTCGCCGCTACCTCTCCTGGGGGGGTGAGGCGGAGCGGACGTCATCATTACCAGAGATATTGAGTTATCAAGCTCAATCCGGATCACCGCAGGCCTGATATATCTTCGTTTTCTCCCCTTCATTGACTGACTGCTATTGCGCCTCAAATATAATATATTTGATTTATACCTATTTAAACATTTTTCAACCGGCACTGTTCAGTGTCTCCGGTAATATTTATTTTGTCAGTACCACCTTTTCCAGATATCTCTTTCCCCCGGTTATAACCTCCACGATAAGCAGTCCGCCGCCTGATGACGGGAAATATTCCTTAAGCTCTCCGGAATTTAAGCTCTCGTCGTTTGATGCCATGATCATCCTCCCTGTGATATCGAATATCCTGACCTTAGCACCGGCATCGCTCCACTCGTTCCCCTGTGGCAGGATGCAGACCCTTCCAGTGGCGGAGTAGATCTTAAGTGAGCTGCCTGTGACTTCGGTTTCCTTTTCAGGTATTGCCGGAACCGCTTTCTCAACGGGTGATATTGTCAGTGTGAAGCGGTCGGTAAGAGTCCCTGCTACTGCTGAGAAGGAATACCCGGAGAGTTCTGTGAGGTCAATGTTCCTGCCCGCAATACGGTCAGTGAGCACGATATTGTAATTACTGATGGCCTGCAACTGGCTTCTGCTGATTTTAACTGTTCCTGTCTCCGGGATAATGACGGTAAGGGGGATTGAGATCTTTCTCCCGGGCCAGGGGATCGAGTTTATGGAGTAATCTTCACCTCTCATGACAGAGAATATCTTAACGCCGGTACTTGTATGAGTGAACAGCTTACCTGCATCATATTCACGATCGAAATTCATTGTGGCTTTCGGCTCGAACCTGACAACCATCTCATCGCGTGATGTGGCTGAGGAGAGTGTCAGCCTGATAAGAGGTATCGTCTGTGCCGATTTGAACCTTGGCGCTGCGTTATGCTCACGGGCAGCGGCAGGTATAGTAAGGGATGTTCCCTCAGCCCTTGTTTTTACGAAGAAACCCTGCAGCGGCGCTATGTGAGCCGTAGCTCCGTTGGTGCTCACATTGTCAACATATGATGCCTCCTCACCGGTAGCGGTCCGGATATAATATGCATCCCTTACATAATCGGCATCAGAGACTGAGATCATATCCCAGTTTATACCGCAGGTGAGTGAGTTACCGAGGAGCGAATAACCGTGGATAGTGGTGTCGCCTCCCGATCCGCTGAAGGGGAGGTTTATCGTGCCGATACTGGTGGTCAGAGACTTAAGGTTCTGGAAGACCATGGTTGTGTTTTCGGAGACAGATACATCGTATCCCTTTCGGGCTTCAAGCTGTTCGAAGGAGGTGGTGCCTTCATAACCGTCGTGCCATTGCCATCCGTCAATAACATCGGTAAGAACTTTGCTCTCGTCATAACTTGCAAGCAGGTCAGGTTCAATACTGGTAAAGACAGTTTTTGATACAGTAACCGGGGCTGTGATATAATGCCACAGTTCTGAAGCAGATGAGCCAGTGAGGTAGAGGTCTACATTGATATTTCCTCCGGTTCCGGAGTAGCTGTCTGTGATCAGTGATGCTATAGCTGATTCATCTGAGTGGAGCTCTATGGTTCCGTTATTGGTGAGTGATGTGAATGTTGCCTGAGCACCCGGCTCAATGATCATCTCCAGTCCTGAGCTAAGTGTAAAGGTTGGTCCGGGTGAGCTGACAGGGTATGTAGAGATACCTGAGGGTATGACAATATTCCTTGATCCGGGAACAAATCCTCCATCCCAGTTGGTACTGGTGCCCCAGGCCGTTGTTCCGCCATGCCAGCGGCTGTAAATCATCTCATAGGCTCCCATATCAGTCACATATACTCGTCCTGACCCTATGAAGTCAGTAGCTGGGATGCTGATACCAGGGTAGCTGTCTGTTCCGCTGTCACGCAGGGGAGATAGGTATGTCAGCGTGAAAAGTCCGGCCCCGGGGTCGGTGAAGTTAGGACCGTCGGAGGCAGTGTTGCTGCTGTTGAGATTAAGGCATCCGGTATAACTTTCTCCTTCAATAGCGCAGTAGTCAAAGACAGATGAAGGGGTGCCGGAGAGTCCAATGTGTGATGACCCGCCCCAGATAACTGTGTTGACAATCGTGGCGTCGGGAGAGTCTTCAAGATATATTGAGCGGCCGTCTGTTGCAGACGATTCACTGTATACTATCGTGGAGTTGACGATAACAGGGGTGGCAGAGTACACCGCAATAGCACCGCCCTTTAATGTGGTTGAGCTTGCCTTGTTATTTCTGAAGAGAGAGGAGGAGATCACCGGTGAGGAACCAGCCGCCATGTAAATGGCGCCTCCATTATAAGTGGATGTATTGTTGTAGATGAGAGTGTTTGTTATTGTTGGTGACGTTCCCGCATTGGCATATATGCCTCCACCATAATAAGCTGAACTGTTTCTTATGATGCTGTGGTTTATTGATACTGAGCCTGAGCCGATATAAATTGCGCCTCCCAGGTACTGGAATCGGGTACGCCGGCCATTCTCTATGGTGCAATAGTCAAATGTGCCTGATCCTGTTGATGTTATAGAAATGTTTCCCCAGAAGTCGCTTGTTTCTCCAATCAAGCCGTCAATGTCAGTGTCGGCACTGATAGTTATGCTGTTGTAGGAAGCACCCCTGGCATCAATAGAGCCTGTACCACTGATAATTATACAGGCATATTTATTTGTGGATATCAGCCTTGTTCCCGGCTGAAGTTTAAGTGTCCCGGCCGAAACTCCCAGATTACTGTCAAAATACTTGATACCGCTTATTGTAAAGTCGCCGGCATTTATGCCACGGTATGGGCTGGCAATGGTCCCGCTACCAGTGATCTGCGCCATCGACTCAAACACAATGAGACATAAAATGGTTAATGACAGAATCGCTCTCTTCATGACTGGTCTTTAAAATATTATAACGCTACTGCTGTTCAAAGGTTTCATCATTAGAAACTTTATTCCTGTTGTATGACGGAACATCCATGTTATTGATCCTATTACTATTGAGCTTTACTTTGCCGCACTCTCAAGCCCTGTTGTGTTATTGGGAAAACGGATGTTTCATAATATAACAATTTGAACAAGCAGAAGTTGTCATTTATCACAAAAGTAAGCATATAGATTGGTCTGTCAAGCTTAAAATTGTAATTATAAGAACAATGCCCACAAGGTTTTTAACATCTCTTCTTGCTATCTTTGTGAATATCACGGTTTGAATGCAACTGCAAAAAAATAGTCTCAGGCGTGCGCTGAAGCTTCTGACCGACAGCTCAGGGAAGGAGACAGTGCTAAGCGTAATAATCCTGACAATCAGAGCTTTCCTCCCCCTGGTGGCAGTTATCCTGTTACGGTATTATGTTGACAGGATCACAGGTGTGGCCGGGGAGCCCGGAGTATCATCCCTGTCAGGCATCATATGGCTGATAGCTGCAATGGCACTGGCACTCCTTGCAGATGATCTGCTTTCTTATGCCGGCCAGTATATTGCAAGGAGGCATTCCTACCTGCTGGAGGGATATATCTCATCACTTATACACGATCATTCATCAGGTCTGGGCTTGAGGTTTTTCGAGGATCCTGCCTTCCATGACCGTCTGGAGAGGGCAGCCAGGGACATCTCATGGAGGCCCGCCGCAATGGTTGCTGACCTCATCCTTCTTTTACGAGGCATCATTTCCTTCATAGCCATGGGGTATGTGCTCAGAAATTTCGGCCTCATCCCACTGGCAGTTCTCGCTTTTGTGTTCATACCTGTTCTGTGGATCAGGGTACTCAACTCTTCAAGGCTTTATGAAACGAGAAAGAAAGCAACAGCTGACACACGCCAGGCTGCCTATTTTAGCTGGTTGCTGACGGGAGAGAAACCGGCAAGAGAGGTGAGGCTCTTTGACCTGGGAGGATATTTTGAAAGACTGTTCAGGAAGCATTTCCGGGCTTCCCGGGAGCCGGAGATAGCTGCTGTAAGAAAGAACTCCATAGCTGAGAGCATTGCTTCGGTGGTACGTGTGGCAGCTTTTGCCGGTGTGTTGGTATATGCTACTGTGTCATACATGAATTCGAAGATCACCGCCGGTGATCTGGCTATGTATCTTGTTGCTTTCAGACAGGCACTGGTTTACCTGCGTGATGCTATATCCGGGTATTCGGGTCTGGCAGAGAACAGACTCTTTCTACAGGATCTGTTCCTGTTCCTTGACATGAAGGACGATATGGCAGGTGAAGCTATTCCTCCGGAGGCAGAGTTGTTCAGGGATATTACGGTGGAAGGACTGAGCTTTACCTATCCCGGTGCCCGTCAACCGGCCCTTGACGATATCAGCCTGAGGATAGAGAAGGGAGAAAAGATAGCAATTGTGGGTCCCAACGGGTCGGGCAAGACCACACTGGTCAAGCTACTGTGCAGGCTTTATGACCCTGACAGTGGCTGTATCAGGGTCAACGGGGTGGATGTCAGTAACCTCCATCCGGTAGCATACAGAAAGGTATTCTCAGTGGTCTTTCAAAACTTCATGCTCTATTACCTTAGCGCCGGAGACAACATAGGGTTAGGCAGTGCCGACGGAGGGGCTGATGCGGGCAGGGTGAGGAGTGCTGCCGCAAATGCAGGGATTAATAAGATTCTTGAATCGCTTCCCACGGGTTATGAGACACAGCTGGGTCATCATACTGAGGGAGGGCGGGAGCTGAGCTGGGGCGAATGGCAGAAGCTGGCTATTGCCAGGGCGATATACCGTGAGGCTCCTGTTCTGATACTGGATGAACCCGCCTCATCGCTTGATGCAGACTCTGAATATGAGATATTCTCTGACCTGGGGCGGATCACTGACCGACGAACATGCATCTTCATCAGCCACCGTCTCTCCAATGTCAGGGATGCCGACAGGATCATTGTGCTCGAGCATGGACGGATTGCCGAAGAGGGGAGCCATGATGAACTGATGGCTACAGGAGGCAGGTACAGTTCGATGTTCAACAGGCAGAAATCGATGTACAGGTAATGGCTGAGAACGATGACCATGAAAGGGCCGTCAGGCTGATTCTCCTGCTCAGCAGGGTTGAATTCCTTGACGATGAGAAGAGACAGATAGTGGCAGGGGTCTCTAAATTCTCCGGATGGAAGTTATTCACCATCCTGGCGATAAGGCATGGTGTCGCTGCCCTGATCTGGCAGAATATCCGTGATCTCTCCCTTGAAGATAAGGTGCCGGAGCCAGAGCGTATCATTCTTGAAGGATTGAGGGTCAAATCTATAGCCAGGGTGGCGTATATCTCCAGTGTTGCCGACGGTGTGGCTAAGATGCTTGAGGAAGAGGGTATAAGGGTTGTACTGCTCAAGGGGCTTGCACTGGAGCATATGGTCTATGGCTCAAGAGGGCTCCGGCAGATGAGCGATGCCGATCTGCTGGTTGCCCCGGGGAACGCACTGAGAGCAAGAGATATTCTTGTCAGGGAGGGTTTTATTTCTATGCCAATGAAATCGCCCATATACAGGCATATTGTCCTTGATCTCGGCAATCACCTTCCTGAGCTGCACAGGGGAGGAGTGTCAGTGGATCTGCACTACAGGCTCTTCGGCCCGGGTTCTGAGGAGATGGTTAACAGGGCTGTTGAGGAGTCCGAGGAGATAACCGAGGGTGGCACTGTTTTATATGTGCTGGCACCCTTAACAGCCTTTCTGGGCCTGGTAAGCCATATCCGAAAGCATGAGGTAAAAGGCGAGTTTCAGTTAAGGCTCTGGTCAGACATATATCTCCTTCTGAAAAAATACGGCGGCCGCATCATCAATGACACTTTGCCGGCGGCAGCCGAACAGGCGGGTATAAGCAGAGAAGTGAGGGCGGTAATGACCATTATGGAACAGGTCTGGGGATTGCAGATTCCGTCAGTGATGAGAGCCCTGCCCGGGAGTGATGAGGAGAGGAGAGCCGGCCGGTTCATGCATGAACTGATGTATCCGGGATCGGTCATGCCCGTCAGCCAGCGTGCGATGTTCACTTCGAATATCAGATCGATGAACAGCTTCAGGAAGAAGATGATATTCATCCTTGGCGATATCTTCCCTTCGGTTGATTTCATGAAGCGCAGATACGGGTGCAGATCAACACTTTTAGCATTACTTTATTATCCTCACCGGCTGGGTAAGCTGGCATGGCTTTTAGGTCTTCCGGCGGCTAAAAGTCAGAATGACTGACATAAAAAGAAAAATATTCCTAAATAAATTCATTTTTTATTTGGTTATTAAGAAAATAATTTCTTAAATTTACTTCAGTCAAACTTTATATTTTAGTCAATGTCTTGTCAGTTTTTTAGAAGTGTAGTAAAAACATGACAAAATGGAAGCTACTTGTTTGTAATCATTTTCTGAATAATTCCGCATGGCAAATGGCGCTGGGTAAGCGTTGTCTCGCTGCATGATTTGTCGCTATTTGCTCAGGCAGCTGCATTCTCTGCAGCTGCGCTGCCCCGGGCTCCACTTGTCCGGGGCAGTTTTCTGTTATCCCTTTCCGCACTGTTACCTCAAAAGCATTACTTTTGTATAAAGAGCCTTTAGAATGAAAAGCAAGTTTTATCTATACAATACACTTACCCGCAGAAAGGAGCTGTTTGAGCCGCTGGCTCCTCCTTTTGCCGGCATGTATGTCTGCGGGCCGACGGTTTACAGTGAAGCTCATCTCGGCCATGCACGTCCGGCCGTTACTTTTGACCTTTTATACAGGTACCTGATGCATCTGGGGTATAGTGTCCGTTATGTGCGTAATATAACCGATGTAGGTCATCTGGAGAATGAGACCGATGAAACGGGGGAGGACAAGATAACCCGCAAGGCACGGCAAGAGCATCTTGAGCCGATGGAGGTAGTACAGAAGTATATGAACAGCTTCCATGCAGCGATGGAGAGGCTCAACACGCTGCCGCCGTCTATAGAGCCGCGTGCCACAGGGCATATCATAGAGCAGCAGCAGCTGATTGAGAGACTGATAGAAAACGGGTATGCCTATGAGGCTAATGGTTCAGTCTATTTTGATGTTGATAAGTATGATGGCAAATATTCTTATGGGATCCTTTCGGGAAGGGTCCTTGAGGATATGCGTGCCAATAGCCGTGCATTGGAGGGCCAGGATGAGAAGAGGGGACAGTTTGACTTCGCCCTCTGGAAGAAAGCCTCTCCCGGACACATCATGCACTGGCCCTCGAAATGGAGTGAAGGGTTTCCCGGGTGGCATCTTGAGTGCTCGGTAATGAGCACCAAATACCTTGGTGAGACCTTTGATATCCACGGAGGAGGGATGGATCTGATCTTCCCCCATCACGAGTGCGAGATAGCCCAGAGCACGGCATCACAGGGTCATCCTCCCGTAAAGTACTGGGTGCATAATAATATGGTCACCATCAACGGTCAGAAGATGGCGCGGTCACTGGGCAACTTCATCACCCTGGAAGAGATGTTTTCCGGATCGCACAAGCTGCTGCTGAGGGCTTACTCTCCCATGACAATACGCTTCTTCATGCTCCAGGCGCAGTACCGCAGCACGCTCGATTTCAGCAACGAAGCGCTGCTGGCAGCGTCACTGGGGTTGCAAAAGCTCATGAATGCAGAGAAGACCCTTAAGGGCCTTGTGCCATCGGACATATCCACTGTTGACATCACCGGCATAAGCAACAGCTGTTATGAGGCCATGAATGATGATATGAACACGCCGGTAGCCATAGCTCATCTTTTTGACGCTGTGAGGATCATCAATCTTGTGAATGATGGAAAGGAGAAGCTGACGGGAGAAGATATCAGTTCTCTCTCAGAGCTGTTCAGGATATTCATCCATGATCTCTTTGGCCTGAAGGCGGAGGAATCGGATGGCAATGACAGGCTTGCCGGTGTGCTGACACTGTTGCTTGACATGAGGCAGGAGGCCAAGGCGAGGAAAGAGTGGGGCGTCTCGGACCGCATACGCGACAGGCTGAGCGAGCTCGGCATCACGGTGAAGGACCGCAAGGAGGGTTACGACTGGGAGATAACGGCCTGACAGCGATGTCATACAGATCAGAGATAATCAGCATAGGGAGTCTGAGCATGGGAGGTGATCTCCCTGTGCGTGTTCAGAGCATGACAACCACTGACACCCTTGACACGGACGCCAGTGTCAGCCAGTGCATCCGCATCATCGAGGCGGGTGGCGAGCTGGTGAGGCTTACAGCACAGGGTGTCAGGGAGGCGGAGAACCTGACAAATATCAAAAGAGAGTTACGCAGGGCAGGTTTTAAGACGCCACTATGCGCTGACATACATTTCAATCATGCTGCTGCCGTGGTTGCTGCCCGCATAGTGGAAAAGGTACGTATCAACCCCGGTAATTATGCCGATAAGCGGGCCTCATTCATCAGGCAGGAGCTCTCTGAGAGCGAATATATGTCTGAGATTGAACGCGTCAGAGAGCGGTTGTTGCCTCTTATACAGACATGTTCGGAGTATGGCACGGCCATACGTATAGGTGTCAACCACGGCTCCCTGTCAGACCGTATCATGACACGTTACGGCAACACTCCTGAAGGGATGGCTGTGTCGGCTGTCGAGTTCCTGAAGATCTTCAAGGATGAAGGCTTCTGTAACCTGGTGGTCTCAATGAAGTCGTCAGACACACGTGTTATGGTTGAAGCAAACCGCATGCTTGTCAGGATGATGGAGGATCATGATATGCATTATCCTGTTCATCTGGGCATCACCGAGGCCGGGGAGGGTGAAGAGGGGAGGATCATCTCCGCTGCCGGCACGGGTATGCTGCTGGCTGAGGGTATCGGTGACACTGTCAGGGTATCACTCTCCGAAGCACCGGAGAAGGAGATACCCGTGGCCAGGGAGATCATCAGGGTAGTAGCGGGGGCTGACGGAAGGGTCAGGAACCCATCGCATCCCCTGCCCTTCAGGCAGGCAGGCGAACGTTATATGCCCCAGGTGTTTACGGAGAAGGATGGTGTGTTCCTTGATGAGCAGGGTAAGCCTTACCAGGGGCAGATGATTACCGTTCAGGCGGAGGAGCTCGCTCATCTTGATGAGAGACAGGCTTATGATATCATGCTGAACGCTCTCTTCGCGGAGGATGATCAGGAGAGGTTGGGTATTGACGCTGCCGCACTGCTGGGACGCTTCTTCATAGCGCGCCATCCGTCAGCTCTTTGTATAACAAACAGAGGAGCTCTCCAGGGGGAGGTGCTGCGCAGGCTGGCTTTCTCAATACTACAAGCCACTGAGGCCAGGATCACACGTACACGATACATCTCATGCCCTACCTGCGGACGGACGAAATTCAATCTGGAGGAGGCGGTGCGCAGAGTGAAGGATGCCACCTCACATCTTACCGGGATGAAGATAGCGGTCATGGGATGCGTTGTCAACGGCCCCGGGGAGATGGCCGGAGCCGATTACGGGTATGTGGGGGCTGCTGAAGGCAGGGTGCATATCTACCGCGGCACCGAGGCCGTAATCAAGAATGTTGAGGAGACAGAGGCACTCACTAAGCTGCTTGAGCTGATAGAGAGTGATCAGGCAAGACGGTAATCGAGCTGCCTCTTACGCAGGTCGGCCCTGGCGACCTCAACACTGACCTTGTCACCAAGCATATAGACCTTGCCGGAGTGTTTGCCACGGATGCAATAGTTCACCTCGTCGTACTCGAAATAATCATCCTGCAGCTCCCTGATGGCAACCATCCCTTCGCACTGGTTCTCGATGATCTCCACATAGATGCCCCATTCGGTGACACCCGAGATTACACCCTCGAACACCTTACCTATCTTGTCACTCATATACTCCACCTGCTTGTATTTTATTGATGCTCTTTCGGCATCGGTGGCCAGTCGCTCCATCTTTGATGAGTGTTCACACAGCTTGGCATATTTATCCTTGTCACGGCCAGGCTGACCCTCCAGGTATTTTGTCAGGAGACGGTGTACCATCATATCAGGATACCGCCTGATAGGAGAGGTGAAGTGTGTGTAATGACTGAAGGCAAGACCGTAATGGCCTATGTTGTCTGTTGAGTAGACGGCCTTGGCCATTGACCGCAGGGCGAGGGTCTCAATCAAATTCTGTTCCTTCTTTCCCGAGACGTCATCCATAAGCTTGTTCATGGCGGCGGGGAGTCCCTTGATATTCTCAGTGTCGATCTGATAACCAAACCTCTTGATGAAATAGCTGAATGAGCTCAGTTTTTCAGAATTGGGCTTGTCATGTATACGGTAGACGAAGGTCTTTCCTTTGAGTTTTTTGCCAACATATTCTGCAACACGCCTGTTTGCCAGCAGCATGAACTCCTCAATGAGCTGGTTGGCGGTACCGAATTCGCGGAAGAGTATACCCAGTGGTATGCCTGTCTCGCTGAGGTTGAATTTCACCTCAAGGCGCTCAAAAGCGAAAGAGCCTGATGCAAAACGCCGGCTACGAAGCATCTGTGCCAGGTTGTGGAGGGTAAGGAGCTGCTCCTTCATGTCACCCTCGCCGGTATCAATAACCTGCTGGGCCCCGGAATAGGAGAACCGTCTGTCTGATCTGATGACCGTACGACCGAACCATTCACTGACAACGTTGCCTTTACTGTCGAGCTCGAAGACGGCTGAATAGGTCAGCTTGTCTTCCAATGGATTCAGCGAGCAGATATGGTTTGACAGTCTCTCCGGCAGCATGGGTATTGTTCTGTCAACCAGATAGACGGAGGTGGCTCTCTCCTGCGCCACCTTATCGATCAGTGACCCGGTCCTGACATAATGGGTGACATCGGCTATATGTATTCCAACCTCCATATTGCCATTTGGAAGTTTATTGAATGACAGTGCGTCATCGAAGTCTTTGGCGTCTTCAGGGTCTATGGTGAAGGTAGGCACATCGCGGAAGTCACGCCTGGCAGCAATATCCTCTTTGGTGATCTCAGCATCTATCTTCAGTGCTGAGGCTTCGACCTCCGGATCAAATTTATTCGGGAGGCCAAACTCTGCAAGAATGGCGTGCATCTCGGTGTCATTCTCGCCGGGATTGCCGAGGACCTCTGTTATCTCACCCATGGGGTTGCGTGACCGCTGGTCCCATTCAATCATCCTGGCAACAGCCTTCTGTCCCTGTTTTGCCCCGTTGAGCTTTGTTAGCGGGATGAAGAGGTCAAAAGGCATGTTCTTGTTGTCGGGTATCAGGAAGGCGAAGTTTGGTGTAAGCTCTATTGTACCAACAAAAGAGGCACGTGAACGGGTGATGATCTCAACCACCTCTCCTTCATGTCTCTTGCCCTTGTGGCGTGCATAGAGCACCACCTTCACCTTGTCGCCGTGAAGGGCTGTGTTGAGATTACGCGCAGCAACAAAGACATCCTCTTCCAGTTCATCGGAGATGACGAAGGCATAACCGAATTTTGTAAGGTCAATAGTGCCGGTGATATAACCGCCCACAGCCTTAAGGAGATATTTGCCCTGTCCTCTCTCCTCGGCAAGACCCTCCTTCTTCATTTTGGAGAGTGCTTCGGAAAGAGCCTTCTTCTCTTCTTTTTCGGTTATCTGCAGCCGTGAGGATAATTGCCTGTAGTTAAGCGGCTGCCTGGGATTTTTAGCCATCGCCCTGGTAATGAGCTCTATTAGTTTCTTCTGGTCGATCCCTGCTTTTTCAGGTTGTTTTTTTCTTGACATTTCAATCTTGATTTTACTATTCCAAAGATAGGTTGAAATTGGCTATCTTTGAGTTGATTATAATATTATGATATTACTCTCTTCAATACCAGCGCATTCTCAGTCGGTGGTTTTTCGCAGGATCAATGATGAGTTTCTGCTGATACCTCTTACCGACAACATTGCCGACATGGATTCACTGTACAGACTGACTGAGACCGGGGCTTTTATCTGGGAGTTGATTGACGGCAAACGGGCCATCAGTGATATAACAGCAAAGATAGTGGAAGAGTTCGATGTAGAGAGATCAATTGCCGAAAAAGATGCTCTGGACTTCTTTAGAGAGATTCAGGAATTCCTTCATTTTAAAGATCAGTGACTTTAGATTTCATCATAGCAGACAGGAGGATACGCCTGCGGTCCGGTGACGGTGTCACCATTAAACCTGATGAGCGTTTTGCAGCCTTTCTTGTCGCCGGCGGTGAGGAGCCGGAGCTTACTGTGGAGGTGTTGCCCGGAAGGGGCGGAGTGCCGGCGGATGCCAGAAGGGTCTTTGATGCCAGACTGATGGAAGAGAGCCCGGAAGGGGTGAGGAGCACGGGTGAACCCTTCTGGGAGGTGCTGTCAGACAGCAGTGTAACCTATGCAACAGTCTGCCTGAAAGATCCGGTTCGTAACCCCGTTCTTGTGATTCCTCACAGGCAGATGACATGGAAATTGTATGCTGACAGACACGGGGAGATAATTGACCCACTGCCATGGCCTGTTGACGGACTACTGCTCTATTTTCTCTCAGCCATAAAAGGTGATTTGATAATACACGGATCAGCGGTGTCATGCCGGGGAAAGGGGTGGCTCTTCACCGGCAGGTCAGGCAGCGGCAAGACCACTCTTGCGAAATTATTTGACAGTGCCGGAGACAGGGTTATTCATGATGACAGGATGATCATCAGGAAGGAGACAGCGGGATGGATGATGCACAGCACGCCTGTCTACCGTAATGATGAGCCTCGCAGCGCAGCACTTGACCACCTGTGGGTTATCAGGCATGGCAGGTCAAATGTGTCAGAGCCTGTCACTGGGGCTGCTGCGGTGGCTATGGTTCTCTCCAACTGCATACAGCAGAACTGGAACAGGGAGATGGCGGAGCAGCAGGCGGCAACGGTTGATGAATTGGTGGCGTCAGTGAGGGTGAGCAGGCTGGCCTTCGTTCCTGACAGGAGCATACGTGATTATCTTATTGCCAGAGAGTCTGACAGCAAGATACTGGCAGCTGAAGCTGCAATGGCGATACTTGATGAAGAGAGGTCTGTGACTGTCACCACCGGTGGTTACAGCATGTGGCCTGCCATCAGGCCGGGTGACAGGGTGGTGATAGAGCCGCTGAAGGGTAGCATGCCGTCAGCAGGTGACATTGTTGCGCTGCGACGCGATGGCGGGTTTGTGGTTCACCGCGTGTATAAAGTGATCACCGCAGATGGCCGCCAGCTTTTCTGCACACGGGGCGACGCAGTTGTTAGTCGTGATGAACCCTCTGACGCCGGCATGATAGCAGGGATTGTCACTGCCATTATCAGATCCGGCAGGTCGATTAAGCCACATGGCAGACGGCTTCCTCCGGCACTGAACAAGATAGCCTCACTGTTTGCAAACCGCATACTGCCGGTGGAATAGAGACCGTTGATTTTCATTTATCATCGCTTTGAGGTACTTTTGCATTAATAATAAATCAGGTATATTGAAGAGATCTGTTACAGAGGCATTGGCTGAGAGGATCCTGGTTCTTGACGGAGCCATGGGTACCATGATACAGCGTCACAGGCTTACGGAGGAGCAGTACCGTGGCTCTTTGTTTGCCACCCATGCTCAGTTGCTGAAGGGTAACAACGACCTGCTGTCGGTGACACAGCCCGGCATCATCCGTAGTATCCATCTTGACTACCTGAGGGCTGGAGCTGATATCATCAGCACCAACACCTTCAACGCCAACAGTATCTCCATGGCCGATTATGGCATGGAGCAACATGTGTATGACCTGAACGTGGCAGCCGCCAGGCTGGCACAGGAAGCGGTAGCTGAATATCATAAAGAGACAGGCCGTGAAGCCTGGGTAGCAGGATCGGTGGGACCCACCAACCGCACGGCGTCAATGTCTTCTGATGTTAGTGATCCCGGGGTACGCATGGTCACCTTCAGTGAGCTGGCGGAGGCTTACGGTGAGCAGGTGAGGGGACTGATTGACGGTGGGGCCGACATCATTCTTGTTGAGACGGTTTTTGACGGGCTGAATGCCAAGGCTGCACTCTTTGCCATCAGCGGTGTTTTAGCGGAGAGGGGCATTGATATTCCGGTAATGGTCTCAGGCACTATCACTGATGCCAGCGGCCGCACGCTCACCGGTCAGACGCTTGAAGCCTTCCTGATAACCATGTCACACTATCCGTTGCTCAGCATAGGACTTAACTGCGCTCTGGGTGCAGAACAGCTCAGGCCATTCATGGAGGAGCTGTCAGCCAAAGCTCCCTTTCATGTCTCTGCCCACCCTAACGCCGGACTGCCAAACCAGTTTGGCGGGTATGATCAGTCGGCCGAATACATGGGTAACATCATCAACGGTTTTATGCAGAACGGCTGGGTGAACATCATCGGAGGCTGCTGTGGCACCACCCCCGATCATATAAAGGTCATCGCTTCACTGGCCGCCGGCCAGCCACCCAGGGTGGTGCCGGAGAGAAGACGCAATACCTCCCTGGCCGGCCTTGAGCCCCTTGTTATCAGGCCTGACACCAACTTCATCAACATAGGTGAGCGCACCAATGTCTCCGGCTCACTGAAATTCGCGAGGCTTATACGTGAAGGTAATTTTCAGGCGGCTCTTGACGTGGCCCGTGACCAGGTGGAGAGTGGCGCGCAGGTCATAGACATATGCATGGATGATGCTATGATAGATGGTGCTGCGATGATGAGGCGATTCATCTACCTGCTCATGAGCGAGCCTGACATAGCAAAGCTGCCTATCATGGTCGACTCCTCCAAGTGGGAGGTGATAGAGGCCGGGCTGCAGTGCATACAGGGCAAACCCGTTGTCAACTCCATCAGCCTGAAAGAGGGGGAGGAGGATTTTCTCAGGAAGGCTCATCTCATACGCCGTTACGGTGCAGCCGCCGTGGTGATGCTCTTTGACGAGCGTGGTCAGGCAGACACCCTTGAGAAGAGAAAGGCAGTGGCCGAACGGTCGTACAGGCTGCTGACGGAGAAGGCGGACTTTCCGCCTGAAGATATAATAATTGACCCTAACGTGCTGGCCATAGCCACAGGGATAGAGGAGCATAATAACTATGCCGTCGATTACATAAAGTGCACCGAGTATATCAAGGCCCATCTGCCCTATGCCAGGGTGAGCGGCGGGGTAAGCAACCTGTCATTCTCCTTCCGCGGTAACGATATAGTGAGGGAGGCTATGCATGCCGTCTTCCTCTATCATGCCATCAGGGCTGGCATGGATATGGGTATTGTCAATCCCGGACTGCTGAAGGTCTATACCTCCATCGAACCTGATCTGCTACAGCTGACAGAGGATGTGGTGATGAACAGGAGGAGGGACGCAACGGACAGGCTTCTTCACTATGCCTCGGGCCTCAAAGAGACGAAGCAGGAGGAGATCATCAGGCATGCTGCCTGGAGAGATGGCGATGTGATCAGCCGTATCAGATACGCACTGGTCAATGGTATTGACACATATATAGAGGATGATGTCGAGGAGGCACGTCCCGGATATGACAGGGCCCTCAGGGTCATTGAGGGTCCCCTGATGGACGGCATGAACGAGGTGGGCGACCTGTTCGGGTCAGGACGTATGTTTCTGCCCCAGGTGGTGAAGAGTGCCAGGGTGATGAAGAAAGCTGTGGCACGCCTGACACCTTTCATCGAGACGGAGATGAAGACCGGTGAAGCATCATCGGCAGGAAAGGTGCTGCTGGCAACGGTCAAAGGCGATGTACATGACATCGGGAAAAATATTGTGGGTGTTATCCTCTCATGCAACAACTACGAGGTTATAGATCTCGGAGTGATGGTACCGGCAGAGAAGATACTTGACACTGCACAGAAAGAGAACGTTGATTTCATAGGGCTCTCAGGACTGATAACCCCCTCGCTGGAAGAGATGGTGCATATAGCCTCCCTGATGGAGGAGAGAGGGATGAAGACGCCACTTTTGATTGGCGGGGCAACCACCTCGGAGATACATACCGCAGTCAGGATCGCTCCTGTCTATTCCTACAGCACTGTTCACGTGAAGGATGCCTCCAGGGCCGTACCTGTGATGTCCGGACTGGCAGCCTCCGATGGTTCCCTGGGCAGTTCGCTCAGGGAGAGATATGAGAAGCTCAGGAGCGATCATGAGGCTACGAGGAGGGAAAGGAGGCTGATCACCCTGGAGGCTGCAAGGGAGAATGCACACGTGACAGGTAAGCCTATGCCGGCACCCGCTATGCCCGGAGTGATCAACGCAGGACCGGTAAGCATCAGACAACTTGTCGATTACATTGACTGGACCTTCTTCTTCTTTGCCTGGA
>JAVEYS010000027.1:0-33683 GCA_034003345.1 Bacteroidales bacterium
GAAGACCCGACTATCTTCAAGTTCAACTCCAGCATGATGCCTATCATCTTCTACGCCATCACTGCCAATGAGAGCTACAAGGGGCTGGAGAAGATCCTTGATGAGAAGATTGTCAACCCGCTCAACCGTATCGACGGTGTGGGTAATGTAGGTCTGTCGGGGGTGCCCGGCAGGGAGATATACGTTGAGGTTGATCCCAGACGCATGGAAGCCTATAACCTGACCATTGAGCAGATTGGCAATGTGCTCAGGGCGGAAAACCTTAATATGCCGGCCGGTTATATGGAGATGGGCAGGACCGATTACCCGATAAGGATACAGGGTGAGTTTGCTGAGAGTGACATGATAGCAAACATCGTGGTCGGAAACTACAACGGAAACAATATCTTTCTGAGAGATGTAGCCACGGTCAATGACACCATACGCGAGACCAAGCTCGTCTCGAAAATTGACGGTGAACGGGGCATGACAATGTTTGTTCAGAAGATGTCGGGGGCAAACTCCGTACAGATATGCCGTGATGTCGACCGTGAGATAACCAGGCTCAATAAGGGGTTGCCTCCGGATATCCACATAGAGAAAATATTTGATACATCAGAATTCATCCAGGGCTCAATCAATAACCTCACTGAGACACTGATGTATGCTGCCATTTTTGTTATGCTCGTAGTCCTCTTTTTCCTCGGAAGGTGGCGGGCCACACTCATAGTCATACTGACAATACCGATCTCCCTTCTGGTGGCCTTTGTATATATTTTCCTCACAGGAAGTTCAATAAACATCATCTCGCTGTCATCGCTCTCCATAGCGATAGGGATGGTTGTTGATGATGCCATAGTGGTGCTCGAGAACATCACCAAGCATATTGAGCGGGGTAGCCGACCGCGTGAGGCAGCCATATATGCAACTAACGAGGTATGGCTGGCAGTTATCGTTACCACACTTACGGTTGTGGCTGTCTTCCTGCCCCTGACCTTTGTCAAGGGACTGACCGGGGTGCTCTTTTCACAGCTCGGGTGGATAGTGTCAATAACCATCATCATGTCAACGGTGGCGGCCATCACCCTTACCCCGACACTCAGCTCACTGATGCTCAGGCTAAGGCCTTTAAAGAAAGATGCACCCTTCTGGACATGGGATGGTTCAATACATAAGTTCCTGGAATGGATGGATGCATTTTATGTCAAAACACTATCATGGGTGCTCCATCATAAGAAATTCATAATAATCGGGGCCCTGGTAATATTTGTTGTCTCAATGTCGCTATTCAAGTTCATCGGGACGGAATTCATGCCGACAGCTGACGAGTCGAGTGTCTCGGCTACAGTAGAGCTTCAGACAGGTACAAGGATTGACGTCACCGAGAAGGTAGCTGACAGGATTGATTCATTGGTAAAGGAACAGGTTCCTGAAGTAAGCCTTATCTCCATGTCAGCAGGTACTGATGACAGCGGGGGCTTCAGAGCGCTCTTCAGCGAGGGAGGTACACATGTGATAACCTACACCTTCAAACTGCTTGGGGTGGGCGAGAGGTCAAGATCATCAGAAGAGGTTGCGGAGGTGATACGCCGTATCATTGCCCCTATGCCTGAAGTGATAAACTTCTCTGTCTCTGCCGAAAGTGGTGGTATGGGCGCCATGGGCGGTGGTAACACGGTTGACGTGGAGATCTACGGTTACGACATTTCCCAGACAAACCTGGTTGCCGAACAGCTGGCAGAGAAGGTTAAAAAGATACCTGGTGCCACCAACGTTGACATAAGCCGCGATAAGTCAAAGCCCGAGCTGCAGATAATACTTGATCAGGACAAGCTGCTGGGGTACGGACTTACAACAGCACAGGTGTCGTCAATGATAAGAAACAGGGTTGACGGTCTTACCGCAACACGTCTTCGTCAGTTCGGTGATGAATATGATGTCATCGTCAGATACAAGGAGGCATCCAGAAACTCTATCACCGAGCTTGAGAACATAGGTGTGTCATTGCCCAATGGCCGGATAATAAGGCTGGGTGAGATAGCCACGGTCAAGGAATACTGGTCGCCTCCAAATATTGAGAGGAAACGCAAGGAGCGCGTAGTGACCGTCTCCGTCACACCCTACAAGAGACCTCTTAACCTTATTGTTGCAGATATACAAAAGGAGCTTGACAGCATAGAGATACCTTCAGGCGTAATGGTGGAGATATCAGGTGCCTTCCAGGATATGACCGAATCGTTTATGGATATAGGGCTTCTCATGGTTATCTCGCTGATACTTGTATACCTCGTAATGGCATCACAGTTTGAATCACTCAAGATGCCGGTCATAATAATGCTTTCCATCCCGTTTGCATTTTCAGGCGTGGCAATAGCACTGTTCATCTCCGGTACCAGCCTCAGCCTGATAGCCGGTATAGGTGCCATAATGCTGATAGGCATTGTGGTGAAGAATGCCATCGTGCTGGTTGACTTTATCAACCTGACACGCGACAGGGGTGTTGAGCTTTATGAGGCAGTGTTGATATCAGGTCGCTCAAGGCTCAGACCGGTGCTGATGACATCATTGACCACCATCCTGGCAATGCTCCCGCTGGCTATCAACCCGGGCGAAGGGTCGGAGCTATGGCAGCCGATGGGTATAGCAGTGATAGGCGGACTGGTATTCTCAACCATTGTTACTATGGTTCTGGTGCCGGTTGGTTACGTGCTTATTGCACGCCACGGTGAGAGAGATAAGAAGCATAAGATGGCGTTCAGGGACATGAAATTCCTGGATGAGATATCTGAAAACCATGAAAACACAGGAAGATGAAAGCAGTAATGATAATTTATAACCTCGCTCTTACCGAAAAGATAGAATACACTCTTGAACATTTCGGAATAAGAGGATATACCCAGTGGGATAATGTAGAAGGAGTAGGCTCCTTCACAGGTGTGCCACACCTGGGTACCCACACCTGGCCGGAGATAAACGGGGTGACCCTGACCTTTGTTGATGAGGATAAGGTGGAGCCACTCCTGGAAGCGGTGAAACGCATTGATGCCATTAACACGGAGGTGGGCATCAGGGCATTCGTGTGGAGCATTGAGCAGACAGTATAACCGTTCAGACCAGATAGGCTTTTGTAACGGCGCCCCTCAAGGGCGCCGTTACTGCGTTTTCTCATTTACGGAATTCATGATAATTGATATATTTACTTCCAACTCTAAACCTGCTGTCATGAAAAAACGAAACTGGTACAAACTGATATATCAATTTGCCATTATTGGTGTCCTTACCTTTATGGGATTTCGCCTGCTGTTTGACAAAGCATATGCACCTGATTTCGAAGCTTATTGTCCATTAGGAGGGCTCCAGGCTCTCGGGTCATACGTTACAATGGATTCACTTTCTTGCTCTATGACCAGCACCCAGATCATGATGGGGGTGGTGCTCTTTATCGGCATAGTCCTCTTCTCACGGCTCTTCTGCGGTTATATATGTCCCCTGGGGACAATCGGCGAGTGGATCGGCAAGCTGGGCGACAAGCTTAAGGTGCGGTTTACGCCTAAGGGCTTTGTTGATTATGCTCTTCGCCTGTTGAAATATGTATTGCTCTTCTTAACATTTTATTTTACACTTAAGTCAAGTGAGCTTTTCTGCAAGAAATTTGACCCCTACTATGCTGTGACATCAGGTTTCAATTCAGATGTTGTTCTCCTCTGGGCACTGCTGGCCATTGGGGCTGTTGTCGTAGGGTCACTCTTCATAAGACTCTTCTGGTGCAGGTATCTCTGTCCGCTTGGCGCCCTCTCTGCCATCTTCAAGTTTTCCTGGTGGTTCCTTGGAATGATGGCACTCTATGTGATCCTGCTCCTTGTGGGCCTTGACATACCCTATATATATCCTCTCATAATCATCACCGCCGGAGGCTATATACTTGAAGTGACAAGGATGAAGAGGGTGTGGCCTGAACCGGTACATATAACCCGTAATACGGAATCATGCACTGACTGCGGTCTCTGTTCCGAGACATGCCCCCAGGGAATTGACGTGGCATCCATGAAGAAGGTGACACATACTGACTGCACACTGTGCGGCGACTGTCTCAATGTCTGCCCTGAGAAAGATACCCTTCAGATAAACAGGAGAAATATGAAGTGGCTCCCGGCAGTGGTGCTTGGTGTTTTGATAGTCATTGGCATTGCGGCAGGCACACTGTTTGAACTTCCTACAATAAATCAGAAATGGGGAACGCCGGAACAGATAAAGAGTGCTGGCGAATTTGAGATGTCAGGACTGAAGAATATCAAGTGCTTTGGCAGCTCAACCGCCTTTGCAAACCAGATGAGAAGGATTGACGGAATATACGGCGTCTCAACATTCGTCGCCAGCCATACCGTGCATATATTATATGATACTTCTCTGTTCAATGATGAGAAGTTGCAGGAGATGATCTTTACGCCTGTAAAAAGGGTGATTGAACCTGTGGCAAAGGAGGTTGACTCATTGGTATGTTACACTATTACAATAGATAAGTTCTTCGATCCACTTGATGCCACCTATCTCCAGCATCTGCTTGATCAGAAGACTGACGCCTGTGGCTACCAGAGTGAGTTTGCCTGCCCTGTGTTGGTGCGCATCTATTTCCCGGAAGGGAAGGAACCTGACAGGGCGGCTCTGATAAAGGCTATAGAATCAAAGAGCCTTACATTCACTGCCAACGACAATGAGTTTCATGTTAAGCTGCCATACAAGGTAGTCTCGTTTGAAGACCAGCCAACCAGAATATCTAAGACAGATTATGCATCCGCCATGTTTATGCCTACAAGTTCAAAGTTTAACGGATTCTCCGGATATACTGACGATGTAGTATCTCAGTATGTCCTTATAATGGGTACAAATGGATCGCTCAGGGCACGTTATACATACCTTATAAGCCATCTCTCAAATGATAATGGCGTGGTTGCGTTTGAGACCATGCTTGATTCTGCTGGTACAGAGCTTGGCGTGATCCATTTTGTTGACACCATTACTGTTCCGGAGAATATATTCGCAGCCGTCAATGCCGACACCCTGGTGTTCCATTACTCCGACGGCAGCATCGGGAAGCTGGTTAACCCCTTCAAATTCCCTGATCCGGGAACCCTGCAATAGACTGATACAACAGAAAACTGATTTCCAACAGTAAACAATCGATAACTGACAACTTTAAAGTCATGTCTCTCTCATGAGGCTGTCTGCCCGTTATCTGCTGCATTAAAAGACATTATCTGAGAATACTAAGGATATACCGGGATATCTGGTATTACAACAACAGGGCCGTTGTATTCAACGGCCCTGCAAGTGAAAAACAATATTTGTCTTCTGGTGTTTCTATTCCTCTTCCTCCTCGGCTTCGTATGCCTTGATGACGGCATCCTGGACCTCGCCGGGTACCTGTGCATATTCGGAGAATTTCATGGTGTACATTGCACGGCCGCCGGTAAGAGAACTGAGTGAAGTAGAGTACTTATTCATCTCAGCCAGGGGAACCCTTGCCTTGATGACCTCAAAGCCCTTTTCGCTTGACATGCCGAGAACCATGCCGCGGCGACCCTGCAGGTCACTGATAACATCTCCCATGCGGTCGGCAGGAACCATGATCTCTACGTCATAGACCGGCTCAAGGATCTTCGGACCGGCGTTCTTGAAAGCAGTGCTGAAGGCATTACGGCCGGCCAGACGGAATGATATTTCGTTTGAGTCAACCGGGTGCATCTTGCCGTCATAGACATAGACGCGTATGTCACGGGCATATGACCCTGTCAGTGGCCCCACCTCCATCTTTTCCATGATGCCTTTGAGAATGGCAGGCATAAAGCGTGCATCTATTGATCCGCCAACGATACAGTTCATATAAATAAGCTTTCCTCCCCATGGCAGGACAATCTCTTCCTTGTCGCGGTTGGCAAGCTTGATCTCCTTGCCGGCTATCTTCATCATAGACTTGGCCTCGGAGCCCTCTTCAAATGGTTCGATGATCATGTGCACCTCGCCGAACTGACCGGCACCGCCGGATTGCTTCTTATGACGGTAGTCGGCCTGGGCAGACTTGGTGATGGTCTCACGGTAGGGGATCTTTGGTGTGAGGAACTGGGTCTCAATCTTGAAGATATTGTCAAGATGCCACTTGAGAATGTTCAGGTGGTACTCACCCTGACCATGAATGATGATCTGCTTCAGCTCCTTTGAATATTCGATAATGATGGTCGGATCTTCCTGGTGCATGCGGCTGAGAGCTTCACCCATCTTCTCCTCATCACTCTCGCTAAGAGGCTTGATGGCAGTGCGGTACTTGGGCTCGGGGAGCCTCATCTTATCATAGGTCCAGTCGTTACCCGGAGCATTGAGTGTATTGTTTGTCTTGGTGTTCTTAAGCTTGACAAGGCCACCGATGTCTCCGGGCTGCATCTCGGAGATGCGTGTACGGTTCTTGCCTGCACAGACGAAGATCTGGGAGAGACGCTCCTTGGTTCCGTTGCTGGTATTTACCATATCAATGTTCTCATTGATCTTTCCAGACATCACCCTGAAATAGTTGATCTCGCCTATATGCTCCTCAATGGTTGTCTTAAAGACAAATACCGATGCCTGTCCGGCCGTATCGCATTTTATCTCGTTGCCTTTTGAGTTCTTGGTGGCGGGTATGTCAGCAGGTGATGGTGCCGAGATGACAACAAATTCAAGAAGCCTGTCAATGCCCGTATTTCCTTTGGCGGAGATGCAGAAGACAGGGAAGATCCCTCTCTTGAGCAATCCTTCGCGAAGGCCCTGGCCTATCTCTTCCTCGCTGAGTTTGTCATTGGCAAAGAAGATCTCCATGAGAGCCTCATCGCTCTCGGCTACCTTCTCGGTGAGAACTGCATGGAGTTCGTCAGCCTTGGCTTTATGTTCGGCAGGGATGTCAAGCACTTCCGCCTTGCCGCCATCCTTGGCATAACGCAGCATCTTCATGCTGATGACGTCAATGACTGTGTCAAAGCCGATCCCTTCATTCACAGGGAACTGAGCCAGGGTGACATTGCTCCCGAAACGCTCGTGAAGCATCTCAACCGTCTTTTCAAAATTGGCCTTCTCATGATCGAGGCCGTTAACGACAATGATCAGTGGCTTGTTGAACTTTTCGGCATGCCTGAAATGAATCTCGGTACCCACTTCAACGCCGTTCTGTACGTTGAGGAGCAGCATGGCTGTGTCAGCAGCATACATTGATGATATTACTCCACCTGAGAAGTCATCAAGACCCGGCGTGTCCATGATATTTATCTTCTTGTCCATGAACTCGGTATAGAGAACTGTGGAATAGATAGAGTTACGGTTCTCCTGCTCAATCGGTTTGTAGTCTGAAACGGTGTTCTTTGTTTCTACTGTACCCCGTCTCTCTATAACCCCGCCGCTAAAAAGCATTGCTTCTGCGAGGGTTGTCTTACCTGAGCCCGAGTTTCCCAGAAGAGCAATGTTCCTTAGGTGGTCTGTTGAGTATGTCTTCATCTTCGGATTTTATTATATTATTTTATCTGTTATTGTCTTGGTAGGAGCGCAAAAATAACAAATTTTCAAAAGATTGCATAAAAGTTATCTCCGTTTGGAAAATATTTCTTTTCTTTGCACCGGTTTTTTGAAAAACAGGAGTACCGGCATCTCTTTCAAAATGTAAGTTTATAAAAAAGAGGTCGAGAGGAGAAGTCGGGAAGAAAATCCTGTAAATAACTTACAAACCATAAGTTACATCTTCAGAAAACTTTGCCCCGGAGCACTGTGGCGGTTTATTGCCGCTGCAAGGTCAGGGGCGTGATACGATTACTGTCTGGCAGGGTGTGTGGCACCACAGGCATTGGGAAGGATAATTTTTGAAGATCAAAATATATAGGAAAATTAATTTAAAAGAGAATTATGCCAACAATTCAGCAGTTAGTTAGAAAAGGCCGCAAGAAGCTGGTAGACAAGAGCAAGGCACCTGCTCTTGACTCGTGCCCACAGCGCAGGGGGGTATGTGTTCGCGTATATACTACCACGCCAAAGAAACCTAACTCAGCCATGAGAAAAGTTGCCAGGGTAAGGCTGACCAATCAGAAGGAGGTCAACGCCTATATTCCGGGTGAAGGACATAACCTTCAGGAACACTCCATCGTGCTCCTCAGAGGTGGCAGGGTCAAGGACCTTCCCGGTGTTCGTTATCACCTTGTCCGTGGTGCTCTTGACACATCAGGTGTTGATGGCCGCAAGCAGAGAAGGTCAAAATACGGAACAAAAAGACCAAAGAAGTAACAGTTAAAGGATTCACAATATGAGAAAGGCAAAACCAAAGAAGAGGATCCTCTTACCGGACCCGAAATTCAACGATCCGTACGTCACACGTTTCATCAATAACCTGATGTACAGTGGGAAAAAGACCGTTGCCTTCAGGATTTTTTATGACTCCCTGGACATAGTCGCTGACAAGATGAAGAGTGCGGAGAAGACTCCGCTTGAGATCTGGAAACAGGCTCTTGATAATATCACTCCTCATGTTGAGGTTAAAAGTCGCAGGGTTGGTGGTGCAACATTCCAGGTGCCACTTGAGATACGACCTGATCGTAAGGTGAGTATAAGCATGAAGAATCTCATTCTATTCGCCCGTAAGCGCAGCGGCCGAAGCATGGCAGAAAAACTTGCCGCCGAGGTGATGGCTGCCTATAATCAGGAGGGCGGAGCCTTTAAGAAAAAGGAGGATACTCACCGCATGGCAGAGGCCAACAAAGCATTCGCACATTTCAGGTTCTGATATCTCTGACACGTGGGAAACAATCAGTTAAAGATGAGCAGCGATCTCAAATATACCAGGAATATTGGCATAATGGCCCATATTGATGCCGGGAAGACAACCACTTCCGAGCGCATCCTTTATTATACGGGTCGTGTACACCGCATCGGCGAGGTCGATGATGGGAATGCCACTATGGACTGGATGGTGCAGGAGCAGGAGAGAGGGATCACAATAACATCAGCAGCTACTACCACGTTCTGGAAATACAGGGATCAACTATACAAGATCAACCTCATTGATACCCCCGGGCACGTAGACTTCACCGTTGAGGTGGAGAGATCACTCAGGGTGCTTGATGGAGCCGTTGCTGTGTTCTGTGCCGTGGGAGGTGTGGAGCCACAGTCTGAGACTGTCTGGAGACAGGCAGACAAATATAATGTGCCACGCATAGCATTCGTCAATAAGATGGACCGTGCAGGTGCCGACTTCCACGGGGTCGTTCAGCAGATGATTGACAAGCTGGGAGCGCATCCCGTGCCGGTACAGATACCTATCGGTTCCGAGGACAAGTTTGTGGGCCTGATTGACCTGCTGGAGATGCATGCAGTGATCTACGAAGAAGGAAAGGACCCGTTGACAAACTTCACCATCCAGCCTATACCGGAGTCCATGATCGAGGAGGCAGAAGAGTGGAGAATGAAGCTTGTTGAGGCATGCGCCGAGAGGGATGACTCCATCCTGGAGCGTTACCTGGAGGATTCCGGGAGCATCACCCATGATGAGATAGTCGCAGTGCTGCGCCGCGAGACGATAGAGGGTATGATAATACCCGTTTTCTGTGGCGCCGCCTTTAAGAACAAAGGAGTGCAGAGACTTATCAACGGTGTAATTGAACTGCTGCCCTCCCCCGTTGACGTGGGTGCCGTAAAAGGCAAGGACCCGCGCGACGAGAAGGAGATATTTCGTAAACCTGAGGCTGATGAGCCCTTTGCGGCCCTGGCCTTTAAAATAGCTACCGATTCTTACATGGGGCGACTGGTCTTCATGAGGGTCTATTCAGGTACCCTCAATTCAGGCGAATCAGTACTGAACACCAGAACCGGCAAGAGGGAGAGGATCAACCGCCTCTTCCAGATGCATGCAAACAAACAGAATCCAGTCGATAGTGTCTCTGCAGGAGAAATATGTGCCGGCGTGGGATTCAAAGACCTTAAGACAGGAGACACTCTCTGTGCCATCAATAAGCCCATAGTGCTTGAGTTAATGGAGTTTCCGGAACCGGTTATCTGGATTGCCATTGAACCAAAAACGCAGGCTGATGTTGACAGACTGGGCGTTGCTCTCGGCAAACTTGCCGAGGAGGATCCCTCCTTCAGGGTGAAAACAGATCCTGACAGCGGCCAGACAGTGATAAGCGGTATGGGTGAGTTACATCTTGAAATTCTTATTGACCGTCTTAAGAGAGAGTTTAATGTTGAATGCAACCAGGGCAGACCCCAGGTGGCATACAAAGAGGCAGTTACTGAGCCATATACACACAGGGAGCTCTTCAAGAAACAGTCAGGAGGCAGGGGCAAGTTCGCGGATATCACCGTGGAGATCATGCCAGCCGACGACAGCGTTCCGGGTCTCACCTTTGTGAATGAGATCAGGGGAGGCAATGTGCCCAGGGAATATATTCCTTCCGTTGAGAAGGGATTCCGTGAGGCAATGATGAACGGCCCGCTGGCCGGCTTCCCGCTTGACAGCCTCAAGGTTATACTCAAAGACGGTTCGTACCATCCCGTTGACTCTGACTCGCTCTCGTTCGAGATAGCAGCCAGGCAGGCCTTCCGCCATGCGGCAGGCAAGTGCCATCCGGTGCTCCTCGAACCCGTGATGAACGCCGAAGTGGTCACCCCTGAAGAATACGTGGGTGACGTTGTGGGCGACTTCAACAAGCGCAGAGGCAAGGTGGAAGGTATGGAATCGAAAGCAGGTGCAAGGGTAATAAAAGCAAAAGTACCTCTGGCAGAAAACTTCGGATACGTTACAGTACTGCGTACCCTTACCTCAGGCAGGGCTACATCTACGATGGAGTTCTCGCATTTTGAAGAGGTGCCTGCAGTGTTAGCGAAGAAAATTATTGAAGTAACAACAGGAAAAATTCTTTAAAAGAGATGAGTCAGAAAATCCGCATCAAACTGAAGTCTTACGATCATAACCTGGTCGACAAGTCGGCTGAAAAGATTGTCAAGACAGTCAAATCGACGGGTGCAGTTGTCAGCGGTCCTATACCGTTGCCCACCCATAAGAAAATCTATACGGTGCTCCGTTCACCGTTCGTGAACAAAAAGTCAAGAGAGCAGTTCCAGCTGTCATCGTACAAGCGTCTGCTTGACATATACAGCTCAACACCCAAAACCATCGATGCTCTGATGAAACTTGAGCTGCCAAGTGGTGTGGAAGTGGAAATAAAAGTGTGAAACCGGAAAAATACTGAATTATGCAGGGATTAATAGGAAAAAAGGTTGGAATGACCTCCGTCTTCGATGAGAACGGAAAGAACATTCCATGCACAGTCCTGGAAGTGGGCCCGTGTGTCGTTTCACAGGTCAAGACCATGGATAAAGACGGTTATTCGGCTTTGCAGCTCAGTTTTGGCGATAAGAAGGAAAAGGCAAGCAATAAGGCTGAGATCGGACATTTCAAACAGGCCGGCACCGGACCCAAGAGGAAGGTGGCTGAATTTTCGGGCTTTGAAGAAGGCAAATACAAGAGAGGTGACGTCATCACTGTTGACCTCTTTAATGATGATTCATTTCTTGATGTGAGAGGATGGACTAAAGGCAAGGGCTTTCAGGGTGTCGTCAAGCGTCATGGATTCAGCGGTGTTGGCGGTACCACTCATGGCCAGCATAACAGGCTCAGGGCTCCGGGTTCTCTGGGTGCCTCATCCTGGCCATCAAGAGTCATGAAGGGTATGCGTATGGCAGGCCGCACCGGTGGAAAACAGCAGGAGACCGAACTGATGATCGTGAAGATCCTATCCGAATCAAACCTGCTTCTCGTTAAAGGCGCCGTCCCCGGCCCCAAAGGTGGTTACGTAATAATAACAAAGTAATGGAAGTAGCAGTATTTAACATAGACGGTAAAGAGACCGGAAGGAAGGTCATTCTCAATGAGACCATCTTCGGCATTGAACCCAATGACCACGCAATATACCTTGATACAAAACAGTTTCTGGCCAGCCAGAGACAGGGTACACACAAGGCAAAGGAACGCAGCGAGGTAATGGGCAGCACACGTAAGCTCAAGAGACAGAAAGGCACAGGAACAGCCCGTTTCGGTAGCATCAAGAACCCTGAGTTTCGCGGAGGTGGCCGTATATTCGGCCCCAGACCAAGATTCTACGGCTTCAAACTCAATAAAAAAGTCAAGCAGCTGGCAAGAAAATCAGCCCTCTCCTACAAGGCTAAGGAAAATAAAATTGTAATCCTTGAGGACTTTTTATTCGAGGCTCCGAAGACAACAAAAATAGCCGGTATGAGCGCAAACCTCAATATCATGAATAAAAAATTGCTCATTGTTTTATCGGAACAAAATAAAAATATATATTTGTCATCTCGAAATTTGCGGGGAGTTGAAGTTATAACTATCAGTGATTTAAACACATACAATATAATGAAAGCCTCAACTCTTGTGCTTACCGAGAGCGCAGTTGATGTTTTGCAGTCAACACTATAAACCAGGAGCAGAGTTATGGAAATATTAATTAAACCCATAGTGACCGAGAAAATGACCAGTCAGAGCGAAACCTTCAACAGGTTTGGCTTCCTGGTGGCTCGTAAAGCCAATAAGCTGCAGATAAAGCAGGCAATAGAGGAGCTTTACGGTGTTAACGTTGAGTCTGTTAACACGTTAAATTATGGTGGCAAGACAAAGAGTCGCATTACAAAATCAGGTGCGATGAAAGGAAGGACTGCAGCTACGAAAAAGGCTGTTGTTACTCTCGCCAAAGGGGAGACAATTGATTTTTACAGCAACATTTAATACAATATGGCAGTCAGAAAGATCAAGCCTGTAACACCAGGCCAGAGACATAAGGTCACGAGTACCTTTGAGGAGGTTACGCGTGACACGCCGGAGAAATCCTTGCTCGCACCGCTGAAGAAGACAGGGGGAAGGAACGTTGACGGCAGGCGGACAATGAGGTACATGGGCGGTGGCCACAAGAGGATGTACCGTGTGATCGATTTCCAGAGGAACAAGGACGGCATGGCCGCCACTGTCACATCTATCGAATACGATCCTAACCGCTCGGCGAGAATAGCACTCATTACCTATGCTGACGGTGAGAAGAGATATATTATTTCTCCCAATGGCCTGAAGGTTGGACAGGAGGTCATGTCAGGAAAGGCGGCAACGCCCGAGATTGGTAATACCCTCTTTCTTGCAGACATTCCTCTCGGTACCATAGTTCATAATATTGAACTCAAGCCTGGCAAGGGTGCAGCAATGGCTCGCAGCGCAGGGACATTTGCGCAGCTGGCTGCCCGTGACGGCAAGTATGCAATCATCAAGCTCCCTTCGGGTGAGACCAGGATGGTGCTTATCACATGCCGCGCAACGATAGGAACAGTTTCAAACACTGATCACAATCAGGAGAGATCGGGCAAGGCAGGACGCAAGCGCTGGCTCGGACGCAGACCCAGAACAAGAGGTGTGGCAATGAACCCGGTTGATCACCCTATGGGTGGTGGAGAGGGAAGAGCCTCAGGTGGCCATCCACGGTCACGAAGCGGTATGCCTGCAAAAGGGTTCAAGACCAGGAGCCGTACGAAGTATTCTAACAAGCACATTATTGAAAGAAGGAAAAAATAATTGATACGATGAGCAGATCTATAAAAAAAGGCCCCTTCATCGATCTCCACCTGGGCAGAAAGGTGGATACAATGAATGACAGCGGAAAGAAAACTGTGATAAAGACCTGGTCGAGAAGATCAGTTATTTCTCCCGATTTTGTGGGACACACTCTGGCAGTGCATAACGGCAACAAATTTATACCTGTTTACATTACCGAGAATATGGTTGGTCATAAGCTGGGTGAATTTGCCCCTACCCGTACCTTCCGCGGTCATGGTGGGAAACAGAAATAGGGTAATGTAGCTTAAAACTGAAAAAAAATCAGAAATGGGAGCAAGAAAAAGAATAAGCGCAGGCGTCAGGAAGGAAGCCGTAAAAGAGAGGACACGGGCCGTTCTTCGTAATGTCCCGACCTCGCCACGTAAAATGAGGCTGGTAACTGATCTTATCAGAGGTCAGGAAATTAACAAGGCTCTTGATATCCTGAAATTCAGCAAGCAGGAAGCCTCGCGCAGGCTGGAAAAACTTCTTCTCTCGGCTATTGCCAACTGGCAGGCCAAGAATGAAGGAGTACGCCTCGAAGAGAGCGACCTCTATGTTAAGGAAGTGCAGGTTGACGGTGGCCGAATATTGCGCAGGATACAGCCTGCTCCTCAGGGAAGGGCTTACCGTATACGCAAGAGATCAAACCATGTAACCCTTGAACTGGGTAGCAGGAAACAGGAAGTTGAAAAAATTTCAGAGTAAACAATGGGACAAAAAGTTAATCCGATAGGCAACAGAGTAGGGATCATCAAGGGATGGGACTCAAACTGGTATGGTGGCAATGACTTCTCCAGCAAGCTGATTGAAGACACCAGGATCAGGGAATACCTGAATGCCAGGCTTGCCAAAGCCAGCCTCTCCAAGATCATTATTGAGAGAACCCTCAAGCTCATCACCGTCACCGTCAATACGGCACGCCCCGGTATTATTATCGGCAAGGGAGGCCAGGAGGTTGACAAGCTGAAAGAGGAACTCAAGAAGATCACCAAGAAGGAGGTTCAGATCAACATCTTCGAGGTCAAACGCCCGGAGCTTGATGCTGCAATTGTTGCAGGCAACATAGCACGCCAGGTGGAAGGCAAGATCTCTTACCGCCGCGCCATCAAGATGGCCATCGCTTCTACAATGCGTATGGGAGCCGAAGGCATCAAGGTTGTTATCTCAGGCAGGCTCGGTGGCGCAGAAATGGCCCGTAGTGAATCATATAAAGACGGAAGGATTCCGCTCCATACAATCCGTGCTGACATTGACTATGCACTCAGTGAGGCACTCACGAAAGTAGGACTTGTTGGTATCAAAGTATGGATATGCAATGGCGAAGTCTACGGTAAGCGTGACCTCAGCCCAAACCTAGGCACCAGGAATGTCAAGGGAGGAAAGGCCCCTACCGGTGGCTACAGGAAAAGATCGGGCAATAAGAAAGATTCGAGATAAGTATATAACTATTTAATATAACTGAGCGATGTTACAACCGAAGAAGACCAAGTACAGGAGGAGCCAGAAGGGCAAGATGAAAGGCAATGCCCAGAGAGGCAATCAGCTGGCATTCGGATCATTTGGCATCAAAACCCTTGAGGAGGCATGGATCACCGGCCGTCAGCTTGAGGCTGCACGTCAGGCTGTCACCCGTCACATGAAACGTGAAGGTCAGATATGGATCCGCATCTTCCCTGACAAGCCTATTACAAAGAAACCTGCTGAGGTGCGTATGGGTAAAGGTAAAGGTGCACCTGAAGGCTTTGTTGCCCCGGTTACACCCGGACGCATACTTATTGAAGCTGAAGGAGTACCCTTTGATGTGGCCAAGGAAGCCCTGCGCCTCGCAGCACAGAAACTGCCTGTTGCAACAAAATTCGTGGTTCGACGTGATTACGCCGAGTAATAAATAATAAGAGTGATGAACAGTTCAGAGATTAGAGAATTAAGTAACCAGGAGCTTCTCGAGCGTATAGACAATGAGAAGACTGCACTTGTGCGCATGAAGCTGAACCACGCAATTTCCCCTCTTGAAAATCCGCAGATAATCAAGGAGAGCAGGAGAACAATTGCCAGGCTCATGACAGAGAAGCGCAAGAGAGAGATGAATAAGAAAACAAATTAGCCGTTATCAGCATGGAAGAAAGGAATCTTAGAAAAGAACGTACAGGTGTTGTCGTCAGTAACAAGATGGACAAATCTATCGTTGTTGCCATCCGCAGAAAGGTAAAGCATCCCATCTATGGCAAGTTCGTCAATAAGACGACCAAGCTCATGGCTCACGATGAGAAGAACACCTGCAATATTGGGGATACGGTACGCATAATGGAGACCAGGCCTCTCAGTAAGAATAAAGCCTGGAGATTGGTGGAAATAATTGAAAGAGCTAAGTAATTATGATACAGCAGGAAAGCAGGTTGACTGTAGCCGATAACACAGGTGCCAAAGAGGTTCTTTGCATCAGAGTGCTCGGCGGAAGCAAGAGGAGGTATGCCAGCGTAGGTGACAAGATAGTCGTCTCCGTTAAAAGCGCTCTCCCTTCTGGTGAAGCAAAAAAAGGAACAGTAAGCAGGGCTGTGGTAGTCAGAACAAGGAAGGAGATACGCCGTGCGGACGGTTCCTATATACGTTTTGATGACAATGCCGTGGTGCTCCTCACCAACCAGGATGAGGTCAGAGGAACCCGCATCTTCGGACCTGTCGCCAGAGAACTGCGCGACAAGTATATGAAGATCGTCTCACTTGCACCTGAAGTGTTATAATATTTAAACAGACACCCGATGCAGAAGAAATTACACATCAAAAAAGGAGACACCGTGACTGTCATAGCCGGTGAATCCAAAGGACAGAAAGGTCGTGTCCTCGAGGTTGACAGGGATAAAAACAAAGCCCTTGTGGAAGGAGTTAATCTGGTATCAAAGCATACCAAACCCAACTCAAAGGCCCCACAGGGTGGAATTATCAAAAAAGAGGCACCCGTCCATATTTCCAACCTCATGGCTATTGACCCGGCCAGCGGCAAACCTACACGCGTAGGCCGCAGACTGAATGAGAAGAACAAACTAGTGCGTTATGCAAAAAAATCAGGAGAGGAGATCAAGTAATGTACACGCCCGCCTTAAAGACTAAATATAAGAGTGAGATCACGCCTTCACTGATGAAGCAGTTCAACTACTCTACTGTGATGCAGGTGCCCAGGCTTGAAAAGATTGTTATCAACCAGGGACTGGGCCAGGCCATTGCTGACAAGAAACTGCTTGAGATGGGCCAGAAGGAGGTCAGTGACATCGCCGGACAGAAGGCGGTGCAGACTATCTCCAAAAAGGACATATCAAACTTCAAACTCAGAAAAGCAATGCCTATTGGCGTCATGGTAACCCTCCGCAAAGACCGCATGTATGAGTTTCTTGAGAGGCTCATCTCTGTAGCCCTGCCACGGATACGCGACTTCAAGGGGGTGGGTGCCAAGCTCGACGGCCGCGGGAACTATACCCTCGGTATTACGGAGCAGATCATCTTCCCGGAAATTGATATTGACAAAATTGCCAAGATCATGGGACTGCAGATTACGTTTGTTACCACCGCAAAGAGCGATGAAGAGGCTTATGCCCTGCTTAAAGAATTCGGAATCCCCTTTAAAAACAAGTAAACAGATCGGAATATGGCTAAGGAATCAATGAAAGCCCGCGAAGTCAAACGCGCAAAACTTGCCAAAAAGTATGCAACAAGAAGAGCAGCACTAAAAGCAGAGGGCAACTATATTGCAATGAGCACCCTGCCACGCAACTCAAGTCCCATCAGGCAGCGCAACAGGTGTAAAATCACGGGCAGATCAAGAGGCTACATGAGACAGTTTGGCCTCAGCAGGATTACCTTCAGGGAGATGGCATCACAGGGCCTGATACCCGGTGTGAGAAAAGCAAGCTGGTAAAAAAAACCGACAGAGATATAAACAATTAATCATTATATAAGATGACAGATCCAATAGCAGATTTTCTTACCAGGGTAAGGAATGCCATCCAAGCCGGGCATAAAGTGGTTGAGACACCGGCTTCCGGTCTGACGAAGGATATCACAAGGATATTATACGATAAAGGATATATCCTCAGCTATAAATTCATTGATGACAACCTGCAGGGCAAGATTAAGATAGCCCTCAAGTATCATCCGAAGTCAAAGCTGCCTGCTATCAAATCGATACAGAGAGTGAGCCGTCCCGGCCTCAGAAAGTATGCTGGTGTAGATGAACTCCCGCGGGTCCTCAACGGACTGGGCATAGCCATTCTTTCAACCTCACACGGTCTGATGACCGAAAAAGAGGCAGCAAGAGAGAATGTCGGGGGTGAGGTTATATGTTATGTTTATTAAACAGGAGGAGGTTAAATGTCACGAATAGGAAAATTACCTGTAGACCTGCCATCAGGTGTCACCCTCACAGTGGATGATGCAAACGTGGTGAGTGTTAAAGGCCCTCTGGGAACCCTGTCACAGCAGGTGGACAGTGATATCAAGGTGGAGGTTGAGGATAATAGAATAATACTCTCCAGGCCGAACGACGAAAAGCGTATCAAATCTCTTCACGGCCTTTACAGGGCACTCATCGCCAATATGGTGGTGGGCGTTTCAAAAGGCTACAGAAAAGATCTTGAGCTCGTTGGCGTGGGGTATCGTGCTGAAGCTAATGGTCAGCGTCTTGAATTGAGCCTCGGTTATTCACATGATATTATCATGGAACTACCGCAGGAAATAAAGGTGGAGACCAAGACTGAGAAAAGAAGTAACCCGGTCATTACACTCTCAAGTATCGACAAACAGCTTATAGGTCATATCGCAGCAAAGATCAGATCACTGCGTCCGCCTGAACCATACAAGGGTAAGGGTATTAAATTCGTGGGTGAACAGCTCAGGAGAAAGGCCGGTAAATCGGCTGGTGTGTAACATGATTAAATATTGAAGTCATGGCTTTATCAAAGACAGAAAAAAGAGAAAAGATCAAACTGAGAATCCGCAAGCGGATTAAAGGGACAGCCGGGAAACCTAGGATTTCGGTGTTCCGCAGCAACAAACAGATATATGTCCAGGCCGTTGACGATGTCAATGGTGTGACCCTGGCATCAGCCTCCTCGAGAGAGAAGGAGATAGCCGCTGTCACCGGGAAGAAGAGTGATGTGGCTAGTCTGGTAGGCAAACGCCTTGCAGAAGCGTGCAAAGAGAAAGGTATAGAAACCGTTGTCTTTGACAGAGGCGGGTACCAGTATCATGGCAGAGTAAAATCATTAGCTGACGGAGCACGCGAAGGCGGCTTAAAATTCTAATTAGTATGGCATACGGAATAAAGAGAGTAAAAAACAGTGACCTTGAACTTACCGACAGGCTGGTAAGCATCCAGAGAGTAACCAAAGTAACCAAAGGTGGACGTACTTTCAGTTTCTCCGCCATCGTTGTTGTTGGCGACGAGAAAGGAATTGTAGGTCATGGGCTGGGTAAGGCAAGTGAAGTCACTACTGCCATCGCTAAAGGCATTGAGGATGCGAAGAAGAACCTCATCAAGGTACCGGTGCACAAGGGAACCATACCTCATGAGCAGTATGGTAAGTTTGGCGGTGCCTATGTCTTCATCAAGCCTGCAACCGAAGGTACTGGTATCAAGGCTGGTGGCGCTATGCGTGCCGTCCTTGAGAGTGTGGGTGTGAGGAACGTGCTTGCAAAATCCAAAGGCTCATCCAACCCGCATAACCTCGTCAAGGCTACAATAGCTGCACTGCTCGAGCTGCGTGACGCAAGCACCGTGGCAGACCACAGGGGAGTGTCATTGGAAAAAGTGTTTAACGGTTAGTAATATTTCATTATCATGGCAAAAATCAGAATAACCCAGATTAAGAGTAAGATAGGGCAGCCCGAAACACAGAAGAAGACACTCGCTTCACTGGGAATAAGGAAGATGCATCAGACTGTTGAGCACGAAGATACCCCACAGATAATGGGTATGGTCAACAAGCTGAAACACCTGGTTAAGGTAGAGAAACTATAAGGTATAAACAGCATTATATATTTTCACAATGGATTTAAGCAATTTAAAACCGGCCCGCGGATCGGTGAAAAAAGAGAAGCGTATCGGACGGGGTGAGGGATCAGGCCACGGCGGCACATCCACACGCGGTCATAAGGGCGCCAAGTCACGCTCGGGTTACAGCAAGAAGATAGGCTTTGAAGGCGGCCAGATGCCCCTCCAGAGAAGAGTACCGAAGTCGGGCTTCAAGAATATCAACCGTGTTGAATTCAAAGGAATCAACCTCAGTACACTCGAGGCACTTGCCGTGAAACTGGATACCGGGCACATCGACTTTCAGACCCTGCTGACAGCAGGCCTTGTAAATAAAAATGCAAAGGTGAAAATTCTCGGTAAGGGTACGCTGACAAAAAAGCTTGAGGTTCATGCCCATGCTTTCAGCAAATCTGCCCAGGCAGCAATAGAAGCTAATCAGGGAACCGCAGTTAAACTGTAAGGCATGAAATTTATACAGACAATAAAGAATATTTTCAAGATTGAGGATCTGAGAGCCAGGATCTTCTATACTCTTGCAATAGTTGCCCTATACCGTCTGGGTAAATATATCACGCTTCCCGGCATTGATCCGTCAATGCTTGAGGGATTGCGCACACAGACATCAAAAGGTATAATGGGATTGCTGGATATGTTCTCCGGTGGTGCTTTTTCACAGGCTTCTATCTTTGCTCTCGGTATCATGCCCTACATCTCGGCATCTATCGTTATTCAGCTG
Organism: Bacteroidales bacterium; assembly: GCA_034003345.1. Taxonomy (GTDB): domain Bacteria; phylum Bacteroidota; class Bacteroidia; order Bacteroidales; family VadinHA17; genus SR-FBR-E99. Next base: position 20,398 of record JAVEYS010000027.1, read on the forward strand.
CTCGGAATAGTCTTCCCATATTTCCAGAAAATGCAGAAGGAAGGTGAGAGCGGCAGACGCAAGATGAACCAGTACACCAGATATCTGACTGTAGCAATACTTATACTGCAGGCACCAACATACCTGGCCAACCTTCATGCCATTCTCCCAGCTGAGGCATTTGTGCTGCAGGGAGCATTCTTCAGAATCTCCTCGGTCATCATACTCACAGCGGGAACAATATTTGTAATGTGGCTCGGTGAAAAGATTACCGATAAGGGTATCGGCAATGGTATCTCTCTTATAATTATGGTGGGTATCATAGCCCGCTTCCCGGTATCATTCGTGTTTGAAGCAGGAACACGTATCAACGGCACCGGTGGCCTTGTGGCCCTGCTGCTGGAAATAGTTTTCCTCTTTGTGGTGATACTCGGTTCGGTGCTGCTTGTTCAGGGCACCCGCCGCATACCTGTCCAGTATGCAAGACGCATAGTGGGCAACAAACAGTATGGCGGCGTAAGACAATATATACCCCTCAAGGTGAACGCAGCCGGCGTTATGCCAATCATCTTTGCTCAGGCAATCATGATGCTGCCGGTTATCCTCGCAGGGTTCAGGGAATCAGGATCAAATTTTGTCGTGGCCTTTACAAACATGTACGGATTCTGGTACAACTTTGTTACTGCAATTCTTATCATCCTCTTCACTTACTTCTACACCGCGGTTACCATTAACCCGGTACAGATGGCTGAAGACATGAAGAAGAACGGCGGTTTCATCCCAGGTATCAAACCCGGGCGTAAGACCGTGGAGTTTCTTGACTCCATCATGTCACGCATAACCCTTCCCGGTTCTATTTTCCTGGCAATAATAGCTATACTACCCGCCTTTGCCGTCAACTTTGGCGTAAGCGGTCAGTTTGCACAATTCTTCGGCGGCACCTCACTGCTCATTCTTGTGGGTGTGGTGCTTGATACTCTGCAGCAGATAGAAAGCCATCTGCTTATGCGTCACTATGACGGTCTTATGAAATCAGGCCGTGTTAAGGGCAGAACAGGAGCCACTACGGCTATTTAAGATCAGTATACGTTCTTTGATGATTTATATTAAAACGGATGCAGAAGTAGAGTTATTGAGGGAGAGCAATCAGCTGGTCTCAAAGACTCTTGCAGAAGTAGCCGGTCATATCAGGCCGGGAGTGACAACACTCCAGCTTGACACCATAGCCGAGACCTTTATAAGGGATAACGGTGCACTGCCTGCATTCAAGGGATACTCAGGTTTCCCGAATACACTCTGCACATCTGTTAATGATGAGGTAGTACATGGGATTCCGTCAGATTATTCTCTCCAGGAGGGCGATATAGTATCTGTTGACTGCGGAGTGATACTCAACGGTTACTATGGTGACAGTGCTTTCACCTTCTCCGTGGGCGAGGTTAAACCTGAGATCTTACGTCTCATGGATTATACCAGAGCCTCGCTTGAGGCAGGGGTCATGGAAGCTCTTGTCGGTAAGCGTCTGGGAGATATATCCCATGCTGTGCAGACGAAGGCTGAGAGCGGAGGCTACTCGGTTGTGCGTACCCTGGTGGGTCACGGCATAGGCAAACACCTGCACGAAGGACCTGAAGTACCAAACTTCGGGAGACGAGGTACAGGAGCGAGACTAGAGAGAAACCTGGTTATCTGCATTGAGCCGATGATCAATATGGGTACTAAAAATACACGCGTCGGACATGACGGGTGGACTGTCAGAACAGGTGACGGCAAACCGTCGGCACATTATGAATACGCTGTTGCGGTCAGGGATGGTAAAGCAGACCTGCTCACAACATATGAATATATTGAAGAAGTATTATTAAAGAGGTAAGTATATGGCCAAACAACCATCAATAGAGATTGACGGAACGATCATCGAAGCACTTTCAAACGCGATGTTCAGGGTCAGACTCGAGAACGGACATATAATCACTGCCCATATCTCCGGCAAGATGAGGATGCACTATATAAAAATCCTGCCAGGCGATAAAGTGAAGGTTGAGATGTCACCATATGATCTTACCAAAGGACGAATAACATTCAGATTTAAATAGAAAAAAGCACCACGATGAAAGTAAGAGCATCAATAAAAAAGCGCTCGGCCGACTGCAAGATAGTAAGGAGAAATGGGCGTCTGTATGTGATAAATAAGAAAAATCCCAAGTTCAAGCAGAGGCAGGGATAAATTTAATTAACTTTGCACTTCAAATTAAAAGAGGTATATGGCACGTATTAATGGGGTAGACCTACCAAGAAATAAGCATGGCGAAGTGGCTCTGACTTATATCTATGGCGTCGGAAGAAGCACAGCACAGAAGGTGCTTGACAAAGCAGGCGTTGACCGCGAGATGAAGGTTGAAGATTGGAATGACGATAACATTAACACTATCCGTCAGATCCTCTCTGAAAACTATAAGCTTGAAGGTGAACTTCGTTCCGAAACGCAGCTTAACATAAAAAGATTGATGGATATCGGTTGTTATCGTGGTATCCGTCACCGTATAGGACTTCCGGTGAGAGGACAGAGCACCAAGAACAATGCCCGTACTCGTAAAGGCCGCAAGAAGACCGTTGCTAACAAGAAAAAAGCTACTAAATAATTAACATATGGCAAAGAAGACTGGGACGTTAAAGAAGAAGGTCGTAAAGGTTGAACCAGTGGGGCAGGCTCACGTTCATTCATCATTCAATAATATTATCATCAGCCTTACAAATATGTCGGGACAGGTGATTTCATGGGCATCAGCAGGTAAGATGGGCTTTAGGGGCTCGAAAAAGAACACCCCCTATGCCGCTCAGATGGCTTCGGAAGAATGCACCAAGGTCGCTTTTGAACTAGGCCTCCGTAAGGTGAAAGTTTTTGTTAAGGGCCCCGGCTCAGGCCGTGAATCAGCTATACGTGCCATATCCAACAGTGGAGTAGAGGTGACCGAGATTATCGATGTCACTCCGATGCCTCACAATGGATGCCGTCCTCCCTCAAGAAGAAGGGTTTAAAAGGCTCATTTCAATATTTATAAATAGATAAACATTTTAATCAATGGCAAGATATACAGGACCCAGATCAAGAATAGCCAGGAAATTCGGAGAGCCTATTTTCGGCCCTGACAAATACCTAGACAGGAAAAACTTTCCTCCCGGCCAGCATGGTCAGAGCAAGAAAAGAAAAAAGACCTCCGAATACGGAGTGCAGTTGCGTGAGAAGCAGAAAGTGAAATATACCTATGGCCTTCTTGAGCGTCAGTTCCATAACTTCTTCGAGAAAGCTGTTTCAGCTCCGGGAGTAACAGGACTTGTGCTACTTCAGATGCTTGAGTCACGCCTTGACAACGTGGTGTACCGCCTCGGCATTGCCCCCAGCAGACCGGCAGCACGACAGCTGGTATCTCACCGCCACATAACTGTCAATGGGAACGTGGTGAATATACCATCTTTTCTCCTTCGCCCGGGCGATATTATCGGCGTGCGCGAGAAATCAAAATCACTCGAAATAATAGTTGAGTGCATCGGCTCAAACCGCCGTTCCAAACTTACATGGCTTGAGTGGGATGAGACACAGATGGTCGGAAAATATATGAGTGTACCTGAACGCTCCGACATACCGGAAGATTTCAAGGAACAACTTATCGTTGAACTATATTCGAAGTAATAAAGTAATAATATTCATATGGCCATACTAGCATTCCAGAAACCTGACAAAGTAATATTACTTGAAGCGGACGAGCAGTACGGAAAGTTCGAATTCCGCCCGCTTGAACCAGGCTATGGCATCACCGTGGGTAATGCTCTCAGGAGAATTCTCCTGTCATCACTCGAAGGATTCGCCATTACCTCGATTAAGATAGAAGGTGTTGACCATGAGTTCTCTACCGTTACAGGAGTAATGGAAGATGTCACTGAAATTATCCTGAACATGAAACAAGTGCGCTTCAGGAGAATGGTTGAGGATGTCGAAACTGAAAAAATCATGGTCAAGATCACCGGTCAGGAAGTATTTAAAGCCGGCGATCTCAATAATTTCCTTAGCAGCTTCGAGGTCCTGAACCCGGAACTGGTCATCTGCCGCATGGAACCAGATGTCAAACTACAGGTAGAGATCAATATCAATAAAGGCCGTGGATACGTCCCGGCAGAGGATAACCAGCCTGCTGAGGCAGAATTCGGCGTGATTGCCGTAGACTCAATTTTCACCCCGATAAAGAACGTCAAGTACTCAATAGAGAACTACAGGGTTGAGCAGAAGACTGACTACGAGAAGCTTATTCTCGAAATCACTACTGATGGATCAATACACCCGAAAGATGCTCTCAAAGAGGCAGCGAAGATCCTCATTTATCACTTCATGCTCTTCTCGGAAGATAAGATCACCATTGACTATGAAGACAAGATGGCCAACGAGGAGTTCGACGAAGAGATCCTTCACATGCGTCAGCTGCTCAAGACCAAGCTTGTTGACCTGGACCTCTCGGTGAGAGCCCTCAACTGCCTCAAGGCAGCAGAGGTCGAATCACTGGGTGACCTCGTCAAGTTCAACAAGAATGATCTCCTTAAGTTCCGTAACTTCGGCAAAAAGTCGCTTACTGAACTTGATGAGCTTCTTGAAACAATGAACCTCTCATTCGGGATGGATGTGGCAAAATATAAACTCGACAAAGATTAATAACAGTTAGGATAGAGAGAAATGCGACATTTAAATGCTATAAACCACCTTGGAAGAAAAAGTGCTGACAGGAAAGCCATGCTGGCTAACCTGGCATCATCACTCATCATTCACAAGCGTATTACAACCACCACCGCCAAGGCGCGGGCACTGAGGAGATATGTTGAACCCCTCATTACCAAGTCAAAAGATGATTCAACACACTCTCGCAGGATGGTTTTCAGTTATCTTGGAAACAAGGAAGCTGTCTCAGAACTCTTCAGAGAAGTGGCTCCCCGTATCGCAAGCCGACCGGGTGGATATACACGTATCCTGAAGATGGGAAACCGTCTTGGCGACGCAGCCGAGATGTGTTTTATCGAACTAGTCGACTTCAATGAAAATATGCTGGCAGAAGTGGGAGCTAAAGCCAAATCGACACGCCGCCGCCGCACCCCGAAGAAAAAGGTGGCAGAAGCAACTGTAGCCGCTATTGCTAAGGCACCGGCAGAGGAAACCGCAGCAGAAGTTCAGGCACCAATAGATAAACCTGCACCCGCAGTTGATCAGGCACAGTCAGATGCACCTGCAACCGCAGTTGACCAGGCACCTGAAGAGACGGAGACTACACACGAAGAAAACAGTTCCGGAGACGAACCAAAAGTATAACAGAATATGCTTATATGCAGAGGGATATTGTCTTTTGGCCGTATCCCTTTTTTATAAATTGCCTATCATAAAAGTAAAACATAAAAGACAATGAGTCAGATAATAAGTGTTCATGCAAGAGAGATCCTTGATTCAAGAGGGAACCCGACTATTGAAGTCGAAGTGGTAACAGCCAGCGGTGCATCAGGCAGGGCTGACGTGCCATCAGGAGCATCCACGGGTGAAAACGAGGCCCTGGAACTGAGAGACGGTGACAAAACCCGGTATTTGGGCAAGGGTGTCCTGAAGGCTGTTCATAATGTCAATAACGTTATAGCAGAAGACTTAATGAATATGGATGTGACAGACCAGATTGCCATAGACCAGAAGATGATTGACCTTGATGGCACTCCCACCAAGAGCAACCTTGGCGCCAACGCCATTCTTGGTGTCTCGCTGGCATGCGCCAAGGCTGCAGCAAACTATCATGGCCTGCCTCTCTACAAATATATCGGTGGAACAAACGCCCGTGTACTGCCGGTTCCTATGATGAACATCATCAACGGCGGATCGCACTCTGATGCCCCCATAGCCTTCCAGGAATTCATGATACGCCCCAAAGGAGCCACCACGTTTGCAGAGGGACTCAGGATGGGCGCCGAAGTATTTCATTCCCTGAAGAAAGTGCTTAAGGAACGCGGTCTCAGCACTGCCGTAGGTGACGAAGGCGGATTCGCACCTTCACTCAAAGGCACTGAAGATGCCCTTGAAAGCATTATTAAGGCTATCACTGCAGCAGGTTATAAGCCAGAAAGCGATGTTGCCATAGCACTCGACTGCGCTGCAAGCGAATTCTTTACCGACGGTATCTATGACTACACTAAATTCGAAGGAAAGGCTGGAAAGAAACTGACCCCGCAGCAACAGGCTGATTACCTGACAGATCTGGTTGCGAAGTATCCGATAATCGATTCCATTGAAGATGGTATGGCTGAGGGCGACTGGGACGGATGGAAGCTTCATACCCAACAGCTCGGATCAAAGATACAGATTGTGGGTGATGACCTCTTTGTAACCAATGTGCAATACCTTGAAAAAGGTATCTCCCTGGGCTGTGCCAACTCAATACTCATCAAGCTGAACCAGATTGGTACCCTCACCGAGACTCTCAACTGTATTGAGATGGCTCACCGGGCAGGCTACACCACTGTCACCTCTCACCGTTCAGGCGAGACAGAGGATACAACTATCGCTGATGTGGCTGTGGCTACCAACTCAGGTCAGATCAAGACCGGATCACTCAGCCGCACTGACCGTATTGCCAAGTATAACCAGCTCCTGCGCATTGAGGAAGAGCTAGGCGCAAACGCTGTTTACGGCTGCGAAGGCTGATCAGAATTACAGAGAAATATCTCCCGGGTTTTTCTGCGGGAGTAACCGCCAGAAGGCGGAGATGAGAAAGGGTGTATCTGCTTATACACCTTTTTTTATTATATATTTGCAGAAATCTGCATCTAAATGTCATTCAACGGCCTGGCCAGTTATGTAAACTTTCTTGAATCACGCGGCGATCTTACACATATCAGCTGCCGTGTTGACCCTGTTCTTGAGATCACCGAGATAGCTGACCGCATGGTTAAGAACGGCGGTAAGGCCCTGCTCTTTGAAGATAACGGCACCGCTTTCCCTCTGCTGATAAATGCTTTCGCTTCCGATGAGCGTATGGCTGCAGCCATCAGCCGCAGCTCGCTGGATGATGCAGGTAAAGAGATATTCTCACTGGTTGACTCAATAAGCAAGGCACATGGACTGACAGGGAAGCTGGCACGGCTGCCTGGCATGTTAAACCTCCTGAGGCTCTCCCCAGGCAGGAAGAGAGGCAGGGGTGAGTGTCAGGAAGTGATAGAGCCCGTTGCTGATCTTGGCTTGCTGCCCGTTATGAAATGCTGGCCTCATGATGGCGGAAGGTTTATCACCCTGCCACTGGTGCATACAAGGCATCCGGAGACAGGCAGTATGAACCTGGGTATGTACCGGATGCAGATACTAAGCAGTAATACTACCGGTATGCACTGGCACCGTCATAAGACCGGAGCCCGTCATTTTGAGGCGTGGAAGAGCAGGGGCGGACGAATGCCTGTCACCGTGACCCTGGGAGGTGACCCTGTCTATACATACTCCGCCACAGCACCGCTGCCGGAAGATATAAGCGAATATCTGCTCGCAGCATTCCTCCGCCATAAAAGAGTCACACTGGTAAGATGCCTGACAAACGACCTGTGGGTACCGGCAGACTCGGATTTTGTCATTGAAGGTTATGTTGACACTGCCGAGGCTCCTGTCAGAGAGGGACCCTTTGGTGATCATACCGGATTCTATTCACTGGCAGACCTCTACCCGCTGTTTCATGTGACCTGCATCACTCATCGCAAAGATGCAATATATCCGGCTACAGTAGTAGGAGTGCCTCCCATGGAAGACGCATGGATGGGCAAGACAACAGAAAAGTTGTTCTTTGCTCCTATAAAGCTGACCATTGCACCCGAGATACGAGAGCTGCATATGCCTGTGCAGGGGGTGGCACACAACCTGGTTATTGTCAGCATTGAAAAAACTTACCCCGGGCAGGGAATGAAGGTGCTCAGCTCCCTCTTCGGAGCGGGACAGATGATGCTCAGTAAGTATATTATTGTTGTCAGCGGCCAGATCCATGCCACTGATTACCGGGCGGTGGCAGAAGCCATTTTTACCAATGTGAGGTTTGAAACAGACCTGCTCATTACCAGGGGCCCCCTCGATGTTCTTGACCACTCATCCGATAAATTCAGCATGGGGGGCAAGCTGGGCATAGATGCAACTGTAAAACTCTCAGAGGAGCGCACTGCAGAGTTATACTCCGTGCCGCTGCTGTTGCTCACCGATGATGAGATCACCAATGACATCATAACGGGTATGAAGACCCTGGCCGAGGATGCCCAGCCAATCGTCATACTGACGGTCAGGAAGCCTGCCGGGGGCCTCGACATGCATCAATTCGCCGAATCTCTTCCTGCCTCTCTGAACATGCCGGGCACTGTGACAATTGCTGTTGATGACGGAGCCGACGCAGATGACCTGGCTGTAATAACGTGGCTGGTGACCGGCAACAGCGATCCGGCACGCGATCTGTATCACATGGAAGAAGGAGCTCTCTTCATCGATGCTACAGCCAAGACACACTCTCTCCCTCCATTCCCGAGGGAGTGGCCCAATGTGGTATGTTCTGATAAAGAGACGATAGCCCTGGTCGACCAACGGTGGCCTGAGTACAACATCGGCGGGTTCCTTAAATCACCGTCAGTGAAACTTCTGCCCCTTGTCAAACCGGGAGAAGCGTCCGTTGAGACTCCAAATACATCCCCTCAATGAGTATCCTGCTGTCACCGGCATTTGCTATTTATATGGCACAGGGACTGAAAGATCGCACTGTCATTAACTATGCCATAGCTGTATTCATTATTTTAGCCCTCATCTATCTGGCCATACTGCAGTTCTGGGTGCTGTTGCGCACCCGGAGACATCTTGATGAGATGAGAAGCGCCTATAACGAGATAGATATACAGCGCTCAGAGCTTCAATTGCGCAACAAGGACCTTACCGACAGTCTTAACTATGCCCGCCGGATACAGGCGGCAATGCTGCCTGCTGAGCACCATATCAGAAAGATCTTTCCTGATCATTTCATTTTTTATCGTCCGAAGCATATTGTCAGTGGCGATTTCTACTGGTTCGGCGAGAAGAATAACAAGTACTTCATTGCCGCTGCCGACTGCACAGGCCATGGTGTGCCCGGAGCCCTCATGTCAATGATAGGGCTTGAGCTTATACAGAAGATCATCAATGAGATGAATGTTGATGACACTGACAAGGTGCTGTTAACCATGAACAGAGAGCTGGAAACTGCTTTCTCCAGGGAGGAGAGTGGCAAGGCACTCATCAAGGATGGTATTGAGATGAGTATCTGTATCATAAACAAGAATACACGTGAGATGGAGTTCTCCGGAGCCTTCCTGCCTGTATATATTGTGCGCGACGACAAGCTCATTGAAATCAAGGGTGACAAAAAGAATGTGATACAGTCATTTGCCATGGTCTCCTTTAATAGAAGTATTTTCAGACTGCAGGAGGGTGATATCCTCTATCTCTTCTCCGATGGTTATGCTGACCAGTTCGGGGGGCCTGAGAACAAGAAGTTCATGTATCGCCGTCTGAGACACCTGCTGCTTACCATCAGCAAGTACCCTCTCATAGACCAGGAGAGGATATTGGACGAGACCATTTCATCATGGATGAATGGTAATGATCAGATAGATGATATGATGATACTTGGGTTGAGACCCTTCTGATTTCAGATCAGGGCATTAATCTTTTCTATGAGCACCTCAGGCTCTATAGGCTTGCTGATATAGTCATCCATACCCACTGCCAGACACTGCTCCCTGTCGCCCAGCATGGCATTAGCCGTGATCGCTATTATAGGTACGTGCATCTGGGTGCTCATCTCCAGCGCTCTGATCTTCTCTGCTGCAAGCAGTCCGTTCATCACTGGCATCTGCACATCCATGAGTATCAGGTCATAGCGTGATGTGCCGAACATATCAAGGGCCTCCTTGCCGTTACGTGCTATCTCAATGCGCTTGATGAGCGGCTCAAGCATAAGCTGGGTGATGCGCTGGTTGATAGGATTGTCTTCAACAAGAAGAAGACAGAGATCTTTCAGTTCTTTCTTGCTCTTTTCCCGTGGTATACCTTTGATAAGAGTGCTTGCAGCTGCCGGCCGCTCAATCTTATCAGCTTTACGCAGGTTAACAAAGAAGACTAAGTATGAACTTGTTCCGGCAGTGGTCTCCTTCCAGTTACCGCCGTTGTCATTTATCAGTCTGCCTGACAGGGGCCAGGGCTGCCGGCCTTCGCCGATAAACACTACCGGGTTGTTTGATGAGAGGGTGAATTCGACCTTCTGCATGCCGTCACGCTCACCTGTCTCTCTGACCTGTATCTTGATGGATACCTTCCCTGTGGTGCCGGAGATGGCAGCACTCAGCAAATCAATAAGAATCTGCTTAAGAATAATCGGATCATCCTTGTATTCAGCCTCTCCTTCGCCCCGGTCATCATAGACAATCAGGCTCCGTTCATGTCTCCTGTTGAGCTTCATCAACTCAATCGTATCCTGGATGATGGAACCGAGCCGGAAACGTATATCTCCCCTTCGTTCAAAGGTGATGTTGCCTGCCGTCTCCATGGTGAGTTCATTGACTACATCAACCATCGATCCGGTAGAGGCAATAAATGTCTCAACCAGCTCCTGCTGTTTGGGTGTGGATGTGTTCTCACTGAGCATGTTACCCAGCAACACGAGGTTGTTGAGCGGCTCCCTTATCTTATGGGAGAAGGAGTTGATTACCTCTTCATTCTTTTCAGCTATGAAAGCCATCTCCTTCATGATTGACCTGCTGTCGTCTATGAGCTTTCGCACCTCTGATATCGCTATAATCAGCGGAATGACAGCCAGCGCACCAGCCCCAACAGGCGTATATGTCATACCCGTCAGCGCCGTGACAAGGGCAACAACCACCAATAGCAGCGCTATCGCTACCGGCAGAAGTACTCTGTCCCTCGTCCTTCGGGTCATCAGGTCTGAATGAGGGATGGCAGCAGTTTTATTTCTTTTAGGCATCTTGAAAGCTCAGTAGAATTGTGACACTCAAAGATACATGAATTTCAATAAAGAAGAAGAGCGAGATGCTTTCAGTGCACAGAAAAGACTATTTTTGCCTTACGGTATAATATTTGAAGTAAGATTTGAAAAAGAGCATAATGAAAAAGGCTGCAGTGACACTGATCGCTACCGTGATCGCCTCATGCATGATCATGGCGCAGAAAGGAGATACTCTTATTCAATATACACCTGACTTTAAATTCAGGGATGGGATATATCTTAACTTTGACATGGTTAAGACTAACAATCCTATACCTAAAGCTAAGCTCTTTACCTCAGTTGATTATAATGATAAAGACTTCTTTGATCAGGTGATCTCCTCAGAAAAGATCTATTTCTATGACAACATGGGAATAAGACAGGAGATAGAAAAAAGCTCCATCTGGGGCTTCGCCCGAAATGGAGTACTCTATGTCAAGATCCAGAGTGCATTTAACAGGATAACCTTCTTCGGCTCAATCATACACTTTGTGGCAGACGTGACAACAAATAACCAGAGCTATAGTCCGTACGGATATTATGATCCGTATTATTCACCATACAGGTCATACTATTCCCCATATTACAGTCCATACTCATCCAGCTACTATAATCCATACTCTTACGGCGGATATCCTTACAGAAACAACTCCTCACGCTCAGACCTCGAAATGTTCATGATCGATTTTGAAACAGGGAAATCATATGAGTACAATCTTGAGAATCTCGAGGCACTTTTGATGAGAGACCCTGAACTCTATGAAGAATTCGTCTCAATGCGTAACAAGAATCAGAAAAAACAGATGTTTGTATTCCTGAGGAAGTTTAATGAGAAACATCCTGTCTTCCTGCCAGCAGGCAAATAGATACCTTATGAAAAAGCCGTTACTCCTTATTCTTTTATTTCTTTTAGCCTCAATGGCAAATGCCCAGCAGAGGCCATACCCCACCATTGATGATGCTGAGAAATTCAAAAAATCCGTTACCTGTGTTGTTCTTGAAGACAACCCGTTCTCATTTTATAATGCCGAGATCAAGAGTGCGGTAAATAAATACTGGAAGGTGACTCCACTGAAGTTCATCACTGAGACAGAGTTTAATCTCATGCGGACGGACCCTTCGTATTCATTTATTGTGTTGACTATCACTAACTTCAGTAATGACAAGTCTGGCTCAGCGTATGATTTCCTGAATCTTCTTCTGGGGGCTGATGTGGATGAACTTGACCAGCTTCCCGAGTTCTGTGCCCTGCCGCTTTCGTTTGCCGGAGCTCCGGAAGAGGAGTACAGCTACAAACTTGGCCTCATTATACGGTTCATGGAGTATCATGCGGAAATGATAATGAAGAACCCCACCACCCCTGCACTGCGCTACCTGAAATATTACAATAAGAATGTGCCTGACATCAGAAATAAGACAATACTGGTGAGGGAGAGTGATCTGTCCCCGGAGGTCAATACACTTGAAAGGATCAGAACCTATTACCCTTACAATGTAAGGATTGTTGATGAGGAGGAGATAATCAAGGCAGTGGATGAAAAAGCAAAGGATGTGCTCATCGTTCATAAGGTGGGGCCTGACGGCGTCAAACAGACCGGAACATGCATGAAGATGCTTATAGGGACAGATGATGCTGTGATGTATTATTTTGACAGTCACATGGTTGACAGTAAGAATGCAAGCGGGCTGCTTATCAGTGATCTGAAAAGGCTGGCGCGCTTCTGAAAATGCAGCATTTTGCGGCGTAGGCCGTCTTTAAAATAAAAGAGATGGAAGAGATAAAAACATACACTCAATCGGAGCGTGACTGGGCAATGTTTTGCCACCTGTCAGCATTCGCCGGATACTTTTTTCCCTTCGGCGGAATTATTGGTCCAATCATCTGCTGGATATCCAGAAAAGATGAATCGGAATGGGTAAACGTCAACGGCAAAGCCTCGCTTAATTTCCAGCTGTCAATGCTCCTTTACACCGTACTGCTTATCCCTCTCTGCTTTATCATTGTGGGGATACCATTAATTATTGCACTTATCGTTCTTGAATTCGTCTGCATCATTATAGCCAGCATCAGGGCATCAAAAGGTGAAGGATACAAATACCCCATCTCGATACCGTTCGTGCAGTAGCTAATTCAGAGAAGGGAAATTTCCCTCCCTGCAGTCCGGCCCCTCGCTAAAATGATTCACAGGATCATTTTTTAACGCGCCCTCCCTGCAGTCTGGCCCCTCGCTAAAATGA
>JAVEYS010000028.1:0-30906 GCA_034003345.1 Bacteroidales bacterium
AAGGGTGACCCAGGAGCACCGTGAGAGGTATGTCGTATCTGACGGTGAGAAAGAGTATGACGCTGAGATAACAGGTAATATCAGGTTTGCGGCCGCCTCAAGGGAAGACTTTCCTGCTGTTGGCGACTGGGTGACGATGACACTTTACGGTTCAAACCAGGCAGTGATCAATAAGATCCTCCCCCGGAAATCGCTCCTTGCAAGGCAGGCTGTAGGCAAAACCGGCGAAATACAGATTATCTCTGCAAATATTGACTGTGCATTTATTGTCCAGGCAATAAACAACAACTTCAATATCAACAGGCTGGAGAGATACCTGACGATCTGTTATTCGGCAGGCATTGAACCTGTACTGGTGCTGAGTAAGACCGATCTGGTTACTGAGAAAGAGATAATGGAGGCTGTAAGCGCTCTGGAGAAACGTGACAGGAAAGTGAAACATATACTCCTGAGCAATATCACCAGGGAAGGGGTGGACCATATTCTTGAGTTCATTAAGCAGGGCAGGACATATTGCGTAATTGGTTCATCGGGAGTGGGTAAGTCTACACTGATCAACAAACTGCTGAAAAGAGAAGTGCTGAGAACAGGAGAAATAAGCAGTAGCACCAATAAAGGGAAGCATGTCACGGAGCACCGTGAGCTCTTTATCCTGGAGAACGGAGGCATAATCATTGACACCCCGGGAATGAAGGAGCTGGGGATGACTGATGATGCGGCAGGGATCAGCATAACTTTCCGGGATATTCAGGATCTTGCTCTAAAGTGCAAATTTCCCGACTGCAGGCATATCAATGAAAATGGGTGTGCGGTGCTTGAAGCGTTGGATAGTGGCACAATTGACAGGGACTCTTACGACAACTACATGAAGATATTGAAGGAACAGGAGAGGTTCAGCACAACATTGGAAGAGAAGCGTAAGAAAGATAAGTCCCTGGGCAAGATCGTTAAGAACTATTACAAGGATATGAAACGAAATGATCAGCTGTGATTGCCAGGGTCAACGGCTGGTTCATTCACAGGTCTGTTCATCCGGTCTCCTTCGGCATCGGTTCGGTCATCAAAAAGCCAGTTGTGGTTAATGACGAAGTAAAGGTCAGGGAGATACTAAATATGACAATTCTTGTCGATCATGACCTTGTTGACGGAGCTCTCATGGTACACTTGCTGAAAGACCTGACAAACAGTATCGAGAGCGGAGATTGTATATAAGCAGATTAATTTGAAGATCTGCCTTCTGAGATGATCTGAGATATCTCCTGACAGAGGAGCGTTCACCCTTATTGTAACATATGACACTCTGTCCTTTTTTAACCTGGGCAGATAAATCTCTGCCTTACTGCCATGTAATATTAATTTAATAAATTGTGAGAGATTGTGTTATCAGTCAACTCAATGCTAAAAACTAAATCTATGAGAACAAGAATTCTTTCCGCTTTTCTGACTATCCTTCTGGGGGCCATGACATTTACCGCCAGTGCCCAGACCACGGCTGCTCCTGTTAAGCCTGCACTGCTTGTTATAGACATCCAGAATGCTTTCTTGCAGATGATCCCTGAGACCGACAGAGAAACGGCGATGGGTTACATCAATTATTACATCTCCCTTTTCCGGAAACAGGGGTTCCCTGTAGTACTTGTTTATCATCACGGGGAGGAGTATGGTGTGCGTCCAGGCACCGACCTCTTTGAATTTCCTTCTTCCGTACTTATCGAGCCGGATGACCCGAAGATCATCAAGACATACCCTGATGGATTCAACAAAACCGATCTTGACAAGGTTTTGAAGGAGTTGGGTTGCAATACCCTTTTTCTTACGGGTCTGAGTGCGGTAGGGTGTGTTCTTGCCACCTACATGGGAGCAATGAACCACGACTACAAGGCATTTCTCGTCAAGGACGCCATCATGAGTCATAACTCAGAGTATACCAATAACATTGAAATAATGTTTGACGCCGTTAGTCTTGATGTTGTTAAGCTGGTCGTTGAGAGTTCAGGCAAATGACTGTTGGGGGAACAAGAAAAGAGTACTTACTTATTCATGACAGATGCAGGCAGGGATTCCTGAAGTATCTTGCAGAGGC
The DNA here is from genome assembly GCA_034003345.1 of Bacteroidales bacterium. Classification (GTDB taxonomy): domain Bacteria; phylum Bacteroidota; class Bacteroidia; order Bacteroidales; family VadinHA17; genus SR-FBR-E99. The sequence continues at coordinate 2,084 of JAVEYS010000028.1, forward strand.
ATTTGAATTTGTTCTACCGGAGGAGAATCCCGAAATACTGGATGTGGGGTGCGGCACAGGTGTCCCAACAATATGGGTTGCTGAGCATACCGGCGGCAGGATAGTGGCAGTTGACATCGATCAGGAAGCGATTGAGTGGCTTGCAGCAAAGTGCGAAGAGAAAGGCCTTTCAGACAGGATTACCACGGTATACAGTTCATTTGCCAGGCATGATTTCGGGGAGAAGCGGTTTGATATTATTGTGGCTGAGGGATTTCTGAATGTTGTCGGCTTCTCTAAAGGTTTCCGGAAAATGAACAGTCTGCTGAGAGAAGGAGGATTCATGGTCATTCATGACGACAGTGCGGACCGCGACGCAAAGATCGATTTCATCACCAGTCAGGGCTGTACCGTTGTAATGTCATCCATGCTTGATGAAAAAATATGGTGGAATAACTACTACAGGCAGCTCGAGGATGAGATCTCCTCTCCCGGTAATATCGACCTGGCCCGGCATTTTGGAGGGGATATCAGCGAGATAGAACAGTACCGGAAGGATCCGTTACGGTTCAGGTCTGTTTACTATGTAGTCCGTAAGGAAACCGATCAAAAAACTGCCCATGCAGATAATTAATTAACTGATTATGGAAAAAATCATTGCCGCCCCAAAAGCCACCCGCATGAATATATTGCTGGTCATGGCTTTTTTTCTACTTCCGGATGGGTTATATGGACAGGAACCGGATGTTAAACTTTACCCATACTGTTATGAAAGCCGGCCTGAGATTGCCTCTCCGGTTTTTATTAATGATTCGGTTGAGGTAGTGCTTGTTGTCACAAAAGAGAATAAATATGCCCTGGTGCCAGTGACTGTGGAGAATGGCAAGCCGCTGTTATACAGTTACAAGGTGGGTACTTTCATGGGCAAAGACCAGCAGCTGCTTATTGACAGGGGCGATTTCCCGGAACTGGCAGAAACAGGCCTTCATTCACGGGAACGTCTTGACCATCTGACAATGATCACGGGTATACCGCTGAATACAATAAACTGCACCGCCCGCCCCGAGGCATATTCAACAACAGGCTTCATTGCTGAGGATGAGGATCTGATCACTGTTCTACGGGCTGATAACAGGACTGTACGGAATATGGGTCTCACCCATCCGCAAATGGCCAGACCGCTTTTCCATGTCTGGAATCTTATTCTCATGGAATATGAGCTTGGTAACTGGGTCCGACACTATGATAACATCAGGCAGATCAGTTATAATGATCACCTGTTGAATTTCGAAGCCAGCGGATCAAAGGGATGGCAGATATCAATCTTTTTTGATGAGATACAGGGGAGGCATAATATCCATATCGACAGGACGCTTACGGCCGGCGAAGAGGAATACATCAACAGCATGTACGTGAACCTCGGACCAGAAAAGATGAAGAAGATGCGACACATGTTATCAAACCTTGACTTCAGTGAGATGCTGCCCTATTATGTCATGCGGTATGGCTTTTACGAGGGTCATACAGGCTACAGAGCCGATCCGGTTGCCGTTGCATTTGTTTTTGGCCTGCGCAGCATTGACGAGATTGACAAAAGCGTGGGAGGGGAGTTATACAGCTACCTTACAGGGCATTTCATCCTAGAATAATGATTTACATGGTCCGCTTCACTGTTTGCTAATGAGCTGAAGAGCTGTCATGAAGACTAAATTGTTTTCCTGAAGCACATACTGCATAACTATGTATGCAAAGCTAAAATGATTTAGTATATTTCAATAGTAAATATAAACCACCGGCAAGATGGAAACACTCAAGCATGTCCTGGAAATGATAATTTTCCGAATTTCCGACTATGAGATAAAGATATCAAACCTATTGATTGTTCTTGTTATCTACCTGGGAACCAAATTGCTGATCTGGGTAATAAAGAAGGCCATCTTCAGAGCAAATACCAGCAGAAAGATTGATATGAGCAACGGCTACTCATTATATCAGATAATAAGGTACGTTGCATGGATCATAGCTATTCTCTTCATGCTTCAGGCCCTGGGGATAAGCATCACGGTCCTGCTTGCCGGATCGGCGGCCCTGCTGGTTGGTATAGGGCTCGGGCTGCAGCAGACATTCAATGATTTTATCTCTGGCATAATAATGCTTGTTGAAGGAACGACAAAGATTGATGATGTTCTGGAAATTGACGGTGATGTGGTCATGATACAGGAGATAGGACTGAGGACATCCAAGGGTCTGAACAGGGATGACATCGTTGTGATCATACCCAATTCCAAGATTACCACCAATAAGGTGATCAACTGGAGTCACCAATCGAAAAAGACACGTTTTCGTATCAATGTTGGTGTAGCCTATGGCAGTGATGTTGATCTTGTTGTAAAGGTACTTGAAGCCAGTGCGCTGGAGCATCCGGAGATAAGAGACAAACAGCATATTGAGGCCCGTTTTGTAGACTTCGGGAACTCGTCGCTCGATTTTCAGCTGCTGTTCTTCAGTGATAATGTCTTCAGGATTGAGAAGGTAAAGAGCGAGATAAGAAAGATTATCAACAGGAAGTTCATAGAGAACAAGATTGTTATTCCATTCCCGCAGGTTGATCTTCACATGAAGAGTTGATCAGTCCGTGAGGCAGTGCACGAAGAGGGCAGGTAAAATAAGACAGAAACTCATTGTCACTTACGGTCAGTCGGGGATGTATGATTGTGCCAGTCTGGTTATACAGATTAACAGGATAGGGTTATTATGGCTCCGGCATGATGAATGTCAAAATTTGGTTCGTTAAAAAAAATTATCTTAGAGCCTGTAAAAACATTATTAATCAATAAAAACCTTTAAAGTGAAAAAACTTATTCTCATTGTGATGGCCGCCACAGTAGCAGCTGTCTCATGTAACACCGCGCAAAAGGAGCAGGGTAATCCTTTCTTTGCCGAATGGAAGACACCGTTTGGCGTTCCTCCCTTTGATCAGATAGAGAGTGAACACTACATGCCTGCCATTGATTCCGGTATAGCAATTGCCAGGGCTGATATAGCAGCTATCACCGCTTCTGAGGATGCACCTACATTTGCCAATACCATTGTGGCCTATGACCGTGCTGGCGAGATGCTGAACAAGGTGGCCTATGTCTTCTATTCGCAGACCAGTGCCAATACCAACGACACTCTTGAGAAGCTCCAGATGGAGATCGCTCCCAAGGTTTCAGCTTTCAGCGATGAGGTCCTTCTCAACGCCGATCTCTTTGGCAGAGTAAAGACAGTATATGAGAACAGGGCTGCAGAGCAGCTTAACGACGAGGAGCTGTTCATGCTCGAGAACCTCTATAAGGGCTTTGTCCGCAACGGGGCGCTGCTTAATCCTGACGACCAGGAGATACTTAAGAAGCTGAACACAGAGCTCTCAGTTCTGACAGTGAAGTTCAGTCAGAACGTGCTTGCCGAGACTAACGACTTCAAGCTTGTCATAGACGATGAGGCTGACCTGAAAGGGCTGCCGGAGAGCGTCATCACCACTGCCGCCGCTATGGCGAAGGCTGACAGCCTTGAAGGCAAATGGGTCTTTACCACGCAGAAGCCCAGCATGCTGCCTTTCCTTCAGTTTGCTGAAAACCGTGACCTGCGCAAGAAGCTGTATGATGCATACCTTAACCGCTGCAATAACGGGAATGAATTTGATAACAACAGGGTTCTTGCTGATATCGTGAGGCTGAGAGCTGACAGGGCGAAGCTGCTGGGTTATAAGACCCATGCTGACATCGTACTTGAGACACGCATGGCCAAGACCCCGGAGAATGTGCTCAGTCTGCTCAACAACCTGCTTGACCGGTCTCTGCCCGTTGCCTCGCGTGAGCGCGATGAGATGCAGAAGATCATTGAGGCTGAGGGAGGCACCTTCAAGCTTGCGCCGCACGACTGGTGGTACTATGCAGAGAAACTGCGCAAGGCCAAGTATGACCTTGATGATTCCGAGCTGAGGCCTTACTTCAGCCTCGACAACGCCCGCGACGGTGTCTTTGCTGTGGCTAACAAGCTCTATGGCATCACCTTCACGCGTATTAACAATATACCCCTGCCTCATCCTGATGCACAGGCTTTTGAGGTAAAGGAGGCCGACGGCAGTCAAGTGGGGATATTATATATGGATTTCTTTCCCCGCGAGAGCAAACGTCAGGGTGCATGGTGCGGCACTTACCGTGATCACAGGGTGCTTGACGGCAAGGAGATAACACCAGTAGTGACCATCGTGGGCAACTTCACTCCTCCTGCAGGCGATAAGCCCGCCCTGCTGAGCATGGATGACGTGCTGACACTCTTTCATGAGTTTGGTCACGGTCTTCAGGCACTCTTCTCGGATAATACTTATAGCAGTACAACCACAGCTTGGGATATTGTTGAACTTCCCTCTCAGATAATGGAACATTGGGCTACAGAACCTGAGGTGCTTGCCATGTATGCAAAGAATTACGAGACCGGGGAGGTGATCCCGCAGGAACTGGTTGAAAAGATCAGAAACAGCAGCTACTTCAATACCGGTTTTGATAATGTTGAGATCATGGCTGCATCACTTCTCGATATGGCCTATTATTCACTTGAAGCTCCTGTGGATGTTGACGTGCAGAAGTTCGAGAAGGAGACCATGAAGAGTATCAATCTGATCCCTGAGATAGAACCCAGGTATCGGAGTACATATTTCCTCCATATGATCAGCGGCTATGATGCAGGGTACTATGTATACACCTGGGCCGCAGTGCTTGATAATGACGCCTTTGAAGCTTTCAAGGAGAATGGAATCTTCGATCAGGCTACAGCAACATCATTCAGGAAGAATATTCTTGAGAAGATGGGTACAATGGATGCAGAACAGATGTACCTCAATTTCCGCGGCCGCGAGCCGGAGATAGAGCCTCTTCTGAGAAACAGAGGGCTGAACTGATAGCTTGATGCTACTTATTGATGGGCTGTCAGCAGGTGAGGCTGACAGCCCATTTTTTAATTATATCAGTTCTTTCTGATTGTGAGAGTTTACGAAGAGGATGGTGCCGGTCTTATCGTAACCACCAAGCACAGTCTCGCCATCATGTTTGAGATTCTCGGGGCTGAACCCTGTCATTATCAGAGCTGCATTGGAAGACCTTTCATTTATCAGACCCTTAACCGAGTCGCCCTGTTCCAGTTTGATGATTTCAATGTTATTTTCCGTAATAGGGAGTCTCCCGGACAGAACAAGATCAGACAGCTCCTTGCGAGTATCATCATACCTGTCCGGCCTGCATGTCCCGAATACTTTTGTGGTAGCCTTCTTCCAATCGGGGTGCCCGGAGATGATGAAACTGAGAAGGATGAGCAGGCTGGCATTCTCCGGCTCATTGAAGTCGATCCAGACATGAATGCCGTTGTGGTAGATCATATCCCTTCTTCCAGAGGCCAGCAGACATATATCAAAATTACCTGCCTGAATAAGCCTGATGTTTTCAATTATCTCACCCAGGTTCTCAGGATCTTCCTTGTCATACTCAAAAATGACCATGTTGTTTTCCATGCCTGAGATGCCCGGGACCTGTATTGCCTGTACGATTGCAGAAGTGTATGAGGGTGAGATGATAGTGTCTACATAAACATGGTTCTGTGTGGTATCGTACACATCAATGAGTTTTGAGAGTTCTTCATCTGCCTGCTGGCTCGTTGCCCTGGAGTAGTACCCATCTATCCTGTGGAGATAGGTTCCGAAACCGTACCTGTACGAGATCCAGTTGAGCAATCTGAATGCTCTGGCCCTCTTGAATGAGTCTTTGGAGATACATATTACTCCCGGTCGCCACTCTTTTGTCTTCTTCTTACTTCCTGTCTTCTGAAGATAAACCTGGAGGTTGCGGTTTACCTGGAACAGGGTATTGGCAAAGAGTGATTCGAGTCCGTGGCGCTCGCTGTGATAACGATTAATAAAGGTATACAAAGCAGCCATTATTAAAATTGCAGAGAGGGCATAGGGGGTGTTTATCTTGAACATAACCCATACGGCAATCACAAATCCTGCCAGTGAGATGTACCACCTTGACTTAAACGAGGGCCTGTATGACGGTGATGACCCAAAATGGTTCAGGAAGGAGATGAGGCACAGTGATCCATATGTTACCAGGAAGAACATTGAAATGATCTCTGCAACCATGTTAACATTCCCGAGACCAACAAAAATGAATGCTATAATAACAGTTACCAGGGAGGCATTTACAGGTTCACCGTCACGGCTCCGTGACACTGCAAGCCATCTGTTGATCTTCATGGAGGGGAAGGAGGTGTCACGTGCCAGTGCCCGCAGCGTCCGCGGAGCTACCATGATCGATCCGAGCGCTGACGAGATTGTCGATGCGGCCAGACCCAGAGGTACTATTACTGCCCCTCCGATGGCTATCCTGGACATTATAAGCTGGTTGTTCAGCATGTCATCAGGACTGGCGGAGATAGCCAGTTTATAGATGACAAAGAGATAAACAATCATGCCTGTAATAGTTGCTGCTGTTGTGCCGAGAGGAATTGACTTGCCGGGATTGCGCAGGTCGCCCGACAGCCCTACACCGGCTGTCATGCCTGTGAATGCCGGGAAGACGATGGCAAATACCACAAAAAAATCTTTCATGTTCCGCATCTCAAGGTTCAAGATGCCGGTTGTTGCAGTTGCAGCATGGTCCGTTTTCCCGAGAAAGAATAGGATTATTGTGATGAAGAGAATACCCACGACAATATAGAGTGTTTTAACACCAGTGTTGGCTCCCTTGCGAAGGATCAGGATCCCAAGTATTGCCATGGCAGGCAGGCTTATTATCTGACGTGGAAGGACAAAATCCAGTGAGCTGGCAAAGTAATTAAAGAGGAATTCAAAAGTCTCGGTAAATGCTATTATATAAAAAGCCACACTAATAGCCTGTGACAGATATAATGCAATTCCTATTGTTGCTCCGATATTCAGTCCGAAAGATCTTGAAATAATAAAATATTCACCACCGCCCTCAACACGTTTATTTGTGGCTATCTCAGAGAGAGCCAGGGCAGTTGGTATGGTAAGCGAGTGGCCGAGGATGATAATCATAAACACCCCCCAGAAACCGAGGGTGCCCACGGCGTACCCGAATCTCAGGAAGAGAATAGCACCAAGGATCGTTGATATTGCGGTGAAGAAAACCGGTGCTGTGCCAAACTTTGTTTTTAGGGACTTTGCTTCCATCTGTTGATTTATCGTCAGTTGAATTGATAAAATTTATCATAAAGATGAGAAAAAAAGTCTGAAATGGGATTTTAATATCTTTGTTGCAGTGAATATTTCTGGTGACCATATATCACTTGCAGGTTCAGATCTGGAACTCGCAGAGTTATTGCTCGGGAACAGAGGCATTGATAGTCGTTATGCCCACAGACTCCTTTACTGGATTTACCGTAAGGGTATAAGTTCCTTCACAGAGATCGATGACATTCCCGCAGTAGTTCTGGAGTCGCTCGCCAATAATTTTCTCACAGGGCTGACCTCTCCTGTAGCTTCAGAGGTCTCTGCTGACGGTTCGGTGAAGTACCTCTTTACAACCCCGGAGGGCCTGTTGCACGAAACAGTATGGCTTCCTGAGGGGAAACGTCAGACCGTATGCATCTCTGTGCAGTCGGGATGTCGTATGGGCTGCCACTTCTGTGCTACGGGTAATAACGGATGGAGAGGCAATCTCACTGCTGGCCAGATAGTCAACCAGGTAATTAGTCTGCCTCATAGTTTTACTCATATTGTGTTTATGGGCATGGGTGAACCGGGCGATAACATTGATGAGGTCATAAAAGCATGTAAGATTTTTACCGCAGAGTGGGGCCTTGCTGCCGGGAGAAGCAAGGTGACAATATCAACAGTGGGTGTGAGTCCTTCCGTGAGCAGGCTTTTAACTGAGACGGAATGCAATATAACACTCAGCCTTCATTCACCCTTCCCCGAAGAGCGGAGCCGGGTCATCCCGGCTGAAGCCCGCTGGCCATTCGCAGACACACTGAGAATGATGACGGAGTACGATAACAGGAGAAAAAGGCGCTTTACCGTTGCCTACGTCATGATCAACGGCGTGAATGACACTGACAGACATCTGGATGAACTTAAAAAACTGCTTTTGGGAACAGGTATAAGGATAAACCTGCTTCCCTTTCATTCCCTGACAGAGGGAGGGGCAAGGAGCTCTGATGAGGCAACAATGATGAGGTTTAAGCACCTGCTGATCACTTCAGGCATAGGTGCTTCCGTAAGGAGATCAAGAGGCGTTGACATCGCCGCTGCGTGCGGGATGCTCGCGGGAAGGGGGGGGAATTAAGAATTAAGAATTAAGAATTAAGAATTAAGAATTAGGAATTAAGAATTAAGGATTAAGAATTTGACCTGCAGACTGAAGAGCACAACTCTGAACCGAACCGCCAATTGACGGTGAGTACGGCGAAGCTAGATCGCGTACACGAACCTGTCCCGATGAAGTCAGGAGTGTCGGGACCTTCAGACTTCAGACCTTCCGACTGCAAGGGACTGCAGGACATGGTCCGGTTGTTAAAAAAGATGATGTCTTTTAAAACACCATCATTCATTTATGTTAATGAGCTGAAGAGTGTGCTCAGTCTCGTACACACTGCCGGAACGGATCCACTCTTTTCTGCTGGCACAGAGGGTAAAACCGTGGTGCATGAAGAGGTTCATGCTTTCAATATTGCTTTCAAGGATGTTGCACCAGAGCTGATGCAGACCCAGAGTTCCAAACGCATATTCTGTCAGACAGGTGAGTGAAGCCGATGCATACCCTTTCTTCCTTTCGTCCGGGTTAGCAATGAGTATGCCTATAGCTGCCCTGTTGTGAAAATGGTCGAACTCATACAGATCGATAGTCCCTACAGTCCTCCCTTCCGGCAGAGCATCAATCATCAGTCTCAGCTGGCCTGTCTCATAGATACTCTTACGGGATCCTGTAATATATCTTTTCAATGTATACCTGGAGTAGGGGACAAGAGTGTTGCTCTGTTTCCAGTTGGCTTCTTCATTCTCCCATACGTAGAGTAGTTCAAGGTCTTCGGGTTCAACAGCACGCAGCCTGATCCCGTCATTCTCGAGAATCATTCCTATAGACTTTCTTGACGAAGATGTCATCCGGATATCCAAGTCTGAGCAGCCTTCTCATCTCCTCATACGCCTTCGCCTTTGTGTCAAATTTTCCTGTTGTGTAACGGTAGAACCTGTCCTCACGGTCATAAAACACATAAATTTCAGCATATTCAAAATATGCCGGGTCCACGGGGTTATAGAGAGCCATAACCTGAACGGTATAATACAGAACGTTGGGGTCTACTTCCTGATCGGTATCCTTAACATCTTTTATGATAAGATCAGTGATGAGTGATGAGGAATCTGTCAGTGTAATATAGGGCAGGTCAGCCAGGTCAAAGCTGATGGTTACAGTATCTCTCTTCTCCTCCGGGGGGTTGAAGGTCACAAGGGCTATCTCCTTCTTCTTGTAGCCTGTCATTATTGATTGCAGGCCATAGGCTCCGTTGGCGAAGGGCTGAAAGGCGAGGTTGTCATCAGTGGTGCTGACAGGATACCCGATATTGATGGGAACTCCCCACTTGCCATCTGATAATGTACTTAGAAAGATGTCATAGCCCCCCATGGAGCCATGGCCTTCAGAGCTGAATGTCAGGGTGTTGCCATCGCCGGAGATGAATGGTGATTCTTCATTGTAGGGTGTATTAACCACGTTACCAAGGTTCGCCGGTATCCCCCAGTCGCCTGTCTCATCTCTTTCTGACACCCACAGATCAAGCTCCCCGAGTCCACCCTCGCGGTTTGAAGTGAAATAGAGTTTATTACCGTCATAGGAGATTGCAGCATGAGATTCGTAGAACCTGGTATTGATATTGCGGTTTAGTCTGATAATGGGAGACCACCTTCCGTCTTCAAAATGTGTCACATATATATTGCCGTCATAGTTATCGTTCTTGAACAGGTAGAGCTCAGTCCCGTCGTTGTTGAGTGATGTCGTAAAGCAGTCAGTGCCCATGGCAGCTTCAATGGTTATATCTGTAGGGGTAGCCCACGTGTCACCCACCCTGCGCGTTACAAAGACCACGCTCTCCAGTCCCCGTCTCTCAGTATAGGCCATGGTGCTGCCGTCATAGCTCACCACAGGCCTGTCGTTGACTGAACCCTGGTTGATATATTCCTTGAGTGGTTGTATCAGCACCCTGACAGGTGATCTCATCTGATCGGATGCAATATTGCATGCCTGAATCTGCTGGCTGACGAATTCCTGGTTCTGCATCTCAGTTGATTCAGAGATGAGCTGGCTGAAGAGACGGTAAGTATTTAGGGCACTGTCAAGCCTGTTGATTATCCTGTAAGCATTACCCAATGAGAAGTATGCATCCAGTGGAGCTCTGGTCTCCTTCAGTTTTCCTGTCTTCGAGTTGTAACTTGTATTTCTGACCGCCTCCTCAAGAAAAGGGATGGCTTTTGGTTTTTCATCGAAGATATTCAGATAACAGTTGCCTATCTTATATTGGATATTGGCATTACCAGGCCTTAGATCATTGAGTATGAGGTAGAGTGGGTTAGCCAGTTCATACTCGCCATAGAGAAAATGAGATTCAGCCTCAAGCCATATCTCCCTTATCTCGCTCTTCTTCTGCGCATTCAGCGGTACAATCACGAGCAGTCCGGTCAATAATACTATTCCCCTTATTCCCATAACACTATTAAACTATAAAAATACATCATCTGCGTCAATGTGTGCTTGCTGGAGGTCATTATTTGAACCTTATCATGTAAATATCAGCTTTACCGGCCCCATCATCCCTGCCTGAGAGCGATATATATCCTCCCTTTCCGTCTTCGGTGGGGCAGAAGAATATGTTGTCGTCGGGGTTGTTGAGCGGATAGCCCAGGTTCTCCGGGTTACTCCACAGGCCGTTGTATTGCAGCTCGCTGCGGAAGATGTCATAGCCACCCATGTTGTAATGTCCCTGGGAGGCGAAGAAGAGTATCCTTCCTTCCTTGATGAGGAAGGGGCGGTCTTCATTGAACGGCGTATTTATTTCCGGACCCATGTTCACAGGTTCGCCCCACTCACCATCTTTGCCCAGCTTTGATTCATAGAGGTCAAGACCGCCGAATCCTCCTGGCCTGTCACTTGCAAAGATCAGGGTGGCACCGTCATCAGTGATAAAACCGTGCGCTTCCCAGTATTTTGTATTGATCTCTTTCTTCATCTTCCGGGCCGGCTCCCAGTCCACGCCGTTAAACCTGCTAATCCATATATCGCTGTTGATATTGTCATCCATTGAAAGAAGCATCACGCTGTTTTTATCAGCGAGACAGGAGACATAATGATCACCATCTGACTGAAGCTCAGGAGTGATATTCACCGGCGTGGTCCATTCATTCCTGATCTGGCGTGAGAACATGATGGCATCATAGAATTTCATTGATGACATATAGGCTATTGCTTTGCCGTCAGGAGAGACGACAGGAAAGAAGTTGTCATTGCTGTCGTTGATCACATTGTCAACCTTTTCCACAGTGAACTTTACCGGTTTGTCCATCAGTGCAGGCGCATTTTTGCATGAGGCAATCTGCTGGTCAACAAACATCAGGTTCTCAATATCAGACGGCAGGAGGGTGCTGCGGTATCTGCCGTAGGCTTCAGTGGCCTTCCCGAACATATAATTGATACGGTAAGCATCTCCAAGGAAGAAGATCGCCTCGTAGGGGGCCTCGGTCTGTCTCAGAGATCCCTCCCTGTATTTGGCAGTGATATTCTGAGAGGCCTTCTCAAGATATTCTATAGAAAGGTTCTTTTTGCCTTCGATATTGAGGTAACACAATCCTATGCGGAATGCGATGCTGGAATTGTCGGGCATAGCTGAATATATCCCCTCGTAATAAGGAAGAGCGTCAGAATAATCTCCTCTCATGAGAAAGTACTCGGCCTCATAAAAAGCCTCCAGTAATCTTATGTTGTCCTGTGCTCTGCAAGTGTATCCCAGTGACAGAATGAACAAAAAAAGCGCAACTCTCTTCATTTTCATTTGCTATTGATCTTTTTCGTTTTTCTTACTTTTTTTTCTCCGCCACAGAAGAAAGAAGAACAGCAATGCTGCTGCAATCAGCAACCACCATGGCCAGCATGCTTTCCCGCTTCCTGTCTCATCAGGCCACTGTGTCTCATCGCTGCTGATGTCTCCTCTCTTTATTACGGTATCGCTAGCAGTAACTTTAGGTTGGAGGCTTTCGACAGCTTTTTCTCTGGCACGGCGAGCAGGGATTTTATGATATAGTGGCTTCCTGACACGGGCAGGGGCATCGGAGCGATGCACCTTAACAACTGCCATGGTATCATTGCCGAAGCGATCGGTGAGTTTCAGAACCACCCTGCTCTCTCCCTTCTCCGGTTTGAAGGTGAAGGTGAATGTCGAGTCATCCAGCCGGTACCGGTCGGTGCTTATTACAGAATCAGGAGAGATAACCTCGACATTGAGTATGGAGCTCTCTTCGGCTACCATGTCAATGTCAACATGACCGGGCGAGGTGACATTAAGCAGAGTGTCGCAGAGCAGCCTGAGATAGGCTGAAAAATCGGTTTCCTCAAGGAGAACGGGTTCTAACCTCACCGTATCAAGGGTATTATCGAGTGCCATCTCAATATCCTGTAGAAGAGAACGGGCACCTTCGGAGTCATATCTGATGCTGTATGTTCCCTGCGGCAAACGGAATGAGAAGAGGCCGGTCACGGGGTTAGTCAGTGCAGTGATCACCTTAGATAAATCGGTTTTGTTTACCGCAGTGATCTTTACCGTCTGAGGGAATTCATCCAGGAGATTGCTGACAAGAGCGCTGCCGGTCACAATAAAGTTACGCGGATTAAGCTCTGAGTAGATGTCGCAGCTGAATATATCCATCCGACCATATCCGTCATCCGTGAACCTTGAGTAATAGCCCCTGTTGCCCTTGCCGACAGGAGTGAAGAAGATATCGTCATCAGTGGTGTTCAGCGGATATCCTACGTTCACAGGAGTACTCCACCTGCCGTTCTCGTCAAGGTCTGACCTGAAGACGTCATAGCCTCCCATGTTGTAGTGACCACGTGAGCTGAAGAACAGGGTGCGGTCATTATTGGTCAGGAAGGGGGTTTCCTCGTTATAGATAGTGTTTATCTCGGGTCCCAGATTCACTGCCGGCCCCCAGTCACCGGTGCTGTCACGTGCCGATACAAAGATGTCAAGACCGCCCATGCTCTCCTTCCTGTTGCTGGTGAAGTAGATCTTCCTTCCATCGCGTGACAAGGTGGCGTGCGATTCCCAGTATTTTGTATTGATGTTGCTGTTTAGCTTCTCCACCTTCGACCAGGAATCGCCCTCAAGCCTGCTGCTGTATATGTTACCGTCATATGTATCTATCCTGTAGAGAAGGAGGGTGCGGCCGTCGTAAGAGAGGGAGGCAGTGTAGTAATCCTGGTCAATGCCAAGTTCCGGTGTCAGGTTGACAGGCTCAGTCCATTCCCCGTCAACTTTGGTGGACCAGAAGATTGCATCGTAAAACTGGAGCTCACGGGTGAAGAGAAGTGTTCTTTCGTCAGCCGAGACAACCGGGTCTATTTCCGAAAAGCGATCATTGATGGTGCTGCCGAGATTCTTTTCCAGCACGTAAACCGGCTTGCGCATCATCTCCCGGGCATTGAGACAGGTCAGCATCTGGAACCTCACGAGGGCAGTGTCATACATTTCCGTGTCAACATCCTTCATGAAGAGGTCATAGGTTTCAAGAGCCTTGTCGAAGTTATTTGTGATGCGGTATGCGTTGGCAAGAAAATAAAGAGCATCGTAAGGGGCCCCAGTCTCACGGAATTTGCCCTTGTGGTATCCGGAGTCAATATTCTGAACGGCAGTCTCAAGAAACGGTATAGACTTATCCTTTTCACCCGGAGTATTCAGATAGCACTGGCCTATACGAAAATACAGATTATAGTTTTCAGGGTAGATCTGCAAGAGACTCAGGTACTTAGGTAGTGCTTCTGCATAATCTTCAAAGAGAATATCTCCCTCGGCAGATACGAACATTTCACGCAGATCGCTTTTCGACTGACCGGTTAGAAAAATCGCATGAACCATCAGGATCACACAGAAGATATATTTAGCCCTTCTTATCAAGTGGGTTAATTTTCTTAAAGTGACTAATATAAGTGAAATATTGTAATAAGATAACAGGTGCAGTCCCCCTTTTTACAACAGTTACCACTTTTTAATTAACTGCCGCATGTTCAGGCGGCATATCGCGCATTTTTCAGCCAGTGTCACAGCAATGCTGACAGGTGTGTGCCAACCGCGTTTCAGGTGTTTAACAGCAAAGATCTTCATGGCATCATAAAAGTATCTTAGTGTCTTTTCCCTCTCGCCTATGGTGCTTCTTCCCTTGTAGTGAATAATGTGCACGTCAGGAAGATAATAGTTGCAGTAGCCTGCCTGCCTGATGCGCCAGCTGAGGTCAATATCCTCGCCGTACATGAAGTAGGTGGTGTCAAATAGACCGGTTTTATCCAGCGCTTCCCTCCTGATAAGCATGAATGCACCCGTTAGTATGTCTGCCCGGCATATCTGATCCTCGGGCATATTTCCAAGGTAATAGGCATTGAAGAGGGCTGAACTGGGGAAGAGCCTCCACACGCCGGTTAACCGGAACAGGGAGGTCAGCGGGGAGGGGAAGCCTCTTTTGGATTCAGGAAGGAATCTTCCGTTGCCATCGGTCATCCTTGCACCTGCCGCACCTGCATCAGGGTGTCGATGCATGAATGCAAGTGCATTGACAAACGCTTCGGTACTGACGACAGTATCAGGGTTCAGCACCAGGAAGTAACTGCCGGAAGAGGCTCTGATACCCCTGTTGCATGCCGCCGCGTAGCCTTCATTGGTATCGCTGGCGATGAGCCTCACGGAACCGAACTCATTAATGACCATCTCTGCCGATCCGTCAGACGAACTGTTGTCAACAACCGTTATCTCATATCTGATGCCAGAGGCAGCTGCAATTACTGAATGTAATGCCTGTCTGAGATAATCATGGACATTATATGAAACGATTATTACTGAGAGTTCCATGGACTCAGGCCGTGGCCATCTCCTCCCTGATTGCTTCTGCCAGTCGTTGGACACCCTCATAAGTCTTTTCCTCGTTTGTATAGGAGAAGTTGATCCTCAGGGTGTTATGGCCTTCATTGTTGCAATAAAAGACCGAGCCGCAGACAAAGGCAACCTTTTTCTTGATGGCATTTTCAAGGAGTCTTGCCGCATCTATAGAGGGTGGCAGTGTTACAAAAAGGAAGAGCCCTCCGTCGGGTTCAGTCCAACTCACGCCCTCAGGCATGAATTCCCGGAAACAGCCGAGCATATAATCGCGTCGTTTGTGGTAGAGCTCCACGGTCTTCTTCAGGTTGACATCAAGCAGTCCTTTCTCTATATATCTTGCGGTAATCTTCTGCACGAAGGGAGGGGTGCATAGGTCGGCCGCCTGCTTTGATGTTACCAGCTTATCAATTATCTCACTGTGTCCTATGACCCATGCCAGACGGAACCCCGGGGCCAGTATCTTTGAGAAGGTGTTCAGGGTTATCACCCGCCCATGGGTATCAAGTGATGCCATCAGCGGTTCAGGGCTTCCTGCAAAGCGTACATCGCGGTAGGGACTGTCCTCAACGATTAACAGATCGTGTCTTTCGGCTATACGGATAATCTCCAACCGGCGTGCGCGTGGAAGGGTCACACCGGTGGGGTTTTGAAAATCAGGTATTATATAGATGAACTTGATCACTTTTCCCTCGTTCTTCAGCCTTATGATCGTCTCTTCCAGCAGCTCGGGTCGCATGCCCTCGTCATCCAGCATTATGCCCTCCAGCCTGGCACCGTAATTTGAAAAGGCATTCAATCCCCCAAGGTATGATGGCAGGCCGCAGATGACTACATCACCGCGGTTAATGAATATTTTACCACAGAGGTCAAGAGCCTGTTGTGACCCTGTGGTGATAATAATGTTCTCAGGTGACAGGTGGAGTCCATCCCTGGAATGACGTTCGGCAAGGAGGGTCCGAAGCTTTATGTCACCCTCGGTTGTTCCGTACTGGAGAGCTTCTCTTCCCTCTGTATCCAGCACCTCGGAGGTGATCTTCTTAATGTCCTCAATAGGGAATGAATCAGGCGAAGGGAGTCCGCCTGCAAAGGAGATCATATCAGGTCTCTGTGTCAGCTTAAGTATCTCCCTGATAGCTGATTTCTTCATCAGATGCGATGCGTCTGAAAAGAATCTGTTAAAGGTATCTGCCATAAGTTCTTCTTTTTCATCAAATAAAGCAAGATTTTCAGAATAAAAAAATGACACACATTAATAAATCGAGCCACTAGGGCAGTCTCATGCATAAGCGTCAGGAGGGCTCCTTAAAGTATTAACGGTAAGTGACCTGGTTAAGAACAGGCAGGTAGCAGATAGACGGTTAGCCCTGCAGGGGGAGTGAGAAGACCCGGCGGTTGACAATTGACTGCCCCAGGGTTATCTCGTCAGTATATTCAAGCACATCGCCTATGGCCACACCTCTCGCGAGGGTTGTAATACGAACATCGAGTCCTGAGAGACGCTTGTAGATATAGAAGTTGGTAGTATCACCCTCCATGGTGGTGCTGAGGGCAAGTATAACCTCGCTGATACCGCCGCTGCGCACCTTCTCCTCAAGTTTGCCGATGGTAAGATCAGATGGGCCGATACCATCAACGGGAGAGATAATGCCTCCCAGAACGTGATATAATCCCTTGAACTGTCTGGTGTTCTCGACAGCCATGACATCCTGTACGTTCTCAACGACGCATATCATCGATCTGTCTCTTGAAGTGTCACTGCATATGTCACAGACCGGTGTGTCGCTGATGCCGTGACAGATGCTGCAATAGCATACATCTTCCCGGAGCCTGGTGATGGTCTCACCGAACCGCCGTACCTCTCCGCTGTCGCGCCTGAGGAGGTGCATCACAAGCCTGAAGGCAGTCTTGCGGCCTATACCTGGCAGTGAGGCGAACTCATTAACTGCTTCATCGAGCAGCCTGGAAGGGAAGTGTGATGACATACAAATGCTTTGCAGCAAAAATAATTCAATATTTTGCGGAAACCTGACAGTATGATAATTTTTATCTCCGATCTTTTTAGTATCCTTACAATCTTTTATTTTAACGTATGACACCAACACTCATTCTACTGATCTTCCTGGCTTACACGCTGATGCTGTTCGGGGTTACCTTCGTCACAGCGCGCCGGGCCAACAACCAGTCGTTCTATATAGGTAACAAGGTCTCACCCTGGTATGTTGTTGCTTATGGAATGATAGGCGCTTCACTATCGGGAGTGACCTTCATGTCTGTCCCCGGATGGGTGGGAGAGACTCAGTTTTCATATATGATGGTGGCCTTCGGATACTTTTTCGGGTACGTGGTTATTGCACTCGTGCTGCTGCCACTCTACTATCGCCTCAAACTGACATCCATATACGGATACCTTGAACAACGGTTCGGCTTCTGGTCATATAAGACGGGGGCAGGATTCTTCATTCTGTCAAGGGTGCTTGGTGCTTCGCTGCGCATGTTCCTTGTTATTAACGTTCTGCAGATATTCGTATTTGATGCCTGGAACATTCCTTTCTGGGTCAATGTGTTGATATTCATTATCCTGATCATTATTTATACCCTGAAGGGAGGGATACGGACAATTATCTGGACAGACACCCTGCAGACGACTTTCATGCTGGTGGCGGTGGTATTGTCAGTTTATTACATCAGCAGGGAGTTGGGTGAACCAATCTCTAAGCTGGTGAGAGATGTGTTTGACAGTGACATGTCACGTATTGTGATCACTGACTGGGATCATCCGCGCCATTTCATCAAGCAGTTCTTCAGCGGGATGTTTATAACCATAACAATGACAGGGCTTGACCAGGAGATGATGCAAAAGAATCTGAGCATCAAGCGTCTCAAGGATGCCCAGAAGAACATGTTCACTTTCAGTACTGTCAATCTTTTCGTTGTTTTTCTTTTTCTGGTCCTCGGCTCTTTCCTTGTTCTTTTCTCAGCCGCAAAAGGAGTAACGGTGGCCATGAGCGATGATCTTTTCCCTACGATAGCATTCAACTATCTCGGTCCGGCGGCCGGTATAGTATTTCTAATAGGACTTATCTCAGCTGCATTCCCCAGTGCTGACGGGGCACTGACATCGTTGACCACATCATTCAGTATCGACTTTCTGGGTCTGGAGAAGAATCTGAAGATGGATGATACCCGGAAGACAAGAATAAGGTATCTGGTGCACATCTCTTTTGCTCTCATCTTCTTCTTCTGCGTTCTCGCGTTCAAACAGATGAATGACAGGGCAATCATAGACAAGCTCTTCACTATCGCCGGGTATACCTATGGTCCTTTGCTGGGCCTCTATTCTTTTGGCCTATTTACAAAAAGGAGTGTTAATGACAGGGTCACACCCTGGATTGCCATTTTGTCTCCCGTACTTTGTTTCTTCCTGAACATGTTCTCGGAGGAGCTATTTAATGGCTATAAATTCGGGTTTGAGATGTTGCTTGTAAACGGGTTCCTGACCTTCGTGGGCCTATTTATCTTCAGCAGGAAGCATGGGTTACAGCCTGGTGCCGGTGCCTGATGAATTGGTTCCTGTATTTTCCGAGGCACCCTCTTGCCCTTCTTCCTCTTCCGGCTCTTCAGTCTTGGGCCTGATAATCACTTTTATCTTCTTATAAGGGATTGAGAACGAGATATAATATTCGGCACCTGTTGTCATGCCGGAGGTTGCAGCGCCGTAGCCGGGCATCCACACCGGCTTAAGGTCTTGCCCCGCACCGGCACTTAAAAGGAATCTTGCGTAGAGGTTCCAGCCTATGGTCATCCCCGGGAATATCTCGGTGCGCACTCCGGGAGTGATCTCCAAAAAGTGTCCCGTGTGCCATGAAGGGGGAATGGATCCCACTCCCGATCCCCATTCGTTGGTATAACTTAACCAGGAGGTCTCCTCATTATAAAAACTGAGTCCGTATCTCAACCCTATACCTGCGTAATATTTGCCATGTGATACATTAGCTTTTATGAAGTTGTAGTCAGTGCCTGCCACAATGCTTGCACCACGGCTTCTGAAGTCATAGATAACCTTTGACGACTGGAATGATGAGTATCTTACGCCTGCTATTAAAGATAACGAAGAGTTCAAATCAACTGATGCCATAACGCCGTAGCTGATAAGGTCATTGTTGACCATCTTGATCACCGGCCCAGAGAGGTCGAAGCCTCCCCTTATGTGCAGGGGTACAGTGACAGTATCCTGTGATAAAGCCCTGCTTCCCGTCAGGAGAAAGAGACTAATAAAAAAGATGCAGGTTCTTTTCGCCATTGAGGTTCACGCTTTTGTTCTCAATAATGAGGGTGTCAATTATATAATGTGTGGTCTTCAGTCCGGTTATTTCACTGAGGATTGTGTATCCGCACTCCGGCGAGACGAGATGAGGTTCTCTTGTGTAATTGATTTCGACTGTGTCTGAGACGCCGTTCAGGGTTATGAAAAACAGGGAATAATCTTCAGCCGGGTCCAGGGGCACAGAGAAAACAGAGGTGGAGATGGCATCAATAAGCTCTATGGTATCAGTGGAGGTGACGCCTCTTATTCTAAGAGAGTCAGCCTTTGCTGTTTCACCCGTACCACTGGTAAGAAGGAGGCCATTCATCAACGGGTCAGTATCCTGATAGCATGGCTGTACCGAACAGGAGGCGAGGCCAAGAGCCAGCACCAGGAGAGCTGAGAAGGAGAGTATTGACTGTGACCTTTTCATGACGGATGACAAAGGTATAAAAATAAAAGGAGGTTACGCAAAGGCTTCAGAAGCCGCCATCAGATAAACGCAGGAGCATTCAGAACTTTGGCAGGTTTTTCAGGATACCGTTGACGCCGTTTTTAATTACACCCACTACTATGTCAACCATATTATCCTTCTCCCTGATTGTATAGATCTCGTTGATGATGCGCCTGTACCTGTCTGAGAGTATATTCCTTCTCAGCTTGAGGGTAGGGGAGAGTTCTCCTGTCTGAGGAGTCCATTCCTCGGTTACCAGCCTGAACCGTTTTATCTGTTCAAACTCCCCGAGGTTTCTGTTCACCTCATGCACCTCGCGTGCGAACCGCTCAACCACCTCCGGAAGCTCAACCAGATCCTGGTTATCACGGTATTGTAACTTGTGCATGAAACACCAGTCGTGCAGGAAGCTGAAGTTTGGTGAAATAAGGGCACTGGCAAACTTCTCATTTTCGCCGATAACCATTGCCTGTTCAATAAAGACTGATTCCTTCAGCTTGTTCTCAATCACCTGTGGTGAGATATATTTTCCGGCAGAGAGCTTGAACATCTCCTTTTTCCTGTCAGTGATCCTCAGGAACCTGCCCTCCTCTATCCGTCCAATGTCTCCTGTATGGAACCATCCATTGGTGTCAACCACTTCTGAGGTCAGCTCAGGAGCCTTATAATATCCCATCATGATGTTGGGTCCTTTGCAAAGTACCTCTCCATCGTCAGCGATCTTTACCTCCACACCCTCCAGGATCGGCCC
Source organism: Bacteroidales bacterium (assembly GCA_034003345.1). Classification (GTDB taxonomy): domain Bacteria; phylum Bacteroidota; class Bacteroidia; order Bacteroidales; family VadinHA17; genus SR-FBR-E99. The sequence continues at coordinate 22,757 of JAVEYS010000028.1, forward strand.
TACCGTTTCGAACCTGATGTCAGGGATACGGAATGGGTTCACGGCTATCACAGGGGATGTCTCAGTAAGGCCGTAGCCCTGAAGAACCGGAATGCCTGCTGCCCAGAAAATGCGTTCGAGTCTTGGCTGCAGGGCTGCTCCTCCGGAGATAAAGAAACGGAGTTCGCCCCCCAGAGCCTCTCTCCATTTGTTGAAGACCAGCTTTCTTGCGATGCCGAGCCTGAACCTGTAGAACCTGTTGTTGCCCTGGAGCCTGTACCTGAGCCCCAACGCCACAGCCCAGAAGAATATATGCTTCTTAAGCCATGGGAGGCTCCTGCCTTTACTGATGATGTTGTCATAGATCTTTTCAAGGAGGCGCGGTACGGTATTGGCTATATGAGGCTTGAGTTCCCTCATCGTGTCGGCTATAATGCCCATATTCTCCAGGTAGTAGATGCTGGTACCCTTGTACTGGAAGTGGTAGTTCATCATACGCTCATAGACGTGGCACAGCGGAAGAAAGCTCAGCGCCCTGTATCCCAGCCCGAACTCATGCGCGGCGCTTGTGGATATTGCGTTGGTAAGCAGGTTGCTATGCGAAAGCATCACACCCTTCGGATTGCCGGTTGTTCCTGATGTATAGATGATGGAAACCAGATCGGACGGTTTGATTGAATCCCTGATAGCTGAGAGCTCCGGCATATACCTTTCCCTGTTTCTTCTTCCCTCTTCAATGATGTCATTAACAGTCTGGAGACCCTCTACCTGGTCAAAGGAGTAGAGTGCCTTAATCGCGGCGATCCGTAATATCACCGGAGATACCTTATGATGTATCTGCCTGTTGCCGATAATAACAGCTTTTACTTCCGAGTGTTCAAGGATAAATGAATACTCCTCCTGCCCGATGGTGGGGTAGACGGGCACATGGATCATACCAGCCTGTGCGAGGCCGTGGTCAACAATATTCCATTCAGCCTTGTTGGGTGTGATGGTGGCAATATGGTCTCCCTTAACATATCCCAGTGACATCATTCCGCAGCTGAAGAGGTCCGTCAACTCCCTGACTGCTTCGGTGGAAAAGGTGACCCATTCGTTGCCGTGTTTGCTGCCAAACATCACCTCACGTGGCAAAACTTTACACCCCAGATCAATCAGGTCAAAGGTTCTGGTTACTTCCATAAAGATTTGTTTAAGATAAATTACACAATTTTACTGATTCCGAACAATAAAAGCAAGGACATTTGTAATGACAGTAGAAGTCACCTAAAATACAGATTAGGAGTAATATAATAAAACGATATGCAGTGATTAATTTCGAACCGGTCTTATTCCCTGTTCGAGATTATCTTTTTTGCCAGCGCAACGGCTTTTTCAATAGCTGCCGGGAGACCTTCCGGTCTCTTACCTCCGGCGGTAGCCAGGAAGGGTTGTCCACCTCCACCGCCACTGATTTCCGATGCCACTGTCTTAATGACCTCAACGGCATTCAGGTGTGATGTTGCAGCTGCCTCATCGCCAAGACCTACCACCAAAAAAGCTTTCCCCTCATCATCTGATCCGATAATGATTATACTTTCGGTGTCAGACTGTCTTATCTGATGGGCTATGTTCTTCAAGGTGTCGGCAGGGGTATTTGCAAGCACTCCTGAATAGATACGGCAATTGCCTGCGGGTACTGCACCTGTTGTGAGCTCGTTACGTGCTACAGATGCAGCTGCCTGCTGCATCTTTCCTAAACTGTTCTTAAGGCTGGCGTTCTCAGCCATCAGCCTGGATATGTTGGCGGTGGGGTTACCTGTGCTTCTGAGCATTGTGGTGATCTCGTCAAGGGTCTTAAGCTTATCATTGACATATGCCAGAGCCTGCCTGCCTGTCACAGCTTCTATCCTGCGTATTCCCGCAGCCACTGCTCCTTCGGAAACAATCTTGAAGAGGCCGATGCGTGAAGTACTCTCCACATGGGTCCCGCCGCACAGCTCTACCGAATCGCCAAACGAGACCACCCGGACTCTCTCTCCGTATTTCTCGCCGAAGAGTGCAATGGCCCCCATTGCCAGGGCCTCTTCCATCGGGGTGTCATCACGTAGAGCAGAGATGATATTCTTCATTATCATCTCATTAACCTTCTCTTCCACGGCAGCCAGCTCCTCCTGTGTTACCTGCCTGAAGTGGCTGAAGTCAAACCTCAGTCTTTTTGCTGTGACCAGTGACCCCCTCTGTTCCACATGTTTCCCAAGTATCTCGCGGAGTGCGTGATGCATCAGGTGTGTGGCTGTATGATTGTTTGCCGTATTCTGCCTTTCATCCGCATTGACCACTGCCGTAAAGAGTATTGATGGGTCTGCAGGCACTTTATCGGATATATGTATGATAAGGTTGTTCTCCTTTACAGTATCACTGATCATGATCTTTTCACCGCCAGCGGTGATATATCCCTTGTCGCCGGTCTGACCACCGGATTCGGCATAGAATGGTGTTTTGTCAAACACCAGGTGAACAGCCTCCCTGCCTCTGGTAAGCACTTTCCTGTAGCGTGCTATCCTGACTGTCTCTTCTGTCCGCTCATAGCCTGTGAACAAGGTGCTGTCAACGTCATGTATCACCACCCAGTCGCCTGCCTCTATGGATGCGTCATCTCTTGACCTATCCTTCTGAGCATTAAGCTCTCTGGTGAACTCCTCCTCATCGAGGGTCATACTGTTCTCTCTCAGGATTAGCTGTGTCAGGTCCAGGGGGAACCCATAGGTGTCAAACAGTTCAAAGGCGTCACCGCCCGGAAAGATATCTCTGCCTTCCTTTCTGAGGACTTCCACCTTGCGCTCAATCATCTTCAACCCTTTGCCGAGAGTCTTCAGAAACGACTGTTCTTCTTCAAATATGACCCGCGAGATAATCTCCTGCTGAGCTATAAGCTCGGGGTAATGATTACCCATCGAATCGATGAGAGAGGGAAGCAGTTTGTAGATAAAGGGCTCACTCATCCCCAGGGTAGTATAGCCGTACCTGACAGCACGGCGCAGTATCCTGCGAATGACGTATCCTGCCCTGTTATTTGACGGAAGCTGGCCGTCGGCCACCGAGAATGCCACGGTACGGAGGTGATCGGCTATGACCCTGTGGGCTATATCCCATTCTCTGTTTTTGCCGTATGTCTTGCCGGTCACCGCTGCAGTGGCGGCAATTATCGGCTGGAAAATGTCAGTGTCATAATTTGACTCCTTCTTTTGCATGACCATGCAAAGCCTTTCAAAACCCATACCTGTGTCTATATGCTTCTCAGGCAGCATCTCAAGCTCACCGCCGGCGCGACGGTTATACTGAATGAATACCAGGTTCCATATCTCTATCACCAGGGGGTGGCCTTTGTTTACCAGGGTATGTCCGGGCACTGCTGCGCGCTCGTCATCGTTCCTGATATCGACGTGTATCTCAGAACATGGTCCGCAAGGGCCGGTCTCGCCCATCTCCCAGAAGTTATCTTTTTTTGAGCCGTCAAGAATATGATTAGCAGCTCCGGAGAAGCACCTTTCCCAGTGAGTGGCGGCCTCATCATCTCGCGGCACGCCCTCAGCCGGATCACCCTCAAATACAGTGGCGTAGATCCGATCCTGCGTGATTCCCATACGAACGGAGAGGAACTCCCATGCCCATTCTATTGCCTCCTTCTTGAAATAATCACCAAAAGACCAGTTGCCCAGCATCTCGAACATGGTATGGTGATAAGTGTCATTGCCTACCTCTTCAAGATCATTGTGTTTGCCTGATACTCGCAGACATTTCTGAGAGTCCGCTATCCTCTTATAGGTTGCCGGCTGGTTTCCGAGAAAGATGTCCTTGAACTGGTTCATCCCTGCATTGGTGAACATAAGGGTCGGATCATTCTTGATGACCATCGGGGCCGACGGCACAATCTTGTGTTCCTTTGATCTGAAAAAACTGAGGAATTCCTCTCTTATCTCATTTGCCTTCATCTTAAATCCTCATTCCGTATTGCATTTCACATTTTTTAAGATTTGTAAAATTTTAAGGTTTGTAAAATTAATTTATTTATTTTACGTTTGTCAATTATGGGTTTAAAATAGTGATACCCGCTTACTGCTGATGCTGAAAAGGAAAAAGTACGTTTTTGATAGAGATAACCTTCAATTTCTCCAGCACAGGAGGAACTGGAGCCAAAAGTTCATCAGATTCTCCGTGTTCTTTGGAGTGTCTATCCTATTAACCTTAATGTACAGCTTTATCTTCCACCGCGTTGTTGGATCTCCCAAGGAAGAGATTCTGGGGCAGAGGGTGGATGAAATAAAACTTAAATATTCTCTTCTGGAGAAAAAGATTGATTATACTACGTCCGCTATAACCGATCTGCGTTCATCTGATAATTCATCATACCGTGCCGTACTTGACCTCCCTCTTATTCCTGAAGACATCTCCGAAGGAGGTTCCGGTGGTACATTCAAGTTCGGTGATCTTTCAGGTTATTTGAACACTGACATGATGATATCAGTGAGATCAAAGTTCGAAGACCTCAAGACCCAGACCAATATACAGTACAACTCTCTCTCCGAGCTTACGGAAAAGGCCGGAGAGTGGAAGGAGATGTGGGCACATCTGCCTTATATAAGGCCGGTAGACGTCACAATGAAGCTTGGTGACGGCTTGAAGTTCCGTGAACATCATCCTGTTCTGGGCTCACCGAGGTGGCATTTTGGCCAGGACTTCCGCTGCCCGATAGGTACCGAGGTTCATGCAACCGGCGCCGGCGTTGTCTATTTTGCGGGTAATGAAAATGACGGTTTCGGCAATAAGGTTGTGATTGACCATGGTTATGGATACAGGACCATCTACGGCCATTTGAGCAAATGCATTGTGAAGAGGGGAGATAAGGTCACCCGGGGCGATTTTATTGGCCTCTCCGGTACCACGGGAACATCAACAGGCCCGCACCTCCACTACCAGATTGATCTCTTTGGCGAGCATGTGAACCCGCTATGGTATTTTGCAGACAACCTTACAGAGGATGAGTATTTTCAGATGCTCGATTTTCTGACTAAACCCTGAGAAGGGTAGAGGTTTATATCCTCTGGACTAGATTAACCCTATTTGTAATTTATTTATTATTTCCTATGTTTGCATGGCATTCATCTTGCCATCATAACAGATGCCAAAGACAAAGTACAAGTTTAACCACGAAACTCTCAGCTTCGACAGGATAACACTGGGAATAAAGCAGACCTTTCTGCGTTTCTTCGGATATTTTATTGCGTCGCTTTTTTTGGCCGGCATTTACGGTTTGATTTATGCATTCGTTTTTGACTCTCCGCAGGATAAGGCTCTTAAGAGAGAGATTGAGCAGCTCACGCTCCAGTATGAGCTTATGAACCGTGAGATGGAGAATGTTGAAAAGGTGCTTGGCAACCTTGAGGAGACTGATGACAACCTCTACAGGACCATCTTTGAGGCTGAGCCTGTGCCATCATCATTTCGCAAAGGAGGCATAGGAGGTGTAAACAGGTATGAGGAGCTTGAGGGTTTGTCTAATTCAAAACTGGTCATAGAGACTGCCAAGAGACTTGACAAGATAAGAAAGAGGATATATGTTCAGTCAGAGTCTTTCGATGAACTGATAGTCATGGCCAGGGAGAAGGAGGAGATGCTTGTCAGTATCCCGGCAATACAACCATTGTCTAACGATGACCTTAAGCGTACCGCTTCGGGCTTCGGATACCGTATACATCCCATTTATAAGATATTAAAGTTTCATTCTGGCATGGATTTTACGGCCCCCACAGGTACCGATGTTTATGCAACGGGGAACGGAACTGTCAAAATGGTCAAATCAGCCCGTCGTGAACTGGGTAACCATATAATTATTGACCATGGGTTTGGATACGAGACGGTATATGCTCACCTTAACGCTTTCAACGTGAGGGTTGGACAGAAGGTCAGGCGTGGTGATGTTATAGGCTTTGTCGGTAGTACGGGCCTCTCCACGGCTCCCCACCTCCACTATGAGGTGAGAGTGAACGGAAGCGCTGTTGACCCGGCTATGTATTATTTCAACGATCTCACACCCGAGGAATATGACAGGATGCTTGAGATCTCAAGCAAGAGCGGACAGACGTTCGACTGATTCATTTAGATCGCCATGCCTTACAGGGAAAAAAAAGTAGAAAAACTCTTTTACCAGATCGGTGAGGTCTCCGCGATGTTTTCGGAGCCCGTCTCCACTATACGATTCTGGGAAAAGGAGTTCGATGTTCTCCGTCCGAAAAAGAACAACAAGGGTAACCGACTCTTCATGCAGGAAGATATAAAAAACCTGAGGCTGATTCATCACCTTCTCAGGGACAGAGGTATGACTATTGAGGGTGCAAAAAAACATCTGAAGAATAACCGCGAGGAGACTGATTACCGCCTTGAGATTGCCGACACACTCCGTAATATCAGGGCTATGCTCCTTGATATCAGTGATGAAATTAAATGAGACTATGACAGTCACCCTGCGAGAGTTTGTGCTATGGTTCGAAGAGCTGATACCCCCTGCCTTTCAGGAACATTATGACAACAGCGGACTGCAGATCGGCGATCCCGCCTCAGTTATTGATTCGGTACTGCTTACCCTTGACGTTACACCGGAAGTGGTTGCTGAAGCTGCCGGCCAGGGCTGCAACCTTATTATATCTCATCATCCGCTGATCTTCACTCCTCTGAGGCGGCTGACGGCAGGCAGTAATGTGGAACGGAGCGTGGCCTCTGCACTTAAGAACAATATTGCAGTCTATTCAGCCCATACCAGTTTTGACAATATTGAACACGGAGTAAGCCATATACTTGCTGAGAAAATAGGCCTTGAAAAGGTCAGGGTACTTGTGCCCCTGAGGGGCAGGCTCTCAAAGCTCGTGACCTTTGTGCCTGAGTCTCATGCCGGCAGGGTGAGGGATGCCCTCTTTGCTGCCGGGGCGGGCCATACAGGCAAATATGACCGTTGCAGCTTCAATGTGCATGGTGAGGGTACATACCGTGCAGGGAAGGGCGCTGATCCCTTTGCCGGCAGGATAGGAGAGGACCATTCCGAACCCGAGGTGCGTATTGAAGCTGTCATACCGACACATCTCTCTGACTCATGTGTGAACGCACTCATGGAAGTACACCCGTATGAAGAGGTGGCTTATGACCTCTTCACCCTGGAGAATGAGTATCACGGCGCCGGCACGGGAAGCATAGGTGTTCTGCCTTCGCCGCTGTCAGGTACTGGGCTGCTTGCACTTCTTAAGGAGCTTACAGGGATACCCTGTATACGCTACAGCGGCGACCCGGGGCGTATCATCACAACAGTGGCTCTGTGCGGAGGGTCCGGATCCGGATATGCCGCAGCTGCCGCCCGCGCCGGCGCCGAAGCATTTATCACTGCTGACATCAAATACCATGCATTCACCGATGCCCCCCCTGATATACTCATGGCGGACATAGGCCACTATGAAAGCGAAAAATTTTCTTTGGAGATACTCTACAACCTGATTCATAAAAAATTTCCTAACTTTGCACTCCGGTTTTCCGGGATAAAAACAAATCCCATTAACTATTACATGTAAGATGAAACCTATATTTTATGCAAACACAAACATTTATTAACAGAGCATAATTACAATATGGGTTATGTCATACCTTTAAAAATAAAATTGCATTATGATAAAACAGACCAAATCAGCTGAAACTGAACTAACGGTAGAAGAGAAACTAAGGGCACTCTATTCATTACAGCTTGTTGATTCAGATATAGATAAGATACGTACTCTCAGGGGGGAGCTGCCCTTGGAGGTGCAGGATCTGGAAGACGAGGTGGAGGGTCTGGAGACAAGGATCGGCAATCTCAAAAGCGAGGTGGACGAACTTGACAAGTCCATGATTGGCAAAACAAACGAAATAACAGCTTCAGAGGCTCTCATCAAGAAATATGAGGAGCAACAGAATAATGTACGCAACAACCGTGAATATGATTCGCTCTCGAAAGAGATCGAATTCCAGACACTCGAGATAGAACTATGCAACAAGAAGATACGCGAGTTTACCGCACAGATTGCTGAGAAGAAGGAGGTGATGGCCGAGGCTCAGAACTCCCTTGATGAGAGAAAAAGAGACCTGGATGGTAAAAAATCAGAGCTTGATGA
>JAVEYS010000029.1:0-30762 GCA_034003345.1 Bacteroidales bacterium
ACTCTGTATCACCTATATACATACCCGTATGGGTGATCCTTTTTTTGCCATCCCTGACCCTGCCAAAAAAGAGCAGGTCTCCCGGTACAAGCGAGTCACATCCATTTTCAACGTTTCGGACCTCACCGTACCGGAACTGCCCGGATGCATCACGTGTAAGTATCAATCCTGCAGAGTAATAAATAGTCTTTGTAAACCCGCTGCAATCAATAGCTTTGGTAGAGGTGCCACCCCAGAGATAGGGAGTACCAAGGAAGGTACGGGCAAATTTTATCATCCTGTCAGCATCAGGTTTTGTTTTCTCAGCCCAGACCCTGAAATCGTCGGCATCTCCCTTTTTGATAAATCCCACCCGACCGTCAGGCAGCCGTACCATGAAGTTATCCCTCTGCTCGCCTCTCTTCTCAAGTATAACCCCGAAGACAATATCTGATACCGTCTGTCCCTCAGCATCAGTAATCACCCCGGTGTGCCTTGTATAGATGAGTCTGTCAGCGCTTTTCCAGGCAGTGAGTGCGCTGTCACTCAACTCAGTAACAGGGTCATCGGTCCATCCGAGATAGGAGTCCGGCGTCTGAATGAAAAGCCATCCCCCGCGCTTGTTGAGTATCTTCACGGGTGTGCCCATAAGAGCTTGGGTAGCCATCTCATCTGCATGGGATGGTTTTGTTCTTATGTTGCACACACTCACACTCACCAGTCCCCACGGTTTATCAACCACCGCAGGATCAGGCAGAAGGGTAATGCTGTCTGTGAAACTGTATCCCGACCTGTTGAGCAATGCGATGACCGCATCCCTGGCTTCAGGCAGGTTCGTTTCACCCTTTACGGTGATGCTCTTACTATCTGACATAACCATTGATATGTCACAAAGCGCTTCCCCGTGTTGTGGTACCATGACTGCTGCGATGGAATCAAGCTGTTCCTGCAATTCAGCAGGAACCTCCTTTTTCTGACAACCCGCAAGCTGAATCACACAAAAAAAGATAATTAGGTAGTTTAAGAGTTTCATGAAAGTTGTATTACATCTTACAAATCCAAAAATAAATATTTATCATATTCAAGTCAATAGACAACGTAATTTATTTAATTTGTGTAAAAGATTTTTTTGAATGGAACCAGAAAGAGGTTATGTACAATCCGCTTCTATAAAAGTACATAAAACAAGTGAAAGATAAAGCATCACGCCAATAATTATGAACCAGAATATAAAGATGTTAAGCAAATCGACTGTCGGAGTGATCATGGCATTGCTTATGATATTTGCGGTCACCGGTACAGTGCAGGCCCAGACGGTTGAGACCGGCCTGGAGAGCCTGATCAGCAACAAATTCGATATCCTGAAGGGGAAAAGAGTGGGGTTGGTGACAAATCCTACCGGCGTTGACCGCCATCTCAGATCTACTGTTGATATCCTCTTCAATGCCCCCGGTGTGAAGCTTGTGGCTCTTTACGGTCCGGAACACGGTGTGAGGGGTGAGTTCACTGCAGGTGAATATATCACTTCCGAAAAAGACCCTGTGACAGGGCTCCCTGTCTACAGTCTGTTTGGGAAGACACGCAAACCGTCCGTGGAGATGCTTCAGGGCATAGATATCCTTGTGTATGACATTCAGGATATCGGTTCCAGATCATACACCTTTATCAGTACCCTGGGGCTGGTAATGGAAGCAGCCGCGGAGCAAGGTATTCCGCTGGTGGTACTTGACAGGCCTAACCCCCTTGGTGGTATACGTATGGAGGGTGTCGTCACCCGTCCGGGATTCTTCTCATTCGTCAGCCAGTTTGCCATACCTTATATTCATGGCCTCACTGTAGGAGAACTGGCGCTGTTGCTCAACGGTGAGGGCATGCTGGAGAAGGGTATCAGGTGCGATCTTCATGTGGTAAAGATGAGCGGGTGGTCAAGGAAGATGTATTTTGAAGAGACGCGACTGCCATGGATACCTTCATCACCTCATGTGCCCCACAAAGACTCGCCGCTCTTCTACCCTGCCACCGGGATTGCCGGAGAGCTGTATGTTGTCAACATCGGTGTGGGCTATACAATACCCTTCCAGACTTTCGCCGCCGAATGGATCAATGCTGACTCACTGGCAGCCAGCCTCAACGGACTGAGACTTCCCGGAGTGATCTTCCGGCCCATTCACTATAAACCCTATTACAGCACCCTGCAGGGCAAACTTGTACATGGCGTGCAGATACACCTTGCCGATGCGTCAATAGCCCCTCTTTCACTGCTTCAGTTCTACATCATGCAGGAGGCCCACCGCCTGTGGCCTGACAAGAACCTGTTTGAGATGTGCGATCCGTCAAGACTGAATATGTTTGACAAGGTATGCGGCAGTGATGAGGTGAGAAAGAAGTTCACGGAATCATTCAGGGTGAGTGATATCATTGGCCTGTGGACCGGTGATATACCTGCCTTCAGGAACAAAGCCTCAAAATACTTCCTTTATGACTGATCTGATGCTTCAGTGAAGCATCTCCCCCTCGACACTCTTCTCCAGCTCACGGGCATGCTGCAGAAACTCCTCCAGCGGCATCTCTTTATAATAGACCATGCCATGCGTGCCTCTTACCTTCGGGCTGTCATTTTCGTAGAAGAAGTCCTTCCCCAGAATCAACTGTACCTGTTTGAACTGTTCCACCCATACCTGCTGCGAGAGGTCACTGAAGGGCCCGTCATAGGCAGGACTCGGGAAGGAGGCATTCACCTGGCTGACATAACAGTCGCGGAATGACTGGTTTAGTACAGCCATGGAGTTAAGTGATACCGGAACATATACATTGGCATCTGAAGGACGGAATCTGAACCATACATTGCGGTAACCCATCACCCTCAGTTTCGACAGGTCCTTTTCCTGGCTCCACTGCCTCAATGCCTCGGCGATGGCCTGCAGCACCTTATAATGGGTATCAGGACCAGACCCCTCCGGGTCAAAGGCAAGACTGACAATATCCGGATTGATACGCCGGAGGCACTCTAAAATGGGTTCCACATCGCGGTGCCTGTCAGGTTGTTGGGTGAAGATATCACCTGTATAGAATCCAAGCCTGAGATGTTCAATATTCCGCACCGGCACTCCGTAATGAGCCCATACAAGCTCCTCTTCATACTCCCTGAGCATCCCCTTGAGTCTCTGTATGTCAGGCGGGTTCTTCTCACCGCTGTAGCTTGACTGTAAGAGTCCGATATTTTTTCTTATCTGTTCGGCAAGCTCCTCTTCTGATTTCAGTTTATAGATATTCACCATCGCCCTAACCAGCCTGTGGCATAAACCCCTCATCTTACCCGCGTCATCTTTGTCTGCTACCTTATCAAGGTAGTGGCTGACATCCTTATCCCACTTGAACATGTATCCCGTTTCAAAGAAGTCGGGATACTTAAGCATCTGTATCTTACCTATGGCGATGAGACGCTGTGTCTCCTCGAGCAACCCAACGAGCATAGTGTTGGTTACAGCAGTAAAACCTGACGTGAGAACCGAGAAATGAAACTTGTTGGAGATCTCTCTCAACTGCGGTATTATTGCCGGGAAAATTCCCAGCATGATATCATCATGGTGAGGACCGGTGTGAAAAAAGGTGGTGTTCTTTTCCCTCTTCAGTCCCGCCTCGATCTTTCTCTTCGTGGACTCGACAACCTCACCTACTGTTCTCAGGCTCAGGTCAGGAATCAGCGAACAGTACTCGTCATTCTTCAAGTCATCAAGCTCGAGCTTATGTGCATACTTGTCGATCTTCTGGCACAGGTCATAAACTGCTCTCTCGGTCTTCTCGAAGGTCCATTCGCTATCCCTGTAATACCTCTCAATAGTATCATGGAGCTGCACCGATGCCCCCTCCGTAAGATAAAATCGTGCATTCTTCTGGTGTTGCAGGACTGTTGCCGGATAGAGATTATCAGGTCCATTTTCAAGGGCATACCTGACCACCTGTGCCTTTGCGTCACCGGCGGCAAAGATTATTGATACGGCATCAGGGTTATATGTTATAGTGCCGAGGCCTATTGTGATGACCAGTCTTGTTCTTGACACCTCTATGCCTCCCAGATCGCCTGCCGAGGCAGCCTGCGTCTCGAAGTTTGTAGCTGTAAGCCGGGTGGCGGAGTTATGGTCACTGCCCCTGGTGTTGAAGGCTATATGGCCGTCAGGGCCTATACCGCCAAGGAAGAAGCCTATCCCACCGAGAGCTCTGATCTTCTTCTCATAGTTAGTGCACCAGTTGTCTATCCTGAAAATGGACTCCTGCTGCAGTTTCTCAAGCGGATTGAGCGCCTCCCTGTTCCTCAGTGACAGGTCAATGAGATTATCGGGAAATATCTCGGCGTGGGTCTTCCCTTCGGCAAGGAATATTTCGTCTGAATTTATCAGCAGTGCCTTTGACGGATCAAGATCGAAGCCCGCCAGGTAATACTTGCTAACATAGTCAAAGAAGCTGTTGTGTTGTCTTGGGTCTATGGGATAAAACTCATCTATCTGCACAAAATGAAGACCTCTCAGGGAGGGTTTCTCCTTCAGAAAGAGGCCATTATCCTCGCGTGTCTTTATTGCCTCCGGCTTATCCCAGTTATTGAGAAGGAACTGTGTCCACTTGATAAAATATTCCGGTGTCTTACCTGTGGGAAGGCTTATAACGCCATCAGGATTCTGTGCTACCCATTCAAGAAACCGAAGTGAAGTCAGCAATCCCAGTCCCGGGAAATTGCGCACCACCACATACGGCATCTTTGTTGATATCCTTTTTCTCCCCGAGCGGACAAAGAATGCCTGTTCAACCCTACTAAATCCATTTGTCTCCATAGTATGTTTTTTTTATTTTTTAATCAGTGCATCATATAAAACCTCCACCGGATGTAATGCTTTTCTGCCTGTGCCGTCTGTTATATGGTGCCGGCATGATGTCCCCGGAGCAGCGATCACCGTCTCCGGGGAGGCCTCTCTCACGGCAGGGAACAGCACCATCTCTCCTATCTTCATGCTGAGGTCATAATGTTCTTTTTCATAACCGAAGGCTCCTGCCATGCCGCAGCATCCGTCATTGATCTCTTCCACGCGGTAGTTTACCGGGAGAGAGAGCATCCTGATAGTTGGTGCTGTTGACGCAACAGCCTTCTGCTGACAGTGACCGTGAAGCAGAATCTTCGCTGGCCTGTCAGTGAACAGCTCCGGGGTGATATTACCCCGGTCGATCTCCCTGCTGATGAACTCCTCAAAGAGGAAGGCATTACGGGAGAGATTACGTGCATCGGCAGCAAGTGCACTGCCGGCGATCTCCGGATACTCATCGCGGAATGTGAGCAGTGCAGATGGTTCAATGCCTATCAGAGGTCTCTCATCTGAAACAACATCGCGAAGCATGATAATGTTCCGGGCAGCCAGCTTTTGTGCCGATCTCAGCAGTCCTTTCGAAAGAAAGGTTCGTCCACTCTCCCTGTGACGCGGTATGGTCACCTGGTAACCAAGCTTTTCAAGCAGTATCACGGCTTTGATACCAATATCACTCTCATTGTAGTTTGTAAACTCATCTGCGAAGAGACAGACGGCACCCTTGTTTCCGATCACGGGATCAGCGCTTCCTCTGTGACGCCTGCGCCATGCCCTGAGAGTGACAGGTGACAGGGCAGGTATCGGTCTCTTTACGGAGAAGCCGATCATACGCTTGAATAATGCCGTACGCGTAATAAGATTGGTAACCGGACGGACCATCATACCCGGTATGTAGAGTCTCGGCAGCCAGGCTATCAGCCATGAACGGAAAGGCACATGGTGGATATCATAATAGTGCTGCATGAACTCGGCCTTGTACTTGGCGATATCAACATTTGAAGGACATTCGGATTTGCATGCCTTGCACGATAGGCAGAGATCCATCACCCGGTATATCTCCTCATGGTCAAAACGGTCCTTTTTCTCTGACCTGGTAAGGAATTCCCTCAGTATATTGGCCCTGGCACGGGTAGACTTATCCTCGTCACCTGTTGCCATAAAGGTTGGGCACATGGTGCCACCCATCTGTGCGCTCTTGCGGCAGTCAGCCGAGCCACTGCACTTCTCAGTGGCATAGAGCAGACCCTCTTCCCCGGTGAACTCAAAAACTATACCCGGCACCCGTGTCCTGACTCCTGCCGTGTATCTCAGGCTCTCAGTAATGGGTGGTGTGTCGGTGATCTTGCCCGGGTTGAAAACCCCGTAAGGATCCCAGGTCTTCTTCAGTTCTTTAAGGAGACCGTAGTTATGTGTTCCAAGCATCAGAGGGATGAACTCACCTCTCAGCCTACCGTCGCCGTGCTCGCCGCTGAGCGACCCGCGGTATTTCTTCACCAGCTGTGCTACATCTTCAGCCAGACCATGGAAAGTGCGTATATCATCAGGATCCTTGAGGTCAAGAAGAGGGCTCAGATGCAGCTCTCCTGTGGCAATGTGGGCATAGTAGGCACAGCTGAGACCGTACTTGTCAAGCACCTGGTGTACCTCCCCGAGATAATCGGGGAAGAGCTCCGGCAACACTGCCGTATCTTCAATAACCTGTACGCTCTTTCTCCTTCCGGGAATATTTAACAACACTCCCAGACCAGCCTTGCGCAACTCCCACACTCTTGCCATCTCATCGGTATCGGTGTACAGTGGGAAATGGTAACCGAAACCTGCACTGACCATATCATTCTCCATGGCAGCGGCTGTCAGTTCTATCTCTTCAATAGAAGGCCTTGTGATCTCAATTATAAGGATTGTTTTTGGATCTCCCTTGACGAAGAACCGGTTACGGCTCTGCTCAATATTGTCTCTTGTGCAGTTGAGTATGTAATCATCAATTAGTTCAATCGCGGCAGGGCTATGCTTAAGAACTATAATATTGGCCCTGACGGCATCCTGCAGGCTGTTAAAGTGAGCGCAGAGCAGTCCGGTCTTCTGATCGGTCACCGGCACCAGGTTTAGTTTCATTGCCGTAGTAAAGGCCAGGGTGCCCTCGGAGCCCGCAAGCAGCTTGCAGATGTTGATCTTCTCCCCGTTGCCGGTGAAAGGGTCAGTCATGAGCAGTGCATCAATGGCATAGCCGTTATTTCTGCGCCGCAATCCCGGGTGGGGAAACTCTTTACTTATCTCTTTAGCATTGCGGGCATCACTGAGCATGTCACGCAGATTCCTGTATATCTTCGTCTCCAGCAGGTCAGGGTCACCTTCACATCTGGCAGTGAATTCTTCGCTGCTCAGGGCACTGAAGTGCGCCTCGGACCCATCGGAGAGTATGGCATCAACCTCAAGGATATGATCCCTGACGCTACCGTGCAGAAGGGAATGCGCCCCGCATGAGTTATTGCCAAGCATGCCTCCCATGCAGCACCGGTTTGCTGTGGAGGTCTCCGGGCCGAACTGTAGCCTGTGGGAAGCAATATACCTGTTCATCTCTGCCAGGACGACGCCAGGCTCAACCCTCACCCAGTGCTCATCAGGATTGAATTCCAGTATGCGGTTAAGGTATTTCGAAATGTCAACAACAATCCCTGGCCCAACCACCTGGCCTGCAAGGGATGTGCCGGCGCCCCGCGGTATCACACTCAGACCCTCGTTGCGGGCATAGGCAATGATCTTTTTTATGTCCTCAGTGCATCCCGGCCTTGTTACTGCCACAGGAACCTCCCTGTAGGCTGAGGCATCAGTGGCATACAGGATACGCTGTGTAGTATCAGTATAGAGATCACCCTCCAGCTCCCTGTTCAACCTTTCAAATTTCATGTCCTCTTTCATGGAATGTGATCATTTTAAAAAAACTATTCTGTGCTCTTCTTCCCAAACTCCGGATCTATCTTTAACAATGCCACGGCAATAAGCGGGACAACGCTGCAAATCATTACCCACAGGAAAAAGTGGTTGTACCCGAGTTGTTCCTGCAGCCAGCCCGCAAACATTCCCGGCAGCATCATGCCAAGGGCCATGAAGCCTGTGGAGATTGCATAATGGGCTGTTTTATAATTCCCCTCAGAGAAATAAATCATGTAGAGCATATATGCAGTAAACCCGAAACCATAACCAAACTGTTCAACAAAGACGCATATATTGATAATCAGCATGTTATCTGTCTGGGTGAAGCTCAGATAGAGGAAGGTTGCTGCTGTCAGCAGCATGCTCAGGGTCATGGGCCACACCCATTTCTTCAGGCCACCCCAGGCTGCCACCACACCTCCGATAATACCGCCCAGCGTAAGACCTATTATGCCTACCGTGCCGTAAACAAATCCCACCTCCCCGGTGGTCAGACCCAGACCTCCCTTGTCAATAGGGTCAAGAAGGAACGGATTGATCAGCTTCAGTAACTGCGCCTCAGCAAACCGGAAGGTCAGCATGAAAAAGAGTGCCGCACCAACCTGGGGTTTCCTGAAGAAGGAGGAAAAAGTAGCACCGAACTCTTTCAGAACATCCGATGCTTTCAGGTTATCATGAGACCTGTCAGTATCAGGTCTCGGAAGCATGAACCTGTGATAAAAACTCACCACAAAGAACAGACCCGCAAGCACAAAGAATGTTACTGCCCATGCCATGGGAATATTTCCTGACAGACCCTCATAACTTGCTGATGTATAACCCGTAAGTTTAGAGTCGGCCTGGAAAACCATATAAGCCGGCTTATCCCAGTTAGCTTCGCTGAAGACAAGGTGTTCTCCCTCTATAATCGCTATGCTCCTGTCACCATTTTTCAGGGCAGTATTCAGTACCACCTCCCTGCCATGTTCCGGTTTTTGTGAGATTCTGACAGGCACCACCGCCACGCTTCCGGTCACTTCGGCAACATTACCCCTCTCCTCACCGAAATTTTCTCTTATCCATGCTCCGAAAGGGTCTGAGACCCCGGTGGCCCACCACCCCTTCTCCTTTGCCTTCTCCTCCTGCACGGTATAAAACCCGTTGGTGATGTTGGACGACTTGACTGAATCGAGGAGAACCACCAGGCTGTCCTTATCAACGGTCTGTGTACTTAAAAGCAACGAGTCACTGCCAGCCACAAAACAGATCTCTTCACCACCCAATGAGGCAGCATTGACATGAGGTACCTGCAATATTGTTTTGGAGTACTGCGGTGAAGCCTCAATAAATAATGAAACGGGTTCGCTGCCCGATGAACTCTCAAGGAATCCTGCAAGAATGACAAGCAGACCCTGGCCGGTAATGGTGGCGATCCTGTAGAATGTGCTTCGGATACCAACATACTTGGCCTGTTGATTAGTGTTCAGCCCCAGCATGTAAAATCCGTCTGCTGCTATGTCATGTGTGGCTGAGGCGAAGGCCAGCAGCCAGAAGAAAGCAAGCGTGATCCTGAAAAAGAATGAGGCAGGTATGGTGAGCGCAATACTGGCAAAACCGACAGCCAGTACCAGCTGGGCAATTACTATCCACCATCTCTTGGTTTTAAGCATATCAACCAGCGGACTCCATATCGGCTTGATCACCCATGGGAGATACAGCAGGCTCGTGTACAATGCTATGTCAGCGTTGGAAATTCCCATGCGCTTATACATAATCACTGATACGATGTTTACAGCTACGTAGGGTAACCCTTCAGCCAGATAGAGTGAAGGTATCCATGTCCAGGGTGAACGGGTTTTGTTTTGTGTTGTCATGCCGGATTATAAACTGTTAAAGATGTATCCTTTTGCTGAGTAAAAACTGATGATCTCTTCAAGCCTGAGATAGAGCCTGTCTGTACGCTCCGGCGCCGTGCCCGGGTGAATCAGTATTATCGCTCCGTTCAGTCCCTCAGGTGAGCTCTCCTCAAACCTTTCAAGTCTTTCAATGAGCTGATCAGATGTTCTGTAATTAACCATGTCCGGTGTAGTGTAATCGGCATTTGTGCCTGTTCCGGGGGTGAGATTAACAAGCGTCATACCCATCTCCGCACTCCAGCGGGCTATAGCGCTGTTGTACCACTCATACGGGGCAAGAAAGTACCGGAGCTTCTCTATCTTCAGACCTGATTTTCTCAGTGCAGCGTAATTATCCCTGATATCTGCATTGAACTGGTCTTTGGTAACCAGCAGCGTATCACGGTTCTCCCAGGGCACATAGAGAAGATGACCGTCAGAGTGTGGGCCGAGGTAATGTCCTCCGGAGATAATACGCTTAACATACGACGCGAATTCCTTGTTTCTCAGAAAATTACCGGTAAGGAAGAAAGAGCCTTTTACTCCCTTGCCATCAAGCACATTGAGGATATGCTCAAAGCCTTCACCGTATTCATCAGCAGAAAAAACCAGGTAAATAGTCTTCTCATCCGATCCCTTCCTGATCATGGCTCCGTGCGAATCATACAGGTCATCAGGGGAGCCTGTCTCCCTGCTCCTGCCCTCTTTCTCCAGGGAGGAGAGGTAATAGCTGAGGCTGGCGGTGCCGTCAAGGGTCGGTTCGTTGGTGCTGTAATCGCCTATATCGTCGTGGTATACAACATTTCCGTTCTGGAAAGAGTTATAGGGATCCGCTCTAAGCAGAGTCAGTCCCCTGAGGTTCTCATATATGCCCCTGTAAACAGGTCCGTCAACCAGTCCGCCGGTGGTTGTCTTCCCAAGATAGAGGGTCACTGCCGAGTGTGGATAGAGCGGGTAATCTCCCCCGGCAGGCAGCCCGCAGATCATTGAAGTGCCCCAGGGGTTGCACCCGAAGAGCCAGTCTCTCATTGCCGCCTCCATAAAGTCAAACCTCGTATCACCTGTTGCTTCGCGATAGAGTCTGCACTGCGTCAGTGCCGCTGACACATAGTTATTGGAACACCACACAAAGGGAATTTTAACCTGGAATACATCACCCATGTCACGGCTGTTAATAAGTTCCAGTCCTCTTCGTAAAAAATCAATGTACTTCTGAGAATACTCTGTAGCTGACAATCCGAGGTTTGCATGCCCCAGGTTTACAAAGGGATAGAACTGGTAGTGGCGTGCCGTGTCTTGCACAATCCAGGGGGTGAAAGGTTCGAGGGTACCCCAGTAGTCAGCCTGTTCCAGGTAATACTTCTCTCCCGTCAGCGTATATAACTCCCATGCTGCAAGCTCCATGTCATCAACATAGTTGTCCTCCTCGTAGAAGTATGGTGAGAGGAAGCATGCTGTCTGGGTAGCTCCGGGGTTGGTCTGAGCGAACTCATATGCATCGTCAGCTTTTGCTGCCAACCGTTCTGCAAACCCGCGATCATTCTCAGTAAATATCTTCGCCCCCATGGCAAACACAGAAGCAAACTTGCCGGCTGTAGAGGCAACCCCTTCGGTGCGGTTCTTGTACTTTGCCAGGCCCTGTGGCTTGCCAGTCACGTAATAGACAGGCCTGTATGGCCCGAGACCGTAATCGGCCTCATCATGGTTTGGCAGACGAAAGCCCCTGTGATCACGGTCATCAGCCACCTGGTTATACATAACCCCGCTGTCGGGGTTCATCTTCAGCAACCACTCAAGACCCCACCTCACCTCGTCAAGGATGTCAGGGATGCCGTTAGCTCCCGGTGATCCTGCGGCGTCATGGCTGTCGCCATAGACCTCCGGCGCCCGCAACCAGGCAAACATCATCTGGTAAATGGCGGTTGATGTTGTTGCCGTGTACCTGAGGTGATCACTGGCATCATGGTATCCTCCCATCACGTCTATGACCGTGCCGGCAAGAGTGGGATGATCAACGATAATGCCGTCATGAACGTGACACGAATCAGCCAGGAAAGGGTTATATCCGCAACGCTGCTGCCTTATATAGTTCAGAATGAAATCAGCCGTACCGGCATAGATGCCGGAGCCAATGCGAAAAGTCTCCGACATGGTTTTGCCGTATAAAATATAGTATCCTCCCTGTTCCTGCAGTCCTGAGAAATCAAGCCTGGCAGCCGATGCCATTCCCCATGCCGATCCGTCATAGAGCGAGGCCTTCCCTTTGAAAACCACTTTGCCTGTCAGTGCCTCACAGACATTGAATGAGGATATTGATTCCTGCTCCTGAGAGATATATACGGCTACTTTCACTGAGCCGGGCAGATAGCCAAGCTGGTTGATTCTTATCCATGAGTCACCCCTGGAGCTGACAAGGGTTATGCTGACGATAAGCAGTGTGAGTGCCGTTTTTTTCATTTCAATAGAGCTTTTTTATCTCAGCATTACTGAAATAATGTGACAGTATCTGCTTGTAATTATATCCTGAAGCACCCATCACTGCCGCTCCTATCTGACAGAATCCCACACCGTGACCCCAGCCGGCACCGTGCAGTATGAAGGTCACTCCTTCCGTACCCGACAGCTTCTCGACGAAGAATGCCGAGCTGTAAAGATGTGTTTTTGAAAGTGCCTTTCTTATCTCGAGCTCTTTTCCTATAACCATTGTCCTCTTCTCTCCACTGATTTTCAGCCTTATGATACGGCCGGAGGTGCCTCTGGAGAGAGGTTCAAGCCCGTTAATAAGGCCGAAATCGATACCTGTCTTCTCTCTGACAAGGGTGCTCAGTTCATCCTGTGTATAGAGCACCTTCCACCTGTAGAAATCATGTGTCTCCTGATCGTAGTTATTAAGCACCTGTGACAGTATGTTCCTGTCAGCAGTGTTGCAGAATGCATCAGGACTACCGCTTATCCATTTCACGGCGTTTTCCTCAACGGTCAGATCCGTACCTGCACCCTCCGGCTGCACGCTGTTGTCACAGATCTTTTGCAGACAGGGGTGGCTGACCGGCTCCCAGACATTCTCAAAGAGCTCGGTAGCGCCGCCGCAGCATTTTGAATAGCGTGCATCACAGATAAATTCACCTGACATAAGCACCTCGCCGTCCGTCTCCTTCACTGCCTCTTCCACCTCTGGTGTAGATGCCCTGGTGATGCCCTGATAACGCTGGCAGTGATCATCAGCGCATACATCAAAATCTTTATGATCTTCCCTGTCGTACCACCTGGTGATCTCTGTTTCAGTGACGAAACTTGTACGGTATTTCTCGCCGGTGGTTCCAAGCCGCAGGGTCTTGTCTATCTGTGCCAGCAGCCAGCTTCTTGAGATGACAGCATGTGCCCTGAGCAACTGACCTGATGAGGTAGCGCTCATCTCTGATGAGATAACACTGACAAGATAATCCTCAACAGAGAGTATATTTATGGCTGTTACCTTTCCGCCGCGCAGGATGAACCTCAACATCCCCCTGAAGGTCTGATCCTCATCCCTCTGCCAGTGGAAGTCAACGCCAATGGTGACAGCATGCAGCGTGAAACTGCACTTTTCATTATCCTCAGGCTTAAGAGTGATCTCCTTCCCTGCCTCTAAATTCCATCCCTCTCCCATCAACAGCATCTTCTCTATCTCAGCCATGGCTGTGAAGCTGCCGGTCAGCATCTCCCTGCCATCACCGGTGGTGAAGATACCATTCAGTGTGACTGACAGTCCGCTCCCTGTGACAATGCCAACGCTGATCTCTGGTGCTTTTGTTTCTTTCATAATAATCCTGTTGTTAATATTGACAACTCCTCTTCGTTCAGGCAGACCTCCTTTAAAATTGTTTCTATATCAGAGGCATTAAGCCTGTTGAAATCCACCTCGCGCGGTGTTATGAAAACCCCACCTATATCCACAGAAGCAGGACTTAACAGTATCTTCGCATCCCCTTCCGCAAAATAGCAGGCAGGTCTGTGCACGCGGCGTGGAATAATGTGAACTGTCCACACGCCATCAGTATGGCAGGCAAGAATATTAAGCATCGGCTCCGGCCTTTCTGGTTGTGTAAGGGCGAATCGACCAATGAATTTATTAAATGCTGCTGTCAAAGCCTCAGTGTCATCACCTTTCAGTGTCACCATTCCCCTCCCGTACCCTCTCCAGAGCCAGAGTTCTGCACCACTGGCAGCCTCTGCCTGTTGGCAGAGCAGAGTGTTTCCCGCATCTCTCTCCACCGGGAGAAAGCCCCTGTTCCCTGCCTGGAAGTGCAGGTGATCGGGAGCTGACGCTCCGCACTGGGGTCCATTATAAAAGAGTGTGTACTCCGGCATAGACTCCGCCAGTGCCAGCATGGTTTCGAAGTTACCGGAGATGCGTTGCGGCGTATGTTTTTGGGATACAATAGTAAGATGCCTTTTGAAGATGGGGAAGGGATTGATAAGGATCAGGTAATCTTCACCGAAGGGCACACCCCTCTGTTCCCGCGGACGATTCTTTTCACACAGGAAACATGGCCTCGCCTCTATTGAATGAGCGTCCACCCTGGCGGCGGAAGAGGTTATTCGGCCGGGATTGAACTGTACATCAATCTCATACTTATTGAAAGGTATCTTCCTGACCCTCACATTGCCAAGCAGGCTGTAGTTTTCTCGTGCCAGGTTCCACTCAGTGAGCTGGTCGTCAAAAAGATCCTTTATCCTCTGAGAATAGTCTGCCATGCGAGCCTATTTATCGCTGCTGTTCAATAGCCGTTTCCTGGCAAGCAGTTCTATTGTCCTTATTCTGTCCTTATACAGATTATGAATATTCGCCTTTGAGACATCCAGCAGGGCATCAGAGTTCTCGTCCCATCTGCGGCACAGGTATAGCGGTTCATATATACGACCTATCTGGTAGTGACGGCTTATAGCAAGACCAACCGCATAGTCTTCGCCATAGCTCACGTTAGGTATCCTGATATCTCTCAGCACCGGAGTGTAAAATGCCCTCGGCGCACCAAGACCATTGATCCGGAGAGCATTGTTGCGTCCGTTTTCGGGAGTCCACTCCCGGTGATCTATTAGTCCCGGAGGAATTTCATTCAGATCGAAGTTTACCATCTTATATGATCCAACGACCATTGCGCACTGCTGTTCATAGAATGCATCAATCACCCTGGTTATGACAGAGTCATCAATATACAGATCATCACTGTCAAGCTGTATTGCGAACCTTCCGCACAGGTCACTGAAGATGGCCTCATTCCAGCAGCCACCAATCCCCAGGTCCCTCCTCTCAGGGATAATATGCACCACCCTGCTGTCAGAGGTGAATGACCTGATGACATCAGTGGTGCCATCGGTTGAGTAGTTGTCAACAATAATCAGGTTAAAGCTGTATTTCGTCTGCTGGTTCAATACTGACCGGATGGCATCACCAATAGTCTTTACCCTGTTCCTTACAGGGATGATCACCGAGGCGTCACAATCAAAGCTTTTATCGTCAAATTTCATCTCCCGGAAGTGAGGCTCCAGCCATGCATTGACAGATCTCAGATGATTGTTGCAGGCTCTCTCCATCTCAATCTGCACAGCCCTGTTCCGCGGATCCACGTAGTCAAACTGCTTCTCACCTGTCATGCGTGTGTCCGTCTCTACCTCAGTATAGAGCATCTCCTGTATATGAATTATGGGATGCGTCTGCGAGATCTTCAGTCTCAGGTCATACAGCCCGGCATAACTGTAATTCTCATCCATCCGGCTGCAGGCATCCCTGAAGACCTTTGCATTATAGAGAATAACAGAGCCAAAGTTGAAATCGTCACGCAGGCTGCCCTCCTGGTAATCAATGAGAGGGTGCGGTGAAAGGATACCCTGCTTCTTCTCGAAATAATCGGAATAAACCATTCCCGCCCCTGTGTCATCACATATCTGCATCATCCTTCTAAGGGCGAACTTACCAGGGTCCAGCGGGAATCCTTTGCTGTAAGTCAATACGTAGTCACTGTCAGTCACGGCCGCCATCTTTCTCAGCGCATCAGTAGTGACAAACCCTGCCGACTGCAGGAATTCTGCATCAGCTCCCGGGATACTCTCGTGTTGGCCGGGTGGCACAATCATGTATACCCTGCCAGCAACCCCTGACTCTCTCAGTGAGCATATTGTTGAAGCCACTGAGTCCGCCTCGGAAAAGGGTAAAAAACAGGTTATGAATTTATCCATATGCTACGTTATTTTTTCTGTAAGAATTCAAGTATCTGTTTCATCAGTGCATCACGCTCTTCCCGTGAAGCTATCGTCTCAAAGGGGAAGCCCATGACGAAGCTCCTTACATCACCATAATGCATTACTGCTGCGGAGGTGTTATTCTCTGAATAGCGAAAGGCTGTAATCGACTGTTTATCTGCCGGCTCAATAGCGTCAGGTGCTTCGGCAGCATATATCTCATTGATCTCCCCGGTATTGAAAACGTAAGTACCTCTGAAGGTCGGTGCTGCAATGTCAGTGGCATAGAGGTCACCTCTGCGTACAGCATGACCTGTGCGAGGGACGAAATGAAGGTTCTCTTTAATCCTGACGACAGCTGAAGTATCTGCCATCATCATCAGGTCAGTGCCCGTGTATGATCCTGACATGAACACCGGTACTGAAGCCTTCCTGAGTCTGTCAAGGCTGTTAAGCAACTCCGGGGTATAGATACGGAATTCCTTCTTCGCCGTGTCATACACTGATGTTGTCGTTTTTTCTTCTCCAAAGAGGAGATCTACCGCGCACCACGGTTCCATGTTGAAGTCTTCACCGGTAAAGACCTCATCACATACAGAGATGAAAGAGCTGCCGGCAGCCATTATTGACTCTCCGTGTATATAGGTGAAGTCAAAGGTATTTCCGGGTATTACCTTTCCCTCATCGTCTGAGTATGATGCGCCCCAGCCGGCATTATCATCGTCGGTCCAGGGCGATTTGCGCTCAAAATCATACTGATCGCCTGTAGTGATAAAATTATAACGGTCAGCCACACCACGATCATCCCACCATGCCACCCCAGCCATGCCGTCACGGTCAAACCAGGCCGGACCGGATATTCTATCGAACCCATTGACTATCAAGACCATTCCTTTAGCCGTGGAATTTATTCCAACAGCGAGTGTCTCTGACGGGAAGCTCTCACCCCCGTCATTAACAGCTGTCACCCTGAAGCAGTAGGCAGTGTCATAGGCAGGAAGCTCAATCTCAAATGAAGTTCCTGACACCGGAGTTCCGTTGTCAAAACCGTTGCTGCCGCTACGCATGTAAACCCTGTATGAAGAGGGAACTGCCGTAGACTCAAGGGGATCATTAACCGGCTCCCAGCTTAGCTTCACCCTCTTTCCGCTTAGCGGAGCAAGAGCCATATGTGACACCGGAAGGGGATGAACGACATAACCGGTGCCAGAGGCTGTGGCAAGGTATCTCAGTATGCCCTTATAGACGGCACGGCTGACAGCAAACCTGAAACGCGGGTCGAAACCGTAACTCTGATCTGCCATATTCTGATGTGATAGAAGCTCAAGAAGCATGGCAGGGACATCAGGTTTGCGGGCTTCGTAATATGATTTGTCCCACATTGCCCGTCGTGTCCATTCAGGATTGAACAGTACCCGCAGGTCTTCCACAATCTGTGTCTGGATGATGTCAGTGAGATCGCGGCTGGCAAGCCGGCTGGTTCCGTCGGGAAACATTCCCCGGTTTGTGAGGGTTGAATAAATCCCGAGAGTCCCTATGATAGAATCATCCGGGGTAATTCCGGCATCAGTATGGAATGCCAGTGAGAGGTCAACAGGTATCCCCATCCCTGCAGGCAGGGTACTGTCCGGTTTATGTGCCAGGTAATTGACCCACTCTGAGCGTGACATGTAATCGTCATTGTAGTCGTTCTTTCCACGGTTTGGACTGTAAACAAGGGTGTCAGGCATGCCTGCATACTGGAGCCAGTACCTGGCGCCCTCAAGATATCTGGGTTTGCCGCTGAGCTTCCATCTGTAGCTTAGGTATGGATGAGCGGTATCAGATGACTGAGCCTGGCTGCCGGCATCGACTGATCGCTGGTTGACGATCAGCAAGCCGGAGGGGCGGCGGGCAACATTGCCCATTCCCCCGCCAAAGCGGATGGCATCAAGCAGTGCCGGTGAGCCGTTATAACCGCTGACAGTCACTGACCCTGTTGCAGGGTTGTTACCCGAATCAAAGAGGAACGAACCCAGCCATAACCATGTGCCTCCTCCAACAGACTGATCGACGATGAAGTCTGTCTCACCTCCGGTATGCGTGACCCGGATCATCACCCTGCCGGCATTGTCCTTCAACCGGGGATAGGAGACCGTTACCCCGTAATATCCCCTCTCAGGAATATCAGGGACATATTGTGCGGAGCCCTCATTAATCCTTAGCGAAGTGCCCATAAGGAAAGGGTTCTCTCCTGTAAAAAGTGTGTCTTTAAAAAGGAAGCCTTTACCTGCCTCTTCCGCTGCCACGGAATCACTCAATATAAATACAGAGCGGCCTGTCGAGCGGTCGTTATCTACAATTACCTCGTTCACCTGGATATCTCTCTCACGTGGCAGAAAGAGAGTAGCTCCAGAGTTTTCAAGCATTGGTGTGAGATAGGGAATAACGTAAGCCATCACTGAAAGATCTTCAACACTTCCAAAAAGCCTGGCACGTTGCCACTCCCACCTGTCAAGCGGCATATCGAAGTAATAGCCGTGGCTGTGCCACAGGGCGATGTACCTGCCGTCAAGCCCTTTGGGCGCCAGCGCTCTGTCTAACCTGCTCACAAGCATAGGCCTGACATTGTCAATCAGGGGAATACGCGACTTATCCTGTGGCAGCACATGCCTGAAATAATTAGGTATCAAATCCTCAAGCCTGGTACCGTTTGTATATAACCTGACAGTGTAACCTGCAAACTTCTTTCCAAGATCATTCCTTACAGAATTCAGGAGCCTGTTGTAGGTATCTTCCCTGACGGGGTTATATAAGAGTGTCGGCGGAAACCAAATGTTCAGCTCCTTATTCTCTTCATCAACAGCAATGGAATCTATCTTCAGTCCATCTGATAATTTCCATTCAGGTATTGGGTTTAACCAGCCTTTGAGTTTAGAATGGGCTATACGCTCAGCCCTTCCTGCCTTCTGCCCGGGAAGTGCCTGCGGCAACGCCAGCATAATAAGCGTAAACAGAAACAAATGCAGGGAACGTGATACTCGCATTGGTGAAATGATTTTGCTTAATATAATAAAACAATTTCAAAAGTATGAAGTTTTTTAAAATATGTCATACATCTGACAAAAAACTGATTATTTAAAATAATTATTTACATTTGCTTTTCCTGGCATAAATTAAGGAGAACGATTTAAGTCTTTTCTCCTTATAATATGCTGAGTAAAAGCAAACAAGTCATTTTAAGAAACAGATGGTGCTGATAGCAGACAGTGGCTCAACCAAGACTGAGTGGAGAGAAATTAAGGGTGGCAGATCAGGGAAGTCATACATCTCTTCAGGCATAAATCCTTTCTTCGTTACAGGCGAAGAGATCATCCGTCTCCTTGACAAAGAGATGCCCGATCTGAAGAGTGCGGGAGTAAGCCGCATATATTTCTATGGTACCGGGGTTAGTAATGCCACCAAAGCAGAGATCATCAGAGGTGCTCTGGCTACTTTTTTTGGTGCTGACGAACTCTTCATTGGGAGCGATCTCCTGGGTGCAGCCAGATCGCTGTGCATGACTGAACCGGGGATAGCATGCATCATTGGCACGGGTTCCAATTCATGTTACTATGACGGGAATAAAATCGTCTCCAATGTTTCACCTCTTGGATATATCCTCGGTGATGAAGGTGGCGGAGCCGTCATAGGGAGGAAGCTGGTTGCCGGCGTGCTTAAGAAGCAGCTGCCAGGCATTGTCATTGAGAACTTTTTCAGGGCCTATTCATACACACCCGGCGAGATACTTGACAATGTATATAACATGCCTTTCCCGAACAGGTTTTTGGGGCAGTTCACACGGTTCATCTCTGATAACATCCATGTGCCCGAGCTGCAGGAAATGATCACATCAAGCTTTGACGAGTTTATTGTCCGTAATGTGCTCTCCTATCCTGAGGCCAGGAGGTACCCTGTTCATTTCACGGGCAGCATAGCATATCACTTCAGGCCGTTCCTCGAGGAGTTGCTCCTTAAGCACAGGCTGCAGCCGGGAATATTCACGGAGACTCCGATGGAGAACCTGGTTAAGTATCACATTCAGAATCCACACATTTGACAGTATGAGTAAACAGGCTTTAATAAAGCAGGACCTGAGTGTCACCGAGTCACCCTCCAACTTTGAAGATCTTGACGAGATGACCGTCAAGGAATTGCTCACAAACATAAACCACGAAGATGCCAAGGTTCATGAGGCGGTAAGAAAAGCCATTCCCGAAATTGAGAGACTGATCAACCAGATACTGGGGCGGATGCAGAAGGGTGGCAGGCTTTTTTACCTCGGGGCAGGCACCAGCGGAAGGCTGGGTGTTCTTGATGCATCTGAGATACCTCCCACGTTTGGTGTGCCTGATACAGTCGTCATAGGCCTTATCGCCGGAGGTGAGACAGCACTCCGCAAGGCGGTGGAATCGGCTGAGGATGACATGGCAAAAGCCTGGAGCGAACTGGAGATATTCAACATCAATACCAAAGACTCCGTGATTGGCATTGCAGCTTCGGGAACCACAGCCTATGTTATTGGCGGGTTACAAAAGGCAAGGGAAAACGGAATCCTGACAGGATGCATTACCTGCAATCCTGATGGCCCGGTTGTTCAGGCCGCTGAATATCCTGTGGTTGTGGTTGTAGGCCCTGAGTTTGTCACAGGGAGCACCAGGCTCAAGGCAGGTACCGCTCAGAAGATGGTACTCAATATGATCACCACCACTCTCATGATCAAGCTGGGAAGGGTTAAGGGAAACAAGATGGTCAATATGCAGCTTACAAACAAAAAACTGATAGAACGGGGCACCAGAATGATTGTGGAGGAACTAAATATACAGAGAGAAGCTGCCCGCATATTGCTAATGGAACAGGGATCAGTAAAAAAAGCCCTGGAATTCTACAGGGAGAATTATAAATAAAGTTATATGCCAGGTCGTTGATGAAATGATTACCTGATAAAAAAAAACAAAATGACAAACGAGGTCTTTAGCAAAATCGGTTCAGGACTCACTCTCAGCCAGAAGATTGAGAGGAGAATTGAGGAAGCAATAAGACAGAAGAAGCTCCTGCCGGGCTCCAAACTGCCAACGGAGAAGGAACTGTGTGCGCAATTTGCCGTCAGCCGGACCGCTCTGAGGGAGGCACTCAGACGCCTCAGTGCACGTGGACTGATAGATATCCGGAAGGGGAGCGGGATGTATGTCTCTGAACTAAAAATAGAAGATGCTATCAACTCACTTCATTTGTTCTACGACCTTAGGTTCAACTCCGATCTCATATTGCAGATCATAGAGGTACGCCGCCTCTTTGAACCCGAGGTAGCCCGGCTGGCCGCGAGAAACCGTACCGATGAAGATATACGGATACTGCAGAAGAACCAGCACGAGCTTGAAAAATGTAATCCTGACAACACTCAGCTGGAGGTTGACCTTATCAACCGTTTCCATATGAACCTGTCAAAAGCAACCGGCAACCCTATCGTCATTATCAGCCTTGAACCCGTCTATTCACTGCTTCCCCGTATGAGAAACCTTATTTACGGAAATATCGAGGGAGAAAGGGAGTACACGATGAAATACCAGAGTGAAATCCTTGAAGCACTGATAGTGAAAGACAGCCTGAAAGCCTATGAGGTCTCCGTGACGCTGCTCGAGCGTAACATGGAGATATACAATAAGTATTTCAAGACTACCTGAGACACCCCCTTCTGCTGAAGAGTATGCACTTAAAGTTAACACTTGCTGCAATCCTGACTGCCATTGTTACACTTGAGGCCGCCGCACAGATATATGATTCATCATTTGTCGGAATCCACCAGACTGAAAGTGAATACTACTCAGGAGCCTATGATACGATTGTCCTGCCCGGCAAGGTATCTTATGAGACTCCAGCCATGCTTGAGAGAAGGAAAGGAGGTGATCCTTCATTCATGGTCTATGGATGGCACCCGTACTGGGCAAACGCCTCCGCATACCTCTCGTATGATTATGATCTGCTCACGCATATAGCCTACTTCAGCTTCGAGGTTGATACAGCTACGGGGGCCTACTCCACCCTGAGGGGCTGGGACAGCACACCGGTCATCAGCTATGCCCACACGAGAGGCGTTAAGGTGATGCTTACCGTCACAAACTTTGGTCTGGCCCGCAACACTGAGCTACTGACTGACACCGTCAAGCAGTGGACACTGATAAACGCACTGGTTTACCAGCTTAAATCACGCAATGGTGATGGAGTAAATTTTGATTTTGAGAGCGTTCCCTCGGCGATGAAAACAAATATGGTGAGCTTCTGCAAACGTGCAGTCAAAGGCATAAAGGCCGAACTGCCCCAGGCCGAAATCTCCCTGGCGACACCGGCGGTCAACTGGTCTGACGGATGGGACCTGAAGGCTCTCGCAGAGACATGTGACTATATCATAATGATGGGGTATAACTATTATTGGAGTGGATCATCCACTGCCGGCCCGGTTGCACCCCTGGCAGGCGAAAATTATAATATAACCAGAAGCATCGGGGAGGATTACCTTGACGCCGGCGTGCCACAGGGCAAACTGCTGCTGGGAGTCCCCTGGTACGGCTACGACTGGCCGGTGACAGGCAGTTCACGTAAATCAACAACAACAGGAACAGGAACATCAAGAACCTACATCTCTACTCTCTCCTATGTAAACAGCTATGGGAAGAGCTTTGACGATGCAACCTCTGTACCCTGGCTAAGCTATCAGAATACAACCGGATGGAGACAGATGTGGTTCGAAGACAGCCTCAGTATCAACATGAAAACCGACCTTGCCCTGAGCATTAACCTGGCAGGGATAGGTATATGGGCACTCAGCTACGAAGCCGGCAGACCTGAGCTCTGGCAAAGCATAAAATCAGCTGTCTCAGGAACAACTTCCTCAGAGTATGAGGTGACCATGGATGACCCCACAGGAAATAAGATATTGAGTATAGTCCCCAACCCGGTCACAGACAGGTCATTTGTAAGATACAGCATCTCCCGTACATGCCGTTTCACCCTGACTGTTTACAATACAGAAGGACAGGTGGTGAGATCACTGGCAGGAGGAATGGCTGAACCGGGCATCTACACGGCAATCCTTGATGCAGAAGCTCTGGAACAAGGTTTATATATCTGTGTGCTAACCACCCCTGCCGGCAGGTCATCAGCTAAGTTCGCCATGGCTAAAATAAGATAACACAGGAACAGTAATGACCCACCACAGTTCCATGGGAGATCTCCAAAGTCGCAAGCTCAGCAAAACTACCCACTACAGTAAGAGGAATAAAAATATAGGCGTTCTTCCGGTTTTCGGGTCAGGCTATCATACGTTATTAATCAATTTCCATTATCATGAAAAAAACAGTATTGCTCATGGCTCTTCTTGGTTCGCTGCTGTCCGTATACGGACAGATGCAGCAGGCAGTTGAAAAGATCAGAAGTGATTTTAACCTGACAGGATTATCCGTTGCCACCGTCTGCGATGGTAAGCTCACAGGGACATATCATGCAGGACTGCGCGACATAGAGCGTAACCTCCCGGTTACAGACGATACCAAATACCGTATTGCCTCCATCTCAAAGTTCGTCATGACCACTGCCATGATGAAGCTCGCAGACAGCAGGAAGCTTGATCTTGACGAGGATGTCAGCACCTATCTGGGCTTCCTCCTCAGGAACCCGGCCCATCCTGACCATCCAATCACCGTCAGGATGCTCCTGCTCCATACCAGCTCTATCAATGAAGGCAGAGGTTATGACAACTTCCTCATGGCAACATATAACAATGTGAGCAATCCCTCATCCTTCTCTGAGCTCCTTGTTCCCGGAGGAAAGTACTATACGGAAGACATGTGGCGCAGGGAGGCCCCTGGCGAGTATTATACCTACTGCAACGCTAACTTCGGTCTTGCCGGTACGGTCATTGAAAAGATAACAGGTCAGAGATTTGAGGATTATATGCAACAAAACCTCTTCGTCCCTCTGGGCATTAACGCCTCATATATTCCTGAAGGAGTCACTGATATCAACAACCTCGCAGTGATATATAATAATGAAGATGGTAAATGGGTGGCACAGACTGACGATTTCAAAGGTGTTATGTCATCACCGCGCGACTTCTCCGGCTACAAAACAGGTACCAACGCTGCTGTCTTCTCTCCGCAGGGAGGACTAAGGATCACCGCAGCGGATCTGGCCAGAGTCATGATCTTGCATATCAACGAGGGGAAGATTGACGGTAAAAGAATTATCTCAAAGAAAAGCATAAGGCTGATGCATAAGGAGCAGTGGACATATAACGGTTCCAACGGCGATGTGGAAGAGAGCAGGCCGGGAGGCAGGGGACTGAGCGTACACATCCTCCCCGTACCGTCAGCAGACGATGCTCTGCCACCGGAGGCACACATGATGGGACATACAGGCTCTGCTTACGGACTGATATCAGACTTCTTCTTCGATCCTGAAGGCAGGTACGGCTTTATCTTCATGACCAACGGCATATTCGACGGGCCGATAAGGAGCACAACAGGAACTTTCTATACCTTTGAAGAAGCATTGATAAAAGCCCTCCGGGCAAACTCTCTCCTGCCATGCAAATAAATGAGCAGGATCATTAATAAGTGAACCGTTGACCACCGGTCTATGAGTGCAGAACTTATCACGGCAGTTGCCATCGGAATCGGCCTGGCAGCCAGCACCGGCTTCCGGGTCTTCGTCCCGCTGCTTGTAGCTGCCATAGCGGCAAAGACGGGCGTACTGCCCCTGAATGAGAGCTTCCAGTGGCTCTCTTCGTGGACCTCAATAGCCATTCTGGGAACGGCAACGATTGTTGAGATTATGGCATACTATATTCCCGTGGTGGATAACCTGCTCGACACGATAGCCACACCGCTGGCTGTAGTGGCAGGCACGCTGCTGCTCACCTCGGTGCTGCCTATCGACAGTGAGATCATGAGATGGATTACCGGCGCCGCCGTGGGCGGAGGCAGTGCCGCTGTGGTCCAGAGCGCCAGCGCCATTACCAGGCTTGCATCAACGAAACTGACGGCAGGGGTTGGCAACCCCGTAGTGGCTACAGTAGAAAACGTGGCGGCGACAGGCACATCTATCCTGGCTCTGATAATACCTTTTTTCATCGTTGCCGGTTTTATTCTCCTTGTAATCTTCATATTTACCAGGATACGCAGAAAACCCCGTAAACACCTAGGTTGAGATGCACTTTTCAGATTGGCCATATGATAAGAATTAACTGAAAAACTGAATATAATATCCATCAACCACCTATGAAACCCATGAATTTCGTTACTGTCCTGCTACTCATGATGCCATTCACCATGATGATTACAGGCTGCAAAAACACAGTGTCTCCAGTGGCAGTCAGGCAGCCTGTAGACACCATAGGCTTTGCCACTCACAGCTGGCAGACAGACAGTGTGCTGGCCCGTATTGAGAGACTGCAGGCTGTAGAACTGAATGAGGCTGCTGCTCTCTTTGACCCTTCTGAAGCACTCAGGATGGCAATATCGCCTCATGACGATTACACATATGTCGGATACCTCTACCCTGCACTCCTGCAGCATGTGAAGTCTGATGTGGTGATACTGTTCGGAGTTGGGCATAAGGCAAAGAGTTTTGGTCTTGAAGACAAAATAGTGTTTGGCTCCTACTCACGATGGAAGAGTCCCGGTGGTGAGATCAGGGTGTCAGATCTGCAACAATCAATATTGAAGAGACTGCCCGGTGAGATGTATGTCGTGCATGACAGCCTGCAGGCCGCAGAGCATTCGCTGGAAGCCCTGATTCCGTTTCTTGAGCACTATAATCCGGATGTTGAGATAATCCCGGTAATTATTCCATGCATGCCTTTTGAAAGGATGGAGGCAATTGCTGATGCCCTTGCGCCGGCGATCAGACAGACGATGGATGAGGCATCACTGGCATGGGGAAGAGGATGGTCGATAGTGATATCAACTGATGCCGTACACTATGGGAACGAAGATTGGGGAGGTAGCAACTATGACCGTTTCGGTGCAGACACAGCAGGATATATTAAGGCTGTTGAATACGAAAAGCAGATCATGAATACCATGCTTGCCGGTGAACTCACTACCGCCAAAATCAGGCAATTCAGTGAAAGCACCGTCATGGACGATGATTACCGCCAGTACAAATGGACATGGTGCGGCAGGTATGCCGTTCCGCTCGGATTGCTGACAGCTTACAGGATCTCAGAGTTTGAGGAGGCTCCGTTGACGGGCATATCTGTCGGGTATTCGACCAGCATTGCTGACTGTCCGGTTCCCGTGAGTGACCTTGGAATGGGTGTCACTGCCCCGGCAAAGTTGACCCACTGGGTGGGATATGCAGCAGTGGGATACAGATAAATAGTCCCATCACAGATGCCAGCAAAAGAACCGATAGCTCTCTTCTGGTTCCGGCGCGATTTGCGCCTGGAAGATAACACAGGACTGTACCATGCACTTCGGTCAGGTTACCCGGTAGTGCCGGTTTTCATCTTTGACAGGAATATTCTTGAAAAGCTTGAGAACAGGAATGACCATCGGCTGTCATTCATACATACGGCGCTGGGAGTTTTGCAGAATAAGATTACAGCAATCGGGTCATCACTGCTGGTAGTGCATGACACACCCGAAAAGGCCCTTAAAAAGACACTGTCAGAATTCAATGTGAAGGCTGTTTATGCCAATCATGATTATGAACCTTATTCTGTCATCCGTGACCGTCATATTTCTGAGGTTCTGAAAGAATCAGGAATACCTTTTTATACTTTCAAAGACCAGGTGATCTTTGAAAAGGATGAAGTAGTGAAAGCCGACAGGACACCATACACCGTTTTTACTCCCTACTCGAAGGTATGGAAGAAAGCCTTGTCAGAAGATCATTTTATGCCCTCCCCGTCAGAGAACCTTACAGGGAATTTCATAAAAATCTCTCCCCTGCCCCTGCCTTCGCTCCATGAAATCGGATTTGACCACTCAGATTACATCTTCCAACCTCCTGAGGTCGACAGTGACATCATCAGAAACTATCACAAGACCAGGGATATACCGGCACTTGCAGGGACCACCCGGCTTGGAATTCATCTGCGGAACGGCACAATAAGCATCCGCGCACTTGTAAGGGTAGCCCTGGCACTCAGTGAGGTATGGTTGAATGAGCTGATATGGAGAGAGTTCTTTATGACCATCCTCTGGCACTTCCCACATGTGGTTGATAATTCCTTCAGGAAGAAGTATGACAATATCATCTGGCGAAATGACGAAGAAGAGTTTGACAGGTGGTGCAGTGGCATGACCGGATACCCATTCGTTGATGCGGGTATGCGCGAGCTGAACACCACAGGCTTCATGCACAACAGGGTAAGGATGATCACTGCAAGTTTCCTTACCAAACACCTGCTGATCGACTGGCGGTGGGGTGAGGCTTACTTTGCCGGCAGACTGCTCGACTACGAGCTGTCGTCAAACAACGGTAACTGGCAGTGGGCTGCCGGCACAGGATGCGATGCCGCACCTTATTTCCGTGTATTTAGTCCTGAAGCACAAACGCGGAGGTATGACCCGGAGATGATTTATATCAAGAGATGGGTTCCCGAACTGAACTCCCCTGAATACCCCGGGCCAATAGTTGAACATACTTTTGCCCGGGAGAGAGCACTTAAGACCTATTCGGAGGGACTGAGAGAGCTATACTG
The DNA here is from genome assembly GCA_034003345.1 of Bacteroidales bacterium. Classification (GTDB taxonomy): domain Bacteria; phylum Bacteroidota; class Bacteroidia; order Bacteroidales; family VadinHA17; genus SR-FBR-E99. The sequence goes on from JAVEYS010000029.1 coordinate 27,588, forward strand.
AGAGTAAACTATTTCACCCGGCTCGTTGTTTATCTTTAAAAGCAAACAGGCCAGGCAGAACCATGCACTTCAGAACAAAAATAAGATCCCTCTTCAATCCCGACATGTACCAGGGATGGGGAAACAAAAATAGATATTTTGAAGGATGGTATTTCAAGGTGACTAATGCATCAGAATCGAAAGCCTTTGCATTTATACCTGGGATTGCCATGGATGAGGCTGGTGAAAGCCATGCGTTCATTCAGTTCCTCGACGGAAAGAATAAGAGGTCAGAATACCATTCCTTCCCGGCCCGGTCTTTCGTTCCCTCCGATAAGAAATTTGAGATAAGAATAGGTGACAACTACTTCTCTGCCGGTGGCATGAGTCTTGACCTTCCTGATGCGAGCGGCAGCCTGCAATTTCATGATTCAACCGGTTGGCCATGCCCGTGGTATTCTCCGGGAATTATGGGACCCTATACCTTTGCCCCGTTCATGGAATGCAATCACGGCATTGTAAGCATGGATCATATTATATCCGGCTCCATGACCATCAATGGTGAGGTTATCGACTTCACCAACGGAAGAGGGTATATCGAGAAAGACTGGGGCCACTCCTTCCCTTCAGCATATATCTGGATGCAGTCAAACCACTTCAGTGAACCGGGGATCTCTTTTAAAGCTTCCGTAGCCCGTGTACCATGGATCACGGGAACCTTCAGCGGCTTTATAGCAGGATTATGGTTTGATAACCGCCTGTTCCGCTTTACCGAATATAACCGGTCAGAGATGACCCGCCTCAATGTCACTGACTCAACGGCTGAGCTGGAGTTTAGAAACCGGACTACCCTGCTGCACATCTCAGCTCCCCTTGATCAGGCAACACCACTGGCATCACCGGTAAGAGGATTCATGGGAGGCCGCATAGAAGAGAGCATGACCTCGCTTATTAACCTGACTTTGACAGAAAGAGGTACCGGACAGATTATTTACAATGGCGTAGGGAGAAATGCCTGTGTAGAGATATACGGTGATATTCAGACCCTTAAGCCACACTGTCAGACCCCGTAACCCGCCGGTAGTGTTATTAAACAGGAACTCCCCCTTTATTATTTGAATATCTTTGAATTTTTTTATCAAGAAACAGACTTATATGAAGAGAATAAATATACCTGCAATGCTTCTTTTTACCGTTTTGTATTTGTTCTCGCTGGTGACGGTGGCTCAGAAACCGCAAGCCCCGCAAAATAACATGAGGAAGGATGCAATAATGGTTTTCATCGACTGCCGCACCTGTGACATGAGCTATACCCGCCAGGAGATACCCTGGGTGAATTATGTCAGGGACGTGAGAGAAGCAGAGGTGTATGTCCTTGTCACAAGACAGGATGCCGGCAGCGGCGGCAGGCAATATACCTACACTTTCCATGGTATGGACAGATTCACAGGCATGGACGATACACTGACATTTACCAGCAATCCTGATGAAACATCTGCCCTGATCAGGGAGAAACGCACTAATCTTTTAAAGGCAGGTCTACTCAGGTTTGCAGCAAGAACTCCTATGATAAACAATATATCTATTTCACATGATGGCGACCTGGAGCAGGAAGAGGTAACAGATAATTGGAACAATTGGGTCTTTGAAATTCAGACCAGTCCGCAATATTACTCAGAAGAATCTTATAAAAATTTTGAATTGGAAAACTCACTGAGGATCTCAAAAGTGACACCTGATTTCAAGCTTCAGATAGACGTGAATCAACAATACTTCAAAAGGCGATATATTGAAGATGAATTAGATACAATTTATGTGCGAAGCTATAAGGGTATTGACAACCTCTTCGTTAAAAGCCTCGGAGATCACTGGTCTGCCGGAATGGTATGGCAAATTAACGCATCATCTTCTCAAAACTATGATTTCAATTCCATGTTGATGCCCTCACTGGAATATGATCTTTACCCCTATTCTGAAGCCACCTATCGCCAGATGAGGTTCCTGTACAGTATAGGGTACCAGTACAGTAATTATGTAGATACGACTATATATAACAAAACCTCAGAAAATCTTTTCGGTCATCAGATTCAGATTGCCTATGAGGTACAGAAGAAATGGGGATCAATAAATTTATCAGTCCAGGCATTAAATTATTTCCACGATTTCTCAAAGAACATGGTTGCAGCAGATCTCTATGCTAGGATCAGGATAGTCAAGGGTCTTTCACTTTTCTTAAGAATTGAGGCAGCACATATCAGCAATCAGCTTAACCTGGTTAAAGGAGAACTCTCTGAAGCTGAGAGGTTACTACGACTAAAAGAGCAGGCTACGGGGTATCAGGTTGAGACAAGAATAGGCCTTACATATACTTTCGGGTCAATCTACAATAACATTGTCAATCCCAGGTTCGGAGACTGAGACGCTATCTACACCCGATACGCCGAACTTTCATTACGGTAGTTTTATTATATTTGAGGATGTCAGCCGCAGGCTGGCTTGTGCTTGTATAATACATCCTTTCAATACCTTATGATCATAAACAAAATACTTTTTTTCGAAACTCCTGCAGGAACGATCATTGCCGCAGGCGTTAACAGGCAGCTTTCTGCAGAGGATACCGACAGGCTGTCATGGCTCTTCGGCAATGCAAAGCTTAAAGAGACAGACTCCGTCAGCGGAACACACATAGGACCCAGGCGCGAGATGATAACCCCATGGAGCACAAACGCGGTGGAGATTACCCAGAACATGGCAGTGACAGGGATAACAAGGATAGAGGAGTATATCCCGGCAACGGGTGATGACCCGGGTCATGACCCGATGCTTCAGCGCATATACCATGGACTTGACCAGGAGATATTCACCATCCGTCACGAAGCTGACCCGGTAAGGGAGATTGATGATATTTCAGCCTACAACTTACATGAGGGACTCGCCCTCAGTGACGGGGAGATAGCATACCTTGAGAGCCTAAGCCATAACCTCGGCAGAAAACTTACTGACAGCGAAGTCTTCGGTTTCTCACAGGTCAACTCCGAACACTGCCGCCACAAGATCTTCAACGGTACCTTTATCATTGACGGAGAGGAACACAACACCTCACTCTTTAGCATGATACGGCTCACCACCGAGACCAATCCCAACCATGTGGTCTCGGCCTACAGGGATAACTGTGCCATTCTTGAGGGACCGGAGG
>JAVEYS010000030.1:0-30607 GCA_034003345.1 Bacteroidales bacterium
GAGAAGGGGGCTCTCACATCATTTACTGTTGAGGCTGTTAATGGGAGGGTTCCCATCGTTCTGGGAATGGGAGGCAATAACACCTCTGAAATAGTCAGCTCCGTCAGGAAGCTTGACCTTAATGGAATTGACGCTATCCTGTCAGTGGCTCCCTATTATAACAGACCATGCCAGAGGGGGCTTTACCAGCACTTCAGGCAGATCTCCATGGCCAGTCCAGTGCCTGTCATACTGTATAACATACCATCGCGCACATGCAGTAATATCTTACCGGACACATGTCTGCAGCTGGCAAGGGACTGTGAAAACATTATCGGCATAAAGGAAAGTTCGGGCAATTTTGAGAACCTGATGAAGATCATGAGGGACAAGCCTGACGATTTTCTGGTTCTGGCAGGTAATGATATAGAGATTATGCCTTTTGCGGCTACCGGAGGTGCAGGGGTTGTATCCGTGCTGGCCAATGCTTTCCCGGCAGAATGTTCTGAGATGATTCAGCACTCCCTGAAGAACAACTTCAAGGCAGCCAGAGCGATACAATTCAAGTTTCTGGAGATGACTGAACTGCTTTTTGCTGAAGGAAATCCTGCAGGTATCAAGGCTATAATGAGTAGTCTTAATCTGTGTCACAATTATGTAAGGTTACCGCTGGTACCGGTAAGCAGGTCAATGCAGGGCCTGATCATCAAAGCTATTGAGGCGGCAGGGATAAAGAACTGATAATATCAGGCCTCTGCCCCGACAGAATCATCCGCGTTCTTGCCATGACAGTGCTTATACTTCTTACCGCTTCCGCAAGGACATGGATCATTTCTTCCGACCTTCTTTTCCACCCTCACCGGTGCGGTTTGCTTCTGTTTCTGTTCAGGAGAGCCGCCCCCGCTGCTGCGATAGCTGTCGAAGTCGCTCTTCTGTGTCCTGAGCCTGCTCATATCTGCCTGTTTACGGCGCTGTGCCTCTTTCACGCTGTCAGGTGAAGCAGCAGGTATGGTGCCCTTCATCAAAAGACTTACCACATCGTTATTCACCTTGTTAATCATTGTTTTGAAGAGCTCAAAAGACTCGAACTTGTATATGAGCAGAGGATCTTTCTGTTCGTAGGTAGCATTCTGTACTGACTGCTTCAGGTCGTCCATCTCGCGGAGATGCTCACGCCATGCGTCATCAATGGTTGCCAGAACCGAAGTCTTCTCAAAGGAACGAAGCAGCTCCCTTCCCTGGGTCTCGACGGCTGCCTTGAGGTTAGTGATGACATTATAAGTTCGTGCGCCGTCACTTATAGGGACAACCACGTTTTCATAAGTAGCAGACATTCTTTCATATACATCCTTCAGTACCGGGAAGGCTGTTGAGGTAATGATCTCGCTCTTGCGGCGGTAAGCATCAAGGACCTTTTCATAGGAAGTGTCAATGATCTCCTCATTGTTCATCTTGTTGAAGTCGGCCTTGGAAAGCGGAGAGTCTATTGACAATGACCTTATCAGAGCAAGCTGGAATTCTTCATAATCGGAGAAATCCTTATATGTGCTGACGATATTTTCAGTGACATCATACATCATGTTAGCGATATCGACACTTAGCCTCTCTCCCAGCAGGGCATGGCGTCGTTTGCTGTATATTACCTCTCTCTGTGAGTTCATGACATCATCATACTCAAGAAGTCTTTTTCTGATACCGAAGTTGTTCTCCTCCACCTTTCTCTGGGCTCTCTCTATTGACTTGGTGATCATCGGGTGCTGTATCATCTCCCCGTCCTTCAGTCCCAGCTTATCCATGATGCCTGATATCCTTTCGGAACCGAAGAGGCGCATGAGATCATCCTCCAGTGAGACGAAGAAATGAGATGATCCCGGGTCTCCCTGTCGTCCTGCTCGTCCTCTCAGCTGCCTGTCGACACGTCGCGACTCGTGTCTCTCCGTTCCTATGATTGCCAGTCCGCCTGCCTGCTTCACCTCCGGGGTGAGCTTGATGTCTGTACCGCGGCCTGCCATGTTGGTAGCAATGGTAATGGTACCTGTCTTACCTGCTTCAGCCACTATATCGGCCTCGCGCTGGTGCAGCTTGGCGTTTAGCACGTTGTGTTTCAGGCCTTTCATCTTGAGCATGCGACTCAGCAGTTCTGATATCTCCACGGATGTTGTTCCTACAAGAACGGGTCTCCCAGCCTTGTTGAGTTTCACGATCTCATCTATCACTGCGTTATACTTTTCACGCTTGGTCTTGTATACCAGGTCCTCGTGGTCATTTCTGATGATGGGCACGTTAGTAGGAATGACAACCACGTCAAGCTTATATATATTCCAGAACTCACCGGCCTCGGTGACAGCTGTGCCGGTCATGCCGGCCAGCTTATGGTACATCCTGAAATAGTTCTGCAACGTAATGGTGGCATAGGTCTGGGTGGAAGCCTCCACCTTCACATTCTCCTTGGCTTCAATGGCCTGATGCAGTCCGTCGGAATAGCGACGTCCTTCAAGTATACGGCCTGTCTGCTCATCAACGATCTTCACCTTGTTGTCCATAACAACATACTCTACATCCTTTTCGAAGAGGGTATAGGCTTTCATGAGCTGTGTCATTGTATGAACACGCTCTGATTTCACGGCGAAGTCCTGTAAAAGCTCATCCTTGGCCTTCATACGTTCAGTCTCGTCACTGACTGTTTTCTCTATGTCAGCTATCAGGCTTCCCACATCCGGGAGGACGAAGAAGCTGGCGTCCTCAACAGAGGTTGAGATCAGGTCATGGCCCTTCTCTGTCAGTTCGATGGAGTTGGCCTTTTCATCAATAACGAAGAAGAGCTCCTCGGTCACCTTGGGCATCTCCTTTGAGTTATTCTGCATGTATAAGTTCTCCGTTTTCTGCAGCAGTGACCTCACCCCCTCTTCGCTAAGGTATTTGATAAGAGCGCTGTTTTTCGGAAGGCCTTTATAGGCTCTCAGCAGAAGCAGACCGCCCTTCTCATTGTCCCCTTCGCTGATCAGCTTCTTGGCATCAGCCAGCAGCTGTGTGACCAGCCTGCGCTGCGCACTGGCGAGTTTTTCGACCTTATTCTTGTATTCATCAAACTGTATGGTATCACTCTTGGCTGTTGGTCCGGAAATTATGAGAGGCGTTCTGGCATCATCAATCAGCACAGAGTCAACCTCATCAACGATGGCATAGTGGTGTTTCCTCTGTACCAGGTCTTCGGGGTTGATGGCCATGTTGTCACGCAGGTAGTCAAAGCCAAACTCATTGTTTGTCCCGAAGGTAATGTCAGAGTTATAAGCCTTCCGTCGTGATGAGGAGTTTGGTTCATGCTTATCTATACAGTCTACCGACAGACCGTGGAATTCATACAGTGGTCCCATCCACTCGGAGTCACGTTTTGAGAGATAGTCATTTACTGTCACTATGTGTACTCCCCTGCCTGCCAGCGCATTGAGGAACACCGGGAGTGTAGCCACGAGAGTCTTTCCCTCGCCGGTAGCCATCTCCGCTATCTTACCCTTGTGCAGAGCCACACCACCGATAAGCTGTACGTCATAATGCACCATATCCCACACTATTTCGTTCCCTCCTGCCATCCAATGGTTCTTCCAGTAAGCCTTGTCACCCTCAACGGTTACAGAGGGGCGTTTAGCAGCCAGATCGCGGTCCCAGTCCATGGCTGTAACCTCAATCTCCTCGTTCTCCTTGAAGCGGTGAGCGGTCTCCTTTACAATGGCGAAGGCCACAGGCAGTATCTCATCCAGTTTAGCCTCTATATTTTCGAGGATCTGCTTATCTATCCTGTCTATACGGTTATAGAGATCTTCCTTGAGGTTGACATCCTCCTCGTTCTCGGCTTGGGCCCTGAGGTCAGTTATCTGTTTCTCCTCTTCGGCAATGGATGCACGAATCTCCGCCTTAAGTTCAGCCGTCCTCTCACGCAACCCGTCATTTGACAGGGATTCAATAAGGGTACTTGCGCTATGTATCTTTTCCACAAAAGGATCTATCTCCTTGAGGTCACGCGCATCCTTATTGCCCAGGAAGACTGTCAGGATATTATTAATAATACTCATTTGCTGTTTTTTTTAAAACATCCGCAAAATTAATATTTTTTCGGCACAGGGCCTATACAATAGTATTACCGTTAGCAGTAAGATTTACAGGAGACCGTCAGGGCCTGCTGCAAGAACTGACCAGCATGTGAGTATTTGTGTGAGACCGCGCATGATATCAGGGAAAAGGGAAAAGGGATAAGCGCAGGCATCATCTTCCAGCCTACGGATATCTGAGTGAGACCAGGCATAAAAAAGGAATAAGGCTGCAATGCAGACCTGCACCAGCCTTATTTGATTTTCTCTCTCCGTAAGGGAGACACGAAAATGGATATTTATCCTCTCAGGCTCATGATATCACGGTCAAGGAAGAAGAGACCGTTAGCACCGGCAAGGTTGAGTTTATCAAGAATGATCTGTACACTGCTCTCCTCTTCGATCTGTTCCCTGACGAACCATTGGATCCAGTTTACAGTTGCATGATCCTTTTCGGCCATGGCAGCCTCAAGCACCTCATTGATGCTTGCTGTAATGAACTGTTCATGTTTAAGAACCTCTCTGAACATCTCGTTGACATCCTTGTACTTCACCGGAGGCTGCTTGAATGCAGGAATAGCTGCTACGCCACCGCGTTCATTAACAAACTTGATAAATTTGAGCATATGGACTCTCTCTTCATCAGCCTGGGAATAGAGCCATCCTGCAATGCCGGGCATGCCTTTATTCTCAGCCCATGATGCCATGGCCAGATAGAGGTTTGATGAGTAACCTTCTCTTTCAATCTGCCTGTTGCAGATTTCTTCTACTTTCTTTGGTAACATATTTCAGATATTTAATGTTTCAATTTTCCTAAAGTAACAACCGGGAATAAATAATGTTTAACCCAGTATCTCTTTCACTTTCTGCACCAGTTCAGAAGGAAGGAATGGCTTTGAAAAGACGAAATCTGCTCCCAGTTTGCTTGCCATTAGCAGGTAGCTTCCAGGACCTGCTTTACCCCCTCCGCTGATTGCTATCATGTGTATTGACGGTTTCATCTCTTTAATCTTCATGATAACCATCAGACCGTCTTCCTCCGGCATCAGCAGGTCTGTGATAACAAGATCGACCACCGAGGGCCGGAATTTGGCCAGGGCCTCTCTTCCGTCAGCAGCGGTTATGACTGTATACTTACGTTTCTCAAGGGAGTCTCTGAGCATCTCACGCAGAACAGCATCATCCTCCACAACCATTACACCAGCCATATATATCTGTTTGTTAATTATTAGGATTCCGAAGGTAGCTCATTTAAGGGAGAGGGCCAAAAGAGAGAGCGGGTATCAGCACCTCCATAGCGGTGCCCCTGCCCTTCTCCGAGCTGACCCTAAGCGTCCCGCCATGCTCCCTGACTATATCATACACAACAGCGAGACCGAGTCCTGTTCCTTTGTCTCCTTTACCTCTGGTAAAGAATGGCATAAACATCTTTTCAGCTGTTTCTCCGTTCATTCCCCTACCTGTATCCTCAAAGCGTATTAATGCAAATTCCTCTCTTTCCTCCTTCTTTTTACTCTTTTTTATGACCTCTCTATCCAGGGTCACAGTAAGCCTTCCTCCTTTTCCTTCCATAGACTGCAAGGCATTGACAGCGATATTCATGAATACTCTGAATAGTTTTTCCGGCACAGCTTCAACTTCGATATCAGGAGCTTTTATGAGGCAAGAAACGGTTACATTGCCTGCCAGTGACGGTAACAGCAGGTTCAGAGTATCATTTATGACCTCTTCTACCCTGACAATGATCATCTCCTGTTCTTTTTCAAGGCTCAGGTTTAACAGTTGCTTTGTCAGCGACTTTGCCTTGTCAGCTGCCTGAATTATCTTCTGAACATTCTGTGCCGCATCGGAGGATCCGTCAATGCTCTCAAGTGCTATCTCACTAAACCCGTATATAGTGGTTATGACTGTATTGAGGTCATGCGCAATGCCGCCGGCCTCAGTGCGAAGCTGTTCAGCAGAGACGGTTTCCCGGGGTTCTTCGGTGGTCTGTCTGACAGAGGGTCTTGTATACTTTTTGTTGCTCACTGTTTTTTTCAATCTATTCAAAGTCAAGATTGAAGGTCTTTTTCAGATCTTTTAGCGAGGGATTTTTTGAGACCAGGTGGTTGAACTTTTGTTCGGGGGAATAGAGTATCTCTCCCCTCTCGGTGGTCTCCACGGTAGTCTGCAGCTTCACTTCTCCATTCTGCAGAGCAGAGCGCAGATGGCTCTCAAGTTTTGCCTTGTAGTTATGGTCAAATGCCTCCTTGAGTACCAGGTTGTCAAGTTTCAGGATTATTGTTTTGTCTGGCAGCAGTTCAGGTGAGACAGCCAGGAGTGTCACGGAGATTCTTGGGCTTTCCTCTTTCACCGCAGTTGCGAAGGTCTCCCACGCCTTGCTGAGTTCTTCGTTGGTGAACTCACGGGTAACAGGCTGATCTGTTTCAGGAAGAGGCTCGCTGACCATATCTTCAGCGGGTCTGGCACCTGAGAGGATATTTCTTATTGAAATCTTTTCCTCAGAGCTCTCTTTTTCCTTTTTTTGTGGCACGGCAGATACGGGAGGGGTGGCCGGTACCGCTGTGGCAGTATGTGCAGGTGGTGAGATAGTGATCTCTTTCTCCTCCTCTACTGGTTGCTGTTCAGCTTTTTTTTTTGGTTCTGCCGGTGTTCGTTCTGAGGAGAGGTTGCACATGCGCAGCAGAGCCAGCTCAACATGAAGGCGCTGGTTCTTACTGCTCCGGAATGTAAGTGTGCATTGTGAGCCGATGTCGAGTGCCTCATAAATGAATGAGAGAGGAGTACTGATAGCCTGTTCCCGATAACGCTGTCTGATTGACGGAGAGGTCTCCAGCAGCTTCAGGGTAGCTTCGTCGCGACTGACAAGCAGGTCGCGGAGATGGTTGTTCAGTCCGGCCATGAAGTTATAGCCATCGAACCCTTTGTTCAGTATCTCGTTAAATGTCAAGAGCACTGAGGTTATATCTCCCTCCATTGCCGCAGCCGTAATGCGAAAATAGTATTCATAATCTAGCACATTAAGGTTAGCAATGACATCGGAGTAGGCAATGTTTTTCCCGCTGAAGCTCACTATCTGGTCAAAGATCGACAGAGCGTCACGCATAGCGCCATCAGCTTTAGTGGCTATGACATGAAGAGCCTCCTGCTCGGCAGTGACGCTTTCGTTCCCGGCCACCCAGCTCAGGCGCTGAACGATATCGTCCACGTTGATACGGTTGAAGTCGAAGATCTGGCAGCGTGAGAGGATGGTTGGAATGATCTTATGCTTCTCTGTTGTGGCCAGGATGAAGATAGCGTGTGACGGCGGTTCTTCCAGCGTCTTCAGAAAGGCATTGAAAGCCTGTGTGGAGAGCATATGGACCTCGTCTATTATATATACACTGAATTTCCCGATCTGGGGTGGGATCCTGACCTGGTCTGTCAGGTTACGTATGTCGTCAACGCTGTTGTTGGATGCAGCATCAAGTTCATGAATGTTGAACGATGCCTGTGAATTGAATGAGGTGCATGATTCGCACTTGTCGCATGCTTCGCCGTCAGGACCCGGATCTGAACAGTTTATGGTCTTGGCAAAGATCCTGGCACAGGTAGTCTTTCCAACGCCCCGGGGGCCGCAAAAAAGATAGGCCTGTGCAAGAAAGTTGTTCTTAATAGCGTTCTTTAAGGTAGTAGTTATGGTATCCTGCCCCACAACCATGTCAAATGTAGCAGGTCTGTATTTGCGGGCAGAAACAATAAAATTGTCCATGCTTTCTTTTTCCGGGTATATCTCCTGTTAATTGTTACAAATATAATTAATTTGTTTTGGCAGGTTGCTGGCTGTTCATAAATAGAGGGAATCTCTTCTGTAAGGCACTATATAGCACGAGGTAAAATAGTTGCGGCAATATTTTTTTTTACAATAATTTATCTTACTTTTGCCACCCGATTTATTAAACCAAATATAACTAAAAAGAGATGTTGAATCAGTACGAAACCGTTTTCATTGCAACTCCCGTTTTGTCTGAGAATCAGATGAAGGAAGCGGTTCAGAAGTTCAAGAAGATCATCACTGATAATGAAGGTGAGATCATTCATGAAGAGAACTGGGGTCTGAAGAAACTCGCTTATCCCATCCAGAAAAAGTCGACAGGTTTTTATTACCTTGTTGAATTCAGGGGGCAGGGTGAGTTGATTGACAAGCTAGAAGTGCAGTACAGGAGGGATGAAAGAATCATCCGTTTCCTTACCTTCCGTATGGACAAGTATGCTGTAGAGTATGCTGAGAAGAAAAGAAAGATGAAAGAAACCGAAAAAGTCAGGGAGGAATAGACATGGCACAGAACAATTCAGAGATCAGGTACCTGACACCTCCTACAGTAGAGATCAAGAAGAAGAAATACTGCAGGTTCAAAAAGAACAAGATCAAATATATTGATTACAAGGATCCCGAGTTTCTCAAGAAGTTTCTCAATGAGCAGGGCAAGATCCTTCCGCGCCGTATAACCGGCACGTCGTTAAAGTATCAGAGAAGGGTTGCCAAAGCCATCAAGCGCGCACGTCACCTAGCCATGCTTCCCTATGTTGCTGATCTTTTAAAATAAAGGAGGAAGAGATATGAAAATAATTCTCAAGCAGGATATGGAAAAGCTCGGTCTGAAAAATGATATGCTTTCAGTTAAGACGGGTTATGCAAGAAATTACCTTATTCCCAAGGGATATGCCATCCAGGCCACTGAATCAGCGGTCAAGATGCACAATGAGAACCTGAAGCAGAGGGCTCACAAGGAAGAGAAGATACGTGCAGAGGCTGAGAAGCTTGCCGAAAAACTCGCTCTCCTCAAGCTCGTTATAGGTGCCAAGGTTAGCTCCGCAGGGAAGATCTTTGGATCAGTCAATACCATTCAGCTGGCTGAGGCCCTGAATAATAAAGGATTTGATATTGACCGCAAAAACATCATTCTTGGAGAAGATACCATTAAGGAGATAGGCAACTACAAGGCTGTCGTCAAGTTACACCGCAATGTCAGGGTGGATATCGACTTTGAGGTTGTTGCCGAATAACAGCGGTTCAACCGGATAATATGTATGCAGAGGCGGGTCTGAGACTCGCCTCTGCTTGTTTATATATTCACACAGTGCTCTTTGTTCTCCCGGCCTTTTATTTAACCGCTACGGTCTCAATCTCTATCAGTGCCCCCAGTGGCAGTCCTTTTACCGCGAAGGCAGCTCTGGCGGGCTGGTCGGAGGTGTAGAACAGGGCATATACCTCGTTCATCGCCTTAAAGTCTGACATGTCAGAGAGCAGGCAGGTCGATTTAACAACATCATTAAGGGAATAGCCTGCAGCAGTCAGAATAGCCTTTATGTTTCTGAGCACCTGTGTAGTCTGTTCAGTTATACCTCCCTCAGTCATTTTACCTGTTGCAGGATCAACCCCCAACTGACCTGATATGTATAATGTACCGTTTGCCTCAACGGCCTGGCTATAGGGACCAATAGCTCCCGGTGCGCCGGTTGTGCTTATAATTTTTTTCATTCCATCTGTTTTTATATCGTTAATAATTATCATGGTAATCCTTGCGTCTTTCATACTTCAGATCCTGCAACATACTGGCCTTGGCCCTGATAGTGAAGTTCCAGCTCTTCAGATAACCCGTGGGTATCCATGAGAGGTTCATCTCCCAGCAATGCAGGTCGCGTGATATGCCAAGACTGGTCATGGTGATCTCATTATCATTGAAGTCATAACCCGTATTGTAGGTTATAGCCGTTTTCGGAGTGAGCTTGACATTGCCTGACATTGTGAGCGTCTGTGATATGTTCTTAGTCAGTGTTGGTTTGCTGTAGCTGAAGTTGTATGCCATCCTTAGTGACCATGGCACATCAAACTTGTTATATCCGTACCCGTCAAGATTATTGTTTGTTAGTGGCAATTTCCCGGACAATTCATCGCCGGGAGCACCAGTTTCGCCAGGAGGCATGCCTGTAGGCTGCTGTCCTGCGCCCCCTGAAGTCTGCTGCTGGTTGTTCTTATCCTTACCACCGAGCAGTTGTCCGAGGTCAAAATTCAGGCTCATGTTCATACTTGTCATTCTGGCCAGACCCTGCCCCTGACTTATGGCAAAATGCCTGTTGATAGCCCCGGCATCAGTAAGACCATAGAGGTTGAAGCTGCTGCTTAACTGAACATTTATGTTCTGAGCCAGCGTGGTGCGAAAAGACATGCTTACCGGGGACCAGTTGAGTGAGTCGGAGAAAAGATTATAGGCAGTACTGAAGGAGAGACTTTCTATCAGCTTGATTTTATTGGGCTTACCTGTTGTATCTTTTCTGGAATATACCTTTGCCTCAACAATATTTGACAGGCTGAAGTTCACTGATCCTGAACGTGTTCCTGAAGATGGGGTTCCGTAGATGCTTCCTTCGTATATCGAATAGCTGGATGTATTACCCAGACTATCACTCTGTACGGTTCTGTACATGTCGCTCGACAATCTGTCAGATTCCGGCGAGTATGAGAATCCTACCGATGGCTTCATCACATGTCTTATCTGCTCAATCCTTGATCCTTTTTTTGTAAACTGATAGGTACCGTAAAGAGAGGGGTTGAAAGATGCGCTTATGGAAGGCACCAGGGCCTGTCCGTAGGAGAATCCCCTGACAGTGTCGCTGATAACAGAGGGAACGACCTCGCCCACAGACTCGTCGTAGTAGTCCGGATCCCATCTCTTTTCAATTTTCCGGGTATAGAGCACACCGGTATAGCGTAGAGAAGGCGATATCGAAAAGTTATTGAACGGTCTGATCTGCAGGCTTACAGGTATCTCATGTTTGAAGCCGTTCTGCATGCTTCGCCACATGGAACTCGTAAAAAAGAGGCTGTCATAGGTGTCTATCTTATTGTCGAGCGAAGCAGTATACTGTGTGGACAGATCATGATACCACTTCGACTTGCCTACCAGCTTCTTCGGTTTGAGAGGGTATATGCGGGACATTGTAAAGCTTGCCTTTGGCAGGTTAAGCGCTATCGTCTGGTTCTGCACGTTCTGCGATTGGTTAAGGCTTGAGGAGAAGCTGAAGGGAGTCCCTGACCATGTCTTTGAATAACTGACGCTTGACTGCCTCGTTGTTGTAACATGTTCGGAAACATCATAACTGTTGTTCTTGTCGTAACCGCTGGAGCTCATGTTCACACTTGCCGAGAAACGTGAACCGGGGCTGGCTTTAGCATCCTGCGAGTGTGACCATCGTATGCTGTAGTTAGATTTTGTTGCGTAATCGGATAGTCCCTTATAACTTGTGACGTTATTGGCATAGCTGAATCCGAATGAGCCGGAGAACCGGTACCTGACCCTGTATGAGGAGGCTGCATCGGTAAGCCAGGTGCCGTTGGTATATATTGTACCAGTAAGTTTGAGATCGAAATAATCGGTAAGTGCAAAATAGTAGCCACCGTTCGAGAGAAAATAACCTCTGCTTGCCTCCTGTCCGTACTTGGGCATTACAATACCCGATGCCCTCTTTTTCTGTACCGGGAAGAAGCCAAAAGGCAGTATTATTGGCAGGGGGACATCGGCCACGACCATATATGCCGGGCCTGAGACTATCTTTTCTCCGGGGTAGACTTTTGCTTTGGGGAGGGAGAGGTAGAAGTGGGGTTCTTCGGCATCGCATGTAGTGAACTTGCTGCGGTTGACATGCAGTGTGCCATCCTCTTGCCTCTTGGTGATTTGACTCCGAAGGAAGCCTCCCTCCTGTTCGGTAGTGACCTCTCTGATCACCCCCTTCTTCGATTTGAAATTATAGGTTAGCTCCTTCGATTCAAACTCCTCAGAACCATCCTTGTATATAGGTTTGCCAACCATTTTACCAGTGGAGTCTATCCTGCCGGTGGCGTAGACTGAGCCGGTCTCCAGGTCAAGGACAATAGAGTCGGCTGTGAGCTGTATGGTCCCGTAGGTGACTCTGGCATCACTGACCAGGCTCACTTTCTTTGTCCTGAGATCAGTCTTCATGTACTCTTCAGCACTATATACTATCTGATCGTCAACAGCCTCGGAAGAGATTGTCAGTTGAGCCTTTCCGCTAAGGGTATCTTGAGATGACACGGACCCGTCAGGGGTGAGGGTGTCGCCGATAATAAAAGGTGCATCAGCAAGACCTGGCTCAGGCAAGGTAAGGGTATCCGGCACCACAGCAACCACGGTGTCCTGTCTGACAGGCTCCTGCGCACACAATGCCGTTGATAAGAGAAGCGGCATGAAAAGTGACACAAAAAATCTTTGTGCGTGAAAATGCAAGTTAAATGTTATTTTTGCGTAGTTGTTGCACATATATAATATGTCAGCGACAAAACTAATTAAAATTCGCAAAGCAGTAATGCGGCTGAGTACCAAAATAAGAGGGTTCAATAATATTCTGATAAGTGCCGTGATAATGGCGTCAATTACCATGCCAATGAATGTCTCAGGGCAAGCGGTACCAACGGAAAAGGAATGGGTTGTTGTAATAGACGCCGGACACGGTGGAAGGGATCCCGGCACCCACGGGGCAAAGGCAAAGGAGAAAGACATTAATCTTTCGGTAGCTCTCAAAACGGGAAGATATATAAGTGAATATCTTAAGGATGTGAAGGTTATTTATACCCGCGATGATGACACCTATCCGGGTCTTGATGAGAGGGCAAATGTGGCGAACAGGAACAAGGCTGATATCTTCATTTCGATACATTCAAACTGGTGGTCCGATCAACGGGTGACTGGCTCCGAAACGTATGTTCTGGGACAGACCATGGACGAAGCCAACCTCCGTGTTGCCATGAAGGAGAACTCTGTAATCACTTTTGAAGAGAATTATGAGACCAAGTACGAAGGTTACGACCCGAACTCGGTAGAGTCTTTCATAATCTTCTCGCTGATGCAGAACACCTATCTGAAACAGAGTACCGGGTTTGCTTCTATGCTACAGCAGCAGTTCAAGGAAAGAGTAGGCAGGAAGGACAGGGGTGTAAGGCAGGCTGGATTCCTCGTTTTGTGGCGCACCACCATGCCCGCGGTGCTGGTTGAATTAGGCTATCTCAGCAATCCTGAAGAGGAGAAATTTCTTATGTCAGAACAGGGTCAGGATTATCTTGCCTCTGCCATCTTCAGGGCATTCAGGGATTACAAAGAGTCTATTGACAGCCGGTCGGGACTGAAAAACGGGCAGGCGATAGCTTCCGGGGCACAAAATACAAAAAAGACAGGTAGCCTCGGCAGCAACACAGCGGCTTCCGGTGCCGGCAGCAGCACTGTGGTTAATGCTACTTCCGGTGCCAGCAGCAGCAGCACCACCACAGCTTCTGAGAGCGCAGACAGCGCCATCAGTAGCACTGCCAGAGAGGGAGAGGAAGAGGCTGGAGTCATGCAACCGCCATTGGCAAAAGAGCCTGTACAGGTGCAAGCCGGGCCTGACAGTGATATCGCTGCAAAGGATCAGCCCGTTACTACGGGCCAGCCACAAACGATCACTCAGGCAGAGGTTACCTCCAGAGTAAGAGAGTCACTGACAACAGCAGAGGATGATATTTATTTTATGGTGCAGATATCAGCCATGCCCAAAAATAGAGAGTTAAGCCCAAGCGTGTTGAAGGAGATAGATATAATAACAAAAATTGATGCCGGGGAGAGAGTAAAGTATGCTGCCGGAAGATTCATAGCATATGATGATGCGTTGAAATACAGACGCACGCTTACCGCGAGGTTTCCCGATGCCTTCGTGATTGCTGTCAGGGAAGAAAAGATAATGCCTCTCCGGGAGGCTATAGATATAAAGAAAAGAAAATAGCAACGATATGAAGATAACACATGAGATAAAGGTTGGAGCCGTAGCACTGATAACCATCATAGCATTCATTCTTCTGTACCAGTTTCTGAAAGGTACAGCTCTCTTTACCAGTACTGACACTTATCACATCGTGTATGACAACATCTCCGGGCTGACGGAATCAAGTCCTGTTGAGATAAACGGTTACCAGGCCGGGGTTGTACAGGACGTAAAGCTGATCAATGACGGGTCAGGAAGGATTCTCGTTTCGCTTTCGGTTGACAAACACTTTAATGTACCTAAGGATACAAGGGCTGAGATCACCACGGCAACACTAATAGCTGGCATGAAGATTATTCTGCGCATGGGCGAAAGCAGTGAGATGTGTCATAACCATGATACAATACAGGGTTATGTGGCAACATCGATTCTTGACAGACTCAGTCAGACCATTTCACCTCTCGAAGACAATATTACCGACATGATTCTCAAGCTTGACTCGGTTGTCTCAGCTCTTAATGACCTCTTCACACCCCAGATGACTGGCAATATCAAATCGACCATATCAAATGTGAATGGTATTACTGCCTCTCTCAGGGATATCTCTGAAAGCAAGAAGGATGAGCTCATAGGCGCTATTGAAGAGCTGAAGGTCTTTACGGCGATGCTGTCAGCCAACAGTTCAACTATTGATTCAACGCTGAAAAACATAGAGCAGATATCTGATGCCGTTGCGTCGGCAGATCTCGACTCCACTCTCACCTCCCTCCGTTCATCGCTTGGTAACCTCGATGAAATAGTAAAAGGCATCAGCAAGGGTGAGGGGTCTGCCGGAAAAATAATTACCAGTGACAGTCTTTATACGAACCTTAACAATACTCTATACAATCTTGATCTTTTGCTCCAGGATATGAAGGAAAATCCAAAGAGATATGTCCACTTCTCCCTTTTTGGCAAAAAGGATGAATAATTTGTTATAATAATACTAAACAATATACAATCAACTCTTTGAAGGCAGCCTGGTGTTCATTTATGAGTTTGATGGGATAAAGATATGGTTGTCCTCTATATTATAAGAGACTGACCCCCATTATCTTTACTGTAATTATTTGACATTCTGCGTATTATAAATTTTGACGAATATTTATGATTTTAATAACCTGATGGTCATAACAGTAAAGAATAAATGTAAAAGTCAAGTGAAAAAAATTTTTTTTTTTACCTTTTTTTTTACAAATATTGTCCTAGGTTTCAGCGCCAGAAAAAAATAGAAGCGATTTTTTAATTTCAATCTGAATGAACAAATCACACGATGAGGTTTGGAGTAACTGTCTGGAAATAATTCGTGACATAATTCCCTCTGCCAGTTTTAAAACATGGTTTGAGCCTATTGTTCCTCTCAGGCTCGAAAAAAACATTCTTACTATCCAGGTGCCAAGCCCCTTCTTTTACGAATATCTTGAAGAGCAGTATATAGACATTCTCCGCAAGACTCTGAGGCGTGAGATAGGCAATGAAGCCAAGCTTGAATACAATATTATCATGGAGAATTCGGGCTATACCAACGGTAAGCCCTACACGGTAAGGTATCCTTCCAGGAACAAGTCTGATCTTCAGAACAAACCGATGCAGGTTCCTTTTGAGGTCACTCAACCTACCATAAGAAATCCTTTTATCATCCCGGGTATCAAGAAGCTTCATCTTGACCCGAGGCTCAATCCTGATTACTCATTTGCCAACTTTATTGAGGGTGAGTGCAACAGGCTTGCCCGTTCTGCCGGTATTGCCGTTGGTAACAATCCCGGCGGTACTGCATTCAACCCGTTGATGATCTACGGTGATTCAGGTCTTGGCAAGACACACCTTGTTCAGGCTATTGGTATCCTTGTCAAGGAGAAGTTTCCTGACAAGACTGTGCTCTATGTAAATGCCAACAAGTTTCAGACACAGTTTGTAGAATCCATCAGGAACAACAACAAGAATGACTTCCTTCACTTTTACCAGATGATTGACGTCCTGATCATTGACGATGTTCATGAGTTTGCAGGGAAAGAGAAGACACAGGACACTTTCTTCCACGTATTCAATCACCTTCACCAGTCGGGCAAGCAACTTATCCTCACCTGTGACAAGCCGCCCGTGGAGTTGCAGGGCATGGAGCAGCGGCTGCTGTCGCGTTTCAAGTGGGGACTTCTGGCAGATCTGCAGAAGCCTGATTTTGAGACCAGGCTGGCCATACTCAGGAAAAAGGCCTATAATGACGGTATAGAGCTTCCTGACGAGATCTTTGAGTTTCTGGCAGAGAATATCTCATCTAATATCAGGGAGCTTGAATCGGGGCTTATATCGCTCTACGCCCAGTCGACCCTCAACCGCAAGGAGGTGACACTAGAGCTGGCTCGCCAGATGGTTGACAGGCTTGTCAACACTCAACGCAAGGAGATAACTATTGATTACATCCAGAAAGTGGTGTGCGAATATTACAAGATCCCTGTTGACCAGATGCAGGGTAAGACACGCAAGCGGGAGATTGTACAGGCCAGGCAGGTATCAATGTATTTTTCAAAGAGTCTGACTAAGGCATCACTGGCAAGTATCGGCTCTTCCATCGGGGGCAAGGATCATGCCACCGTACTGCATGCCTGTAAGACGGTGAACAACCTCATTGATACTGACCGTCACTTCAGGAACCAGATCATCGAGATAGAGAAAAAGCTGAAGGTCTGAGGTCTGAAGGTCTTATCGGAGCGTAGCATAGATCCCCTGCTGTTAAGTCTGGAAAGTCTTGAAGCCGAGAATTGTTAATGTTTAACTCCCAACTCCCAACTCTTAATTCTTAATTCTTAATTCTTAATTCCTAATTCCTCTTACCGGCTGCCTGACTAATATGCTGTTTTACAGATCCATGACGCATCTGAACCCCAGTGTTGAGCATCTGTCATAGCCTGGTGAAACGAGCAGTTGCATCTGAGTCATGTTCAGTGGCTGAGGACCGCCCCTGAGGTACCATGAGCTTGCCTCAGGCCTGAAGTAACTCCCTCCTCTGATGATGTTGAAATAGTATGCGCCATTGCAATAGATATCGGCTGTCATCTGCCACACGTTACCTACCAGGTCTGCCACTCCATACGGGCTCTCGCCTTTAGGGAAGGCATCGACAGGTGTGGGTCTGCCAAATCCGTTATTGCATTTGGTAGCATGGAACTCATTTCCCCAGGGCCACTCCCGGCCGTCTGTTCCCTGTGCTGCGAGCTGCCACTCCTCTTCCGTAGGAAGTCTCTTGCCTGCCCAGTGTGCATAAGCCCTGGCATCCTCAAGGCTGACATAGACCACCGGGTAGCGTTCCTGTCCGCTTATGGGGAGTCCTCTCTCCCAATGCTTCAGGTAGTTGGCAGTATCAGTCGGGATATATCCTGTAGCTCTGACAAACCTGAGATAATCTTCGTTGGTGACAGGAAACTTATCGATCAGGAAGCTGTCTGGTCTGGCGCTCATCTCCATCCCTGCTGACGGATAGGGTATGAACTCATCAGCAGCTATCAGTTTATAGTTAACAGTGGATTCCGGCACCATCACCATCGCATCGGGTATTCCTTCAGGATGCACTGTGCGTATTGTCTCTGATACAAGCCATGGTTGACCTTCAATAGGTCTGATGATCTTTTCATCAAGCAGAATGCCTTCTGAATCAATGAGTTCTATCACTATCTTCTGCCCGGAGATACCGAAGAGAGCATCAGCGGTGATAACAGTATCAACTGGTGAGACAATCCTCAGCGGGTTGTTATCATAGCCCGGCATGCCACTGTTTACCAGCAGCAGGCCTTTTACTGAGGCAGACAGAAGTATCTTGTTGCCTGCTATCCGCGCATTTATCAGTCGGGGCAGCATAGCTATACAATCGACGGAACTCTCTCTCCTGGTGCCATTGAATGTCTGGCTCCAGCCTGGTGTCTGCACAGATACCATAGGTTGTCCGTTGATGACTGAAGGAGTGATCTCCTCATGTCTCTGTATTGATACGAGATGTTTGCCGGTTGTATCTCCCGCGCTGAAGAGCGGCCCGTTATAACCCAGATAATCCATATTCAGTATGGTATAGAGGGTCTTTTCTCCAGTGTGCCATTCGTTTACATATACCTTGTCCGCTTCGCTTTTTATCAGCGGGGTCAGTGTTCCGCCCGAGAAGGCGTCACTGTTCCTTCTGAGTATATATGTTGTTTCTGCAAGGTAATGAAGGTCTTTATGGTATTCCTCTCCCCTGCCACCGGGTCTGAACATGTTCAGTTCAGTACCGTAGCCGTTGAAAAATGCGACAGATATTTCGCGGTGCAGGATATCTTCGCCGACGTCTGCGACGCGAAAGATGGCAAAATCGGGTCTGATAAGCTTATTCAGGTTGAGCTCCGGACTGAGGAACAGTGCGTTATGCACCCTGCCAGCTACAATGCCCTGCATATCCCTTACTACCGGCATACCCTCGGAATACATCACCACTCCACTGCGGATCGTGTCAGCGCTCTGCTGCAGCATAGCGGATGATTTACTCTCTGTATCAAGGACGACGCCGTCGGCTTCTGTTGCAGCTATCATCTTCGCCAGGCCCGGGAGATGATTCTCTTCCTGTGTGTTTTTGTCCCAGGGGTTATAAGCGATGAAGAACCTGCACTCTTTTGATCTGGCCTGAGAGCCAATGAGGCGCAACCTATCTGTACCGCCTGGCATGTCCCGGTAAAGATCCCACTGGTTCCTTTCATCGAGGCCCAGGCGGGGCCATGTGGGCCATATCCCGTATACATCGACATGTCCAAAGAGCCTGTTGTATTCATCGAGAAAGCTGCTAAAACCGTATTTGTCCTTGAAACGGTCATGGAACTCTCTGTCCCATGCCATCTGCAGTATCATGAGGTAGCTTGTTCTTATCCATTTAAGATCATCCCGCTGATAGAGAGTCTCATCGAACCTCCCTGTGTCATAAAGCCAGCGCCCGGCAAACATAAGGCGCATCCCCTCCTGCCATGATCCCCTGTAAATGTCAGCCCAGATATGATATGTCACTGTTGCTCCCGGTGGAAGAATTGTCTCATAGCGTCTGAGAGTGCCATTATCAGTATTTATTCGCCGTGCAATGGCTGTGACTGAATAATCGACGGCTGTATTAAAAGAGGAAAATCCCATCTCCCAGGCATTGTCAGGCAGGATGACGCGCACAGGGCTCTTGCCGGGCAGAAAGAGGTTGGCCCTTGCCAGGTTTTGTGGCCCGGCGCCAGTGATGTAGGCAGTATTGTCACGCTCTCCGAAAGGAACGACATCACTGACAGATATGGTGTCATTCCAGTTATTGCGCAGTACCAACTCAGCCAGATAGCCGGGATGAGAGCCACCGCGAGGTGTATACACTGCTTCCACTCCTCCGGGATAGATCATCAGGAAACGGCTGCCAGTAAGACCGGCAGGGACATCGTCGGATTCAAAATAGACGTCGTCTAGCCTGAAGCTGAAAAGAGCTCTTGATGCAGGCAGTCTCACAATGGAGCTGTCATCCAGTAATAGCGATACTGCACTTGCGCCATTTTCCCATATTATGCCTATATTTTCAAGCGACTGGCCGGAAGCTGAAAGGAAAGGGATAAAAAAAATAAGGAAAAACCGAAACCTAAACCTGTACATTTGAGTTTAATCTGATGTATTAAGTAAGCTTCCCGACAGAACGGGAACGCAATTTAAGACATTGTATCTTAAAATAAAAGGAAAGGTTTATTGAACATGCTTTTTTAGAGATATTGAAAGTATCGTTGCCATGTTTAATATATTTTATACTTTTAGAAATTAGTCATGTCGGAGGGATGAAAAAGATAGATGGCAAAAGCATTGTTTTATTAATACTGATTCTGTCGGCATTAATGCTTATACCGGGATGTGCTGTCTCTAAGAAAAATCAATATAACATCAAGCGGAAAAACTCTTACATTGATACTTCTCAGCTCGGACGCAATAAATACTTTTTCTCCAAAAAGTATCAGAAAAAGCTCTACAGGTTTAGAAAGGATTAGATTAATCCTCGCAGACCACTTCCAGGCCATCCCAGGCCAGAGTCACATTCACAGGCAGTTCCCTGTTTACCTCCTCATGTTTCCCCATCTGGTGACCTATATGGGTTATATATGCTTTTCGGGGTGCTACTTCCTGTATGAAGCTTAGCGCCTCACCCAGGCTGAAATGTGAGATATGCTTCTCTTTTCTCAGAGCATTCACAACCAGGTATTTTACACCAATAAGTTTCTCTTTTGTCTCTTCGGGGATATAATTGGCATCAGTAATATAAGCCATGTCACCTATCCTGAATCCCAGTATTGGCAGGTGATAATGAAATATCCGCAACGGGGTTATTATATCACCGCCAATAGTGATATTATAGGTGTCTATATTATGAAGTTCCATTCTTGGTATTCCAGGATAATGGTTCTCCGAGAAGACGTAGGCATACTCTTTTCTTA
The DNA here is from genome assembly GCA_034003345.1 of Bacteroidales bacterium. GTDB lineage: Bacteria > Bacteroidota > Bacteroidia > Bacteroidales > VadinHA17 > SR-FBR-E99. The sequence continues at coordinate 20,351 of JAVEYS010000030.1, forward strand.
CAGCGTTTTGAACCCTCTCCTCGGCATATATGTCAATGGCAGCCTGGCTTTTATAATTGAATGCCCGGAGGTCATCCATGCCTGCAATATGATCCTTGTGTTCATGTGTAAGAAGTATGGCGTCAAGCTTCTTAACACGGGCATTCAGCATCTGCTGCCTGAAGTCGGGTCCGGCATCAATAACAATTGTGTTTAGAGCAGTCTCTACAAGCAGCGATGCCCGCAGTCTCTTGTCCTTGCTGTCGGTTGACGAACATGTAGGACACTCACATGCAATAACAGGCACACCCTGAGAGGTTCCTGTTCCCAAAAAAGTGATCTTCACTATCTCTCCTTTCAGTTGCAAACATAATCTGAAATTGAGAGAAGAACAATATCAGAAGTCACTTTAGCCTTGTGAGAGGCTAAATCCATATATTTGTGATATCAGATGATAAACCAAATGAGCGGAAATATTTATATGATCCCTGTCACTCTGGGAAATGCTGACCATCATAAGACGATTCCCCAGGGCACACTGGAAATAACTCTTTCTCTCAGGCTTTTTGCTGTTGAGGATGTGCGCACGGCACGCAGGTATCTGAAGAGTATTGACAGGGATTTCCCCATTGATGACAGTCTCTTTTTCCCAATAGGAAAGCACTATGAGGTGTCTGGTCCTGATGATTTCTTCCGGAGGGTCATCGGTGGTGTAGATGCAGGGGTGATGAGCGAAGCCGGCATGCCGGGTCTTGCCGATCCGGGAAACGTCATTACGGCTGAGGCGCACCGGAGGGGTATCAGGGTTATACCGCTTACCGGACCCTCCTCAGTGATGCTGGCGTTGGTTGCATCGGGACTTAACGGTCAGTCATTCGCCTTCCACGGCTATCTCCCTGTGGACGCACCGGGAAGACAGAGAGTCATACGGGCGCTCGAAAAGCGATCGGCAGGCGGTGAGACGCAGATATTCATGGAGACGCCCTTCAGGAACGGAAAAATGCTGGAAGATATTCTCACCGTGTGCAGACCCGCCACCCGACTCTGTATAGCATCAGACATCTCCCTTGATACCGAAGAGATACGTACATTAACTGTTGACCGGTGGCGTTCTGAAAAACCTCTGCTTGACAAAAGGCCTGCCATCTTTCTTATCCTGGCGTGACCAGATATCATATTGTATAACACGTTGCGGTCTTCCGGCCTTTTTGATTTATTTGTCTAAATTGGATCCGCTAAATATTACTATAATGATCAGAAGAACCCTCTTTTCTGCTGTATTAATAATGCTTACAGCTTTTGTTACGGGACAGACGATTGACATGAGCCTCTTCAACAGTATCAGGCCAAGGAATATCGGTCCTGGTGGAATGAGTGGCAGAGTGACTGCCTTTGCCGCTGACCCGAGAAATGAAAACCTCTTTTATGTCGGCACAGCCTCCGGTGGTATCTGGAAGACAGTCAATGCCGGCACCACCTTCGTACCGGTCTTTGACAATGAGGCAGTGGCTTCCGTAGGAGCACTGGCAGTTGACCCTGTGAGGCCTGATATTGTATGGGCGGGGACTGGTGAAGGCAATCCGCGTAACAGCGTGACAGGCGGATATGGGATTTACAAGAGTCTTGACGGTGGCAAGACATGGAGGTGCATGGGACTTGAACTGACCCGATACATCCATCGTATTCTCATTGACCCTGTCAATACAGACATTATTTATGCAGGAGCCATTGGCAACCCTTGGGCACCGCATACCGAGAGGGGGCTTTACCGCTCCACTGATGGAGGAGAGACATGGAAGCGGGTGCTTTTTACCAATGAGACCTCGGGTGTGGCTGACATGGTGATGGATCCCTCAAACCCCGGCAAGATCTTCGTTGCAATGTGGGACCACCGGCGCTGGCCCTGGTTCTTCAGGTCATCTTCAGAGGGCTCCGGGCTCTGGCTAACGCGTGACGGAGGAGAGACCTTTAACCCTGTCACCTCGGGCCTGCCGGAGATTAAAGGCCGCATAGGCCTGGCGATAGCTGCGTCAGACCCGGATTATGTTTATGCTTATGTAGAATCAGATCACACTGCTATCTACCGTTCAACTGACGGAGGTATCACGTGGGATAAACGAGGCGAAAACAACATAGGCAACCGCCCATTCTACTATGCAGAGATATATGTTGACCCCCTCAACGAGAACAGGGTCTACACCCTATTCTCAGGAGTCAATGTGAGCGAAGACGGTGCGCTTACCTTTGACAGGAGAACCGCAGAGTCAATACATCTTGATCATCATGCATGGTACATCGACCCGCACAATCCGGACCGCATGCTAGACGGTAATGATGGGGGCATGGGGATCACATACGACAGGGGTGCGACATGGCGTCATATTGAGAACCTCCCGGTGGGCCAGTTCTATCATATCAGGATCGATAACGATCTGCCATACAATATCTACGGCGGGTTGCAGGATAACGGCTCATGGCGTGGTCCGGCATACGCATGGTACAACGGGCCACTTATTAATGAGATGTATGACTTTCTTATCGGCGGCGATGGTTTTGATGCTATGCCGGTACCCGGAGAGAGCCGTTACTGTTACGCACAGTCGCAGGGAGGTTCACTGCGCAGGATAGATGTGACAACCGGCTGGAGCAAGAGCATCAGGCCGGCAGCTGACAGCACCGAGCAACTGCGCTTCAACTGGAATGCTGCCCTGGCGCAGGATCCTTTTGACGACAACACCATATATTTCGGCAGTCAGTATGTGCATAAGAGCATAGACAGGGGTGACACATGGATCAAGATATCTCCTGACCTGACTTCTAATGACCCTGAAAAGCAGAAGCAGGAAGAGAGTGGAGGCATTACACTTGAAGCTACAGGAGCAGAGAACCACTGCACTATCATAACCATCTCTCCCAGCCCGCTGAAGCAGGGTCTTTTATGGGCAGGAACGGATGACGGCATGATACAGGTCACTCAGGACGGTGGTAGAAGCTGGAGGTGTACCTCTCATAATATTAAGGGTATGCCCCGCAACGGATGGGTACCTCAGGTAACCGCCTCACTTTATGACCCCGATGAAGCCTTTGCCGTGGTCAACGATTACAGGCAGGGTGATAATGCCGCATACCTCTACCGCACGAAAGACATGGGTAAAAGCTGGCAGCGCATCGTTGACGACACTGATGTATGGGGATATGTTCTCTGTTTCGTTCAGGACCCCATTGAGCCCCGGCTGATGTTCACAGGAACGGAATACGGCCTCTATGTCTCCTTTGACGAAGGTGCACACTGGAACAGGTGGACAAGCGGCTATCCCACGGTATCAACCTATGACATGGCCATTCAGCCACGTGAGCATGACCTTGTCATTGGTACCTTTGGCCGCGGAGTATGGATACTCGATGACATTGGTCCCCTTCGTGCACTGGCAGCTGACAGCAGAAAAGTGCTCAGCAGCAGCCTCACTGCATTTAGTCCTCCTGAAGCATACCTGGCCTCAACAAAGAACCTTCCCGGTTACTATTTCTACGGTGACGCCATGTATCGGGGAGAGAACCGTATGCCCGGAGCAATGATCTCATTCTTCAACTCGCGGGAGTCCGGTAAGGTCTCGGTGGAGATAAAGGATGAGTCAGGCATTACTGTGAGGAGGATGGATGCTGATGCAGCCAGTGGTTTCAACCGGATAACATGGCGTCTGGAGCGTGATCCGCTGCCCCAGCTGTCATATCCCCGGGATCAGCAGCAACAGCAGGATCAGAGATCAAGATATTACAGGAGTTTTGGGGGACAGGTAATATCAGGCAACTATACAGTGATACTGACCATGGGTGAAGAGAGTGCGTCATCTGTTCTGAGAGTGAATGCTGACCCGAGGATGGCAGCTCCTGATAGTGATGTGTTAAAGAAAAACTATGAGAGGGCCCTGGCATTCGGCACCCGGATAGAAGCTCTTAATGAGAAGCTCAAGGGCATACCGCAGATGAGGGAGAGCCTTGCGAAGAGTAAAGAGCTTATCGCTAATGCCCCCGGCTTCGCGGAAGCTGCTGCCGGCATATATGAGACTGCCAGTAAAGAACTTGCAGGGCTCGATGAAGCTTACAACCGGAGGGAGGATGGACTGCTCCGGCGGATCAACGGATACCGGGCTATCATGATGGCTTCAGGAGTGCTTTCGCAACAGGAGGAGAGGAGCATGAGTGATGCAGCTGCTGCTCTTGATGAAGCCGAAGAGATAACAGATAATTTTCTTACAGGATCATGGGAACAGTATAGGGAGACTCTCAGGAAGACAACCCTGCCGGGAGATCTGTTATTGATTAAATAACAGTCAGGTGACGTGACCTGGTTGTATTAAATAAAAAATGCGCTGTTGTCCGGCGCAAATCTGAATCGGAATAATAGTTGAGGCTGTCTAAATTATTAAGACAGCCTCTTTCTTTACTTTTCGGATCCCCTGGTCAGCTCCACCACCTCCAGCTCAAACAGGAGTGGTGTATAGCCGGGTATGATGGAATAGTAGTTGCCATAATAATCATATGTACCATATCCCATAGAACCATATGCCATATCTGAAGGGAGCAGAACAGTTGCCTTAGACCCCAGTCTCATTTTAACGAGGGTTTTTGTCCATCCCTCAATCAGGTAATATGTGCCGACTATGAACCTGTAGGGTGTGACGGCTTCAACATTACTATCAAACTCCTCTCCGCTGAGGAACGTTCCTGTATACCTGACACCGACTGAATCGCCAATAACTATGAGGTCACCGGTACCCGGTTCGGACACAATATAGTATATCCCATTAGCATCCGGTGCAACAGTAATGTTATTTGTGGCAATATAGTCAGCAATAAGGCTCTTTTCCTCCTCTTCATACTTCTTTGAAGGGTTACATGCAACGATGTTAATTGCAAGCGCTGTAAGTGCTACCGCATAAATTATCCTTTTCATGGTTTTGATCATTTCTCCCATTTCCATCAAATATCGTTCCAAACTAACTGATATCCTTTATTCTTAACCTGTAGATGAGTATTGCCCTTCCCGGTATCCTGTCACCGTCGCCTGTCAGTCCGTATGCCAGGTATGGAGGAATGATGAACAGGTAGTCGCTTCCCTCCTGCATCATTTGAAGTCCTTCTGTGACTCCGCTCTCGGAACCGGTATAGCCCACCCTGATTGTCTGGGTGCCGCTGTAGCATGGACTGCCGTTCAGCAACGTACATTCAAAATCAAACGAAACATTATCACCTGTTCTGACAGTATCACCGGTGCCCTTTTCAAGAATGCTGTACCAGAGCCCGGTATTTGTCTCGGTGAACAGGTGTTCACTTTTCCCTATAAAGTCACAAATTGTTTCGCGGTCTTCGGTTATAAGCGATTTGTTTATCTCAATGAGATTGGTGCCGGATGGTTTAGCTGCTGAGCTTCTGCTGTCCGGCTTGTTCTGGCAGGCGGTAACTGCCAGGAGCAATAGAATTAACAGGGTCTGTCTCATTTCATCAACTCAGCTGCAGCTGACTCTAGCTCCTCTCTGAATGAGGGGAGTTTATCTTCGAAGTGTTTCACTACCTCATGTACTGATCCCTTCATCTCGCCGCCGGCAGCATTGCGGTGGCCTCCGCCATTGAAACACTTGCGGGATAGCTCGTTGGCATTGAAGGTGCTCTTAGAGCGGAGTGACATCTTTACAAAACCTGTTCTTTCGACGAAGAGGACCGACAGCACTATACCCTTCATGGTTAGAAGAACATTGGCAAATCCTTCGGTATCTCCCTTCTCATGTTTAAATCTTTCGAGGTCCTCCTTTGACAGCCATATATATGCTGTATGTAACTCCTGATGTACGACCATACGGTTGTGGAGGGCGAAACCCTTCAGGCGTATCCTCTCAGAGGAGAAGTTGCTGAAAATATGGTTGAAGACCCTCTCCTTATCCACTCCCATGTCAAGGAGGTGTCCTACAGTTCGCATGGTATCGCCTGTATAGTAGCCGTGTTCAAAGTTGCCGGTGTCAGTGACAATCCCTACATAAACGGCGTTGATGAAATCGATATCACTGAACTCCTTACCTTCCATGCTGTTAATGAGCAAGTAGATGATCTCTGATGTTGAGCTACGGCTAATATCGGAGATAAGCAGGTCAGTAAACTGAACAGGATTGGGATGATGATCAATCATCACCTTCTTTGCAGTTGATGCCACTACCAGCGGTTCCGCCTTGCCCAACCGGGATGTCGAATTAAAATCAACCATGATGATCAGGTCGGCCTCATTGATCATTGCTGTCCCGGTCTCAATATTATGATGGAAATCTACCACCCTGTCAACATCTGCCATCCACAGAAGGAACTTCTGCAGGGCGTTGGGGGAGATCATACCAACATCCTTACCTCTGGAAAGTATCCACCTTCTTAAAGCCAGCATTGAACCAATAGCATCGCCGTCGGGATTGATATGGCAGATCAATAGAATATGATCGGCTTCTTCAATAAGCTTTTTTAATTCTTTTGTATATTTACTGAATTCTGGCACAGCATTTAGCCTGATAAGGCGACAAAGGTAAAAAAAATAACAAGGTTTTTAATAATCATGCCAACTAACCCTTTTCCCGTGAAGATATGAACAGTGACATCACCTTTTCAATAATCAAGCCTGATGCCATGGGCAGAGGCGACGCAGGAAGAATAATTGCCCGGATCGAAGAATCAGGCTTCCGGATTGCAGCCCTGAAAATGCTTCACCTCACCCTCCGTCAGGCTGAGGAGTTTTATATTGTCCATCGTGAAAAATCATTCTACCCTGGTCTCGTTGCATTTATGTCATCAGGGCCGGTAATTGTTATGGTGCTCAGACATGAGAATGCTGTTGAAGAATTCCGCAGTCTTATAGGCAGTACTGACCCGGAAAAGGCGGAGAGAGGTACCATCAGGGCAGATTTCGCAACCGATATCCAGAGAAATGCGGTCCATGGATCAGACTCACCGGAGAACGCTCTCAGGGAGGCTGGCTTCTTCTTTCCGGCAATTGAAATCTTCTGATCCAAAACATTTCCGTGATTTGATTGTTCTGTTTAAAATTTCACATGACTATTAATATTTCGCCCGACTTTTCAGACAGGAAGACGCTTGAGAAGTACTCTTCCGCCTATACCCTCTCCGACATGGAGATATTCATTTTTCCGGATCTGTTTTATCCGCTGGTATTAGCTAATATTATGTCTCCGGTAATATGGAGATGGCGTGATGATCCATGGTTTAGTGAGATGCGCCGTAAGAACTTTACCAGCAGGGCTAACCGGATAAAGCAGTATATCATTGACAATTACATATTCAACCTCGACCTTGAGACCTGGGGTCTGACAGACAAGGAGAAGGAGACTGCACGGTTCAGTGATTTCTTTGATACCGCGTTGTTGAGACAGTCAAATGCTCTCTTCGGGTACGAGGGTGACAGGTATTATTTCAGCATTGACATACGTCGCCACTTCGGGCTTGATAGATACAACTCAACGGTAATCCCTTATTGGAAGACCGAGACGGTTGAGGCGATGACCGCCTTCAGGCACAAGGAGCATTACACCACCGGTGCAGGTGAGTGCGTAAGCCTGGCAGCCCTCTATGCAGCAGCCATGTTCATTGTTGGTGAGGTGCCCCTGGAGAAGATCTTTATGATGGCCACGCCGTTACACTCGCAGAATTATATTGACGAGAAGGAGGGCCTGCTTACCAACAACCGCAGGATAATGACCAAGAACATGTGGTTTAACGGCACCTCACTCTCAGGTAAGGCAAGAAGAGCCCTGGAGAATGAGAAGGTGACCATCGTCTCCCACATCACAGGCCATATTCACACTGTATATGAAAAGGCTACCATTGACAGGGATGCCTATCGCGGCTTCGCTGAGAAGCTGAGAAGCTTCGTCAGCTCTCCCCTCTCTCCCACTGTTTTTATCAACTTCCTGAGGTTCAAATCGGAGTATAAGTGTCTCTTCCAGTATCATTATCTGCGTACAGGGTCAAGCCTCTACATAACACTTGATAAGCTCTTCGAATATGAGCACTCATCAAAGGCAAGCATGAATGAAGAGACACGTAACAAGCTTCTTGCCGAGGTTGATAATGAAGAGTTCTTTCATGATCCTATGCCTGACAAGATCATGCTCAATGATGTCGAGAAATTCCTCAAAAAACATCTGAACTCTGACCTCCACTCCATAGAAGATAAATTCACCAGACTCTTCCCGACAGAACATACGGACTGTTTAAAAAGGATGTTTGCCGACATCGCTGCCTTCACCGTCACAGAGCCGCTACTGCCCTCAGATGACAGGCAGTATGTTCCGGAAGTTTACCCTTCACTGGATGTCACTGACAGTCGCGATGACATCATAAGGAAGATCACGGATCTCTCAGGCATATCGGAGATGGCCCTTCTGTCACTCTATGCCTACAGGGACATGGATCTCACTGACTGGAGACCCTTCATAAAGGCGGCTATAGAGAGGAATCCCGTATCCCATGTTCCTCTTGATGGAAAAACGGCAGATGAGATATTTGAAGCCACCGGCACACTGAAGAACAGGTCAATTTATGACTCCGGCAGGATGGCCCAGCCTGACGAGGTATGGAATTTCGGGCGGGGCGACGGTGCCGAGAAGGCTTTTCTTATGGCCGGCGCACTCATACATAATGACCCTGAGACAGTTGTTACTTTATCACTGAATGGGGATACTGTAATACTTGAGCACAACGGCAGGGAGTATCATTTTGTCTCGTCGAAGGGGCACAATAAAAAGATCGTCATCAGTCGCGACAACTATGTTATTATCTGATCAGTGTATCACTATCTCCCTGATCACCTCTTTGCCTGCCTTGTTGTTTATGCGGTTCTTCAGGGCCTCGCGGAGCATCAGCAGCTCGTTCCTCACCACCGATGAGTTAAGATATATATGTAGAACGCCATCCTTTACATAGGTCTTTTTCGTTCGTGTCATGATGACCTTGCCGGCGATGCTCTCCCAGATGTTGATTACGGCGGCCTCATTCAGGCCTGGTTGGAGCCTGTACTCATTAATAAGGTCATCAAGAGCTTCCTTCAGTGTTATGGTTTTGTTCCTGCGCATGGTGTCACCGGGCCCCGTTGGTTATCTCTTCCTCTATTCCCTTCCTGCCGATACGATAGAGCCTGAAATCGACCCCGCTATTGTCAAGGATTCTGTGTATGCGGTCCTGTTGTGTGTCCGTGATAAACACCTGCCCGAACTCTCCTGAGCCCACCAGTCTGATTATCTCCTCCACCCTGTTCTGATCAAACTTGTCAAAGATATCATCAAGGAGCAGTGCAGGGGCAAACCCGTTCATCCTGCCTATCAGTCTGAACTTAGCCAGTTTCAGGGCCACGACGAAGGATTTCTGCTGTCCCTGGCTGGCTGACGTCTTTGCCATGTGACCGTTTAATTCAAAAACCAGGTCGTCACGATGGATGCCTGTTGTGGTGAACTGCATGGCATAGTCCTTGCCCCTGGCATCGGAAAGCTGCTGCCTGTAGTTGCCACTCTCCAGGTGCGAGCGGTACCGTATGTTCACCATCTCGGCACTGCCTGAAATCTTTTCGTAGTATGAGGCAAAGAGTGGCAGCAGGTTCTCCGTCAGGTTCTTGCGTGCCTCGTGTATCAGTTCTGCCTCAGGTGCCATCTGCTCATCATATATCTCAAGCATGCTGCCGGCATCAGGACCGCCCTCACGAAGGACCTTGTTTCTCTGCATCAGGACTTTATTGTAACGCATGTGAGCATCAAGGTATGAAGGGTCATACTGGCTGATGATCATGTTAAGAAAACGTCGACGCTCCTCGCTGGCGCCGGTGATGAGGGTGCTGTCAGCCGGAGAGAGCATCACCACCGGGTACCTGCCCACATGGTCAGACATACGCTGGTACTCCTTGCCGTTGAGTCTGAACACCTTCTGTTTCTGCTTCTGGAACGCGCAGAAGAGCTCATCGCTGCTATCATCGCCTACAAAGAGACCCTTGAGAATAAAAAAATCCTCCCCGTACCTGATGCTGAGGGTATCGGAGTTGTTGAAAAAGCTCTTGGTAAGCGAGAGGTAATGAACGGCATCAAGGATGTTGGTCTTCCCCACTCCGTTGTTACCCACAAAGCAGTTGAACCCCGGTGAAAAATCGAGGGCCACCTCTCCGTAGTTCTTGAAGTTAGTCAGTTCCAGCCTTGCTAAATGCATCACTCCTACCGGTAATTATATCAAGGCCAAAGTTAA
>JAVEYS010000031.1:0-30229 GCA_034003345.1 Bacteroidales bacterium
CCCGAATACGGATGGAACGACTATGAAGGTCTTGATGTAAGGGGCAAATGTGCAGTGGTGCTTGTCAATGACCCCGGACTCTATACCGGAGACAGCACTCTGTTCAAGGGCCGCCAGATGACCTATTACGGACGATGGACCTATAAATATGAAGAGGCTGCACAACAGGGAGCAGCAGCAATATTAATAGTACATGAAACCGTTGGCGCGGGGTATGACTACTCCATCCCGCGTAAGAGTTCATTATCACCCAGCCTCTATATGGAGCAGTCAGAAGATATAATAACACCCTGCCCTGTTACAGGTTGGATCAGTGCTGAAGCTGCGGAAAAAATATTTGGCGCCAGAGGATATGTTGTTAAGGAGCTGCGTACAGAGGCATGCAGAAAAAGCTTTAAAGGCTTTGGCTTAGGCTCCATCTCATTGAATCTGACCAACAGTCATCAGAAGAATAGCTCTGTGAACGTGGCAGGCATATTGCGTGGCAGTGAAAAACCGGAAGAATGCATTGTGATATCAGCACATTGGGATCACTTTGGAATAGGAGAAGCCGAAAACGGTGATTCAATCTATAACGGTGCCGTTGATAATGGCACATCTATGGCCTGGGCCCTGGAGATCGGAGAGGCATTCTCATCATTGAAGGAGAGACCGGAACGGTCCGTTATCCTGCTCTTTCCTACAGCTGAAGAACAGGGTCTGCTCGGATCATCATGGTTCGCCGCTAATCCGCCCGTCAGACCTGAAGATCTGATTGCATGCATCAATAACGACCTTATGCTGCCAATGGGCAGAATGAGAGATATCATGATCACAGGTTACGGGCAGTCAGAACTTGAAGATCTGCTTGCGGAGGTAGCAGTCAGACAGGATAGGTATATAATGCCTGATCCGCATCCTGAAACAGGAATGTACTTCCGCTCCGATCACTTCCCGTTTGCACGCATAGGTGTACCATCACTCTTTGCACGCGGCAACTGTGACAACAGGGAATACGGCAAGGAGTGGGCTGCCGGGCAGGAGAATCTGTACCTGACTGAAAGATACCACAAGCCTGCTGACAACTATTATCCTGAGATGAACTTCGAAGGCATCGAAGAAGATGCTAAGGCTATATTTGAGGTAGCATGGAAAATTGTAACGAGTGATATGAGACCCGGCTGGAAACCAGGGTCGGAATTTGCAAATATCAGGCATACTGTAAATTAGAATCAACACGCATTGACATAAGAGTAGTGTTATTGACTTTTCCTGTGATTTATATAACACTGTGAATTTATTAACATTTATTTTTTATCTTTGCACTGCCATAAGAATGCAAAGAATTTTGAAAGAGTAGTGAAATGAATCTGAATGAAATTTGTTCGGTACTGAATGGGCAGATCATATGTGGCGGCGACAAGCCTGGCAGGGAACTGACACATGCATTTGCATCTGATCTGATGAGCGACGTGCTTACGATTAACTGCAATAACCTTCTTCTGATAACTGGTCTTGCCAACATGCAGACCATACGGACTGCAGAGATGTCAGATATTGACTGTATCCTCTTCGTGCGCAACAAATCCGTGACACCGGAGATGAGAGACCTGGCCAAAGAGCTGGGTATGACACTGATCACCTGCCCGTCAACTATGTTCAGGGCCTCGGGTGAGCTCTTCAGGGCCGGTATGAAACCTCTATTCTGATAAACCGTGGCAATGAGCTTCGAATATAAGGTCACTGGAGCCGATTTTACACATGCAGGTTATGCCTCAAGCCAGGTCAAAAAGATGCTTAAACAGCTTGGCGTTGACAGCACAATCATTAAGAGAGTAGTGGTCTGCCTGTATGAGGCTGAGGTCAATATCGTGGCTCATGCTTATAGCGGAACAATTTTTGTCCGCCTTGACCCCGACATGATCAACCTGAAGCTCACTGACAAAGGTCCAGGTATTAAAGATATCAGCCTTGCAATGCAGAAAGGGTTCTCCACTGCCTCGTCAGAGGTGAGAGAGATGGGATTCGGAGCAGGCATGGGTCTGCCAAACATCAGTGCCAATGCCGATATCTTTACGATTACCAGCGAGCCCGGAACAGGCACAACTCTTGACATAACAATTAACCTGAACAGCACAGTCGTCTGAAATCATGGAAAACGGATTTTTTCATCACGCCCTTAAAATCAGAGAGGATATCTGCACCGGATGTTCTCTCTGCATGAGGGTCTGCCCTACCGGCGCACTCAGGATAAGAGACGGCAAGGCCAGACTGATTGAAGATCGCTGTGTAGACTGTGGCGAGTGTTTCAGACAATGTCCGGTTCATGCCATCATAATTGAGCAGGATGACTTCAGCCGCATATTCGACTACAAACATCGTGTAGCCCTAGTACCGGCTGTACTACACGGTCAGTTCAGGCACGAAATATCCATGGCAGAGATAAGCACCGTCCTCAGGAGCCTGGGCTTTACATGGGTCTATGAAGTGGAGCATGGCGCTGAGATACTCAAGCCGGCAATTGAGGGTCTCATGAACATCAGGTCACTCCCCCGCCCTCTCATTTCCACCTATTGCCCTGCCGTAGTGCGACTTATACAGGTCAGGTTCCCTGCACTGATAAGAAACCTTGCAACCCTCAAGTCACCACTTGAAATGGCAGCCTTCTACTGCCGTAAAGTATTACGCGACAAGGGGGCCCATAATGCCGAGATAGGCGTGTTCTATGTTACACCCTGCGCTTCAAAGATTGCCGCAGTGAAATCACCTGTAGGAGAAGAATCCACCCCTATAAGCGGTGTGATAAACATGGACTTCATCTATAACAGAATAAACAGGACCCTGAGAAATAAGGGAGAACTACCGCACAATGAAGAACATGCATACACCGTCAACCCTGACACCATCATCTGGAGTCTGACCAACGGTGAAGCCTCATGCGTCAATGGCCCTACATTGGCAATCGATGGGATAAACAATGTTACCGAGTTCCTCGAACAGCTTGAAAATGACGAGATAACAGGAATAGATTATCTTGAGCTCAGGGCATGCGATGAGGGTTGTGCTGGCGGCGTGCTGTTATCCTCAAACCGATTCCTCGTCGCTGAGCGGTTGCGTAACAAAGCGCGTAATCTTAAGCCGGCAAAAGACCCTGCTCTCACAAAAGATATCCCCGACATCTCAACCTACAGTGATTACCTGATGAACAAGGTGAGGATTACCGAGGAGATACAACCGAGGTCAATGTACAGGTTGTCAGACGACCGTGATGAAGCAATGCATATGATGAAACGATCGAGGAGACTGATGTGCTGGCTGCCCGGCACTGACTGCGGGTTATGTGGCACACCCTCATGCCAGAGCCTCGCAGAAGATATTGTTCGACACCGTGGAAACATCTCCCAGTGCGTCTTTATTCGTGAATCCAACATGGAAAAAGGGCTGATGGACAGGGACAGATCTGCCGCGATAATGAAGCGCATCTGGGGTGACAATAACTTTACAAAAAACTGCAATAAGAAAGGAGCTGAAAATGAAAGTAACTGATATAGTTGAAAAGCTTGGACTGACTGTCTTCTCTGGTCATGAAGGACTGGGTAGCGAAGTGACCGGGGGTTATTCATCCGACTTGTTGAGCGATGTCATGGGTCATGCCACGGCTGGAGCCATTTGGGTTACCATACAGACCCACAGGAATGTGATGGCCATAGCATCACTGAAAGATCTCGCAGCAGTCATTATTACCTGTGGCGAACAACCGGGAGAGGAGACTGTGGCACAGAGCAACGAGGAGGGGGTCCCCTTTCTGGGGACAACGCTCTCTACATTTGAACTTACCGGCAGACTGTATTCTCTTATCTCCTGATCATGAAACCGTTCAGGGCTGACCTGCATATTCATTCCCTCCTATCGCCATGCGGTTCCCTTGAGATGAGCCCGCATGCGATAATCACATATGCAATGGATAAAGGCCTTGATATGATTGCAGTGTCTGATCACAATACAACCCTGCACTGCTCCCTGATGGTTGAACTGGGTAGTGAAGCCGGGATTACTGTCTTGAGAGCTGCCGAGGTGACCAGTTCAGAAGAGGTCCATTCACTCGTCATTCTACCGGATGAACCTGCCACAATCTCATTCCAACACTGGCTTGAAGAGCATTATACATATGCGCCACATGACCCTGACATTTTCGGAGACCAGGTAGTGGTTGACCGCAATGAAAACATCATCCTGGAAATTAACCATTTCCTGCCTGCAGCGCTGAATGCATCCCTTGATGAGGTGGAATCTGCTGCTCACCGTCACGCAGCACTCTTTATCCCTGCCCATATAGACAGACCATCATTCAGCATCAACAGTCAGCTTGGCTTTATCCCTGAAGACCTTTACATAGATGCCGTGGAAGTGACAGGTGATGACACAGACCTCCTCTACCCTATCATTCGTAATTCCGACGCGCATATACCCGGACAAATAGGACAAAGGTTTACAACCTACATGCTTGACCATCCCTCTTTTAATGAGCTGGCCATGGCTATCAGGAGCGAGCAGGGCAGATACATAATGCATGAGGTGCAATGAAAGAGATAGCATTGCATATAATGGACATAGCACAAAACTCGGTCAGGGCCACTGCTTCAGAGATAAGGATATCAGTTGATGAATCTCCTGCAACGGACACTTTCACCCTTACCATTACTGATAACGGCATTGGCATGGATGCCGAGGCACAAAGGAGAGCTACCGATCCATGGTTCACCTCCCGTACTACACGCAGGGTGGGTCTGGGCCTGCCCCTTCTGCAGATGAACGCCACCCTCTCCGGCGGCGCAATGAAAATCGATTCGGTTCCACAAAAAGGAACCACCGTAACAGCCACCTTCGGATACAGCAATATTGACAGACCTCCTCTCGGAGATATCAGCGGAACAATAGCTCTCCTGATATTGTCAAATCCATCCATAAACATTGTGTACACACACATCTTTGACAGCAGGGCATGGAGCATCTCAACACAAGAGATCAAAGACACGCTTGGCGAGGAAGCAGTAACAGACCTGATGATTGTCAGATCGCTGAAAGAGATCATAAGCGAAAACCTCAGGGATATTGCAAGTGATTGATCCGCGCATGACAAATATTAGGGTTTTATTAACTTATTGTAAATAATTTCGCGGTCTTAAATATCATCTGACACAGATAAAACAGATAAAATATTGTTTGAAATGGAAAAACTCAAAACGCTTGCAGACTTAAAAAAGATCCGTGAAGAATCACGGGTAAAGCTTGATCTGAGAGTCAAGGGGGACAAACCTGAAGGGCTGGTTCTGGTCAAGGTTGCCATGGCAACCTGCGGCATCGCATCGGGAGCTAAACCAATCATGGACTTCTTCGTAGAGGAGCTTGATAAGAGAGGCATTGGTGCCGTTGTGACTCAGACAGGATGCATGGGCTACTGCTATGCCGAACCTACAGTGGAGATTCAGCTACCGGGTAAAGAGCCCGTGGTCTACGGATTTGTTGATAAGAAGAGAGCTGACGAGATCATTGAGAAATATATTAAAAACGGGGAGCTGGTTGAGGGAATCATACCGGTAAACTATGAAAAAATAGACTAAATACTGGGAGGAAAAGGATAATGTCAAATTTCAGAATGCACCTTCTTGTCTGTGGCGGAACAGGGTGTCGCGCCTCAGAAAGCAATCTCATAGTTGAGAGCCTCAGGAGAGAACTGGAGGAAAAGAACCTGGGCAATGAGGTTCAGGTAATAATGACGGGTTGCTTCGGCTTCTGCGAGAAAGGTCCTATTGTTAAGGTCATGCCTGACAATACGTTCTATGTGCAGGTCAAGCCTGAAGATGCTGCCCTCATTGTGGCTGAGCATGTGATCAAAGGCAGGCCGGTAAAGAGACTGCTCTACACTGATCCGGAAAGTAAGGAGCACGTGAGTGATTCAAAGCACATGGGATTCTACAGGAAACAGATCAGAATTGCCCTTCGTAACTGCGGATTCATAAATCCGGAAAACATTGATGAGTACATAGCCCGTGATGGTTATAGTGCCCTGGGCAAGTGTCTTACCGAGCTTAAACCTGCCGACGTAGTTGACATTGTTAAGAAGTCCGGTATGCGCGGACGGGGTGGTGGCGGATTCCCTACAGGACTGAAATGGGAGATAGCATCAAGAAATCAGGCTGATCAGAAATATGTGGTCTGCAATGCTGATGAGGGTGACCCGGGTGCATTTATGGACCGTTCAGTGCTGGAAGGTGATCCTCACTCTGTTCTTGAGGCAATGACAATATGCGGATATGCAATAGGCGCCACTAAAGGACTAATTTACATCAGGGCTGAATACCCCCTCGCCATACAAAGGCTAAAGGTAGCTATTAAACAGTCTAGAGAATATGGTCTCCTGGGAGAAAAAATCCTCGGCACAGATTTCGGTTTTGATATTGAAATGCGCTACGGCGCAGGTGCGTTTGTCTGTGGTGAAGAAACGGCACTGATCCATTCCATGGAAGGTCTACGTGGTGAACCCACCAACAAACCTCCCTTCCCTGCCGAAAGCGGATTCCTGGGCAAACCAACAAACGTAAATAATGTTGAGACCTTTGCCAGTATACCAGTAATTATTAATAAAGGCTGGGAATGGTTCGCATCCATTGGCACCGAAAAATCAAAAGGGACAAAGGTCTTTGCCCTTGCAGGCAAGATAAACAATGTGGGGCTCATTGAAGTACCAATGGGAACTACCCTGCGCGAGATCATATACGAGATAGGCGGCGGAATCAAGAACGGCAAGAAGTTCAAGGCTGTTCAGACCGGCGGCCCTTCGGGAGGCTGTCTCACCGAGAAACACCTTGATGTACCTATTGACTTCGACAATCTTATTGCCGCCGGATCAATGATGGGCTCAGGAGGTATGATAGTGATGGATGAAGATAACTGCATGGTCTCTATCGCCAAATTCTTCCTTGAATTCACGGTAGAAGAATCATGCGGCAAGTGTGCCCCATGCCGTATAGGTAACAAGAGGTTGCATGAGCTTCTGACAAAGATCACCAAGGGCAATGGTACCATGGCTGACCTTGACCGCCTGAAGAATATGTGCCTGGTAATAAAGGACACATCCCTCTGCGGTCTGGGACAAAGCTCTCCAAACCCCGTTCTGTCAACACTCACCAACTTCATGGATGAGTATGTTGCCCACGTTAAAGATAAGAAGTGTCCTGCCGGTCAGTGCCGTGACCTCATGAAATACTCAATAGTAGTTGACAAATGCGTGGGATGTACTGCATGCGCCAGGGCCTGTCCTGTAAATGCAATCTCAGGAGAACGTAAAGGGCCTCATTTCATTGATCAGGAGAAATGTATCAAGTGTGGTGCGTGCTTTGAGAAATGTAAATTCAATGCCGTTTTAATTAGCTAATGACGAAGGTAATGACAATGGAAACAGTAAAAATAACTATAGACAACCAACAGCTTGAAGTACCCAGGGGAACCACAATACTCAATGCTGCCCGCATGATTGGCGTGGATATTCCAACCCTCTGCCATATGGAACTTCATGATCTGAACATTGAAAACAAACCCGGAGGATGCAGGATTTGTGTTGTGGAGGTGCAGGGAAGAAGAAACCTGGCCCCCTCATGCATAACAAAATGCGAAGATGGGATGATAATAAAGTCTCATAACCCCCGTGTAATGAATGCACGAAGAACCGTAATGGAGTTTATCCTTTCAGACCATCCGAAAGACTGCCTCATTTGTCCCAAATCAGGGCACTGTGAGCTACAGGATATGGCAGAAAGACTCGGCATAAGAGAGATACCCGGGCAGGAGATTGCCGAAATGTCAACATACAGAATGGACACTTCACCCTCAATTATACGTGATCTTAACAAATGCATAATGTGCCGCAGGTGCGAGATGATGTGTAATGAGGTTCAGACTGTAGGAGCACTCTCAGCTGTTAACAGAGGATTTATGGCTGTGGTGGCCCCGGCATTCGAACAGAATCTTGAGCACTCACCCTGTACCTACTGCGGTCAGTGTGTAGCTGTTTGCCCCACCGGAGCTCTGACAGAGGTTGACCTTACAGGCGACGTCCTCCGTGCGATTGTTGACCCCACAAAAACAGTGGTGGTACAGACAGCCCCGGCAGTAAGGGCTGCCCTCGGCGAAGAATTTGGCATGGAGCCCGGGACGCTGGTGACAGGTAAAATGGTCTCTGCCCTTAAAGCACTGGGATTTGATTATGTCTTTGACACCGACTTTGCAGCTGACCTCACCATAATGGAGGAGGGCACTGAACTGCTGACAAGACTGGGCAAATTCCTCAAGGGAGACAAAGATGCCAATATACCTATCATGACCTCCTGCTGCCCGGGTTGGGTCAATTTCTTTGAACATAACTTCCCCGAGCTGAAAGATGTACCTTCCACGGCAAAATCACCCCAGCAGATGTTCGGGGCAATAGCAAAATCATATTTTGCTGAAAAAATCAATATCAGCCGTAAAGATATGGTGGTGGTTTCAATCATGCCCTGTCTGGCCAAAAAATATGAAAGCCAGAGACCTGAGTTCTCTGTTGATGGTAATCCTGATGTCGACTTTTCAATCTCAACACGTGAACTTGCCTCATTTATTAAGCAGGCTAACATTGACTTTAATAACCTTCCGGAATCTGACTTTGACAGGCCTCTGGGAGAGTCATCAGGGGCAGGTGTCATCTTCGGCAACACCGGTGGAGTAATAGAGGCAGCAGTGCGAACTGCTTATGAATTATATACAGGCAAGAAACTGAAGAAGCTCGATTTCACTGAACTCAGGGGTATGGAAGGGGTCAGGCAGGCAACTATCGATTTTGACGGTTTCCCATTGAACATCGGCATAGCACACGGACTGGGTAATGCCCGCAAGCTGCTTGACGATGTGAGGGCCGGACGCTCACAATTCCATGCCATTGAAATCATGGCCTGCCCGGGTGGATGCATCGGCGGAGGCGGACAACCTCTCCACCATGGTGACTCTTCAATACTTACAGCAAGGGCTAAAGCAATATATCTTGAGGATAAAAACAAACCTGTCAGGCTATCTCATGAAAATGAGTATATCCAACAGCTATACAAAGAGTTTCTGGGCGAACCAAACAGTGAGAAAGCACACCATCTGCTCCACACTCATTATTTTGACAAGAAACCAAAGATTATTGTTAAACAGTGAAGCTAAATTGAATTAAATATCTAAATATCAAAGATATGTCAAGCATAAAGATAGAACTAAGGCAAGAGGATGTCGATAAAATCACTGAGATTTGTGAGTCATTTGACAATGAACCTCTGGAGCTGATCAATGTACTTCATACATGCCAGGAACATTTCGGATATCTGCCGGCTGAAGTACAGGAAGTAGTTGCTTCAAGACTTAATGTGTCAACTGCAAGGGTGTATGGAGTTGTAACATTTTACTCCTTCTTCACAATGACCCCCAAGGGCAAGTATCCGATAAGCATATGCATGGGAACGGCATGCTATGTCAGGGGTGCCGAAAAGGTACTGGATGAATTCAAAAAAGAGCTGGCAATACAGGTTGGACAAACAACTCCTGACGGCAAGTTTTCGCTTTCAAGCCTTCGCTGTGTTGGCGCCTGTGGTCTTGCACCAGTCGTACTCGTAGGTGAGAAGACCTATGGCAGGGTTGCACCGGACGATGTGCAGGCTATCCTGAAAGAATATGAGTAACAGAAAAAAGACCCCCGGCAGCGGGGGTCTTTTTTTTTACATTCATTTTTTTGGTAATTTGAATTGGTTCTAATCCCGGAACGGTTATTTCACTTTTGCTGTCAATTGTCACTTACTTCCTCCGTGCTCTCCCGCTCCGGGGAATTGTACGGCTTCGTTCCCTGCCTGCCACCGCTCTGCCTCCTGTCCTGAAGAAGTAGTCTTTCTGCCTCCTCTTCTCAGCCAGATCGCGTGCCACATAGACCTTCCTGCCGGTGTAGGGGTCAAAACCGAGATAAAACATGGCAGTGGCCAGCGTCATGGGTGTTGGTGTAAAATCCTGAACCTGTTCCGGATGCATACCCATGTCAGCCAGCTCACGGGCCAGTGCACCCATTTTTGGTTCCGTCGATCCGGGATGGGCAGATATGAAATAGGGAATAAGTTCATACTTCAGTCCATTGGAACGTATGATCTCAAGAAATTTCTCCCTCAGCTTTCTGAAGTGCCTGAATGAACTCTTCCTCATCAGAAACAGAACTTCATCGTCAGTATGCTCCGGAGCCACCTTGAGCCTGCCGCTTGTATGATTTATTATTAGCTCCTTCAGGTACTGTTCCTCCCCCCTTCCGGCAGACTTGTTATAGTCTTTCATCAGGAGATCATATCTTACGCCGCTGCCCACAAAGGCCTTTTTTATATAAGGGAGCGCGTTGACCTCCCTGTACAGTTCAGTAATGTCATGATGAGAGGTATCAAGGTTATCGCATACAGAAGGCCATATACAGGAAGGCCGCCCGCATCTCACACATCGCTCCCTGTCGCGTCCGGCCATACGGTACATGTTTGCTGACGGTCCGCCGAGGTCAGACAGATATCCCTTGAAGCCGTCCATCATGCTTATCTTCTCAACCTCCTTCATCACTGAGGCTTCCGAGCGGCTGCTTATAAACTTGCCCTGATGGGCGGCAATGGCGCAGAAGCTGCACCCTCCAAAACATCCACGGTGGATATTCACCGAGAATTTTATCATCTCCCAGGCAGGGATCGGGCCTTTTTTCGAATAACGTGGGTGGGGGACATAGTTAAAGGGAAGATCATAAACAGCATCAGCCTCAGCCTCTGTTGCTGCAGCGTATGGAGGATTGACAACAACAAGGCTGTCACCGCAGGGTTCTACGAGCCTCACCGGCTTCATGCTGTTGCTGGTCTTCTCAAAAAGTACAAAATTTTCAGCATATGCTTTTCGTGAAGCAGTAGCTTCATGGCAGGGATGGAGCATTTTTTCCTTTGCCCCCGGAAAGGGTGGCAGCTTTTCTCCTGAAGGCCTGACAAAAGCTGATTGTGGCAGATCACAGATATCCTTCAGCTTCTCTCCGTTGATCACCCTCCGGGCCAGTTGGGAGACAGCCTTCTCAGCCATGCCGTACAGCAGCATATCTGCTCCGCTTGAAATGAGGACAGAGGGCTCAAGCGCATCTTTCCAGTAGTCGTAATGCATCAGTCTGCGCATGGAGGCCTCTATTCCACCGATGACCACCGGTACTTCCGGAAACAGTTTCTTAAGTGCATGGGTGTATACCATAGTGGCATAGTCGGGTCTGAAACCAGCCACCCCTCCGGGAGTGTAAGCATCGTCAGACCTTAGCCTTCGCGTGGCAGTATAGTGGTTCACCATAGAGTCCATATTCCCAGCCGTGACGGCGAAAAAGTATGCCGGAACACCCATCTTACTGAAGTCGCGCAGATCATCACGCCAGTTTGGCTGGGGCACCACCGCCACGCGCATTCCCTCAGCCTCCAGGACACGTGCAATGACCGCTGCACCAAAAGAGGGGTGATCAATATAGGCGTCGCCGGTAAAGAGAATAACATCAGCCCTGTCCCATCCCAGTATGTCCATCTCCTTCCTTGAAGATGGCAACCAATCCAAACCTCTTTTTTCGGTCATTATCACGCTGCCAAGTTACATAATATAGCTAACTTGCTTTTATTAACATTTAAAATTAAGATCTCATTTGAGTACAGAGAAATGATCACCGGGAGGTTCAGATATTTCACACAGTTGCAGACTGTACGACTCAGCATAATGCTGACAATAATCGTTATATGGCTAATCCCTTCACCTCTCAATGCTCAGGAAGATCTGCCGTCAAGGCCCAAACTGGGGCTGGCCCTCAGCGGCGGTGGCGCTAAGGGACTGGCTCATATCGGGGTCATAAAAGTGATGGAAGAGTCAGGGCTGAGGCCTGATTATATCACAGGGGTAAGCATGGGGAGCATAATTGGCGGTATGTATGCCATGGGCTACTCAGCTGACAGCATAGCTACTATATTCAGGTTATATGACTGGAATCTTACCCTAACTGACAGGATTGCTGAAAACAAGATAATCTTCCTTGAGAAAAAACACTACTATAACAGCCTCATCTCACTGCCCATAACCCGCAAAGCCATCAAGATCCCCTCAGGCCTGATCAACGGACAGCATATCGAAAGCGGATTGAATTACTATTTCTGGCCGGCAGCAAGAATCAGAGACTTCTCGGAATTACCAATACCCTTTCTCTGCCTGGCTACCGATGTTGTTACCAGCAGGAAGGTTATATTCAGGAACGGTTACCTTCCAGACGCTATCAGGGCAAGTATTGCCATCCCATCAATTTTCACACCGGTCAGGACTGATACCGCAGTGCTGGTCGATGGCGGCGTAGTAAGGAACTATGCAGCTACAGAACTGCGTGAGATGGGTGCCGATATTGTCCTGGGGTCCTATACCAGCTTCCTGGGCTCTTCAGAGAATGATCTGGAATCAGCATACGGAATACTTAAACAGATTGGTTTTCTTACAAGCCTGGCTGACTTCGAGGAAGAAAGGCGTGAGACTGATATTCTTGTTATTCCTGAAATAGGAGATGTTTCAGTCCTGGCATTCAATAATACAGACTCGATCATTGACAGGAGCTATCGTTACTCACTGAGGTATAAAGAGCGGTTTCGTGCTCTTGCTGATTCACTCGATGCACTGGGTCCTCAGAAGCAGATGACTCCTCTGGCTACGATTGACAACTATAAGTTTGACAGGATTGATGTTATCGGCAACCAGACAATCAAGGACGATCAGATCATTGGTGTTCTTGATATCAGACCGGGTGATGCGGTTAACCGTGATATGCTTGCCGAAAGGATAGAACTGCTGTACGGAAAAGTCTGGTTTGAAAAGGTAAAGTACAGGATCATTCCCCGCAACGACTCTCTGATACTTGAGATTGACTGCATAGAACGCCCTAAGGCTATGATCTACGGATCACTTCATTATGACCCGGCTCTGAGTTCAGGGGTGGTGTTAAGTCTATCTGCCAGGGATCTCATCACAAATAAATCGGTCATTAATGTTGACTCTTACATAGGTCAGTTCTACAGGTTCAGGATCAGTGCGATACAATTTATTGACAGGAGCCAGAAATTTGGAATGGAGGCCTCCTTTTTTTCGGATAACACACGTTTCCCCCTGGTTAGGCTCAGGGATGAGACGGGCCCGATGGTCAACCAGAACTTCATAACAGGCCTTACTTTAAGCAAACGTCTGAGCCTTAACCATCTGATGAGCCTCTCGGTAACATATGAGGATCAGCACTTGATCCCTGATTATTTAACGTCAACGCACATTAATAGACTCACATTTGACTACCTTAAATTTGCTGTCAATTATCTGGCAAATACCCTGGACCGCAAGCACTTTCCCAAGAGGGGAATCTGCTACTGCCTGTCAGCCACATCATCAAAGCTTCTGAAAGGGGTGGTGAAAACCGACACCCTAAGGTATGTATACAGCAAGGAGGATGTCTCACCCTTCTCCTTTGACCGCTTCTATACTGCCAGAGCCTGGTTCATGAACTACGCCTCCCTCTCGGATAAGGTTACCCTCAGTTTTGGAGGGGATATTCTCTTCTCACCAAATGTTGATTCCATAACCTCCAACAACAACCAGTTTTTCCTGGGAGGGATTGAGCCGGTTACCGACCGCTCAGTGACAGCTATAGGATTCCACTCCAACCAGATTGCAGTGAGAAACATGGCCGCGTTCAGGATGGGTGCAGACATAGAGATAGCAACCGGATTATACCTCACTTTCGGGGGTAATATATTTTTAATACAGGAGCCTGACCGTATAGACGGTGCCACGATCATGGGAGGTTATGGTATAGGAGCAGGATATATGACTGTAGCTGGCCCTATCCGGATAGGGTTAATGCATGGTATATATGACAGAGAGCTGTTTTACAAACAGGTCAAGGGCTATGTGAGTATCGGCTTTACATTCTGAACCGCTGCCATGGCCTGATTGTTGTTCCTTATGAAGGGGAACATACCACCCGGATAAATAAAATGAATACTAATTCTATCATACTGCAGCATAAGAGAATATGCAACCTTGTACTACGGCGCAAGGTCAAGCAGAGCTTTGACGTCATGGCTGACATGCTTGAATATGTGACTGTTGGAGGGCTGAAAGATGAATTCGGAGAATTGCAAATGACATACATGAATATCCTCAAATATACGATCGAGGGTATTAATGATCCTGAACGTCAGAATATATATATCAGGCTGCTTCAGAATATTCTGAAGCTGAATGACAGGATAAAACAGGACATTTTGGCACGCTACTCAGGATGGTACACATATTCTGTCAGGGCAAGAGAACTTAAAGAGGAGAGGCTCAGGGGTGGAACCATCATACAGAGTGTCGATGACCTTGTTTTTAAGTCGCGCCTTGACGATCTGCTTGCCTCAGCAGAAATTGAGAAGCCGGGAACTGAGAGCGAACGGGTGGCAGAGACAGAACGTCTCTCTGGCATTATCTTCAACCATCTGTGGCTTACTGACTTCTATGGAGAAGCCGAAGAGAGCCTGATGGATCTATTGATAGGGTCAGACAGGTTTGAATGGCATGATCTTTCATCATTTGTCAGCGCAATTACACTCAGCAGCCTCCGTATCTGGGACCCGGCCAAGCTCAGGTTAATGGCTAAGCTTACTGGTGACAAGACGCCCCTCGTCGCCGAACGTGCAGTTACCGGACTGGTATTCAGCCTATACTATTATGATGAGCGTCTGGGTCTTTATCCGGAAGTCATGCAGATGGTAAAGAAACTGGCTTCCGGCAAAAAATTCAGGGAGCAATGTCGCATGGTGGTACTCCAGGCTATCAGATCACGTGATACTGAGAAGCTAAGCAAAAGGATGAATGAGGAGATCCTTCCAAAAGTGGTCAAGCTCAAACCACGCATAGAAGAGAAGCTTGACCTCGACAGGATCCTCAGCGAAAATATGGAAGAGGGACAGAACCCCGACTGGTCGGAGATGTTCAGCGGGTCAGAAGAGATGTTCAAGACTATGGAGGAGCTCACAAACCTCCAGATGGAAGGATCGGATGTTTATATGTCAGCCTTCTCCGGACTGAAGAGTTTTGATTTTTTCAAGGATCTGCGTAACTGGTTCATACCCTTCTTTCCTGACCATGTGGCCGTAGATGCCATCTTCAGGGATGAGATTCTTGGACCAGGTATCAATGAACTGGCAGAAGCCCTCTATAAAACCCCTTTCATCTGCAACTCAGACAAATTCTCCCTGATCCTCAATATGAAATTTCTGCCCGCAGAACAAAAGAGCCTGATGCTGAAAGTCTTCAGGATGGAGCTTGAGGGTCTGGAACAGATGAAATATGACAATGAGCTGACAGATCCTTCAGCCGTTTTCAGGACCAATGTGACACAGTACATTCATGACCTGTACAGGTTCTATAAGCTCTCAGACTTCAAGAATGAATTCGACGACCTCTTCACAAGCAGGCTCGATATATACAATTCTTTCTTCTACCGGGTAACCTGCGGATCAATAGCCGATGACAGATCGCTGGCAGACTACTTCTTCAGCAAGGAGTATTATGATGATGCCCTGGCTCTCTATCTGACGCTTATCAAGAGTGTGACCGATGATGTGGAACTGTATGAAAAGGCTGGCTATTGTTACCAGAAAGCCGGCGAGTATGAGAAGGCTCTTGAGAAGTACTCCATGGCTACGCTTATAGATCCAAAAACATGGACGCTTCGCAAAACAGGGTTATGCCTCCGGAAGCTGGGAAAATCTCATGAAGCACTGGAGGTCTACCTCCGTGCACTGCAGAATGAACCGGACGATCTGAGTACCATCCTTATGACTGCACATTGTTGTCTTGACACCAACAGATATGATGATGCCTTGAAACACTATTTCAGGGTGGAATATGAGAGCCCGGGAAATGTAAAAGTCCTAAGGCCAATCGCATGGTGTTACCTGATGACCGGTAAGTTCAGTGAGGCAGAGAAATATTTTGAGAGACTGGCCGTTTCCGGACTGACCCCCTTCGACCGGATAAACATGGGTCACCTGGCTCTCTGCCAGGGTCATACACATAAAGCAGCGCTGCACTATTTGAGTGCACTTTCCGGAGGTGATATGACCGCGGAAGCTTTCGTGAACATCTTCAATGACGATATATCAGTACTGACAGACAATGGAGTCAATCCTGACGACCTGCCTATCGTCCTTGATTATGTCTTAATGAGTCTGAAGAAGGATTAATGACTGGTCTCCGGTAAGCATCCTCAACAGGCAGAGCTACCGGCCAGGGCCTTTTTATCTCAATTGTCATATCCTTCCTGTAATGAAGGATGAACAGACCTCTGTTCTCATAACCGTCCATCCTGTTGTCACGACTGAAATTGGGTTCCAGACAGAGCAACGACGGGTTGAACCTGCCAGGGTCAAGCAGAAACTCCCGTCCTTCTGTAGCGATACCTCCGATGAAGTACCAGGCTATATCAAATCCTCTCCAGGCAAAGCTCTCAGCCATCGGTTCTGTCCTGAACCTCTTCATGAATGACAAAGTGAATGATTTTGTGGCAGGCGAATCAAAGTCGATGTAGCTCTCCGCAGGTATAATAAGCTCCAGATCATAAAAATACCGCAGATCAACGGTCTCAAGACTTCGGATTTCAGGATAGCCAATAACCTTAATGTCATAGTTGCGCACAAAATTATGAAGGGTAGATAATGCAGAACTGATGATAGAAGTATTGGTTGATGAAAGTACAATTACATTCTCTTTCTTCTGATCCAGAAGACTCTCAAAGGATGTGACGTCACTATAAGCATCCCGTTTTGAAGAGAGACCGGTAAAATAATATGGTTTCACCCGTGATGTGTCCCAGGGAATCACTTTCCCGTGTGTCACCTCATCGGTCATCACTTTCCCGTGCGTCACCTCATCGGTCATCACCTACCCGGGCGTCTCCTCACCGGGAATCACATTCCCTGAAGCCACCTCACCGGGCGTCACTTTCCCGTGCGTCACCTCATCGGGAGTCACTTCCCCGTGCGTCACCTTATTGGTCATCCCCTTCTGTGGCGTCAGCTCCCCGGGCATCACTTTCCCCGGTGTCACCTCGTTGGTCATCACCTTTACCTTTTCCCATAAACGCAAGGTAGCAGGGTCATACATAGCACTGTCTGAATAGATATACACTATATTGCTACCCCTGTGCAAGCCCAGCTCACTGACCATTATGTCCTGTGTCACATCTTCTGAAGGGAAGACCCGGTACATGGTAGGTTTGTTCACCGTGATATACCTGTCGCGCAGCGGCACGGGCGAGACGAATGGAATATCCCGTTCCGCAGCCCAGCCTGAAATCTGTTCAACATTATCAGAGAATACCGGACCAATGATCAGGTCAACATCTGACAGCAAGTCTGACCTTAGCAGTCTCTTGATCTGTAACGTATCAGCCCCGGTGTCATACACGTCAAGCTCCACCGACAAGCCTAATGACCTGAGGCTGTCAACAGCAATAAGGATACCCTCATATGCCTCCAGGAATGGCAGGCTTCCATCTAAGATTGAGCCCTCAGGCTTGTTCATCTCACGGTATATCTTATTACCCTGGGAATCCTTCCTGGTGGAGTCAATATATGTTCTTTGACTATTTTCTTTCAGGAAAAAGGGCAGCAGCACTGCCACCTTAACTGAACCGTGAAGCCGTGTCACCTCAGTTCTCTTAATTGGCATCGTAAAAGCCTCATGCTCTTCATACACTGCAATTGTATCCGCCATTAATGTATCAACGGGGATTGTATCCGTCAACGGTGCGGTTCTCCTCTCACTTAGCGGAATGGTAATCTTCCGGCGTAGTATCATCAGGTATTCACCCTCATGAGGAAACAGCAGGCCTTTGTTCTGCCTTTTAAGATCCCTGACAGACATACCGTATTCATCAGCAATTGATGACAGTGTTTCGCCTTTTCGTACTCTGTGATAGAGATATCGTTCATCCTGTGTAGCGGGTGTGGCTGTTGGCTGTGCCCGCTGCTCCGCAGATGCCGGTGGTCTGACAGCAGGCTGCTGCTCCTTTGGCTGTTCTGTCTGCATAGCGGATGCTGTCACCCCCGGAGCCTGACCGGCAGGTTCGGGTATCCTGAGCATCTGGCCCTCTCCTATACCGTTGTTTAAAATATGATTCTCTTTTGCGATCTGATCAACGGTAACATGATATGCCTTTGAGATGGAATAGAGCGTCTGCCCTTTCCTCACCTGATGGATATAGTATATCTTACCCTCTGCAACCATCTTCTGCCTGGATATCTCAACCGGCACCGGTGTCTGCACCTGGGCATATACCGGAACCGCAGACAGCAAGGTCAGCAGTATTACAATAACCGTTAAAATGCTGCCGGGGAACATCCCTTCTTTTCTGTTCATCATGCAATTGACTTTCATTAAATATTTAACAGCTATCCCTCCCCGCTACTTCAGTCCGGCAAGAAAACTGACAACATTCCTCTCTATTCTGCTGAGGGGATCTGCATTGACAGCCTTTGCAAATTCCTTGCCGGTAATTCTTTCATACAATTCAATATAACGTTCAGAGATCTCTGTCACAATCTCAGGTGTCATTTCGGGGATCTTTTCACCACCTCTTCCCTGAAAGCCGTTAGCCATAAGCCATTCTCTCACAAATTCCTTTGATAGCTGCCTCTGTTGTTCACCACGTGAGAACCTCTCCTCGTATCCCTCTGCGTAGAAATACCTTGAGCTATCTGGTGTATGTATCTCATCAATAAGGTAAATTTTCCCGTCACGCTTGCCGAACTCGTACTTTGTATCTACAAGTATTAGTCCATGCTTTGCAGCTATCTCTGATCCTCTGAGAAACAGTTTCATGGAGTAATCTTCCAGCATGCGGTACTCCTCTTCCGTAACCAGGCCCGAACTGATGATCTCTTCTCCCGATATGTCCTGATCATGCATTCCCTGCTCTGCCTTGGTTGTTGGCGTTATCAACGGCTTTTCAAATCGCTGGTGTTCTCTCATTCCTTCCGGAAGAGGTATCCCGCAGATCTCCCTGCCACCAGATTTGTACAGTCTCCATGAACTTCCTGTAAGATAGCCCCTTACGATCATCTCAACCGGGTATGTCTGGCACCTTACCCCTACGGTAACGTTCGGATCGGGAGTGGCGATGTTCCATGTAGGTACAATATCGCTCACCATATCAAGGAACATTGAGGCTATCTGGTTAAGCACCTGACCCTTGTATGGTATGCCTTCGGGAAGAACGACGTCAAACGCTGAGATGCGGTCAGTAGCAACCATAAGCAGGTACTTATCATCAATATTGTAAACATCACGGACTTTGCCCCTGTAGACTCCTTTCTGTCCCGGAAAATTATAATCTGTTCCTGTAATAGCTTTTTTCATATCCTGTTATTTGGTCTCCTTTTGTTCTTCGTTTCTGTTCTTTTCCTCATTATCATATGCCCTGACAATCTGTTTCACGAGCCTGTGTCTTACTATATCACGCTCATCAAATCTTATTACTGATATCCCTTCTATACCGGTGAGCAGTTGTATCGCCTGTAGCAATCCGGATTCGCTTCTCCTTGGCAGATCTATCTGCGTGGTGTCACCTGTCAGTATAAACTTTGAACTCACACCCATACGAGTAAGAAACATCTTCAGCTGGCTGATAGTTGCATTCTGCGCCTCATCAAGGATAACAAAGCTTGTCTCCAGAGTTCGTCCGCGCATAAAAGCAAGGGGTGCAATCTGTACAGTCCCATCCTCTATCCATTGTTCGAGCTTACGAATTGGAATCATGTCATTCAGGGCATCATAAAGCGGTTGCAGATAGGGATCAAGTTTATCCCTCATGTCGCCAGGCAAAAATCCGAGTCTCTCCCCTGCCTCCACAGCAGGGCGTGTAAGAACAATCTTTTTGACCTCATGATTCTTCAATGCTCTGACAGCCAATGCTATTGCAGTATAGGTCTTGCCTGTCCCTGCCGGACCCTCAGCAATGATCAGGTCATTGGAAGCATACTCCCTGACCAGTTGGAGCTGATTGACCGTACGTGCCCTTACCGGCCTGCCGTTAGTGCCAAAGACCAGTGCCTCCTCAAAGTCACCGTTGGACGCTGAACGCATATGATCATCATCAAGCAGAAACCTCTCAATATCTCCCTCATCAAGCCGTTTAAAACGCCTGTAGTACTCTATCAGCTCATACATCTTAGCGGCAAAAAGGGTCACCTCTTCCTCCTCGCCGATACATTTGACCTCATTACCTCTGGCGATCAGCCTTATCTTCGGAAAATAGCCCTGGATCTTTTCAAGCAGCCTGTTGGTGGGTCCAAGCATGACCACAGGATCAATCTCATCAAGCATTATTACTTTTTCCGTCATCCGCCTTTTTTCTCTCTTACTTTCTCCGGGTTGTATGCCAGTTTGTTACGATTACAGACCTTTTTATCTATCCCTCTTACCGCAAAGTAAGTTTATTTTTTGCAGAAGATTATCTTTGTGGTAACAATTTTAGGATGGCACTGATCACACTTACTACCGAGTGGAGAGAGGATGATTTCTTCAACGGGATCCTCCGGGGGAAACTATCCACTGTATGCCCGGGCGCTGTAGTGGTGAACAACGCCGGGGGAATACCTCCCCTGAATATAATGCACGGAGCTTTCGTTATCAGGAATACCTTCAGTCACTATCCTGAGGGCACTATCCACCTTGTATTCATCAGCAGCGAAGGTTCGGGTGACACCCCACACCTCCTGGTAAAAGCACTGGGACACTGGTTCATAGGTGCCGATAACGGTATTTTCAACCTTATCATTAACACCAGCCCTGACCTCATTATCAGCCTTGCCAATAAAGAGAGAGCCGATGAGATTACACTTTTCGTCCAGACAGCTGCCGCAATAATTGCAGGCCAGGCTCCGGAAAGCCTGGGAAATAAGGTCTCTGCAGTATCCGAAAAAGTACCCCTCAGGGCAACAATAGACCGCGATATCATAATCGGGAGCGTTATCTTCATAGATTCATACGGTAATGCAGTAACCAATATTACCCGGGAGATTTTCGCCAGGGTCTTTGATGGAAGAGAATTCAGGATTTTGATAAAGAGCAACCAGTACTATACCGAAAAGATCAGCTGTCTGTACAGTGATGAACCTGTTGGAGAGATTGTCACACGCTTTAATACTCTTGAACTACTTGAGGTATCAATAAACGGAGCAAACCTGTGCCAGCTTTTCGGCATTGACACCGGAGATGCTGTACGCGTTGAAGCAAGACATGATGACCAGGAAAAAGAGGGACTATTTAAATAAACAAATTTTCAGATGAGAGAAAAATCAATAAAGGAATTTATCAGGCTTCTTGACATCATTGACGAGCTGAGAGAGAAATGCCCATGGGACCGTAAGCAGACAAACCAGACACTGAGAAAACTTACAATTGAAGAGACATATGAACTTGCTGATGCAATACTGCAGGATGATAATGACGCTATCTGCAATGAACTCGGTGACCTGATGCTTCATATAGTCTTCTACGCAAAGATAGGATTAGAGAAGGGTTTGTTTGATATGGGAGATGTTCTTGAGGGCATAAACAGCAAACTGACCTACCGTCACCCTCACGTCTTTGGTGATGTCAGCGTCACTAATGGCGCCAGAGAGGTGGAAGAGAACTGGGAGAAGCTCAAGATGAATGAGCACGATGTGTATAAGCCGGTACTCTCAGGAGTGCCCGCATCACTGCCTGCTACCATCAAAGCCAATCGTATACAGGAGAAAGTAAGGGGTGTGGGGTTCGACTGGGATTCGAAGGAACAGATATGGGACAAGGTAACCGAGGAGCTGGATGAGCTCAAGCATGAAGTTCTTTCGGGGCGACCGGTGGATATTGAGGCTGAATTGGGCGACCTCTTCTTCTCAATAATTAACGCTGCCAGGCTCTACGAGATAGACCCGGAGTCTGCCCTTGAAAAGACCAACAGGAAGTTTATTGGCAGATTCAACTATCTGGAACAGAAGACACTGGCCAAAGGCCTCTCACTGCGTGACATGACGCTTGATGAGATGAATGTCATTTGGGAGGAGGCAAAACAGTTTGACAGGCCTCTGTAATTACTTACAGACCGAATTTATAGCTCAGCATCTGGTAGATAACCCTGGCGGCCATGAAATCCGGTGCTTTATTTGTTGGTGACGGGCATAGTTCAACAACGTCAAATCCAATAACATTACGTTTACTGAAGATATCACGGAGGAAGAACATCAGCTCACGATAATCAGGCCCTCCCGGTTCGGGTGTGCCTGTTGATGGCATTATTGATGGATCGAAAACATCAAGGTCAAGGGTAATATATATATTATCTGACAGGAGCTCCAGCGCGCTGGTGTAAAGTGACCTGTCTGCCCATAGTTCATGAGCGTAAAATATCCTCTCCCGGTCAACAAAAGGAAGCTCTTCCGCGGCCATGCTTCTTATACCGACCTGCACCAGCGGGGCATACTCTTTAGCCCTGGCTGCGGCGCACGCATGGTTGAGTGGTGATCCTTCATATACAGGGCGCAGGTCTGAGTGTGCGTCAAGCTGCAGTATCGTCAGCCCGCTGAAGGCCTCCGCAGCTGCCCTGAAGGCCCCTATGCTAACAGTATGATTGCCGCCGATGACAACAGGGAACCGTTGTTCGCTGAAAAGCCGCGAGACAGATTTGTAGACCTCTTCTGTAAGCTCCGCCGGGTCATCCCCGCAATCAAGTGGTGGCAGAGTATGAATGCCAACCTTATGTGCCTCCGATCCGGTCTCCGGATCATAAAACTCCAGAGCCTGAGAGGCTTCAAAAATAGCTTCAGGCCCCTTGTCAGCACCCCGCAGATAGGTACTGGTGGCATCAAAAGGAACAGGTAAGATGATTACTTTTGATTCATCGTAACCATATATAACCTCGTCACCACCGAAGTTAGTAATAGCCATGTTACTTGCCTGCCACAGGTTTTGACTTCCCGCCACTGGCACCTGCAGGTTTCCTGCCCTTGGGCTCTGCTGCCGGTTTTGTCACAGACGTATTATCCCCTGATTCTGTTTTTGCCTCATCGTTAAGCTCCTCCGGTTTCTCTTCCGGCTTTTCTTCCTCTTTGATCAACAGGTTGAGCTTGTGAAGGATATTATACCAGTGAAGTACCTTCCTGATATCGGAGATGTATACTCTGTCACGATCATACTCGGGAAGAGCCTCTGCAAAATAGTTCCTGAGATCAGCGTCAGGCATCTTATGTGACAGCACTTCACCACCTGTCTCCTTCTCCCACAGCATGTCCATAACCTTACCAAGGGGAATATCTCCTTCCCTGGTGAAGATAGCTATCTCATCCAGTGAGCTTACTTTCGAGGCGGCTCCGACACTGAAACGCCTGCCGGATTCAAGGTTTTCCACTATAACGGCGTTCTTACCCTGGGCAATGAATTTGAAGAGCGTGCCTTCACCCGAAATTGCCAGAATATCTTTAAGGTTCATTTTTATGTTAGTTTATTATTAATTACTGAATATTAATATTTTATCATACAATATTACGTTCTTTTTTTATTTTATCCCAGGCTTCGTTCACAGCTTTGAACTTCTCCTCTGCTGTCTTGCGGAAATCTTCCCCCAGGTGGCTGACCTTATCCGGGTGGTATTTAAGGGCCATCTTTCTGTATGCCCTCTTTAGTTCCTCTTCTGTTGCCGTACGCTCCACTTCAAGTATGCGATAAGATGCATCTGTTGAAGGGATAAACATGTTGCGTATTGACTCATAATCAGTGGCTGATATCCCCAGCATATTGGCAATTGAACTGATCATATCTATCTCCGCCTTTTCAAAACGGTTGTCAGCCGCCGAGATGTTATAAAGTATATGAATCAACTGCAACCGCGAGGGGTAGTCCATATTATTCCTTATCTGGGAACAGACGTTTTGCAACGGTATATCCTGTTTGAGAAGATTCCTGAGCATCTGCAGGGCCTCCTGTGCAGTGCCGGGGCCGAACTGTGAAACGAAAAAACGCTTCACGTAGTCGAGTTCTGACCTGAGAACCTTACCATCTGCCTTCATAACGGCAGCAATAAGTATGATCAGACTCATCCCGAAATCGCCTGGCGTTGTCCGGTAAACCCTGCTGTTCCCGATCTGAGAGTGGGTCACTGTTGTTCCGTCAACGAAAGATCCGAGAAAAAATCCCAGCAATCCCCCTATAGGCCCGCCAAAAACAAACCCCAGCCCTCCTCCAATCCATTTTGCAAACTTCCCCATCACCTTTTCCTTCCAGCAAGACGATGCATGTCATCATGTATTTTTAAAATCTCCGGAATAATCATCTCATTGTCAGCATTATTGATGACGTAGTACGACTGGTCTTCTCTTTCGTCATCTTCAAGCTGATTATTTATCCTTTCTATTACCTCCTCACGGCTAAGGTCATTTCGACTCATAACACGTGCAATCCGTTCCTCAACGGGAGCTGAAATTGTAACAATCCTGTCAAGATGCACATCGGCCTTGGCTTCAAAAAGTATTGCCGCCTCCATTATGACATAAGGTGCATCTGATTGGCCGGCCCACATGTCAAACATTTGGAGGACTGCAGGATGTACAACGACATTTACCCTGTACAGGAGTTCCGGCCTGTTGAAGATAATCCGGGCCAGCTCCTTGCGGTCAAGCTCTCCCGAAGGATAAAGATCCTTTTCTGCAATGGCATTTATAACATCACGAATAGCAGGGTCACTGTGCATCAACTCTTTAGCAACAGTATCAGCAACGAAGATGGGTACACCAAGGACTTTGAATATCCTGCAGACAGTTGTTTTGCCGCTACCTATGCCGCCGGTAATGCCAAGCCTTATCGCCATATAACTCTGATTAATTCGCCTTTCCCTGTTTCATGCCGAAAAAGGAAGATGACTTGCCGGTGATGGTCACCTCAACATTTATTCTCTTCTGTATTGTCTGGAGATAATCAGGGCAATCAATCCGCACTCTCGACCTGAAATTTTCATTCATGCGCTTAAAAGACCGATGGATTGTGTGGATACCATCAATGGTATCCAGCACATGTGCAGGGCCAGTCACAGTAATACTGTCAGGGTCAGGAACAATTATTACCTTCTTTCCCTCTCCAAGTTCAACATCCAGGTCCGGAATCACCCGTACCATCCTGGTTACCAGCTTGTCATAACCAAAATAAAGAGTGTCGGGGTGAATGGAGAGGATGTCGAAATCAGCATGCATCTGCTTTGAGAAATTGTTAATGAGACCGGAAGTAACAAGGTAATATTGAGGCCTGGCACCGGGAACACGGCGCGGTGTTAATTTCGAAAAATCAATTACTACCGGAGCCCTGCTTCCTGAGAGCTTTACCTTAAGAATAGAGTAGCCGGGGCCTCTCAGGTCCATCTCCAGCTTAGGCGGTAGCTCTCCCGTAACAATGCGGTCTTTTGGTGGATTGATGTACCTGACAGGATAATTAATCGTACCCTGGAGCTCCTTGCTCAGTTCATTCAGATACCAGAAAATGAACGATAGCAGCAGGAAGAAAGCAAAAACAGGCAGTTCCCTGTTGATGAATTTTTCTGATCGTTTCGGTTGTTCGTTCATGCTGCCCCCCACCGTACGAGATATTACTGTTTTGCAGTTACGTCTGACGGATCCCTGAGAATAGCGTTCTTATCTACCCTTATTTTAACATCGTTTGCAATTTCAATGGTTATGACGCTGTCAGTCACATCAATAACTTTTCCGTAAATGCCTCCTGTGGTTATAACCTTATCACCCCTGGAAATTGCATTGCGGTAGTTATTCAGCTCTTTCTGCTTTCTCATCTGTGGTCTGATCATGAAAAAATAAAAAACCACAAAGACAAGAAGCAAAGGAAGAAGGCCGGTTAGCATATTCGGACTTCCCTGACCTGCAGGGGTGCCCTGTAAATAAATTAATGCGAGTGTTGTCATGTTTGTAATTGTTATTTGTTGGTATTTGTTATCAGTTACAGTTTTTTTATAAGGTCTGAAGGTCTGAGATATAAGGTCATCCGGTCATGTCGGAGCAAAGCGTAGATCCTTGCAGAAGAGGCATTACACTCTGTATCAGATCATTCTTATTTCTTATTTCTTATTTCTCAATTCCTGTTTCTTTACAACCTCGGCAATAATACGCAAAATAACTAAATTATTCTCTGCATTTGACTGAACTACAACAGTTTTTGTTTGCATTCCCTCCCGACCTGCAGTATCGAAAGATACTTCAATGGTACCGGTGGTACCCGGGGGCACTGGCCTTTTATTATATTTGGGAACTGTGCAGCCACAGCTTGCAGTAGCCGACGCTATTACCAGATCAGCATCTCCGGTGTTGGTATAGGTGAATATACATCCTACCTTTTCCCCGGTACTCACTTTGCCAAAATTGTGTTCGGGCGAATTGAATGTAATGACTGCTGTACCGGTGGTATCTGAAGGCATATACTTTGTGGCACCTGATGAACTCCTCCCACAGGAAGCCGTAAGTAATCCTGCTGCCACCAAAACGCCCAAAAGATATGTGACTACTTTTTTCATCTCCATAAAATTTAATTTAAAGACATTATAGCGTGCTGCACAACCATCTGTCTACTCACCTATAAGCCCTCTTCCTGCCTTGGTAAAACTGCCGGTGGTACGCATCTCCCTGACGATTTTATCAAGTATTCCGTTCACAAAAGTACTGCTTTTGGTCGTGCTATAATCCTTTGCTATTTCAATATATTCATTAAGTGTAACCTTCACCGGCACCTCAGGGAATTCAACTATCTCTGTTATTGCCAGTTGCATGACAAGCTTATCCATCAGAGCAATCCTCTCCACCTCCCAGTTAGTGGTATGTGCATCAATAAGCGCACTATTCTTCTCATTGTTAAGGATTGCCTTTCTGAGAAGGACCTTAACAAACAACTCATCGTCCTCGTTGGTAAACAGCGGTGGAAAGAGAGTAGTCCTGCCATCGTCATTTTCTTTTAATTTACCTAACGAGTTGCGTATCATAGAAGCCACAAATGGCAGGTCATCATTCCAGTAGACCGATTGTTCTTCGAGGATTGATGCGAGGTTATCGGAGGCAGGAAGAAATTTTGCTACCAGGTCTTTAACAAACCGCATATCAGAACGGTAACTAATGTCAGAAGAACTCATGTATTCCCCGTAGACCTCCCATCTGGTCATCTCATTAAAGATAATTCTAACCACCTCCGGGCGGTCAGCCCATGTAAGACTGAGAGTCTCCAGCCATCGGCTCAGTGACCTGAAGTTTGTTATCTTGTCCTTCTTGGTCCATAATGCCGGAGAGGCTTCCGCGTAGACACGCAGATGATCATTGTTCCTGATCTGGGCTATGACTCTGTTCTCTGCAAAACGAGTATTGGGATTAAGATCATCTGGACCAGGAATCTTCTTAGCCCGCGAGAGTACAACCTTTTCCCGTGCTATCTCAGAGAGTGCAATAAGCAGAAGCAAAATATAATGAAAGAGGTCGTAACTCTTTCTGATGCTTAAGATAAGCTCCTGCTCGGCGGTTTCCAGGTCATCAAGCTCCTTCCTGTTGCAGGCGTAAAGCACGGAAAGCGCCTTGATCCTTAATTGTCTTCTGCTTATCATTTAAAGAACAGATTTTTCAGGCAGCAAAGTTATAAAAATAGGCATGCATTCGAAGCCGGCAAACAAAAAACTCTTACAATTTAAATCTTCCATTTTGAGTTGGCAAAATAATTGTTACATTTGACCATACTAACCGATTGAAACCCTAAAACATTCGCTAATAATGGAAGACGAGAAAGGCAGAATTGGAGATCAGAATGAGAGAAGTGATAAGGAGGAGGTGTTCACTAAAGTTGTGCGAGCTGGTAAGAGAACATACTTTTTTGATGTCAAGTCGACCAGGCATGAGGATCTCTACCTGACTATTACCGAGAGCAAAAAAAGGATGGGGAAAGAGGGGAAGATGTTCTATGAAAAACACAAGATCTTTCTCTATAAAGAGGACTTTGAGAAGTTCACGGAGGGCTTGCGCGAGGCTGTTACCTTCGCTAGTAACGGAGAGATAGCACAGAACATAAACAAATCGATGGAGGAAGCTGAGGAAGCCGTTTCTGAAGTAGCTGCCAGCGAATTCTCCGATGTTGATTTTGATGAGCTGGGCACCAGATAGGGTTCTCATGTCATCTTTATTGTAAGCCTTTATCAGATGGATTATCTTCTTTTGGCTGTAGCCATTATGCTTATGATACTTGGCATAGCCGGTTGTCTTTTACCTATCCTGCCAGGTCCGCCATTGGCCTACCTTGGTCTGGTAGCGCTGCATTTTACCAGGTTTGCAGACATCAGCAGGAACATGTTCATAATACTTGGAGTTATCGCTGTGGTGGTCACGGTCATCGATTATGTGGTGCCCATCTGGGGAACGCGGCAGTTCGGTGGATCAAAATATGGGATGAGAGGAGCTACCGTGGGGTTGATAATAGGGCTCTTCCTGGGACCCCCGGGTATTATCATCGGGCCCTTCATTGGAGCCTTTGTTGGTGAACTCATCTTCAAGGATGATATCAGATATGCCCTCAAAGCAGGCTTCGGCAGCCTGCTAGGCTTTCTTACAGGTGTGGGTCTGAAACTCGCAGCTGCACTACTGATGACATTCTATTTCGTAAAAGCCCTTATTGTCTGAGGATTAACAGAAACAGTGTGACTCTGTGTCATCTAAGTATAATCTGCGGGTAATCCTATTTAACACAGAGTTATGTAACGTCCTGCAGGTGAGCCACACTGCTTCTGTTCCAGCAACGGGATCAGTAACCCAGCGTTGCTACCATTACTGCTTTGATAGTATGCATACGATTCTCGGCCTCATCAAAGACTATTGAATGATGTGACTCAAAGACCTCTTCTGATACCTCCATACCGTCAAGACCATATTTATTATAAATCTCCTCTCCCATCTTCGTCTCCCTGTTATGGAAAGCGGGCAGGCAATGCAAAAACTTGACCTTCGGGTTACCGGTTAGTATTATCACCTCTCCATTTATCTGATAAGGTTTCAGCAGTCTGATCCTCTCCTCCCATACCGACTCAGGCTCTCCCATTGACACCCATACATCCGTGTAAAGGAAATCCACTCCTCCGACAGCCTCAGCCACATCTTCCGTAAGGGTGATCTTCGCACCTGTCTCCCTGGCTATCTCCCTGCACTTCGCAACAAGCTCATCTGATGGCTGACAAACCTTAGGTGCTGCAGCACGGAAATCCATACCCATTTTTGCAGCACCGACCATCAGCGAGTTACCCATGTTGTTGCGTGCATCACCAAGATAACAGAAGCTGATCTTATCCAGAGGTTTATCACAATGCTCCATGATTGTCATAAAATCAGCAAGAATCTGTGTGGGATGGAACTCAGTGGTCAGTCCGTTCCATACCGGCACACCCGCATAGGCCGCCAGCTCTTCAACAACAGACTGCCCGTAACCCCTGTACTCAATTCCGTCAAACATCCGCCCCAGAACCCTTGCAGTGTCTTTCATCGACTCCTTATGACCAATCTGTGACCCTGAAGGGCCGAGGTAGGTAACATGTGCTCCCTGGTCTAATGCGGCAACTTCAAAGGCACAGCGCGTACGAGTGGATGTCTTCTCAAATATCAGGGCAATGTTCTTACCTGTAAGTCTCTTTTGTTCTGTACCTGCATATTTAGCCTTCTTGAGATCAAATGACAGATCGAGGAGGAATTTTATCTCTTCAGGTGTAAAGTCAAGCAGTTTCAGGAAACTGCGGTTTCTTAAATTATACGCCATCTTACGGATTTGTTATTAGTTATTAGTTATCTGTTGTCTTAAAGTCGAAAATCTGCAAAGTCGAAAGTCTAAAAGTCAGAAGGTCAACTCCTTAGCTCTTGACTCTTAAATTCTTAACCCTCAATTCTTAACTCTTAATTCTTATTTCTTAACTCTTAATTCTTATTTCTTAACTCTTAATTCTTATTTCTTAACTCTTAATTCTTATTTCTTATTTCTTATTTCTTATTTCTTAATTCTTATTTCTTAATTCTTATTTCTTAATTCTTAATTC
>JAVEYS010000032.1:0-30191 GCA_034003345.1 Bacteroidales bacterium
CAATACCGTATTTAAACATACTGCCCGCTATCGTGATCCCGTCAGCCAGATTGATCTTTTTTCCCTGGCTCTTCCTCCTTGGGTGGTAGCTCACCTCCTTCTCCCCGTACAATATACCCTGAACCTTCAATGCTTTTGTCACCAGCTCAGTCTCGAAACCAAACCCTTTTTCCCTCAGTGACAGGCTCTCGAAGAGGCTTCTGCTAAAGATTTTGTATCCGCAGGTCATGTCAGTGATACGGCTCCCTGTCAGCTTGGATACTATCGAGGAGAACAGCCTGTTGAGAGCAGTGGCCGGAGCGGCATAGCCACCGTAACGCTTCCCGGAGATGAACCTCGATCCACTCAGAAGGTCAAGCCTTTCTTTATGATATTTTTCAAGAAGGCCTGGTATATCTGTCGGGTCAAGCTCCATGTCGGCATCCTGAACGATGATAGTATCGCCCTTTGCCTCCCTTACACCGGCAGACACCGCTGCTCCCTTGCCACTATTGACGGGGAGCATGACAACCTTCATGTGCGTAATACCTATGGCCAGCTGCTCTGCCAGCTGTGAGGAGCCGTCGGACGAACAGTCATCAACTACAATTATCTCTGCCTGGTCAACGAAACCTGGCAGCGAAATGGATACCAGCCTGCTGATAGTCTCCTCAATGACTTCGGCCTCATTGTACAGTGGTATGATTATACTGAGGTGCAATAGGAAGGGAAATATTTAAAGGTTAAAGGTTAAAGGGTAAGGGTTAAAGTTAGTATAGATTTTTTGACGGGCAAGGAGTAGTGGCAGAGTATTGGTACAAAAGGAGTTGATGTATCAGGTGCAGGCTTAACTAAGGGAGCACTGGAAATCTGATAGTGCCCTTGCAGGGAAGGTCAGGAACTTAATCAACAAAAAAGAGGCTGCACTCATCTTATGAGACAGCCTCCTCTAATCACTGTTGCCTATATGTTCCTGCCTGCTTACTATTTCTTGACTGGTGCCTGCTGGTTGGCAACTTGCAGGTTATCACATATGCCGTCTTTATTGGCATCAACAAATGCCGGACCCCGGCCATTGAAACGACCCTGTCCGTTACCGCGTGCCTGTCCTCTGCCTGTTGCGACTCCCTGTCCGCGTCCCTGGCCACCTCTCTGGCCACCTCTCTGGCCGGCATGTATACCCTGGCCCTGGCCTCTGCCGGTGCTCCTGTTCACTGAATCCTGGTTCACGCCAGCTGAATAAGCTCTGCGACCCGGTCGTGTTCCATTTTCATAGTTGTCACATACACCGTTTTTATCACTATCTACATATACGTTTCCGGCTGCGCGGCCTCTGCCGGTCTGATCCTGGCTTTGCTGAGCCGTCTGTGCTGATGCAAGAACTGTCAGGGCTGCAAATGCTGCTACTGTAAGAAAAAGCCTTGTCTTCATGAGTAATTGTTTTAATATTCTTTGGTTTGTTTACTGTTTACAATTACTCTGATGCAGACTGTTATCAAAGGTTTAATTGCAGCAAAAAAAATGCAGGATTTTGTTTTCAGAGTCTGGCATTTTTTATTCTCAGTGCATTCCAGACCACGGAGACGGAGCTGAAACTCATTGCTGCGGCAGCGATCATCGGGTTCAGCAGTGGCCCGCCGAAGAGGTGCAGGACACCCATCGCCACCGGGATACCCATTGCGTTATAGAAGAATGCCCAGAAGAGGTTCTGCCTGATATTACGCATGGTGCTGCTGCTCAGCCTTAGAGTCTTCACCACATCACGCAGGTCGTTCTTTATAAGCACCACGTCAGCTGCCTCTATGGCCACATCCGTGCCGGAACCGATAGCGATGCCAACGTCTGCCGTGGCGAGGGCAGGGGCGTCATTGATACCGTCACCAGCCATGATGACTATTTTTCCTTGGCTCCTGATCTTCTGTATCTCACCTGCTTTCTCCCCGGGGAGGACACCGGCGATCACCTTATCTATACCTGCCTCCCTGGCTATATGACTTGCTGTCTGGAGGCTGTCGCCTGTTATCATAACCACTTCAAGTCCCATA
This sequence comes from Bacteroidales bacterium, assembly GCA_034003345.1. GTDB lineage: Bacteria > Bacteroidota > Bacteroidia > Bacteroidales > VadinHA17 > SR-FBR-E99. The sequence continues at coordinate 2,025 of JAVEYS010000032.1, forward strand.
CGGGTAAGATCCCTGATGGCCTCTTCCGAGCCCTGGCGGATGGTATCAGCAACGGCTATTATGCCAAGGCAGATACCCTTGGCAGCTACATACATCACTGTCTTTCCCTGTGAAGCCAGAAGCTCTGCCTCGTTGTCAACGGCGGAAGTATCAATCGTCCTCTCTTCCATCAGTCTGCGGCTGCCGGCGAGGATTTGAGTGTTGTTGGCGAAGGCTTCTATCCCGTAGCCGGGCAGGGCACTGAATCGTTCTGGTACAGAGATGCTGAGGCCTTTCTCTTTGGCGTATGCTGTCACTGCTCTGGCTGCAGGGTGCTCCGAACGGCTCTCGGCCGAGGCTGCCAGGCTGATGAGTTTACTGTCGTCAGATGACAACGATGGCACTATGTTGGTAACTACCGGTATGCCTGTTGTGATGGTGCCTGTCTTGTCGAGGACCACCACGGACGCTTTCCGGGCTGTCTCCAGTGCCATCCCGCTCTTTATCAGTATGCCTTGCTGTGCCCCTCTGCCGGTGCCAACCATCACCGCCACCGGCGTTGCCAGCCCGAGGGCGCAGGGGCAGGCGATGATAAGCACGGAGATGAGCACCGTGAAGGCAAGCCGGAAGTCGCCTGTGCCAATGAGCCATCCTGAAGCAGACAGGAGGGCCAGCACCATGACCACCGGCACGAAGACGCCTGAGATACTGTCAGCCAGCCTGGCTATCGGTGCCTTGGTACCTTGTGCCTGTTCCATCAGCTTTACTATCTGCGCGAGGGTGGTGTCGGTGCCAACGCGGGTGGCAAGGTAGACGACCGAGCCATTAACGTTGATGCTGGCACCGGTCACCTCTGACCCTTCGCTCTTCTCCACAGGTGTGCTCTCACCGGTGAGCATCGATTCGTCCGCTGTGGTTGCACCGGAGGTAACGATACCGTCAACAGGAAAGCGTTCGCCGGGTTTTACTATGATGAGATCACCCTCCGTCACCTTTGAGGCGGGTACCGTCTTCTCTTTTCCGTCACGCAGAACCGTGGCGAGGGGAGGAGCAAGAGAGAGCAGTTTCTTTATTGCGCTGCCTGCTCTGGCCTTTGACCGTGCCTCCAGAAAACGGCCAAGGGTGATCAGGGTGATGATGGCCGCGGCAGACTCATAATAGAGACTGTGGACGAAATGGCCCTGGCCTCCTGCAATACGGAGTGTTGCATAGATACTGTAAAGGTACGCGGCAGCGGTGCCCATGGCAACCAGTGTGTCCATCCCCGGATTACCCCTGAGGAGCGTCCTTGTGCCGGCGAGATAGAAACTGCGGCCGGTGATGACCACGGGGGTCGCGAGCAGAAGCTGCAGCAGAGCGAATGTCAGCGGGCTGCTGTCGGGAGAGAAGAGTGAGGGCAGCCTGGCACCTGCCATGGATGACATGGTGAGCAGAAGCAGGGGTATGGTGAAAATCAAAGACCGTATGAGCCTCGTCTTCAGCCTGTCTGTCTCCGACCGTGATGCCCTGAGTGCCTTCTCATCGTCAATGGCCTTGTAGCCTGCCTTGCTGACAGCGTCGATGACCAGGTCCTGCGAAGCCTGCCTGTCATCATACCTGATAGTCAGTCTCTCCGTAGCCAGATTGACACTGGCAAAGGTTATCCCTTCAACCTTTGAGGCGGCCTTCTCTACATGTGATGCGCATGAAGCGCAGTTCATACCCTCTATGGCAAATGATTTTTCGGTCATGATAATGGCTATACTTCATAAACAAACAAAATGCAGACAATAATGTTGACCGGAAGGATGGGGATTGCATAATTTGTGCATTAGTGCTGTGTTCCATCGCATCCTGACTAAACCAACAATCCGTTAAATTGCAGATATTAAGCGCAATTGCTTATTGCTTAATGATTTCAAAATTTCATTATGGCTAAATAATGACGGGAATATATTTCGAAACCAGTTTTAAGTCAAGTGAAGTGAAGTAAGGAATGAAGCCTGCAGGTATTAAATCGCCCTAATCGAAAGTCTTAATAATTTCATCTTACTAATGACTCTGTTGGCATAAGATTTGATGACATCTTTATCATTTATCCCTTCTGTAAGATTTTAATCCGCATGTAATGCTTAAAAGTTTTTTAAAAATTGCCTTACGCTACCTGTGGCGTAAAAAAACATATAGCATACTTAATTTTGTGTGTCTGACATTTGGACTTACCTGTGCAATTATTTCTGTACTCTATATCCAGAATGTATTCAGTTATGACAAATTCCACAAGAACTACAACCGGCTATATGCAGTTGATGCCTATGTGACCTTTTTCAACGGGGATCGTTTTCCCAAGAAATTTCTTTCGGCATCACTGACTGATGTATTGAAAGAGCAGGCGCCTGAAATAGAGTGTATTACACGGATTGCTCAAAGCGATTATTCCTTCACAAATGGTGATAAAACATTTATAGAGAATGGATTCTATGCTGATGACAACTTCTTTGATGTCTTCACTTTTCCACTTAGCCAGACCGGTAATATAAATGGACTTACTGATCCGAATTCAATCGTAATATCGGAACGTATGGCAATGAAATTCTTCGAAAGCACTAATTGCGTGGGTAAAACTCTTATCCTGAGAGATGATAACAAAAAAGAAGCTTTTGTAGTTGCCGGCGTGTTTCAGGATGTTTGCAGGCAATCGGTGATGCAGTTTGATTATGTAATTCCTTTTTCAAAATTTATGGCTGATAACACTTGGGCCAGCGAAACGGGAGCTACTGCAAATGAAACCTGGGTTTTACTGAAGAATAATGTCGACTATAAGGAGGTTGAGAACAAGATCAAAGACCTGATCAAAAATCAGGAAACAACCTTAAACCAGGAACTTTTTCTGTTTCCCCTTAAAGAACAAATTTTGTACTCGTACTCCGACGGGAAAAGAGTTTGGAATGAAATGGAAAACATTGTAATTGTCGGTGCTATCGGTCTTGCCATTCTGTTGATTGCATGTTTCAATTATATTAACATCGCCATTGCTCTGAATTTCAGAAGATACCGTGAGATTGGTATCAGGAAGGTAGCAGGTTCAGGTAAATCGAAAATTATCCTTCAGTTCCTGGGTGAGACATTAATTATCACTTTATTAAGCCTTTTTGTCGCGATCATTCTGGTCCAGGTGCTTCTTATAGGGTTTAATACGATGTTTAACTACGATATACATTTGCGATTGCTGGATTTCAATATTATTGCATTTTCTATCCTCATCACGTTGTTTTCCAGTATGATCTCGGGATTATTACCTGCTTTATATCTGGCATCATCTGATCCCATCGATGCACTCAAAGGGGGAATAATTAAGGGTCACAGTTACAGTATATTCAGGCAAAGCCTTATTGTCTTTCAATTTACCATTCCTATTGTTTTGATTATTTGCATGATGATTATCAAGACCCAGGATAGCTACATGCGTAATTATGATGTTGGGGTGGATCAGGATAAGCTTATAATTCTGGACAATTCCAAAAACATTCAGCTCCATGCCGAAAGTGTTAAGGCAGAATTGCTGGCTATTCCGGGAATTGATGCCGTCAGTTTTACCAATTGTATTCCGAGTCGCGGAGCTAAGGTTACAAGTGAGGTGAACTGGGAAGGGAAAGATGCTACTGAAAAACCTATAGTCTGGTGCGTCAGTTCTGATTTTGATTATAACAAAACGGTGAATATCAAAATTGTTGAAGGAAGATTTTTTGATCCTTCTTTTTCCACCGATTCCACAAGTTTTTTGATCAATGATGTGGCTGCCGGCGTGATGAAAAACGAAAACCCTGTCGGTTCATCAATTACCCTTGATGGACAAAAAGGAACCATAATCGGTGTTTTTAAAGACTTTCATTCCATTGATCTGGCCGGACCAATTACTCCAACTATAATCACGATCAGATCAGATTACAAACCAATAATCCTGGTTAAATATTCGGCAGGTTCTTTTCAGGGAGTCACCGGTGAAATAAGGAAAATATACCAACATTACGAATCAGAAGTACCGTTTCAGGCAACATTATTTCGTGACCTGATACCATATTCAAATCTAAGCCGTCCCTCCAAAATAGTTGGTTACGCTTTTGTTATAGCACTCCTGCTTGCCTGCATGGGATTTTTCGGACTCGCATCTTTTACTGCCGAAAACCGTACCAAAGAGATCGGAATCAGAAAGGCTAATGGGGCAACAACTTTGTCAGTTATCCGCCTATTGCTTACCAGTTATACCAAATGGCTGATCATGGCCTTTTTTATTGCTGTGCCCATCGCTTATCTGATAGGGACAAGCTTTCTTGGAAGGTTTCATTTTCACACTCCTATGCCTCTATGGGCATTTATTGCCGGGCCAATCACTGCGGTCGTTGTAGCACTATTTACAGTCAGCGCTCAAACCTGGACTGTGGCAAACAGGAATCCCGTAAAAACGCTCAGGTACGAATAAAATAGATATTCTGTCGAAAATATATTGATTGATTTTGAGTGTGGTCCCTGTACTAATGGCCGCAGACTTCCAATGGAAATATTTTAAACGAGCTATTATTGAGTATATACGGATTAGTTTTCCTGAAAAATAACCAAAAAAACGCAAGCTAAGACGGACAACAAAGGTAAGTCGTGTGTCATGCATTTTGCATGATTATGAGCCACTTACCAGGATCATTCCTTAACCCACCATCCGGATTCGCACAACTGCACGCAATTAAAATATCAAATGCTGTTATTCGTTCCATTGTCTTTACATATATAAAATGTCAGGCACTGCCATTATTTGTTTTTATGTGTTAATGAATAAAGATCTGTTCTTCTGTCCTTTAAATTCCGAACGCTTCCAAATTGATTTAATTCCCTTAACATATCAATATCAACATCTGCTATTACAATCATTTCTGTGTTTGGAGTAGCTTCGGCTTTTATTCCATTTGTTGGAAATGAAAAATCACAAGGAGTAAATACCATTGACTGTGCATATTGAATATCCATATTGTGAACCTTTGGCAGATTTCCAACATTGCCCGCAATTGCAACATAGCATTCATTTTCAATGGCTCTTGCCTGGGCACAACTCCTGACTCTTGAATAACCGTTCTGTGTATCCGTCAGAAATGGAACAAATAGAATATCCATACCTTCATTAGCCAACAATCTGCTTAATTCGGGGAATTCAATATCGTAGCAAATCAATATGCCTATTTTCCCGCAGTCTGTATCAAAAGTTTGAAGGATATTGCCGCCTTGCAGACCCCATACTTTTGCCTCATCAGGTGTAACATGAAGCTTCTCAAATCTTTCTATTCCACCATCTCTCTTGCATAGGTAACCTGCATTATACAGATTGTCATCCAATATTTCCGGCATGCTACCTGTAATAATGTTAATGTTATATGCAATGGCCAACTCTGAAAAACGATTTTTAATTTCTTCTGTGTATTCGGCCATTTTTCTAATAGCATCTGATTCAGACAAATGATTGTATTTGGCCATTAATGGCGCATTGAAAAATTCCGGGAAAAGTGCAAAATCTGACCTGTAACCTGATACTGCATCAACAAAATATTCTACTTGTTGCATAAGCTCATCGAGATCTTTATATAATCTCATTTGCCATTGAACTAAACCTAGCCTGACTACTGTTTTTATGACAGAGGCTTTCTTTGTAGGTTTTTCATAATATATATTATCCCATTCGAGAAGAACGGCATACTCTTCTGATTCTTCATCTCCCTTTAAGTAACCTTTTATAATTTTTGCGGGATGGAAATCGTTTGACATCTGAAAATCAAAAACAGGATCGTGAATCTCTTTTTTCCTTACTTTGTCAATATATTCTTTCGGGGATAAATCGGTAGAATATTTATGATAGTTAGGAATCCGTCCTCCAAAAACAATCCCTTTTAAATTTAACTTCTCGCAAAGTTCTTTTCGGTAATCATATAATCTTCTTCCCAGTCTTAGTCCCCGGAATTTTGGCCTGATGAATATATCAATACCGTATAAAATATCTCCATTTGAATTATGAGTATTGAAACTAAATGATCCTGTAATTTCTTTATATGTGTGTTTGTCATTAAATTTAGAGTAATCAACTATTATTGCCAGAGCACAGCCTGCTATTTCATCGTCTACCTTAATCCCAACTTGTCCCGCCGGAAATATTTCAATTAATTTTTTTATATGATTCTTCTCCCAGTATATTCCAGGCATGTTGGAATAAGCTTCAATCATTGATTGCTTTATTTCATCATAGTCTTCCAGTTTCAGGAAAATAAGTTCGATATTATCTATTTCATGTATATCCTTCAATGTGCTCATTGTATCATTTTTTCTGTTATTCTAATCTGTCTTCATTGCTTGTGTCTGACAGTCAGCGGTATGATTCAGCAGGTGGCAACGGCGTCCGCACTTTTGTGGGGCGCTATTTGCCTTAACTTCATATTGCTGGCTCAACTCTGTCAGCATCTTTTGGTTTTTAATGGTTTCTAAGATAACCTTGGCCTGAAAGCACGCACTTAATTTGCGTCGTGATTGTTTTATCATAGGTTAAGTAAAATTACTCCTTTTATTTTATCTAAAACTCTGGCCCGGGATTATGGGAATATATACTTTGAGGAAGACCTGCATAACATGTCATTTGTTTCACCTCCGTTGGTGATTTCCGGGGGTGAGATACAAGTGTTGAGTGTTAAAATCAGAGAAGGGATTACCAGCTTTGCTTGTGATCCTGTGAGGGAAGATACCGCATCCAGCAATGCGGATATGCGCTGTAGAGCATACTTAATATTTTTATGCTTTTCTCCTCATGAGCAAGCTCATTCGTTGTCATCATAAAAATAAAAGCCAGGACCGTTCTTGACGGCCCTGGCCTACAGTGCTGGTTGCGGAGAGATAGGGATTCGAACCCTAGGTCCAGTTACCCGGACAACGGTTTTCGAGACCGCCCCAATCGACCACTCTGGCATCTCTCCGGGAGCGTGATACCGCAACAGGGTATCACGCGTGCAAATATAGTTACTTTTTGATGTAAACAGATGTCATTTTTCTCTCTCCCCTGGGCGAAGGCCTAGTCATCTCCACAGTGAGTGTCTCAGGGTCTGTGAGGCTCCAGACCTCTGTTGAGCTGATAGTCCGTGTCTCACCACCCCTGTTCACTGTCCGTGTTGTCTTTATGGTAAGCTTACTCCCGTCAGAGGACCATGTGGCAACTGATTTGCTGTCGCCTCCCCGTGAGCGGTTGATACACTCTTTGCTGTCAAGGGTGTACATTGTTGTTACCGTGTTGGATGTGCCGTCAGGCGCTTTCATCGTTGTTTCAACAATCAGGTTGTTGCCATCCTGTTTTGCCGTAAAGTCGCTGCCACCCATACCTGCCCTGGCCTGTCCGCCATGCCGTTGTCCCTGACCTTGTGCCGGTGTCTGACCCTGTGGCTGCCCGGTGTTGCTCTTATCGGCATTATACACCCATCTGCCCGAGAAATTAGTCTTTGTACCCTGCCCCATAAGTGCCACCGGCAGAAGAAGAGCTGCCATCACCAGCAGCGCTAAAACCTGAAACCTTCTGAAATTTATTTTCATAATTTATTTAAATAAAGTGGATCATCCCAGATAATTATTATCTCAAAGTTATCTCTCTTACAGTTAAGGATTTGTTAAAAGTAAAAGTATTTCATCTACCACCTGTTTCTTTCTGTCAGCGCGGGTTGTAACCGGATATGAAGATACCCTCTAAATGGCTCAGTGTTTGCAGGAATGGATAGCCTATACTATCCCTATCTTATGCGCATAGGTGATAGCTTCAGTTGTGTTTGTCAGTCCCATCTTCCTGATGATATTCTGCCTGTGGTTGTTCACCGTGTTGACACTGATAAAGAGCCTGTCAGCTATCTCCTTGCTGAAAAATCCTCTCCCGAGATATTCGAGGATCTCCACCTCGCGCTGACTGAGTGTTGTACCCGGCCCCTGTCTGTCCTCGTTGAAGAGCAGGGTCCTGCCTGTACGGATATTGATTATGCTTCTCTGAAAAGACTTGGTTTCCTGCTGGTTGGGACACACATCAACGAGGATCATTATAAGCCACAGGTTTCCTTTGAGGTCAAGTTCCAGCACAGCTTCCTGCTGAAGGAGCCTGATGTAACGGCCAGAGGTATCACGGAGACGGTGTTCAAATACAGTCTTATAATCCTGCCTCTCTGCAGGGGGCACCTTCATCATGAATCTCATAGCCCGGGTAGTGGTGTCAAGAACCATAGGAACATCATCCGGGTGCATTATCCTGAAGAAATAGGGAAAACCCTCCCCGGCTGCTTGTTCCGCATCATATCCAAGGATTTCCATGAAGCGGTTACGAACAAAGACATACCTCTTCTGGAACATATCAAACACTGTCAGAGAGCTGTTCTCAATCATTGCAATCCTGTCCAGCAATCTCACATGACCAGCCAGGATTGAATAGTCAATGTCAGCCGGATCGAACTCTGTCTCATCAATCAGGTTCCTGAATCTTTCTATCAGTAGCTCTGTGTCCATCGTTCAGAATGATGAATGATCACTATTTACTTGCTTCTTCTTCAGTCACATCTTTGCAGTGACAAACTTAAAAAAATAGAGTCATGGAAACAGACAAAAAATTAAAATTACTTCAGCTTTTTTATGCAGGAGTGTTGGCAGATGCCATAGATAATTATGAACGGTTCGGAATCAGAGAAGCCGTTACTGATAAAAAGGCTGCAGAGCAGTTGGTGATGGCTCGTGGTCAGCGGATACAGATGGGGATAGAGACTCCGGAGCAAATGTTCACGACATTCTCGGACATATTCGGCTGTATTCAATGGAATGTCACCCTGGGCCCCGGCACTGTTACCGGTGAGGGTGGCAGCTGCCTTCTCTGTGCCATAGCAAAGAAAAAGGGTACCGCACAGCCATGCCGGATGTACTGCATTAATCCCATGACGGCTATGGCTGCCGCGCTTGAGCCGTCATGTATGCTGACAGTCAGGGAAACCCTGTGGGACGGTAACAGGTGCAGGTTTGAGATCACCTTAAAAGATTAGCCCCCCATGCCATTAATTTAGACTCCGTGAGGCTGGTATAGTAATTAAAAATGAAGACACTTGCAGATAAGTTTGTTGAATATCGCATGGTTATGATGGTATAGCTCTTATATTGGCCTTATCCGATCTCGCACTGTCAAACAGGCCGGCCTCGCGAATGATGTTCAGGGCTTTCAAGGAGCAGATCATCGTCCATATGACAGTGTGTTAAAAAAAAATTCACCGGTCAGCAAACTTTTTGATTATTTATCCGTCTATTATAGCACAATAGTTATTCACAATACGTTTTTAGGTTGGTTTTGGTAAACTGTGAAAGAGGCTGCAATAAAGGCAGCTTCTTTTTTGTCAGGCCGGTAACAAGCATAGAAAACATTTTATTCCTTCTCCGTTAAACCTGAACGAGAAATGACAGTCCAACAGGATATAATACATGAAAAAATGAAAACCAAACTATCATTTATTGTACTTGTAGTTATGCTTTCAGCTCTCTCGCTCAACGGCCAGGGTGCTAAATGGAAATTTATGGGAGAGAAACTTGTTAATGACAGGGTTGATCATGATATTATAATGGTCACTGCAGCTAAAGGCGACCTGAATGCTTTACAGATAAAGGTCAGAGGAGCCTCGGTCGATTTTCACAGGGTAGTTGTTGTATATGGCAGCGGACGAAGACAGGAAATTGAGCTGAGACACACCATTATCGCAGGCAGGGGGTCAAGAGTCATTAACCTGATTGGCCACGATCGGGTTGTGAGAAGTATAGAGTTTTGGTATGATGCAAATACCGTCAGGGGCAGGAAAGCGCTGGTAAGGCTCTACGGCCGCAGATAATTTCATTTTCCACACCAGATAGGAGGTTGGCTCATTAGTCTCTTCATCGCAATATTTCCTAATAGGATTTCCGGGAATGGTTACATGTTTTTGAGGGTCAAATGTCATTGGCATTCCAGACCCTCAAAAATTATGTATTGACAAATGACTTTGGGCGAATATCAGTCATCCGGTGGGGGCGAAGACATATCCCGGGCTGGATGATTTCCCTTTTGCCCTGAATATAAGTCAGGTAATCATAACCTTCCTGAAACAATTAACAGTCATTGCTTTAATAATTAAACAATTGCCTGAAATATCTGTTTCAATTAGTGAATAGTATTCATAAGCTTAAACCCTCTTATGATAGGGCATTTTTGGGACAATGATGAAACAATAAAAGGGGTAAGGCATTGAATTGAGGATGGTAGAAACAGATAACCTTTAATGAACCTGACTGGATGACTAGAACCAAGGAGATTTCAACGGAACAGTTAATACTTCATTTAGAGAACAAAGAGACAAGGGTTATAGATGTCAGAGAGGCAGATGCCTATAATGGATGGCGACTTCAAAACGAGCAGCGTGGCGGACACATACGTGGTGCAAAAAGTCTTTCTGCCAAGTGGGCGAACTATATCGATTGGATTGAAATAGTACGCGCGAAAGGAATTTTGCCGGAGCATGAGATTGTTTTGTATGGCTACTCGAAAGAGGAGGCAGAAAAAGTAGCTGCCCGGTTTGCAGGGGGGAATTACACTCATATATATATATACACACATTTTGTTGATGAATGGTCGGCAAACAGTGAACTCCCCATGGAATTCCTTCCCCGTTTTAAAAATCTTGTACCTGCCAGTTGGGTAAATGAAATTATCTCGGGAAGAATCCCTCCTGAAATTAATGGTCAGAGAGTGGTGATATGCCACTCACATTACCGCAACCGTGACGCTTATTTGTCAGGACATATTCCGGGTGCCATCGACATGGACACTCTTGCTCTTGAAGATCCCGAGAGCTGGAACAGGAGGGCGCCGGACGAACTTAAAGATGCCCTGGAGAAACATGGAATTACCACGGATACTACGGTTATTTTATATGGGAAATATATGTTTCCTGATAATGCTGATGAGTTCCCTGGAAGTGCAGCAGGTGATATTGGCGCAATACGTAATGCAATGATCATGATTTATGCCGGCGTGAAAGATGTGCGTGTGTTAAATGGAGGATATCAGTCGTGGCAGGATGCCGGATATGCCATCAGTACTGATGATGTGCCGAAAAAACCGGTTATTGATTTTGGGGCGCAGATCCCGGTGAATCCTTCTGTCATTGTTGATATTGCCGAGGCCAAAGAGATGATAAAAGCCAGTGATGCTGATATCGTATGTGTACGTAGCTGGCCGGAATACATCGGTGAGGTGAGCGGATACAATTATATTGAGAAAAAGGGACGTATTCCCGGAGCTGTTTTTGCTGACTGTGGTTCCGACGCCTACCACATGGAGAATTACAGGAATAACGACCACACGGTTCGTGAGGCTCAGGAAGTTGCCGCAATATGGAAAGAAGCAGGAATTACACCTGACAAGCATCTGGCTTTTTATTGTGGCACCGGATGGCGCGGGAGCGAAGCATGGTTTAATGCCTGGCTCATGGGATGGCCACGTGTTTCGGTATTCGACGGCGGATGGTTCGAGTGGAGTAATGATCCTGAAAACCATTTTGAAACTGGAATTCCTGTAGGCATGGGCATCCCCGTATAACAATAAACAGACTTGGCAGCATTTGAAAAAAAATTAAATCATGGAGCAACAAACCCTTATTTCTGAACTGGCAACAGATACTCTGAGAGGTCTCACCGCAGGCCATAAATTCTTATTGTCGAAATATTTCTACGACGATGCCGGGAGCTTAATATTTCAGGATATAATGCAAATGCCCGAGTATTATCTCACCGATTGTGAATTGGAAATATTTGAAACCTATAAGAAACAGATTACTGCGTCATTCCACCAGGGAGTCCATGGATTCGATTTGATTGAACTGGGGTCCGGTGACGGACTGAAGACGAAGATTCTCTTGCATGCTCTTGTTGAAAACAACATACATTTCAATTACATTCCCATAGATATCAGCCATAAAGCCAACATGGGTCTGGTTAAGAGCCTGAAGACCGAGTTCCCCTTAATGAATGTTAATGCCAGAACCGGCGATTACTTTCATGAAATCAAAAAGTTAAACGGTTATTCAGGTTTGCGGAAGGTGTTTCTCTTCCTGGGTTCCAACATTGGCAATTTCCCGGATGAGGAGATCAGCCTGTTTCTTGGTCAGCTTTCAGGGATGTGTCACAGTGGCGACAAGATACTGATCGGTTTCGACCTGAAGAAGTCGCCTCAGGTAATAATGCAGGCATACAGTGATCCCAATGGCTACACAAGGCGCTTCAATCTGAATCACCTGGTCCGGTTAAACAGGGAACTGGACGCTGATTTTATTCCTGATAATTTCGAACATCAGACAGTATATAATCCTGTAAGCGGCACTGTAAAAAGCTTCCTCGTTTCTAAAACTGAACAGTCAGTCTATCTGGCGGCTTTGGAAACAACCATTCATTTTGACAGATGGGAACCGATATATATGGAACTTTCGCGCAAGTTTGATCAGAGGGCTATTGAAACGATGGCGTCAGAACATGGCTTTCAGATAGAACATCAGTTTACAGACAGGCGTAACTATTTTGTAAATTCATTGTGGGTGAAAAAGTAGTAATCAGGCTTCACAAATACCTGTATTATGATGACTGAAATCAGTGGGTTAATTGCATGATCCCGTAAAGTAATTTAAAAGTTAGATAATGATAGTAGCAGTAACAGCAGCAAACGGACACCTGGGTTCAGCAATCATCAAGCAGCTCATAACCGATACAAAACCGGAAAATATAGTCGGGATAGCAAGGACTCCTCAAAAAGCAGAATTCCTGGGCATTGAAATTAGAAAAGGCGATTATAATAACAGGGGGGATTTCGACGCTGCCTTAAAAGGGATCGATGCGTTGCTTATAGTCTCAAGTATGGACGAACCTCAGAAACGGATCCAGCAGCACCGAAACATAATTGATGGAGCAAAAGCCAGTGGAGTAAAAAAGATAGTATATACCAGTATTGTTGGCGACAGTGAAAAGAATGCTTTTAGCCCTATTGTAAGGAGTAACCGGCAAACAGAAGAAGATGTTCAGAATTCAGGCCTGAACTGGGTAATTGGGAGAAACGGAATATACATAGAACCTGACCTGGAATACATAGACAATTATAAAGCCAGAGGTGAGATCTATAATTCGGCAGCAGGGGGGAAGTGTGCATATACCAGCAGAGCGGAATTAGCGGTTGCCTATTCTAAAATGCTACTTGAAGATAAGCATGTCGGTAAGATTTACAATCTTGTCGGAGAGCCTGTCACACAGAAGCAACTTGCCGGATATCTGAATCAGGTGTACGGAACCAGTCTTGTTTATCGTTCGGCATCGGTTGAGGATTACCTGAATGAGAGAAAAGCAGAATTGGGAGAGTTCTTGGGAACCATCATAAGTGGAATTTATGAGGGAATCAGGAATGATGCTTATAATGTAGTATCAGATTTTGGACGAGCTGCGGGGAGGACTCATAAACCTGCTTTACAGATAATTAAAGATTTTAACGAAAGCCTGTGACTTTTATCTTTCCCCTTTTGTCTTTCCTCCAGTGGTATCACTATTCACTATTCACTGTTCACTATTCATTGTTCCCTGTTCTGGAATACCAATAGAATTGAAGGGATTGGCAGGGAATACTATTCTGACACTATTTGTATCGCTAATTAGTTAGAAACAATGCGACAAAAGATGTACAATTAATAAAGACAGTGCATACTCGGATGGATTTATTTTGCCTTTTTCCTCCCTAAAGAAGAAAAAACATTTACCTTTGTTCGCAAATATACGAACAGTATGGATGCGAAATCAGTTACAACAGATAAACAAAAAAGAATTGCCAGATATGCCAAAGCAATGGGGCATCCGGTGCGGATGTATATTTTGGAAATATTATCCAAACAAAGTTGTTGTTACAGTGGAAATTTAAGCGACGAACTCCCTATAGCAAAATCAACTTTATCACAACACCTGAAAGAATTAAAAGCTGCAGGATTAATCCAGGGGGAAATTGAATCACCAAGAATAAGATATTGTATCAATAAAGAAAACTGGAAAGAGGTACAGCAATTGTTTAAACAGTTTCTTGAAATCTGAAAAAAAATTTGCAACCATTGTTCGTTGTTATGCGAACTACGAACAAATAATTAGCATTAATCTAAACATATAAATCATGGAAAATAAAAAAGTAGAAATACCTGAATGGGCTTTCGAATTTCACGGACATAAATGTCCCGCAATGCCAATTGGTTACAGAGCCGGTTTGACTGCAATGAAAAAACTTGGCGTTGAAAGAGCCAGCAACAAAGAGCTATATCTTTTTTGTGAAAATGGACCTGCTCATGCTGCAGCTTGCTTTTTAGATGGAGTAATGGCTGCAACAGGTTGCACTTATGGAAAAGGAATAGTAGAAAAGTTAAATTATGGGAAAAATGCTATTGTACTGGTTGATTTAAAATCAAAAAAAGCTGTAAGAGTTTCAACGAGACCGGAGTTCTTTGAAAAGGCTTTGAACTCTGAATTTGTCAAGCTCCGGAAGCAAAAAATAGAACCTAAGGATATTAAACCCGAACTGGTGTTGCCGCTTATTGAAAACGTGAAACAGATGGACGAAAATATGCTTTTTTCTGTGAGTGAACTTTTCGATAAAGAGGTACAATTACCAAAAGGAACTTTTGATTGGCACAACTGCTCAAAATGTAAGGAGATTGTATTTGACAATCAATCAAAAATTATTGATGGCAAAAGAGTTTGTATTCCTTGTTCTGAGAAATAATTAAAATCAGAATGTGGAGTAATATTCAGCCTCTGTTTCATTCTTTGCTGCCCCTGTTCTTTCCCTTGGAGGTGTAGGGGCTGCAATTTTTTTAATTCCAATTATGACTTGTAAAATGGGATTAATTTTTCATGTAAAAAATATTAATTGATGGATTATTTAATTGCTGGAATTTCATTTGTGGCTGCCTTTATTTTTTCTCTGGGTGGTGTGGGAGCAGCTATTATACTGATACCAATTTTGGTATCATTTGGAATTCCCATTGGAACAGCTAAACCTGTCGGACTATTCTATAACACAGTGAGTTTAACAGGCGCTAGTATATCAAATATTAAAAACAAAAGGCTTGATTTTAAGTTAGGTATCCCGATAATTATTTTCTCGTTTTTGTTTGCTATTGCAGGTGCCTGGGTATCTCACTTCATCCCTAAAAGAATCATCATGCTTCTTTTTATTGGGTTTTTGTTCTTTTCCGGGTTTATGTTTCTATTTCATAAGAAAAAAGAACAGAAATCCTATCGTGAAGACAGACCTTATGTTGCGCTGTCATTAATAGGTATGTTTGCAGGACTGCTATCAGGTTTACTTGGAGTTGGTGGCGGGGGAATAATTTCACCACTCATGTTAATGTTAGGTTTCAATCCCAAAAAAATTACAGCTATCACTGCTTTTGTTGTTCCGTTCTCTTCCTTTTCGGGATTTTTAACCTATTGGGTCCTTGGCAGCGTTGATTGGCGGCTGTTAATCATAGCCTCATCGGCAGGAATAACAGGAGCAACTCTGGGAACCATCTTTATGCACAAAAAGCTTAATCCGCAAACCGTAAAAAGAATCTTGGCCATTATACTTTTAATTATGGCGGTGAAACTTGTTTGGGATATTATTTAATTTTTTTACAATACGACGGTGAAAAATATATTACGAAAAATGAACCTGGCTCTTATAGGTACAGGTCAACACCAGATATTGCCTCAGGCTTTTCTGGAAAATGAGAATGCCCTATTTCTTGACCTGAGAGTACAGGAAGAAGTTGACACTCTGTCTTCTGATTTTAGTTTATGGAAAATAAAGGTGGTCAATATTCCCATTGATGAACTACCCTATCATTTAAACTAATTGCCCGGAGATACCCTTATAGGCACATTTTGCGCTTCGGGAACCCGCTCTGATAATTCAGGCATCTTGTTGACACATAAAACAGTGTTTAATCTCTTTAGCCAGCTTGTTAGCACCGCTTACCCAGTGATGTATCGAAAAGCTGACCAGCTATAGTTGTCATCGTTTTTGCACGATTCGGTTCGTTTTAGAGGCAATTATTTCAGATACAATCTTTTTGCTCAATTTCATTCGAAAATATTATAGATTCAGGCCGAATACATATGGGCAACCCTTGACAAAAATATTGCCTTCCAATTACCAGAGATAAATCACTGATGAATATATAATTATAATAATGTTAATATGACTGGCCGGATGCGGTCAACAATCCCGGTTTATACACGCAATGCCTCAGCCCCTCACATTTTCACGCTTAAAAGAGATGTAGGTTGTTATACGGATTATACAGAATTTGATGGCTTTGATAAGAAGAAACTGACTAGCCAGGCAGGAGGAATAAACTATTGTATAAAAAAGATTTATGAGATAAATCCTTATGCTGTTATTTACTTTTTTACATCCAGTAAAGCCTTTAATGACAGAGGCGGATATGATCCATTTTATTCACATGGGATGATTCAATACGTTGAAATGCAAAAAAAAGTCTGTGAGCTTCACGGAATACAAGTTCTTGATCAGTTCTCTTTAGGCGGATATAATATATATAATAAGCATCTGTATTATAATGATCCTATCCATATGAACACATCAGGCTACAAAAAAATAGGCGAATTGCAAGTGTCGTTTCTGGCTTTTCCGTAATTGGTTAGATAATGAGATGTATAATTCCAAGAACCGACGTGCAAGACCTGGAATATTTAATGCGGGTTTTATTTAACTGAGCTCAGTTCAGTTCAGTAGGTTATGTGTCTAACGAGACAACATCCATTATTTCAAATCTCCTGAGAGATATATTCTGTAACTTTGACACAGACAAAGCTTATAAGATGAAAAAGACCTATATAAAAGCTGTTCTGGAGGCTCTGGAGCGCACAAGGACGGTTAAAAATGAAACGCTGACTGAAGAGGATATTCAGCACTTACCTGCCATTGTTCAGAAGTACATTCATTACTCGGGTTCGATCGGGAAAGAAAAAGTATTGAATTTTAGAGCATCATTTAATGGAGGGATAAGATCAAAATCCACCGAAAATTTCATGCCTCTTAAATCAGTACAATACAATTTTACTGATAAACCTACCAGGCTTTTTTACATTGTTGCAAAGAAAAAAGGTATTCCTGCTAAAGGCATTCACCTGTACAGAGAACAGACAGCAATCATGCTGGTGAAAATCTTTGGACTGTTTACAGTAGTTGATGCAAAAGGTAAGGAGATGAATCAGGGGGAGACGGTGACACTGTTTAACGATATGTGTTTTATGGCACCGGCTTCACTAATTGATAGAAATATAGAATGGAAAGAGATCGATAACATTACAGTTGATGCAAAATTCACCAATGGTAATATCACAATCACAGCAACACTGTATTTCAATGAAGAGGGTGAGCTTGTAAACTTCTTAAGCAATGACAGATTTGAGACAACAGATGGGAAGACCTACATTAATTATCCCTGGATTACTCCGGTGACAGGCTATACAAATGTAGGAGGGTATCGCCTTCCTTCTGGTGCAAAACTAATATATAAACATCCTGATGAAGATCTGTGCTATGGTGAATTCAACCTGATTAGCATAGAATACAACTGTAAGGATTATAAATAAAGTACGAAAGACCTGACACGGACAATAAAATAAACAGGTTTGTCGGATTTCCGTTTCCCGTCGTAAATATTCATTTTTATGAACAGACCTTTGCAGATGGAATAGCCCTATCTGTCGAGAGAATTTTTGTTATTGCCGATTTGATTTTTCCTGGCCTGCATCCTGACCTATTTTCGTATCAGTATAATAAAAATTAATTGGTATGAAAACGAATCTTAGAAATTCAGCAAGCGCAATCATCTTAATGGTGATTACCTTATTTGCAGGTAATGTCTTATGTGCACAACCGGGTCAGGGCCAACGAGGTGGTCAGCAGGGTGGCCAGCAGGGCCCTCCGGCAGCTCCTAACACGAAGCAGATCAAGGAAATGGTTAGCAATCTGGCCGGGGAAATATCTTTGACAGAGGCACAGGAAGCTACGGTTCTCAAATTGTATACAGATCATTTTGAGAAGGTAAAGGCAAAAACATCAGGCAGCTCAAGGCCAGACCGTCAGGAAATGGAGGCACTGAAGACAGATCTTGAGACTAAGGTTAAAGCGGTGCTTACCGCAGATCAACAGACGAAATATGTTGCCTATCTGCAGAAGCAAGCTTCAAAGCAGGGTGGCCAGCAGAGACGGTAACCTCCAATAAAACAGCGGAAAAATGTCAATACAAAGTATTAACGGATGCATCGGTTGTGGCACGTGCGTAAAAACGTGCCCGACTGATGTTATCAGATTAGACCAAAAGACCGGCAAGGCCTTTATAAAATACCCGGCTGACTGCCAGATATGCCACCTGTGCCGTATGTATTGTCCTGTCGATGCTATAATAATTTCTCCGGAGAAGTCTATACCAGTAATCGTATCATGGGGGTAATCATGGGAAAATGTCTTCAGACATATAATGTGATTGCAGCAATCCTGATATTTATTGGTATCCCGTCACTGCTATATGCTTTAGGAGAATTTCCAAGGGGTACAATCCTGAAGGAGACCATCTCATTGCTAACGATTCTGGCATTCAGCATGATGCTTGGGCAGTTCTTCCTGGCACGGAGCAACAGATCTGTGCTGAAGGTCCACAAGAGCTCTTCAGTATTGAAGATCCATAAATTCATTGGTTACTTTTTTATTGTAATTCTGCTGGCACATCCGTTTTTAATCGTTTTGCCACGCTACTTCGAATCCGGAGTAGCACCGGAAGATGCATTCATGACGCTGATTACCAGCTATGACCGTCCGGGTGTATTACTCGGGATGGTAGCTTATGGAATGATGTTAATCTTAGGTATTACCTCTTTGTTTCGTAAAAAACTTCCGCTGTCGTACAGGACCTGGCGCCTGTTTCATGGGATACTGTCAATAGTGTTTATTGCTTTTGCTTCATGGCATGCCATCAATCTTGGCCGACACATAAACAACGCATTCACATTTTACTTTTTAATACTGGCAATTTTTGGGGTTCTGCTACTGCTCAATACTTATTTTTCAAAATCAACAAAAAAAGTCGGAGGAGAATAAATGTCTGAATTAAATGAAACGAATGGTATATCACGTCGCAAATTTATGGCTCTTGCCGGCGGAGCTGCCGGGTTTGCAGCTTTGGCCTCTATGGGGATTAATGCAAACTGGGGGGAGAATAAAACCAATATTAAGGTTGATGAATTGAGCCTTCAGAAAAATGAAACCGATGTACTGGTTATCGGCGGCGGAATGGCTGGATTATTTGCAGCAGTGAAGGCGCATGATGCCGGAGCCAGAGTCATGCTTGTCTCCAAAGGACGTCTCGGTTCATCGGGGGAGACTCCCTTTGCAAAAGGGATATTCGCTTACGATGCAGACAAGGAGAAACTGAACATTGATGAGTTTGTGGAGACAGTATCGCGCTCAGCACTGGGTACAAATAATCCAGTCTATACCCGGCAGATGGCAGAACATTCTCTGGCAAGGGTGAATGAGCTGAGGGAATGGGGTTTCTTTGACTCACCGCTATACAACGGTTCCTTTAGCAAGCCCATCACCGAGCGAAATATCCCGGTTATGGAAAGGATAATAATTACTCATCTCATTAAAGAAGAGGGCCGGATTGCCGGTGCCGCGGGTTTCAGCCTCGATGAAGCCAAAGCGTATATATTTAACGCAAAAAGTGTTATTCTCTGTACCGGAGCAGGTGGTTTTAAACCCAATGGGTTCCCCATCTGTGATCTGACCCATGATGGCACCATAATGGCATACAACATAGGTGCAAAAGTCACCGGGAAAGAATGGAACGATGGTCATCCCGGGCAGTCTGTCAATGCTGCGGATTGTTTCGGCGGATGGCATGGGATGTTTGAACGTAAACCTGGAACAACAGGTGTTGAGGTCCATCATGATCTGGGCGTTGACCTGAATTACAAGGCATACATTGCCGGAAGCCCTGTTCAGATGGGGCGGCCCGGGATAGGTGATGACAATAGTGTCCAGGGTGGACCTTATGTGCCTGATGAATTTAACCGCAGTGGTTCTCAGAGAGACAGAGGCAAAGGACCAGAAGGTGACAGTAAAGAAGAAAGAAGAGGCAACGGTCCTGATAGTGCCAGTATAGCAGAAAGAAGAGGCAACGGTACTGATAGTGACAGTATAGCAGAAAGAAGAGCCAATGGACCAGAGGGTGACAGTACAGGAGGGAGAGGAGGCAATGAATCATCTGGTGGTGGCCGTCCGGAAGGTGGCCCTCCGGACAGAGATGGAAAAGGATCGAAAGAAGGCGGTGCACCTCCCGGAATGGGTGGGATATCTGTTGGAGGTTCTTCGGCCGGAATGTCAATACACAAGTCGGAAGGTCTGGTGCCTGTCAATGACAAATGCGAATCAACTATCCCGGGCTTGTACGCTGCCGGTGATGCTCTGGGCTCATACATGGCAGGGGCAATTTACACCCAGGTTGGCTCATCATTGGCCGGATCAGCAGTGCAGGGGGCAATAGCCGGTGAGTCTGCTGCAGAATATTCAAACAAGGTCAATATTGTAATGATCTCTAAAACAAAAATAGAGGAGATACAGGAAGAAATATGGGCACCGTTGAAAAGAAAAGCCGGGTATAGTCCCGCATGGGTAACACAAACATTGCAGGGAATAATGATCCCTAATTTCATCATTTATATTAAAAAAGAAAACCTGATGAAAGCAGCGTTGACTTATATAGAGGAATTACGCGACCACCATATGTCCATGCTGCGTGCAGCTGATATGCATGAACTGCGCCTGGCACACGAAACGGCCAACATGATTGTTACAGCCGAGATGAAACTTAAAGCGTCCCTGATGCGCAAGGAAAGCCGCTGCAGCCATTACAGGCTCGACTATTCTGAGATGGATGATGTAAACTGGAGGGCATGGATAAATATATTTAAGGGAGCTGATGGAACCATGCAGTTTGAGAAACAGCCCTTTGGCACCTGGCCTCAACAGAAATAAATGATAATCAGAAATAAATTTTTCAGCGGAAATAAACCCAACTATTACAAGTTATTTATGACAATGCAGGCAGATTCCCCCTTCCATCACAGATAAGATAAAGTAAATGAATGATATTGAAACAAGTATAGCAAGATTTAAGTCGGTCACACTAAAAGAACTTGACGGTGTCAAGCTTCTGGACAGGATCGATACGAAGTTTATTTTTAGCGTTTCAAAACTTCCGGAGATACTGAATGATATCTCTGATGATTACATGATTCTTGAGATTGATGGCAGACAGATAATGACCTACCGGACAACTTATTTCGATACAGCCGGGTTCAAAATGTACTATGAACACCAGAACGGTAAATTAAACCGCTTTAAGATCCGCGAAAGAGAGTACTCTGATTCTGATATAAAATTCCTGGAGGTGAAATTTAAAGACAATAAGGGCCGGACTCTCAAGTCACGTACATTGAGATCTGAAAGCCAGGATCAGTTTACAGAGGATGAAGTTATTTTCTTAAACAGTCATTCACCTTTCGAATCTCAGGAGCTGGAATTCAAACTTTGCAATAACTACAGGCGTATCACCCTGACCAACCAGATTGAACGCGTTACTATTGATTTTGATATGAATTTCACTAACAACTTTGGGGAAACCATCTCAATACCTCCACTGGTTATTATAGAAGTTAAGCAGGGAAAAAGATCAATGAATTCTGCTGTAATCTCCATCTTAAAGAAATACCATATCCGTCCGCAAGGGTTCAGTAAATACTGTGTCGGGTCAATGATGCTGTATAATAATCTAAAATCAAATGCTTTCAAATCAAAAATTCAACTCTTAAATAAATTAAACGCCTGATAACATGCAAGCAATTACATCAGTTACTTCAATCGTGGGTGCATTTTCTGACAACCTGCAACTTTTCAATACCGATATCCTCAATGCGGAAGATTTGTTCAAACTCATTATCCGCTTTGGATTTAACCTTATCGTAACCCTTGTTTTGGTACGGCTGCTTTATTACAAGGCAAGCCGCAGGAAAGATTATCTGTTTACATACATGATGTTCAGCACTGTGATCTTCCTTTTATGCTTCCTTCTTGAGAGTGTGAAAATCGAACTGGGATTTGCCCTCGGGCTGTTTGCCATTTTTGGGATAATACGATATCGTACTACCACTATTCCGATTAAAGAAATGACTTACCTCTTTGTCATTATCGGAGTATCGGTAATTAATGCCTTGGCAAACAAAAAGATAAGTTACGGCGAACTGCTGTTTACAAATCTCGCAATTGTCGCAATCGTCTGGGGATTCGAAAGGATATGGCTATTAAAGCACGAATCAACAAAAATGATCCTGTATGAAAAGATTGACCTGATTAAACCGGAGAATTACAGTTTACTGCTTAAAGACCTGAATGAACGAACAGGTCTGGATATTAATCGGATTGAGGTAGGTAAGATAAATTTCATGAGAGATACAGCCGAGATAAAGATCTATTATTATAACGGATTAGACAATTTTGAAGAGTTTACAGGCTTCAATGATGAGTCATAACTACAGGAGTAACAATCAATAATGGATGCAAAACCTATGAATATGTATAAAACAAGAATCCTGATATTATCAATCCTTTCACTTCTTCTATTGTTGCCAATAAATCTTGAGGCACAGGAAACCACAGTAACAAGTGATTTGGAAATGTGGAACAATATTGCGATAAGTAAAAAGATAGGCGACCGGTGGAAGGTTTCATTGGAAGAGGAATTCAGATTTACCGAAGATATATCACGGTTTGACATATTTTTCACCGACCTGGGGCTGGACTATAAAATCAATAAGCATTTTTCGGCAGGAGTGAATTATCGCTTTTATCAGAATAAGAACAGTGACGGTGATTTTGTTACTCAGCACCGGTTCAGTACAAACATAAATTACAAACAAAAATTAGACAGGTTTACTTTTGAATACAGGTTACAGTTCCAGAATAAGGATGAAGACTTTCTTTCAGGCAGCTCGGAAAATAATGTGTATAACCTGCGGAATAAGATCAGCGTGGATTATGATATCAAAAATTTCAAGCTGGAGCCATATTTTCAGGCAGAGATATTCAGGAAGTATGAGACGGGTGAGGAATCTTATTTCAATAAGATGCGCTGGAAACTGGGGGCGAGCTATCCGGTTACCCGGAAATCTGACATTGAGCTCTTCTATATTATTGACAACGAGTTAAATCAGAGTTATCCCAAGACTACATATGTGCTGGGTTTGGGATATAAATTTTCATTTTAAATCATTCAAACCATGAAAATAGCCAATCAATTACCTGTAAGGAGAATGGTCAAAATGACAGCTCTTCTCCTTGCCTTTAATCTTCTCCTTGCCTCATGCTACAGGGAAGAGATTATTCCGGAGGAGGAAACTGTTGTTCCGGGAACCGGACTGGCAGACTGGACAGCCGAGACACACGGCGATGAGGCTGCTCCCAATTACGATATCATCTTCCCGCAAGATAAGGTGAACCGGATTGATGTAGTTATCAGCTCTTCGGACTGGACGAAGATGCAGAAGGATCTGAGCAGTAATCTAAGCAGCAGTTTTCCTGGTGGAGGGCCAGGGGGTGGTGTACCCGGTACCGTAGATTTTACTCCCATTTTCGTCCCCGCATCTGTTTTCTTTAATGGGATAGAGTGGTATTATGTAGGTGTCAGGTATAAAGGAAATTCGAGTCTTCAAAGGGCTTATCAGTCAGGCATCAACAAATTGGCACTGCGATTCGACTTTGACGAATATGAAGGTACTTATCCTGAGATTAAAAACCAGAGATTCTATGGTTTCCAAAAAATCTCCTTTTCCAATAACTATGATGATGTCTCGTTCATGCACGAGAAACTTGCTGCCGATATATTCAGAGATGCAGGGTTAAAAGCACCTCAGACTGCCTATTACAGGATGTACATTGACTATGGACAGGGGGCTAAGTATTTTGGGTTGTACACAGCTGTTGAGATAGTGGAGGATACCATGCTGGACAGCCAGTTTGGAAGCAGTACAGGTAACTGTTATAAGCCTGAGGGATCTTATCTGAAAACGTTTAGTATTTCTACTATGGAGAAAAAAAACAATGAAGATTTGGCTGATTACAGTGATGTGCAGAAATTTATCAGTTATCTCAATGCAAGCACAAGAACCTCAGACATTGATCAGTGGAAATCAGATCTGGAATCGGTATTTGATGTGGATAATTTCATGAAATGGCTGGCTGTAAATACAGTCATCCAGAACTGGGATACCTACGGGAAAATGACCCATAACTTTTACCTCTACAATGACCCGGCAACCGCAAAGCTGGTATGGATACCCTGGGACAATAACGAGGCACTGGAGGCCGGGAAAATGTCTGCCCTTAGTCTTTCCATGAGCGAAGTGACAAGTACCTGGCCGCTGATCAGGTATCTGATGGATACACCCGAATACAAAACATCTTATCTGGGCTATTTAAGCCAAACCATCAATGGTGCCTTCTACCCGGCTGATATGAAGGAGAAATATCAGTATTACTACGACATGATTCAACCATATGTTACGGGCGTCGATGGGGAGGTATCGGGTTATACCTTCCTGAAATCATCTTCAGAATTTGCCAGTGCATTAACGACACAATTCAACCATGTTGATAGCCGGTTCAATGCAACAACCAGCTATCTGGCCACCCAATAAAATATTTAAAATCAGAGGCATATTGAAAAGAAACTAAATATATATTTATCATCTTATTAAATAAAGGGCATGGGAACCACAAAGGGAAAAAGCGAGAATCTTATTTATCTGCTCATTTGGCTTATAGTATGCTCGCTGCCTGTATTTACATTACGCGGTGATGATAACTTCACCTGGTCGCGGCTGGCGCTTGAGCTGTTTCGCATCCTCCCTTTCATGCTTGTCTTTATTGTCAACAACAGTTTGCTGGTCCCCCGGTTCCTGTTCAGGAATGAGAATGTTCAATACCTGGTCTATATTTCAATATCAATCATTGTTATTGCCTTCCTCTTTGATTCCTTAAAGTTTGTGCAGGATTATCTTAAACCTGCCCAGCTACCCCCCATGAATGATATCGCACACAGGCCACCCCCTATGGGATTTCAGAATCCTGTCCCTCCTGGTCGTAATATGGGAGGACTTACGTTTGGGGGTAGATTCATTGACGTGATCATAATCTCCTTTCTGGTGGTAGGTTTTAATACAGCCGTTAAGCTCGTTTTCAGACGGCAGGAAGAGGAACAAAAAATTGAGATAGAGAAGAAAATGCACATACAGACCGAACTTTCTCTTTTAAGACAACAGATCAGTCCGCATTTTTTTCTGAATACATTGAATAATATTCATGCATTGGTGGATATAAGCTCCGAGCAGGCCAAGGAATCAATAATAAGACTCTCGAACCTGATGGGTTATATGCTCTATGAGTCGCAAACAGAAAAAATCTCCATTCAAAAAGAGATGAATTTTGTAAGGAGCTACGTGGAACTTATGAGACTCCGGTTTACCGATGAGGTTGATATAGAGTTGAACATTCCCGAATATCTACCCAAGATCTCCATTCCCCCCTTATTGACCATCTCCTTTATAGAAAACGCATTTAAGCATGGAATAAGTTATGAAGACCATTCATACGTGCATATTAATTACCGGTTTTCTGAGAAACACATGAGTTTTGAGATTGAAAATAATGTTCACAGTGATCATAAAGACAACGCAAATTCGGGCATAGGAATCAGCAATGCCCGTAACCGCCTGGATTTGATTTATGGTGACCAATATGAATTAATAATAAATGAATTGCCCGGAAAGATATTCTCTGTCAAATTAGAGCTACCTCTATGATAACCTGCATCGCCATAGATGATGAGCCTCTGGCTCTCAAACAATTAGTTGGGTATATTAATAAAACCCCGTTTCTCAGGTTGGAAAATAGCTTTACCAGCGCTTATAAAGCACTTGAATATCTTAATGACAACCAGGTTGATCTGATGTTTGTTGATATAAATATGCCTGACCTTTCAGGAATTGATTTTGTAAAATCTCTGACAAATCCCGCAAAGATCATCTTCACAACGGCATATCGGGAATTTGCTTTTGAAGGGTATCAGGTTGATGCTGCTGATTATATAGTAAAACCAATTGGTTATTCTGATTTCCTGAAGGCTGTTAACAAAACCAGGGACCGGTACTTCGCAGTTGCGCCGGAACCCGCAACCATCCGAAATGATGAACAATTCCTGTTTATTAAGTCAGAGTACAAAATCGTGCGAATTGATTTTAATAATATAATGTATATTGAAGGAATGAGGGATTACATTCGAATCCATCTTGAGAATCAAAAACCAATAATGTCACTGATGGGGATTAAGAAATTAATAGAACATCTGCCATCAGAAAAATTCATGCAGGTACATCGTTCATTTATTGTTAATCTGACAAAAATAACTACTATTGAACGGAATAGAATAATATTCGACCCGGATGTTTATATTCCTGTCAGTGAACAATATAAGGATGCATTTCAAAGCTATCTTGACAATAACTTCCTGAAATGACCTCCTTAACTTCAGGAATACTTCCGGCAACATTCATATCCGGATTCTGAGGCCGGATATTACAGAGCCGGTTAAACAGTATAGGTACTGCCAGTGACTGATCGGTACAAGAACGTTAAGAAATTACACCTATTTTTATTGTATGAAGAAGTTAATCTTACCGTTATTGCTTGCTCTTGTCTCTCCTGTATGCATTGCCTGGGAGGTGATAAGTATCTCACCTGACCTTGAACTGCTTAAGATCTCGGATAACGCTTATGTTCATGTCTCTTACAGCACACTTCCGGGCTATGGAAGGGTAGCAGCAAATGGGCTGATATTTGCTGAAAACGGACAGGCCTTCCTCTTCGACACGCCATGGAACGACTCCCTTACCAGCATACTGGTATCTTACCTGGAAGGCGAGATGAGGCTGGAGATCCGTGGATTCGTCCCGAACCACTGGCATGACGACTGTATGGGAGGGCTGGGATACCTGAAAAACAGGAAGATTAAGTCGTATGCAAACCAGATTACAATAGATATTGCCAGGGAGAAGGGGCTGCCTGTTCCGGAAAGAGGCTTCCGGGATTCCCTGGAGTTAAAGCTGGGCAAAAGAACTATCCTGTGCTATTTCCCTGGAGCAGCTCATTCTATGGATAACATTGTTGTCTGGATACCATCAGAAAAAATTCTCTTCCCGGGTTGCATCTGCAAGAGCCTCGACTCCCGCAACCTTGGAAATACAGATGATGGAGATGTCTCCGCTTACCCGGGGACATTGGACCGCATAATTGAGAAATTCAGAGACGTTAAAGTTGTTATTCCAGGACACGGATCACCCGGCGGCCCGGAGCTGCTGACCCATACCAGGTCTTTATGCGGTGAGAATTAATATGCAAGCCCCTTTATCACTCAGGTTTTGAACCCTGCAGTTGCCCCTTGATCTTATCTCCATGATTGTGAAATCCAGAGTGGAGGAAAACATGGCGCGGGGCAGTTAAAAGCATCCATCATGATCCTGTCTCCTGCGTTAATTACGCCTCAATATTTACATTCGCAGAAACGCTATCGCTCCATATATCTGCAAGGTTTCTATCTTTGTTTTTTGCTTCAGTTGATAAGAAAGAAAAATTGCGGACTAAATGAGACTAACAGACCTCGGACTGACACAGGAACTTTCTGAATTTATCAGGGAGCAGATCTCCCCGGATTTCACAGTGGGAAGGGTGACCCAGGAGCACCGTGAGAGGTATGTCGTATCTGACGGTGAGAAAGATTATGACGCTGAGATAACAGGTAATATCAGGTTTGCGGCCGCCTCAAGGGAAGACTTTCCTGCTGTTGGCGACTGGGTGACGATGACACTTTACGGTACAAACCAGGCAGTGATCAATAAGATCCTCCCCCGGAAATCGCTCCTTGCAAGGCAGGCTGTAGGCAAAACCGGCGA
>JAVEYS010000033.1:0-30018 GCA_034003345.1 Bacteroidales bacterium
ACACCCCTGCCTGATCAAGCTTGAGTTACCTTCGGACATCTCCGGCAGAATATTTTTCCGGAGGTTTAGAATGAATGAGGAATGGTCCTCTGCTGAGATGAGTCATGACGCTGAGGATCTCACAGGTGAACTCCCCTCCCAGCCTCCCGCCGGAAAGCTTGAATATTACATTACCCTGGCAACTGCATCAGGAACAGAGACTGCCATAAAAAAGGATGAGCCGGTGGTGATCAGGTTCAAGGGTAACGTACCCGCGGTAATAATGATCCCACATATACTGATCATGTTCTTTGCCATGCTTTTCTCAAACCTGGCGGGTATAACAGCTGCTGCCGGAGATGCGGGGCAGCAAAGATATGGCCGCCGGGCTCTGTGGCTGTTACTGGCAGGAGGAATGGTACTAGGTCCACTGGTTCAGAAGTTCGCTTTTGGAGAGTTGTGGACAGGCATCCCTTTTGGATGGGATCTTACTGACAACAAGACACTTATTGCGGTGGCTGCGTGGGTTGTTGCGGTGGTGATGAACAGGAAGCGTGAACGCCCTGCCTACACCATTGCTGCAGCTCTTATTCTGCTGATCGTCTATTCAATTCCCCATAGTCTGTTCGGATCGGAGCTGGACTATGTTTCAGGGACGGTAATCCAGGGCTGAAAAAAATTTTATCCTCTTTCATCTTTTTTTTACCTTGGATGCAGCATTCACGCACCATTCACGTCATTGAGATGAAGAGTTCAAATACGTGGGTGCAGCGTTAAACATACTTAAATCAGATCTTGTTACAAAGATGGAAAATGTTGAAGCAGCATTCAGGAACATCCATCAGGACTTGATAGACGGGTGTCGATCAGGGGACCAGAAGGCTCAGTTCCAGGTTTATAAGCTCTACTATAAGGCGATGTACAACACGAGCCTGCGTATTGTGAACGATGATATGGAGGCTGAGGATGTGATGCAGGAGGCGTTCCTCTCAGCTTTCGAAAAGATAAACACCTACTCAGGGACAGTCAGTTTTGGTGCGTGGCTGAAGAAAATAGTGGTCAACAGGTCACTCGACGCCCTGGGAAAGAGGAAAGCGATCTTTGAAGATATTGAACATCACGCCGGGATCCGCGACGACAGTCATGAAGATGCTGTCTACAAAGAGGACCTGGAGAAGAAGGTAGAAGAGGTGAAGGCCGCCATTGAGAGGCTGCCGGAGGGATACCGCGTGATACTCTCTCTCTATCTCATCGAGGGGTATGACCACGACGAGATAGCAGAGATGCTCAAAATTTCAAGCAGCACCTCGCGCTCACAGCTGTCGAGGGCAAAGCAGAAATTGGTGGGTGAACTTAAGAACAGAAAAAATCAGGAATGATGAACACAATAGAGGAAATAATAAAAAGAGGAAGAGGTGAGTTTGACGACAGGGAGCCGTCAGACGGTCACTTCGAGAGGTTCAGCTTCAAGCTCGCCACAAGGCTGCATGCCAGTGCCCCAAAGCGCAGCATCATGCCCTACCTCCTGAAAGCTGCCGTGGTGACACTGTTGGTTACGCTCTCTTCACTATGGACCTTTGACCATTTTGTCAGACCCAACCTGAAGAAGACGATGACTCTCAGTGAAGTGTCACCCGAGTATCGCGAGGTGGAGAACTATTACGTGCGACAGGTAGGTTTTGTAGAGAATGAGTTCTTATCACTCGATATTGCCAATCCTGAGCAGAAGGCAGTACTAATGCAGGAGCTTACATCCATGGACTCGGTATATGTTGAATTGCAGAAAGAGCTCAGGGAGAATCCCGATGACCAGCGAATCATCGATGCCATGATCAAACATTACCAGACCAAATTGGATGTAATGAACTATATACTAGATCAGCTTAGACAGATAAAAGCAGAAACCGAAAATTCAGTCAGCCATGAAAAAGTTATTATTTAACCAGCGGGCAACGTTCTTCGCAGCATTGTTCTGCGCAGTAGCCCTGACAGCTTCAGCAGAAGAGGTCAAGAAGGATTATCACAGGGAGATGGTGCCCATTGAAAATTCCACACTCACTGTTATCAATAAGTTCGGGGCAGTAGTCACGGATACATGGGACAAAGACAACATAGTTGTGGATGTGACAATCAAAATTGAACACCCGTCAGCGGAAAAGGCCAGAAAACTCCTGGAAATGATTACTGTTGAATTCACTGAGCAGGCAGGTAACCTGACTGCAGAGACGGTATTCAACAATGACTTTTCGTCTACCAGCTGGAAGGGAACTAATAACAACTTCAGCATCAACTACAACATCAAGATGCCAGCCTATGTCAATCTTGACATCACCAACAAGTACGGTAACACAGTGGTAGACGAGGTCTCCGGGCGTGCTGTACTGAATGTCAAATATGGCGATCTCACCGTTAACAAGCTCACAAGGGGCAATGTTAAGCCGCTCAACACTCTGATAGTAGCCTACGGCAAGGCCAGCGCTGATGAGCTGGGCTGGGCAGAGATCAGCACACGTTATGTTGGTATGTTCAGTGTAGAAAAAGCTCAGGCACTTCTGGTTGACAGCAAGTATTCTAAGATATCTATCGGTGAGGTGAGTTCGCTGGTGGCCGAAAGCAAGTACGACGGGTACAGTGTCACAGCCGCCAACAACATAGTGATAGATGGCGGGTACACCGACTTCAACTTAGGGAAGGTTAACAATAAGCTGGAGGTGGAGACTAAATATGGCAATCTCTCTGTTGACGTGATACCTGCAGGATTTGAGAAGGTGACAGTCAAGGCAGGCTACTGTACCGTCAGGCTGGGCATTGATCCTGCGGCATGCTACAAGGTTAACGCCAGTATTTCGTACGGGAGCCTGAAGTACAACGATGATAAGTTCTCTTCTGAGAGACGCATAATAGGAAATACCTCGAGTGAGATTGCCGGCAAGGTAGGCAGCTGCAGCAATCCGAAATCAGAGGTTAATGTAGATGCCTCCTACGGATCAGTGAAGCTGTATTAATCCAGACGGATTGAGTTATAAATGAGTGCGGCGCCCCTTGTGCGGCGCCGCTTCTTTTTTCTGTCACTGTTTATGGCAACAATCTATCCGGTTCATCAGAGAAGATGAACACACCCTCACCGCCACCGGAGGTCTTGTATCCCCGGTACATTCCTCCGGTGTTGAAAGGCATGCTCACATTGCCTTTCCTGTCAACTGATATCACACCGCCTGTACCTCCAACCTTAACAAGTTTGTCCATGATGACCTCCCTTGCTGCCTGATCAAGAGAGAGTCCCTTGTATTCCATCAGCGCAGAGATATCGTGTGCCACTGTATATCTTATAAAGAATTCTCCGTGGCCCGTCGCTGACACTGCGCAGGTGGCATTGCTGGCATATGTCCCTGCTCCTATCACCGGTGCGTCGCCTACGCGGTTATAGCGTTTGTCTGTCATCCCTCCCGTGGAGGTTCCTGCTGCCAGGTCACCGTTCATATCGAGGGCCACGCAGCCCACGGTGCCATGTTTGTCTTTCTCCAGGGCTCTCATAAGCTCTTCGTATCTCCTCTCAACACGGAAATATGAGGGATCAACTATCTCCAGTTGCTGTTCTGCAGCGAATTCTGAAGCACCCTTTCCTGTGAGCATCACGTGGGCTGATTTCTCCATCACCGCGCGTGCTGCTGTTATAGGATTGCGTATGTCAGTCACACCGGCCACGGCGCCGGCGGCGAGGTTGCTGCCGTCCATGATGGCGGCATCGAGCTCGTTACGGCCTTCATGAGTGAAGACGGCTCCTCTGCCGGCGTTGAACAGGGGACAATCTTCCATGAGTCTGATAGTGTGTTCGATAGCATCAAGAGCCGAGCCGCCGGAGGCCAGTATGGCCGCGCCGGTATCAATGACGGTCTGCATCATAGCCCTGTACTCCGCCTCCATCTCCGGTGACATACGATCGCGTGTGATGGTGCCGGCGCCGCCGTGGACAACAATGGCCCAGCGGGCACCTGTTTTTGGAAGCAGCAGGTCAATCTCCATGATTGCCTTGATGGCCCTGTCTGAGAAGAAATCGCCAGCAGGGAAGAGTGAGAACCGGCCGGCACCCTCGTAGTTGTCACTGTCAATAAGCAGAACTTCCTGCTGGTCATTACGGTTCACTATCTCGCTGAGGGTGAAGGCAGCACGGTATCCGTCAATACCGGCAATGACCACCATCCCCTTGCAGAGTGCCTCCGGCGTCATCTGGTAATAGTCATTCAATACATCCTGAAGCAGGCCCCCGGTAAAGGGAGTAGTGCCGTGAATGCCCCTGCCGCGGCCATAAAAGACCGTCCCGAATGATTCAATGTCTGTGCCCTCCGGAAGCTTAGTCATCAAATTTCGCTGCTTACCGTTGACGCAGATCTTCATTGTCTCCGAAAAGAGAGGGGAGATATTTCTGTTTACTGTGTATTTGCTGTCAAGTGACCTGACAGTTATGCGCACAGGATTGCTGATGTTCCTGGCGGTGATCAGATCGTTTCCGGCGACTATCTTTGTCTCCTGCGGCAGCGGCCAGAGCTCCTTAGACTTGGAGGGTACTATGCGTGCCACGGAGGTAGCTATCATCAGACGGTGGCGGTTTACCGGGTAGTAAATCTCACCCCATGAGAAGATGACGCTCTCGCCCCGGTCATTGGTCACCTCAACATAGAGGTCAATTATAGGTGGAAACTCAGCCTCATTCTTTTTCTTCAATACCACCCTGTCAAGGATGTCATAAAGGGAGTATCCGTCATAGCGGTATGCTCCGGTGAAGCCTGTGATGCCGTCTGTCAGCGTTGTCTCCTTGACGGCAATGCTGTGTCTGGGCAGCTTAGTAATATCAACGGTCATCTCTTTGACCACCTCCCCTGTAACAAGTATCTTCCTGCTGCCTTTGAGCTGGTTTGTAGGTTCGTCATCGTAGAAATCGTTTGTCTGCGCGGTTACAACTGCAGCAAGCAACAGTGCCATAGCAGAAAATAGTAATGTCAGTTTCTTCATGGTTCAGTTAATACGTTATGCAAATTTATTCATTTCGGTAATCATATTATATGATCTATAACATAAGAACCGTGGAGTGTGCTGTATTGCATGTGCCTATAGGCTCATGTTTATATATCCAGTTCCACGAGGGTTATTCCTGCTCCTCCGCGGTCAACATGTTCGTCAGCAATATTCCTGACCACTCCGGTTGATTCGAGGTACTGTCTGATCATCTGTCTGAGTATACCGTTACCCTTGCCGTGGAGTATACGCAGGTTTCTGTACTGTATCATCAGGGCGGTGTCAATGAATTCCTGGACTATCTGCAAGGCCTCCTCGGTACGCATGCCCCTGACGTCGATCTCGGGGTTGAACTGGTTTCGCCTGGTATTCAGTGACCAGTCTATTCTCTGTTTCGGGCGGCTCTTAGACAACTCCCTGCGGTATTCGGCAGCATCGACCGGTTCTGTCTTGTTAATATCGACATTCATCTTCAGGCTGCCTGATATTATCTGCAGTTTTTTTCCTCTGATTTCAGT
Organism: Bacteroidales bacterium; assembly: GCA_034003345.1. Taxonomy (GTDB): domain Bacteria; phylum Bacteroidota; class Bacteroidia; order Bacteroidales; family VadinHA17; genus SR-FBR-E99. The sequence goes on from JAVEYS010000033.1 coordinate 5,511, forward strand.
CACCTCACCAACAGTATCTGTACCGGTTATTTTCACATAGTCTCCGGGTTTTATTATACCGGTTTTTTTCTTTGCAGCCGGTGCCGGTTCTTTCTTTTTCGAAATACGTTTGACGATGCTTGCTGCAGGTGTATTCATACGTGCAGGTTCAGGAGCGGGTATATCCGGCTGTTTCTCCTTCTCTGTCAGGTGTTGACGGAATGAATCAAGCTCTCCGCGCACCTCTCTGGTTCTCTCTTTTTCTGCCTGTGTCTCACGGATAGTACGTATTGTATTCTCTATCATCTTGTTGGTATCGCGCAGCATCTCTTCTGCCCTGCTCTTTGCCTGGGTTATGATCTCCTTCTTCTGTGTCTTTATGTCTCCCAGTTGAGCCTCATATGTTGCTATCAGTTCCTCCAGTCTTTTCTCGTGGTGACGTGCCGCTTCCCTCTTCTTCTCCCAGTAGCGTTTATCGCGTGCTATCTCTCTCAGGTTACGGTCGAAATCGACGTTTCCCTCACCTGCTCTTGTGGCAGCGTCAGCGAGTATCTCCTGGGGCAGGCCTATCTTCTTTGCTATCTCAAAGGCGAATGAGCTGCCCGGCTTTCCCTGGTCAAGGCGGAAGAGAGGTTGCATCAGCTGGTTATCGAAGGCCATGGCCCCGTTACTTATGCCCTCCTGCGAGGTAGCAAAGTGTTTCAGGTTTGTATAATGTGTGGTAATGACACCATAGGCTCCGCGCTTGTTGATCTCGGCCAGGATTGCTTCAGCCAGGGCTCCTCCTATAACGGGCTCTGTGCCTGTGCCAAATTCATCTATCAATATCAGTGACCGGTTGTCGGCATGTCTGAGCATCTGTTTCATATTGATAAGATGAGAGCTGTATGTGCTCAGATCGTTCTCTATGCTCTGCTCGTCACCTATATCTATGAAGAACCTGCCGAATACGCCGGTCTCGGTGCCTTCGTCAACGGGTATTGTCATTCCGCACTGCAGCATGTACTGTACCAGTGCCACTGTCTTGAGGCATACTGATTTGCCGCCTGCATTGGGACCTGAGATGACGAGAATACGATCTCTGCTATGGATGGTTATTGTCAGGGGTACCACCTGCCTGCCGGTTGTACGCGCGAAGGCGAGTGTCAGCAGCGGGTGGCGCGCTTTTATCCACCTTATATGCGGGGTATCTGCCACTGACGGTCTGATGCATCTGAGCCTGTTGCCGAGGAGTGCTTTGGCCCTTATAAAGTCTATCTCTGCAAGATAGACGAGATTATCCTCGAGGCCATCAATATATGGTCTGATAGTATCAGCCAGCGCTGTCAGTATCCGCACTATCTCACGTTTCTCCTGGTGTTCGAGCTCGGTAATCTCATTATTCAGTTCCACTACCTCTGCGGGCTCAATGAAGACTGTTTTGCCGGTGGCTGACTCATCGTGCACAAAGCCTTTTATCCCCCTTTTATTTGAAGCGTTGACAGGTATTACTCCCCTGCCGTTACGCACGGCCACGGTTATATCGCGGTCAACGATGCCTTCGGCCTGTGCCTGCCGCAGTACTGAATGCAGTTTTCTTACGGCAGCGAGGGTCTTTGCTGACAGGTCAGCACGAATGGTCTTCAGTGCTGGTGAGGCGTTGTCGCGCACCTTGCCCTCCTTATCTATTATCCGGTCAATTGCTTCGGTCACGAAAGGATAGTATACCACCTTCGCGGTCATCTCTGTCAGGTGCGGGTAACGGCCGTCTTTCCTGTTGCTGAAGAATCCTATAATACGTCTGACGGTATCAAGTGAGCTGCGCAGTGCCACAACCTCCTCCAGCTCGGGGAATGTACCCTCTGTACGCATCTTCTCGAGCATGGGGTGAGGATCATTATAATTGTCAGAAGGGAATTGCTCTCCGTATGAGAGTATCTGCTGGAATTCTTCTGTGAGTGTCAGTCTTCTTCTCACCTCGTCGGCGGAGAATGAGACCTTCATTGATTCAACCATGCGCATACCTGCGCTGCTGATACACGCGGCATTCAGTTGTTCCCTGATGCGGTCAAACCCAATTTTAAATTCGTATGTGTCTGGATAGATCATCTAATGCTCTTCTCAGCACAAAAGTAAAGTTAATTAATGTTAATGCCTCATGCATGTAATAATTATGAAACTATATTTATTCCGTTATAACCACAAGCCAGATGAAAATTCTCATCCATTCTGTCAGGACTGCTTTATTAAGCGTTCTGCTCTTATTCATGGTCATGCCTGTTTCTTCCCAGGAGGCAGCCCTTGACCTTGACATGGAATACAAGATCAGGCAGGAAGGTCAGCGCAACTCTGACATTGAGACACTTGCGTACATCATGACCGATCTTGCGGGTCCTCGTCTCACGGGCTCACCAGGGCTTGACCGCGCCAATGAGATAGCCAGGGCCAGGCTTGCAGAGTATGGTCTCTCCAATGTTCGTATAGAGATGGTGGGAGAATTCAGCCGTGGTGGATGGGATTATTCAAAAGCGTATGCTGCCATGACGGCGCCTTACTACAACAACTTCTCCATCACGCCTGTGGCATGGACCTCAGGTACCGACGGTCTGATAAAGGGTGAGGTCATGCTGCTTGATATAAAGAAGATTGAGGACATCGATCAGTACCGTGGCAAGCTTAAGGGTAAGATAATCATGACTCCTTCCACATCGCAGTATGAGGTGAGTTATGAGCCGCTGGCCAAGAGGCTCACCGATGATGATCTGGAGAAGCTGGAGATGGCCGATGCCGGAGGCAGGTCGCCTCACAGGATGATGGGTGATTATATGGCGATGCGTGAGATGAGGAACAAGATTTCCGAGTTTCTCCGTACTGAAGATATTTTAATGGTCATCAGTCAGGGTAATGCCTTTAACATTCCAAGATCGTCAGGTTCATCATATGATGGCAAGAGCACTCCCCCGATGACTGAGATAAGCATTCCCCTGGAGCCATACGGACGTATGGAAAGGCTGCTCAGAAATGGAGAGAAGGTTGTGGTTGAGGCTGAGATAGATGCTGTCTTCACACCCGGAAGGAACCTGTATGATGTGATTGCCGAGATCCCGGGCAGTGACCCGAAGCTGAAGGACCAGGTAGTGCTTCTTGGGGCGCACATTGACTCATGGCATGGTGGCACAGGAGGTGCTGACAATGCTTCAGGCTGCATTGTAATGATGGAGGCACTGAGGATACTGAAGTCGCTGGATGCTAAGCCCAGGCGCACAATACGCATTGCCCTCTGGGGTGGTGAGGAACAGGGATTGCTGGGATCGCGCGGTTATGTTGCGAAGTACCTGTATGACAGGGATAAGAAGGAAAAGAAACCCGCTTTTGACAAGTTCTCAGTCTATTTCAATATGGACAATGGTACTGGTAGATACAGGGGTATATACCTACAGGAGAACAATCTGGCACGTCCGCTCTTCGAAGCATGGATGGAGCCATTGAAAGATATGGGATTCAACACTATAGCTATCAGGAATACAGGTGGCACCGATCATCTGAGCTTTGACGGTGCCGGTCTGCCGGGGTTCCAGTTCATACAGGATGAGATTGAATACGGCCGCGGGTACCATACGCTGGCTGACACGTGGGAACGTCTGTTGCTTCCTGACCTGAGACATAATGCTATTATTACTGCATGGCTGGCATGGAATGCCGCCAATTGTGACACTCTCATCCCACGCAAGCCTGAGATGCCATCGATACAGCAGAGATCGCCTTTCGGTTACTAACCTGCGAAGGCCCTCTTTAACAATAAACTGTTTTTCAATTCTGTTTACTACAGCAGAGTCCCGCAAATTTGCGGGACTCTCTTTTTTAACCCGTGATATGAGATGTGGTTCAGGACCTTCACCGTGGGAGTCATGCCACTGTAGGGCGCGTTCGGGACTCTCACCCTATAGTTATCGCCCATGCAGGGCGCACAGAGAAAATGCCCTTCGCCGGTAAACCGGGAAGGGCATTTGGTTCCTTATGAGGATAACCTCTCACCCCTGGGAGAAAGGATCCTGGGGAGGTTAACTAATTTATTTTTTAATACCCTCCTGGTCAAGTATGAAGGCATACTCGAGGGCGGTGGTCTTCAGTCGTTCGAAGCGTCCAGATGCTCCTCCGTGGCCGGCAGTCATGTTGACGTCCATGATCAGGATATTATCATCGGTCTTCATGTCGCGCAGCTTGGCAACCCATTTGGAAGGCTCCCAGTACTGCACCTGTGAATCCCAGAAGCCCGTTGTCACAAGCATATTGGGGTATGCCTGCTCCTTCACCTGGTCATAGGGTGAGTATGAGAGCATATAGTCATAGTATTCCTGCTTGCGCGGGTCGCCCCATTCATCCCATTCAAAGGTGGTGAGGGGTATGGTGGCATCGAGCATGGTGCTTACCACGTCAACAAAAGGTACTGCTGCAACGACACCGTTATAAAGCTGTGGTTCCATGTTCACCACGGCGCCCATGAGCAGTCCGCCGGCACTGCCGCCCATAGCGTACATGTGTTCAGCAGAGGTGTATTTATCATTGATAAGGAAACGAGCGCAGTCATTGAAGTCGGTGAAGGTGTTCATCTTCTTCAGCAGCTTGCCGTCCTCGTACCACTGGCGGCCCATCTCGCTGCCTCCCCTGATATGGGCTATGGCGTAGACGAAGCCCCTGTCAAGCAGGCTGATGACGGTGGAGTGGAATGAAGGGTCAGTTGTATAGCCATATGATCCGTAGGCGTACAGCAGCATAGGGGCACTGCCATCCTGAACGAAACCCTTGTGGTAGACGAGTGAGACAGGTACCTGTGTGCCATCGCCGGCGGTGGCCCACAGGCGCTTTGACTCATAATTGTCGCTGCTGAAGCCGCCCAGAACACTATCCTGCTTCAGAAGCGTCCTGCTCTTTGTTGCCATATCATAGTCATAGACCGAGTTTGGAGTGGTCAGTGATGAATAGCTGTACCTCAGCAGTGTAGTGTTGGCATTGGGGTTGATGCTTATGCCGGCCGTGTAGGTCTCTTCCCCGAAATCGAGGAAATGTTCTGATCCGTCTGCAAGACTTATGATGCGCAGGTTTGTGAGACCCTTGATACGTTCATCAGCAACCAGGTAGTTGTCGAAGAGCTCATAATTTTCAAACAGGATATCATCACGGTGAGGTATTACCTCTGTCCAGTAGGCCATGCCAATTTTGGTATCAGGACATGACATCAGCTTGAAGTTCTTTGCGCCGTTAGCATTAGTACGGATATAGAATGTACCGTTCAGATGGTCAACAGAGTATTCATGGCCTACCTTGCGGGGCTCGAAGACCGTCATCATGCCGTCAGGGTTGTTTGCTTCAATCAGCCGCACTTCGGTGGTGAGGGTCTGGTCTGATGCTATCACTATATATTTCTTGCTTTTGGTCTTGCCGATCTGAACGGAAAAAGTCTCATCTGTCTCATCGAAAACGATCTGGTCTTCCGAGGAGGGTGTGCCAAGGATATGCTTCATGACTGTAGCAGCCCTGAGGGTTTCGGGATCTTTTTTTACATAGAAGAGGGTCTTGCTGTCGGCAGCCCAGACGCTCTGCCCGGTAGTATTTACCAGCGTATCGGAAAGGAGTTCACCGGTATTAAGGTCCTTGACAAAGATTGTATACCTTCTGCGGCTGACATGATCAACACCATAGGCAAGAAGGTTGTTATCGGGAGAGACAGCTCCTCCGCCTACACTCGTGAAATCGTGACCCTCAGCCAGTTTGTTGACATCAAGCATCACCTCTGCTTTCTCAGCACCGTCTTTTCTGCGGTATAGAACAGGATACTCCTTGCCTTCATAGTATTTCGTATGATAGAAATACCCGTTATCAAGGTACGGGACGGTCTCGTCATCTTCCTTGATACGGCCCTTCATCTCTTCAAAGAGCTTCTCCTGGAAGTTCTCTGTATGCTTCATCATGGCCTTGGCATAGTCATTTTCTGCATTAAGGTATGCCAGCACCTTCACAGTTTGCGAATCAGGCGTCTCAGCGTTCTTCTGTTCATCGCTCAGGCGCATCCAGAAGTAGTTGTCAACGCGTTCATTGCCGTTACTTTCAACGACGTAAGCGTTTTTCTCTGCTACAGGCGGTAGAGGATTCTTCCCTCCGCAGGATGCTATCACAAGCATCAGCGCCACCATCATAAACAATTCGAATCTTTTCATAAATAGTTAAATAGTTTTTAAGTGTTTATATGTTACCGTTTTTACTGTTGAGTGATACTGTGTTTTTGCAGGGTTACACTTTCTTCCTGCCACAGAGTTCACAGGTTTAGAATGAGATACGCTGTTTTCTTCCCCGGTGCTCAAAAGTTCATAGTTAGTTATAATGTTTTCTTCCCGGGGTTCACAGATTTGAAATGAGTCTCTGTTTTCTTTCCCTGAGTGCATAAGTTCAAACTGAGTTATAATGTATATTGATAATTACTAAATTATTTCTCTGACTGAACTCCGGGTAACCATATGGCTGAACCCTGTTCTATTCATATTATTGTTTGGTTATCCCTTTCATTGAGAGTTGTATCCTTTTCCTTGCAAGGTCAACACTGATAACCTTCACCATAACATGCTGATGCAATTTAACAACTTTTGACGGATCGTCAACGTACCTGTCAGCCATCTGGGAGACATGCACAAGTCCGTCCTGTTTGACACCAATATCGACAAAAGCGCCGAATTTGGTAATATTAGTAACAATCCCGGGCACCTCCATACCCTCTTTCACATCCTCCATTGAATGTATATCTGCGAAGCTGAACTCCTGTATTGCGGAGCGCGGGTCACGTCCCGGTTTTGCCAGCTCCATCATGATATCCTTCAGTGTTGGCAGGCCTGCTTCCGGGGTAACATATTGTTCTATATTTATTGTCTTTCGTCTGTTCTCATCGCTTATCAGCTCTGAGACGGAACAGCCTGCGTCTTTTGCCATTCTCTCGACGATGTGGTAGCTTTCAGGGTGCACTGCCGATGTGTCGAGCGGGTTAGTGGCATTCCTTATCCTCAGGAATCCTGCTGCCTGTTCAAATACCTTGTCACCCATTCTTTTCACCTTCATCAGTTCTGAGCGTGAGTGGAAGGGTCCGTTTTCCGTACGGTGATCGACGATGTTCTGTGCCAGCTTTGGTCCCAGTCCCGAGACATATGTCAGCAGGTGCGGGCTGGCGGTATTTACCTCCACGCCCACGGCGTTGACGCATGACATCACCACTTCGTCGAGGCTGGTCTGCAATCTTGCCTGGTCAACGTCATGCTGGTATTGTCCCACGCCTATTGATTGGGGGTCTATCTTCACCAGTTCTGCCAGCGGGTCCATCAGACGGCGTCCTATTGAGACGGCGCCACGCACAGTGACGTCATGATCAGGGAACTCATCACGTGCCGTTTTAGATGCTGAATAGACTGATGCACCTGCCTCGCTCACCACATATACCTTTATCTCCGTATCGGGAGGCAGGTACTGTCTCACAAACTGTTCCGTTTCACGGCTTGCTGTTCCGTTACCGATAGCTATGGCTTCGATATGGTATTTATCTATCAGTGACAGCATCTTGCTTACGCTGCGTGCTGTCTCGTTCTGTGGCGGGTGTGGATAGACAACGTCATTATGCACCAGGGCACCCTGCCTGTCAAGGCAGACCACCTTGCATCCGGTGCGGTATCCGGGGTCCAGTGCCAGGACGCTCTTCTCTCCCAGTGGAGGTGACAGGAGCAGCTGCCTCAGGTTCTCAGCGAAGACCCGTATTGCTTCTTCGTCGGCCTTCTCCTTCGTCACCTTTCTGAACTCCGTCTCCATAGAGGGTGAGAGCAGGCGGTTCCAGCTGTCGCTGACGGCTTCACCTACCTGTCGGGCAGCCTGATTACTTGCTTTTATAAACAGTTTCTCAATTATCTTCACTGCTTCCTCTTCCGGTGGCATGACTGTCAGTCTGAGGAATCCCTCCTCCTCGCCGCGTCGCATAGCCAGCAGCCTGTGGGAGGGGCATCGTCGTAAGGGCTCTGACCAATCGAAGTAGTCACTGAACTTGTTTCCCTCCTCCTCTTTGCCTTTCACCACTTTTGAGGCAATGACGGCATCATGTTCATAGAGGTGTCTGAGGGAGCCGCGCACTTTCTCATCCTCGCTGACCATCTCAGCTATTATGTCACGTGCACCGGCGAGAGCATCATCTGTGCTCTTTACCTCTTCAGTCAGGTATCTGTTTGCTTCTGTCTCCGGGTCTCCCGGCTTCTGTTCCAGCAGCCACAATGCCAGTGGCTCCAGGCCTCTCCCGCGGGCAACAGAGGCACGGGTCTTTCTCTTGGGTTTGTATGGCAGATAGAGGTCCTCCAGTTGAGACAATGTCAGGGCTGCATTGATCTTCTCCAGCAGTGCAGGGGTCATCTTCTCCTGCTCCTCTATCGATTTGATGACTGCTTCTCTCCGCTTATCGAGCTCTCTGAGTCTCTCGTATTCATCACGTATCTCCGCGAGCTGGACCTCGTTGAGGCTCCCGGTCACCTCCTTGCGGTAGCGACTGATAAAAGGAATGGTAGCCCCGTCATCAAGGAGCCTCAGGGTGTTCTCCACCTGCCAGTCGTGCAGGTGCAGTTTCCCAGCTATAGTCTTTATGTGTTTTGCCGGGTCCATGATTGTTATTCAACGAACAGCACTAATCCCTTAAGGTATTCGCTTTCAGGATGGTAAATATTCACCGGATGGTCCGGTGGCTGACCTGTCTGATGAATTATCCTCACGTTGCGTCCGGTGTTTGCTGCGGCGACGAAGACCGAGCGCCGGAAATCGTCACGGCTCACCACCTGTGAGCAGGAGAAGGTAAAGATTATGCCGCCGGGTTTTACCTTTTGAATGGCGAGGGCATTGAGTCTCCTATATCCCTGGAGGGCCTGGTTAAGGGCTGCCTGGTGCTTGGCAAAGGCGGGCGGGTCAAGCACAATGAGGTCATAATCACTCTTCATTCCAGCCAGGAAGCTGAAAGCGTCGGTGGAAAATGATTTATGTCGTTTATCGTCTCCGTAATTCATGCTGATGTTCTCATCAGCCAGTGCGATAGCGGCATCTGAGCTGTCTACAGTATGTACCATGGCAGCATCTTTCATGGCATACACAGAGAAACCGCCTGTATAGCCAAACATATTAAGGACGTTTTTATCCTTGCTGTATCGCATCAGCAGGCTACGGCTTTCGCGCTGGTCAATGAAGAAACCCGTTTTCTGTCCCTTTTCCCAGTCGACCCTGAATTTAAATCCGTTCTCTTTAACTATGGCACTGTTTTCACTGTTACTGCCGGTGAGGTAACCGTTTACCGGTTTCAGGCGGGCCATAAAGGGAAGTGTACCCTCGCTCTTGTCATATACTGCGGTCACCCTATTACCTGTTATCTCCGGTATCAATTCTGCGATCATCTCACGCAGGTGCCAGAATCCGGCAGTATGTGCCTGCATTACAGCCACGGTGCCGTAGATATCAATTATCAATCCGGGCAGACCGTCGCCTTCGCCATGCACCAGTCTCCACACCTCCGTCTCACTGCTTCCTGCCAGTCGCGCATTAATGCGGTACTGCATGGCATCTGAGAGTTTCTTCCTGAAGAAATCACGGTCAGGTTCGCAGCGGGTGAAGGAGAATATCCGTACTGCTATTGAGCCGGGCGACCAGTGTCCTGTAGCAAGGTATGTACCATCGGAGGCATATACTTCGACCACATCGCCCTCCTTGGGTTGATTAGTTATCGGGGCGATTGCCCCTGAGAATATCCAGGGGTGATATCTTCGTACCGACTGGTCTTTTCCTTTTTTAAGTGTTATTTTTTCAAGTGTCATTCAGTGCTTTTAATGTTTTTCTTTTCCGTTGAGTGCCTGGTAAATACGTTTGCACACCCAGGCGTCAGTGGCTGCATAGAGTTGTTGCGCCTCTGTCAGGGCCGGCGCCTCCCAGTTTGACACCTGCTGTGATTTGGAGATAGAGTATCCCAGAATTATGGCTGACAGTTTTTTAAGCCCCATTTGTTTTATACCATGGCCGGCAACAATGCTCTGCAGGTCTATGAACCCTCCCGGCTCAAACGGTGTAAGAGACTGGAGTGCTTTAATATCGTCACGAATGGCCACGCCGGTCTTAATGATGTTCTCATCGGCAAGGAGATCAGCCAGTTCAGCCGGCAGTCCTATCATATTGAGTCTGAAGAGCCAGGCCCTGTTGTTATCAGCCAGTTGCAGAAGGGATACATTATGTCTTCTCCCCTTCTTGAATGATGGCTTGGTCTCGGTATCAAAACCCATAAGCAGCGGTCTGTCTATATCAACAATCGCTTGTTTGAATTTCTGCATACTATCGACAAGGAACACCTTTCCCTGGAACTGCAGCAGGGGCAGTTTTCTCAGTTCATCGTCAGTGACACTCTCGTTAAACTGTATCGTCATCTCCCGGTTTATCATTTTCATCCTTCTCCTCAGCCTCTGAGTAGAGTACCGTATGTATTGCCAGGAGCACATTGAGCAGCTTCCTGCCCCAGAACTCCTCGAAATTCATCAGCACCTCCCAAATAGCATCATTCATCACCTCCTCGTTGCCGCTTTTATAGCTGACAATAAAGTCTTTGAGATCCTGATAGACATCTGTCAGGCTCTCGGCGATGCTACCCGTATAAAGTCCATCGGACGGATCACCTGTTGTAACAACAACCGGAAATGGATCATTGTTTCCTATTTTTGAAAGCAGGTTATCATGCATCCTTGTCCAGTCAAATTCTGTCACCGTCTTTTCGTTGGCATCTTCCAGTAACGGATCGAGCAGTGGCAATAGTGAGGCTCTGAGATAGATGAACGGGAGTATCCGTTGCATGACTTTAAGTATCTCAATGCCATTAATATCCTTTGTTCCTTCAAGGTATTTGCAGAATTCATTGGCCGAAGCGGCGAATTCCACAACCTGTCGTGAGTATATAACCTTTTCCTCTGTGTTCATCGTTCGGAATTAATCGACAAAAGTATTCATTTCATCCGAATATAATCATTATTCAGGTTCAGATAGGAATAGAGATGATTGAATATGAATAATATTCATTTGCATTTATTATATGGATCAATCCAGCGGGCTTCAATTTAAACAAACTGACAGTAATAATAAAAGGGGAATTGTCAATGTTTCCATGAGAGCAAGTGGTCATCGTCATAATGCAGTTTCTCATGGTCAAGGAGCCATCTGATCACTTTGATGCTTTTTTCCTGTTGTAACTCCATTGCCGATGCAAGTTCTTCGGGTCTCATGGGGTTCTGGCTTACTATATCCTTTATCTTATCAATAATAATGTCGAATTCATATTTACTCAGGTCCAGTTCATTTCTCTCCTGGCATGTGTCACACATACCGCACCGTCCGTTCTCCTCTCCGAAGTAGCCTGTCAGGAAAGCAGACCGGCATCGTGTTTTATTTTCTGCGTACTCTGTTATTTGTGCGACCCGTTCAATATATCTCTCCCTGACCTTCAGGTAGAGTTCGGGTGAGATCACCAGGTGGTTTCTGTCAAGTCTCTCTTCAGTGAAGATGACGAGAGGGCTTTTTTTCCCTGGGATAAAGTGTATTATGCCCTGAGATGTAAGTCTCAGCAGGTACTGGTAAATTTGCTCTCGTGTCATTCCCGACCTGTTTGCCATTGTCTCCTCGTTTATCGGGACAAACTCAGAAAACATGCCGCTGTAGGTGCGCAGCAGGAGTTTGATGAACCTGTCGTACTCTTCGTTGGCTACCTGGAACTTGTAGAGGTCATCGCGGCTGACCACGAAATGGACTCTTGAGGGGTTGTTGATCTCCTCGGTAAATTCGAGGTAGCCCTCCTTCTGCAGGAAGTTAAGGCTGTTATAGGTTTCCGTCACCGAGAATCTGAAGGCTGTAACAAATTTCCACAGATCGAAATCGTGCACGCTGTTCTTCCCTGATCCTACCGGCATCTGATAGAAGTTACAGAGGGCTTCGTATATATTCTTTATTTTCTCTACCGGCGGGAATTTTATTTTTACCGAGTCTGCCAGTTTTCTCTTCTCATCCTGTGACCAGAGGAGCACGGCGAATGCAGGTTTATCATCGCGGCCGGCGCGGCCTGACTCCTGGTAGTATGCCTCTATTGAGTCGGGGCAATCCCAGTGGATAACGAACCTCACCTCGGCCTTATCTATTCCCATCCCGAAGGCGTTTGTAGCCACGATTACCCGCACCTCGCCCGTTGTCCATGCATTCTGTTTCCTGTCGCGCATCTCCTGGGGCAATCCGGCATGATAGAAATCGGCACGTATATCATTTGCCACAAGCATCTCTGCCACCTCTTTTGATCTCTTTCTGCTGTTGACATAGATTATTCCGCTGCCCTTTTCCTTTTTGAGGCTGCGAAGAACGTATGTGCTTTTGTCCTCCACTTCTCTGACCACATAAGTGATATTAGGTCTTCTGAAACTTGTCTGTAGCACCCTGGGCGACTTCATCTTCAGTCTTGAGATGATATCTTTCACCACCAGGGGGGTTGCTGTTGCCGTCAGGGCCAGGAATGGCACTGTGTCTCCTGTTATGTCGCGTATCTCTGCAATATGCAGGTAAGAAGGTCTGAAGTCATAGCCCCATTGAGATATGCAGTGTGCCTCGTCTATTGCCACCAGTGTGAAGTTAAATCTGGGGAGTCGGGCTCTGAAGAGCGGTGTCTGCAGCCGTTCGGGGCTCACATACAGAAGCCGGTAGTCGCCATAGAGGCAGTTGTCGAGTGCAATCTCCACCTCATGGCGGGTCATACCGCTATGGATGGCCATAGCTTTGATATTCATCGACTTCAACCGTGCCACCTGATCTTTCATCAGTGCAATCAGCGGTGTTATTACGAGGCATAGTCCTTCTGTTGCCACCGGAGGAAGCTGGTATGTGATTGATTTGCCTCCGCCGGTAGGCAGAAGACCTATCACATCTTTTCCGGAGATCACCGAATCAATAATCTCCTCCTGCAGAGGCTTGAAGGAAGTAAAACCCCATTGGCGCGCAAGCGTCTCTCTAAAAATGTCTGGTAGCATTGTTTCGCAGCCTGATTAATACAAATTTAATAACTCAATCGCACTTTTAACCTTTTATTGACATTTAAGATATGCTGGTGCTTATCATTTTTTTGTAATTTTCGCCCCAAGATAAAAACCCTGCCCAATGACATTCTCTGAAGATAAACTACTGTTCGAAGGTCTTACCTTTGATGACGTGCTTCTTCTTCCCGCATATTCGGAAGTTCTGCCCCGCGATGTTGACCTGAGATCTAAGTTCACCCGCAACATCAATATCAATACACCTATTGTCTCTGCGGCCATGGATACGGTCACTGATGCCGAGCTTGCGATAGCCATTGCCCGTGAGGGAGGGATTGGGGTGCTTCACAAGAACATGTCGATAGGGCAGCAGGCGGCTCAGGTGAGGAAGGTGAAGAGGGCTGAGAGTGTCATGATCTTTGACCCGGTGACCATAGGTGACAGTGCAACTGTGGCTGATGCTCTGGCCCTGATGAAGGAGTTTAAGATAGGCGGCATTCCTGTAATCTGTGATGACGGTGCCCTGACCGGAATAGTGACCAACCGCGATCTCCGTTTTGAGACCAACTATTCGCGGCGCATCAGTGAGATCATGACGCCACTTGAGAAGCTCATCACCCTCAGTCATCAGACTGATCTGGCTGCGGCGGCAGAAATCCTTCAGAAGTACAAGATTGAAAAGCTCCCCATTGTTGACGAGCAGGGAAGGCTGAAGGGGCTGGTGACCTACAAGGACATCACCAAGGCAAAGGACAGACCGAATTCATGTAAGGATGAGAAAGGGCGTCTGAGGGTTGCCGCTGCAGTAGGAACAGCACCTAACACTCTCTCGAGGGTTGAGGCTCTTGTAGGCGCCGGTGTTGATGCCATTGCAATTGACACAGCGCATGGTCACACCGTCAGTGTGATAGCTGTCCTCAGAGAGATAAAGAAGATTTTTCCGGGGACAGAGATTGTAGTGGGTAATATTGGCACTGGTGAGGCTGCCCGGATGCTTGTTGATGAGGGCGCGGATGCTGTAAAGGTAGGGATTGGCCCCGGTTCTATATGCACTACCAGGGTTGTCGCCGGTGTTGGCGTGCCCCAGCTCTCAGCCATCTATAATGTATCCAGGGCCATTGAAGGCAGTGGTGTTCCTGTGATTGCTGACGGTGGCATACGCTACTCGGGTGATATTGTCAAGGCAATAGCTGCCGGTGCGGATAGTGTGATGGCCGGTTCGCTCTTTGCCGGTGTTGAGGAGTCGCCCGGTGAAACGATTATTTATAACGGCCGGAAATTCAAGACCTACCGAGGTATGGGTTCTGTTGAGGCCATGCAGATGGGATCAAAAGACAGATATTTTCAGGAGACTGTAGACGATATACATAAGCTTGTTCCCGAAGGTATCACGGCACGTGTACCCTACAAGGGGACGCTCAACGAGGTGATCTACCAGTTTCTCGGCGGTCTGCGTTCAGGTATGGGATATTGTGGTGCACGTGATATCACGGCTCTTAAGAGGGATGGCCGGTTTGTAAGGGTCACCAACGCCGGTGTCATAGAGAGTCATCCTCATGACGTCACCATTACGCGTGAGGCACCAAACTACAGCCGTAAAATAAACGAATATTGATGATGATCAGGTTTCTTGCACCTATATTGCTCATCTTTGTGTTCTCCTGCAGTGGAGTACAAAAGGATACTGAACGTATTGCCGTGGCACGTGCCGGTGACAGGATTCTTTATCTTGACCAGATACCCACAGGGCTGCTTGTTGAGGGGATGAATAAGACAGACAGCATCTCGGCAGTGCACAGTTTCATACGACAGTGGTCACGGAAGGAGCTGCTGGCTCTCAGGGCGGAGGAGAACCTGACTCCCGAGTATAAAGCTGAGGTGAACAGGCAGCTCAACGAGATGAGGAATAACCTGTTGATATACCAGTACCAGCAACAGATGATCATACAGAAGATGGACACCGTTGTGTCAAACAATGAATTACAGGACTACTATGTCAGTAACCTGAGCACCTTCACTCTTACGACCAATCTGGTAAAAGCATTATTTATCAAGGTACCGGAAGGCATGAAGGAGCTTGACAGGATAAGGAAGCTGTACAGGTCACAGGAGCCTGGTGACATGCAAGAGCTTGACAATCTCTGTCACCAGTACGAATTACGGTATGATGACTTCAATGATGAGTGGATACCGCTGAATCAGGTTCTCCTGGAAGTGCCGTTTTATTCTGACAACCAGGAGCAGTGGCTGGCAAGGAACAGTTCTGTAGAGCTGAAGGATGATAAATTTTCCTATCTCCTTGCCATCAGGGAATACAGGCTGAGAAACAGCGTCGCCCCCTTCGAATATATTCAGGGGCAGGTCAAAACGATAATTCTTAACTACCGCAGGAACGATTTCCTGCAGAAACTTGAAGATGGTATTTACAATGAGGCTGTCAGGAATAACACACTGAAGGTCTACTAGAAGCTATGAGCAGAATGAAAAGAAAAGTAACTATTATTTGCGCACTGTTGGTTCTTGTTGGGTACGGTGCTTCATCACAGCAGATTGTTGAATCAATTGTTGCTGTGGTAGGGAATGAGGTCATCTACCTTTCTGACGTAGAGGGACAGGTGGTACAGCTAAAGGCCGAGAGGGATCCCACGCCCGTTGATATTCTGCGGTGTCGGATCTTTGAGGATCAGCTGGTACAGAAGCTCTTTCTTGACCAGGCTCGCATAGACTCAATAGAGGTGTCACCTGAAACGGTTGAGTCGGATCTCAACAGCAGGCTGACAGAATACGTCAGGCGAGCAGGTTCAGAGCAGGCTCTTGAGACCTATTTTAATAAGAGTATGTCAGAGATCAGGAAAGACCTGCGCGAGATGCTCACAAACCAGTATATTGTACAGGAGACGCAGGGGACGATAGCCCAGAACATCACTGTCACCCCCGAGGAGATTAAAAAGTATTACAGCAGTATTCCGAATGATTCTCTGCCGCTTGTCCCAAGGAAGGTTCAGCTCAGCATCATCTCCGTTGAGCCGCCTGATATGGAGCAGAGCAAAGCTGAGGTTCGCCAGAGGCTACTTGAACTGCGCAGTCGTATTATCAACGGTGAGAGTTTCAGCACATTGGCAATACTTTATTCTGAGGATCCGGGGACGGCTCCCAAGGGTGGTGAGTTGGGATATACGACAAGAGGTGAGCTTGCCAAGCCTTATGCTGAGGCAGCATGGAGTCTCAAAAAGGATGTTGTCTCCAAAATTGTTGAGACGGAGTTTGGGTTTCACATTATACAGCTTATTGACAGGAAAGGCGACATGGTCAATTCACGCCATATCCTCATGAGGCCCAAGCTGTCGGCTGACCAGACTGAGTGGGCTATTCTCAGGCTTGACAGCATAGCTGACCTGGTGCGTAGTGACAGTCTCACTTTTGCCCGGGCGGCCATGTGGTTTTCGTCAGACAAGGCTACCAGGGCCAACGGAGGCAAGATGGTTAAGGATAGTCAGGTTGATCGCGTCACATGGCTATCACTGGATGAGCTGCCCCGTGAGATCAACCTTGTAGTGCGCAACATGAAGCTTGGAGAGATATCTGAGCCTTTCCGCACTACTGACTCCAAGGGCAACAATGTCTATTGCATTGTTAAGCTGGACGAAGAGATTGCGCCTCACAGGGTGAACATTAAGGACGATTACAACTTTCTCTCCGAGGTTGCGCTGAGGGACAAGCAGGGCAGGATTTACGAGGAATGGATCACTGACAAGATCAAAAGGACATACATCCGCATCAGTGACGAGTTCAGGAGCTGCACGTTCCACTATACCGGATGGTTCGAATAGATAAGATAACACTTCCCGGCATTATCTCGTTCACTGCTGCATACCTTTTGCTGCCGTGTATTTTTCTGTTGAAGCCTCTTGATGCTTCCTCTCAGGGGACCACCGGGCGCCGGCGTATAGAGATAATGCATTCTGACTCAATGAAATTCGATCGTGTCGTGGGCCGTTCACGCAACAGGCTGAATGGTAACGTGAGCCTGAAGCACAATGATCTCTACATGAAGTGTGACAGCGCCTGGTACTATGACGATACGAACCAGGTTTATGCTTACAACAACATACATATCTGGCAGGGTGACACAATACATATATGGGGACAGTATCTCTCCTATAACGGTGATACGGGAAAGGCTTTTCTTACTGACAGTGTGATTCTTGCGGACAAGGAGATGAAGCTTTTCACGGAAAAGATCAACTATGATGTCAACACCCAGATTGCCATGTATGATGTAGGTGGCCGGGTGCTCAGTGGTGATAACACGCTGACTAGTATTACCGGCATCTACTATTCTGAACGCAAGATGTTGCAATTCCGTGACAGCGTCAGGATAGTCAATCCTGACTACGTCATGAATGCTGATACAATGCGTTACGACACCAATCATGAGATAGCATGGTTTGACGGTCCCATGGAGGCTGTGGGTGACAGTATCTATCTCTATTGCGAGAATGGCTGGAGTGATACGCGTAACGATATCTCACGGCTCATGAAGAATGCAGTTCTTGATAATCGTGAGCAGCGTATCACCGGTGACACTCTCTGGTATGATGAGAAGAGTGGTCATGGAGAGGGTTTCGGTCATGTGACTATTACCGACACCACCGATAATGTCACCGGTGGAGGTGACTATGCATGGTACATCAAGCGTCCCGAGCGTTTTCTCCTTACCGGTTCTCCGTGGTTCACCCTCTACTCTGATGATGACACTGTCACGCTCAGGGCTGACACTCTCAGGGCCATTCCCGTTGCTGACACGGCAGGAGTAAATCACAGGCTGCTGAAGGCTTTTTACAGTTGTACAATATTCAGCAGGGAGATGCAGGGGCGGTGTGACTCGCTCTCCTACTCTTTTCTGGATTCGGTGATAAGGATGTATGACGACCCTATTATATGGTCACGCGAGAATCAGATGACAGCTGACTCCATTGCACTCTATACTGTTAACGGTAAAGCTGATCATATGGAGCTGTTCAACAAGGCCTTCGTAGTAAGCACAGTAGACACGGCCCGTTTTGACCAGATTAGCGGAAAGAACCTCTCTGGTTACTTCACTGATAACAAGCTGTCAAGAATAAAGGTGTCAGGCAACGGAGAGGCAATATATTATGTTGTTGACGGCAGTGAGCTGGTAGGTGTCAACCAGGCACGGAGCTCCACCATTGAGATATTCATTGAGGAGGGTAAGATAGCGGAAATTTACCAGAACCAGAGTCCGGATGGGACTATGGATCCTCCTCTTTATAAGCCAGATAGCGAAAGGCGGCTTGAAGGGTTCAGGTGGCATCCCGATCTGAGGCCAGACAGAAGGATTGAAGGGAGGCCCGTTCCTGAGGGATCAACAGAGCAGGGCTTAATCAAGAAGAAGAAGAAAGATACGGGAGAGGCGCCGGTGATTGATATTGAAGCGGGGGCTAACGCCGGCCAGGAGACCCGATAAATGCCAGAGTGCCTGTAGATGTTATTGAAAGACATATCCAGGCACTCCGAAAACGTATAGCAAAATTTAGTGCTAGTATTCGTCTTCGTTAAAGAAGAAATCGTCTTTTGATGGATAATCGGGCCAGATATCTTCTATGCTTTCATAGACATCTCCCTCATCTTCTATCTCCTGCAAGTTCTCTATGACTTCCATAGGGGCACCTGACCGGATGGCAAAATCAATTAGCTCGTCTTTTGTGGCGGGCCAGGGTGCATCTTCAAGTTTTGATGCTAATTCAAGTGTCCAATACATTTCTTAGAAAGTTATAAAATTACCCTTCATAAAGTCCGCAAATATAAAATTATTTAGAATAAAAAAAGAGTTAGGGGAACTTTTATCCTGATTATTTCGGTTTTTTCACCGGCTGCCATATAACTTCCTCTTTTCCTGACTCATAAGACAGGCACCTGGTCAGCACGAAAAGATAATCAGAGAGGCGGTTAAGGTATTTGATCACGTTGGGGTCGACTTTTTCGGAGTCATTGAGGCGTAAAACTGCTCTTTCGGCACGGCGGCAGACGCAGCGTGCGATGTTGGCAGAGGCGGTTGCCTGGTGGCCGCCGGGAAGGATGAAAGAGCTGAGTTTGGGAAGGCGCTCTTCCATTCTGTCTATTGATTTCTCCAGTTCTGATGTATCGTTGATGGTTAATTCTTCCGGAACTGTTGCTGAGGGGTGGGTGGCAATGATGGTGCAGCATGACATGAGCACAGACTGTATGGTGATCAGTTCTTCTCCGGATACGCATGACTGATCTGTTGCTCTGAGCATGCCAATCCATGCTATCACTTCATCGACAGTACCATATGCCTCTATCCTCGGGTGGTGCTTAGGAAGCCTGATGCCTCCTATGACAGATGTCTCTCCCTTATCTCCGGTTTTGGTATAGATCTTCATCTCTGGGGGTGAAGGGGACTATTTCTTTTTTACTTCTAACCTGTTCTCGTTAATGTAATCGGCTGACACTTCACCATCCATCAGTTTGATTATTCGATAGGCATGGCGTGCGATATCTTCCTCGTGAGTCACCACAATTACCGTGTTTCCGTCTTCATGGATCTTGTTAAGAAGATCCATAATATCATTGGAGGTCTTGCTGTCAAGGTTTCCCGTTGGCTCGTCGGCGAGGATGATTGACGGGTTATTTATTAAGGCTCTTGCGATAGCCACCCTCTGGCGCTGACCACCTGACAGTTCGTTCGGCTTATGTGTCATTCTGTCTCCCAGGCCTACCAGATTAAGTGTTTTTTCTGCATGCTCATCACGCTCCTGGCGTGGTATGCCTGCATAGATCAGCGGAAGCGTAACGTTTTCAAGGGCTGTGTATCTTGGCAGAAGGTTAAAGGTCTGGAAGACGAACCCGATCTCTTTATTACGTATCTCTGCAAGTCTGTCATCCTCCATCTTGCTCACGTCAGTACCGTTGAGGATATATGTTCCCTTCGTCGGTGTATCAAGGCAGCCGAGGATATTCATAAGTGTCGACTTGCCTGATCCTGAAGGTCCCATGATGGCTACATATTCATTCCTGTGAATATCGAGTGAGACTGACCGCAGGGCTCTTACGATAACTGTTCCTATCTGGTAATTTTTAACAATCTCTGAAATCTCTATAACCTTATCCATGCCTTTTTCATTAAAGTTCCGAAATTAGTTCAATTTACTCTATAAATGTGTCATTGTGTTGTTATTTTTTGTTAATACCTGATGCGATAATAGCCTGGGGTAAGGCTCCGCATACGAAACAGCATTCCCAGACGGAATGTCTCAAGAGCTGCCGGTGCTGTCTCTCTTGTTGCCAGTGAGTGCCATGCTGTGAACATATCGCTGTTCATGTGTATATCGTCAGCCACGATGATCATCTCCTCACCCATCATCATTATCCCGTTCACATACTTTTTAAGTGCATCACCCGTGTGGTTGCCGTCGATTAATGCCATTGACACTGTTGTACCTTCCGCCCTCAGTTTTTCGAGGGCCTGGCTGAACTCCATATTAATTACTTCTGCATTTTGAGCACCGTGTCTTATGAGGTTTGCGCTGGCTATCTCGGCCATTACCGGGCATCCCTCCACGGTCACCACCCTTTTGTCCGGTGCTGCCAGGGCCAGGGCCAGTGTGCTTATTCCCAGTGAGGTACCCAGCTCCAGGATGATCCCTGTGTTGTGTGTCCTGTGCCCGGCGCTCTGTTCTGTTGATGCTCCCGCTCCAGTCAGTGACGGTGACCTGTACTCTGTGTCCTCTGCCGATGATCCTCCTTCGCGGTTCTCTGCTTCCCTCCTATGCCCGGGGTCCTGTTCTGTTGATGCACCTGCCCCAGTCAGTGACGGTGACCTGTACTCTGTGTCCTCTGCCGATGATCCTCCTTCGCGGTTCTCTGCTTCCCTCCTGTGCCCGGGGTCCTGTTCTGTTGATGCTCCCGCTCCAGTCAGTGACTGTGACCCGTACTCTGTGCCCTCTGCCGATGATCCTCCTTCGCGGTTCCCTGCTTCCCTCCTGTACCCACTGCCCCCGGGGAGCTGCTCTAAGCCAGGAGTCACCTGCCCTGTGCTTTGATCACCATACCTTGTGTTGTCCTGTTTTGCCACTACTGCAGTGCCCTGCTCTCTGTGGGCTTTACCGGTCAGAGGTGACAATGTCGTTTTGCTCCCTGCATGCTCTGCATCCTGATCCCCGTGCTGATAATCCGGAGTCCCCGGCTCACTGCTACTGCCTCCAGCCTTTTCATTCCAGGCCCTCTGGTCCGTACTTCCTCCTTCATGCTCACCACTATGACAACCTTGATCCTGACATGCAGCTTCCGGATTTTTGCTCAGGACACCCGGCTCCATATTCCTGCCACTTTTCTCATCACCAGGGTCACCATGATCTCCGTCTCTGTCATTCTGATCATAGCTACGAACCCGTCGATGCATCTCCCTTGCCCCTACTTCAGCCCCCCGGGCAATCTTTGCCAGCAGACCGATCTCTTTTTTAGGCATAGCAGCCGCAGCAGCTATATCGGATATTCTCCTCTCTGCCCCTCTGAATTTTGATGAACCCGCTCCGAGGTCGGTGACCGTTACTGTACGCCTGTCAGCAAGCATCTCTTTCCTAAGGCTCTCAACCTCTGCCATAACCCTCTGCTCGCACCTTCCCCTCATCACCTTCGTGATAAAATCGAACATGTAGGGGCTGTGTACCCCGTGCCCCGCTGTACTGCGGGAATTGAAAAGATGCCTGATATATGCTGATGCCGTGTAGAGGTTCATTTCTTAACAGAGCCATTTGAAAGCCGCCCAAATTTAACTATTTTCGGTGAGTATCTTTTTCACAGTGGCTGATGTCTGAACTACTTGACAGTGAGATAAAATTCCTTCCGGGGGTTGGTCCCAAAAGGGCTGAGTTGCTTGAAGCGGAAGCTGACATTCATACTTTCAGGGACCTCATCTACTATTTCCCCTACAAGTATGTTGACAAGACCCGTTTCTACAAGGTGAACGAGCTTGACACTGATATGCAGTATGTTCAGATGAGGGGAAAGATACGGCGTTTCTCCACCGAGGGTGGCGGTTCTGCCCGCAGGCTGACAGCCGACTTTTATGATGAGACGGGCATGGTCAGGCTCGTCTGGTTTAAGGGTCACAGGTGGGTGCTGAATGCTTATAAAACTGAGAAAGAGTATATTATCTTTGGCAGGCCGACACTCTTCAGCGGTGCCTTCAATATTGTTCACCCCGAGGTAGAGGAGGTTGAGAAGAGGGCCACGAGGGTCTCATCATCACTGGAGGCGCAGTACAGCACTACGGAGAAGATGAAGGATCGTTTTCTTCACTCAAAGGCTATTGCGAAGCTGATGGCTACAGTTTTCTCCACCTCTTCGCTACGTTTTCCCGAGACGCTCCCCTCAGCTGTTACCGGCCCGATGAAGCTCATGAGTCTCTCCGATGCGCTCTTCCGCATTCATTTCCCGGATTCAAACAACGACATCGAGAATGCCCGTTTCAGGCTTAAGTTTGACGAGCTCTTTTACATCCAGCTCAACCTGTTGCGGTACAAGGGCAACAGGACGAAGAAGACTCACGGGTTCCTCTTCCCGGTGGTTGGTGAGAGGCTTAATTCGTTCTACGCCAATAATCTGCCTTTTGCTCTCACCGGGGCACAGAAGAGAGTCATACGTGAGATCAGGGCCGATCTTGGCAGCGGGCACCAGATGAATCGTCTCCTGCAGGGTGATGTAGGCAGTGGTAAGACCATGGTGGCGCTCATGAGCATGCTCATCGGTGCCGACAACGGTTTTCAGAGCTGTCTTATGGCACCGACGGAGGTACTGGCCATACAGCACTTTAACTCAGTAGGCCGGTTTATAGAGGGCATTGACGTCAGGGTGGCTCTGCTGACAGGCTCAACCAAGCGCAGTGAGCGTTCACGTATTGAGAAGGGACTGCTTGACGGCACCATTGACATACTGATAGGCACCCATGCCCTGATTGAGGAGAATGTTAGGTACAGTAAGCTCGGGCTGGTGATCATTGACGAGCAGCATCGTTTTGGTGTAGCGCAGAGGGCTAAGCTGTGGCAGAAGAGCGACTGTCCACCGCATGTGCTGGTGATGACGGCCACGCCCATCCCCCGTACGCTGGCCATGACGCTGTATGGAGACCTGGATGTCTCAGTCATTGATGAGATGCCACCCGGGCGTAAGCCCGTCAGGACCATGACCTTCACTGACGCTGAGCGTGAGAAGGTGTTTGGTTTCATGCGGAGGCAGATTGAGGAGGGCAGGCAGATATATGTTGTCTATCCTCTCATCAGCGAATCGGAGACGCTTGACTACAAGGATCTTGAGGATGGTCTTGAGAGCATGGCGCGTGCTTTTCCTCCGCCGCAGTATTGTATCAGTGTGGTGCACGGCCGCATGACATCACGAGATAAGGAGATATCAATGGATCTGTTCCGCCAGGGTCAGGCTCAGATCATGGTTGCCACGACGGTGATAGAGGTGGGACTGGATATACCCAATGCCAGTGTGATGGTCATCGAGAGCGCCGAGCGTTTCGGACTGTCGCAGCTGCATCAGTTACGTGGCCGTGTAGGTCGTGGCGCAGACCAGTCGTACTGCATACTGATGACCTCTCACAAGCTCTCGGCAGACGCCACGGAGCGCATCAATACCATGATTGCCACCAGCGATGGCTTTGAGATCGCGGAGGTTGATCTCCGCATGCGGGGCCCGGGTGATCTTGAGGGTACACAGCAGAGCGGCATGGCCTTTGATCTTAAGATAGCTGATCTCGGCAAGGACGGGCAGATACTCAACCTGGCCCGTTCACGCGCCGAAGAGATCCTTGCTGTTGATCCCGAGCTCTCCCTCCCGGAGAACAAGGTGCTCAGGGACAATCTGAGAAAGCTTTTCGGCAAGAGTCACTCATGGAGTGAGATCAGCTAGAGTGTTATCACCTGCCACTGCCACCTTGTCACTATCACCGGTCACTATAACCTGTTACTATCACCTGTTACTATCACCTGTCACTGTCATCTGTCATCTTTCACTTTCATTTCTCACCGCTACCTGTCACCGTCACCTCTCACTACCACCTCTCACTATCACCTGTCACTGTCATCTGTCATCTTTCACTTTCATTTCTCACCGCTACCTGTCACCGTCACCTCTCACTACCACCTGTCACTGTCACCTGTCACTGTCATTTCTCACCGCTACCTGTCACTGTCTCCTCTCACTGTCTCCTCTCACTGTCTCCTCTCACTGTCATCTCTCATTGCCACCTTTCACATTCACCTCTCACCTGCTACATGCCACCTGTCACTGTCACCTGTCACTGTCATTTCTCACCGCTACCTGTCACTGTCTCCTGTCACTGTCTCCTCTCACTGTCTCCTCTCACTGTCATCTCTCATTGCCACCTGTCACATTCACCTCTC
>JAVEYS010000034.1:0-29116 GCA_034003345.1 Bacteroidales bacterium
CCCGCCTCTCTGTATATAACCAAGAACTGTCTCTCTTGTTTCCAGACCGGTGACAGCCTGTATCTTCCTGGCCAGGTAACGACCGGGCGAATCCACTCCTTCAGGCACCTTTATGCCCTCAGCCACCACTACGATAGAGTAGGGTTTGTTGTTGTCAGCCCTCTTCTTCAGATAATCCATGATCACCTCCTCGTCATGAGGAATCTCTGGTATCAGTATCAGGTCACCGCCGCCGGCCATACCTGAGTAAAGCGCCAGCCATCCTGCATTGTGCCCCATTATCTCTATAACCATGATCCTCTTGTGCGAGTTTGCGGTTGAGTGCAGCCTGTCAATGGCTTCAGTGGCTATATTCACTGCTGAATCAAAGCCGAAGGTCATATCTGTACCCCAGATATCATTATCTATGGTCTTTGGCACTCCCACCACATTCAGACCCTCCTCTGACAGCATATGCGCTGTCTTCATCGTACCGTTACCGCCGATGCATACCAGGCAGTCGAGACCTATCTGCTCATAGTGTTCCTTGATAAGCATTGGCTTACGCACCTCATCCTTCTTCTTGCCGGTGCTCTTGAAGGGTTTCTCGCGCGAGGTCCCCAGGATGGTGCCGCCAAGGGTCAGGATACCGGATAGATGACTCTCCGTCAGCTCGAAATACTCCTTGTTTATCAGTCCTGCAAAGCCGTCACTGATGCCGATGACTTTCATGCCGTACTTGACTATGGCTGTCTTGCCTACACCCCTGATGGCAGCATTGATGCCCGGGCAGTCGCCGCCAGCTGTTAAGATGCCAATTCTCTGAGGTATGCCGTTCTTGCTGTTTGACTTAGCCATGATGCTGGTGTTTTTCATTTTGTCAAATGTATGAAACCCACATGATTTCTAAACACAAACAGGAATGAAAATATTTGTCGCATAAAGGTTATGCCATATTTCGCCAGTCAGATATTATGATGAAAAACAGATCCCTTCTAATAGTCATGGTGAGGCATAGTTAACCGATCTATTGCTTCCCGGAGTAAAGGAATCATTACAATTATGTAACTTTATGATGTGCTAACCTACCATCAATGACGGTAAAAGAACCAAGACAGGCGAAAGATATCAAGTCATCCATGACTTGTCACATCACAGATTCGCTTCAACTTCTCTCCCGGAACCCGTTGCCTGACAGTAAAGCCATACATGATATCCGGGTGATGATGAAGAAGCACCGTGCGGCTGTCAGGCTGGTAAGGCCTCTGCTGGAGGAGAGCGTTTACCGGAGGGAATATCTTGCCGGACGTGAGACAGGCCGTGTACTCGCATCGTGGAGAGAGACAGCCGTGATACGCAAGACAGTCAAGGCCCTGAAGAAGGAAAACCCGGAGCTGTTCCTTAAACTGTGGGATAATGAAAAGATAATGAGCCTGCTGCGTAAGCCTTACTCCACATGGGAAGAGGCTGGTCTGCAGGCGGAGACCGTGAAGGAGGTAGCTGACCAGCTGACAAAGGCTAACTACAGGTTGCGTTTCATAAGCCTGAGAGAACCCGATTTTCATCTTCTGCTGGGTGAGCTTGAAAAAAATTACGACGTTGCAGCAGCAGCATACCTTGCATGCAGGAATAATCCCAAACCCCGACTGCTACATGAGTTCAGGAAGAAATCAAAAACCCTTATGTATCAGCTGGGTTACTTCCGTCATCTGAATACGTCACAGGTGAAGTCGATGGAGAAGAAGCTGGATGCCATGACGCAGAACCTGGGACGCTTTAATGATCTCGTGCAGGTAATGACCCTGACGGAGTCCAGGCTTGGAGCAAAAGATAACAGCGATGTGGCCAACGAACTGGCAATAGTCATCAGGGACAGGCAGGACAGGTATCTGATGAAGGTGTGGCCTGTTGCTTATTGCCTCTTCACCCCGGGCAGGAAGTTGCAGGACCTCCTGAATATTTCCTTCTAAACGGTACCTGAAGTTGCAGGATCTCCTTGATATCTCCTTCTAAACGGTACCTGAGGCCTCCTGTCTGGTATCCATATCCCTGACCAGGGCCATGAGCTGCATCCTGTTTCTTACGTTGGCTTTCACGTAGATGCGTGAGGTGTGATCCTTCACCGTCTGGAGGCTTATAAAGAGCTTGTCGGCTATCTCCTGATTGCTCAGCCCCCTGCATATCTGTTCAATGATCTCAGCCTCCCTCGGAGAGATCTCGCGAGTCCTGAAAAAGTCTTCAATGCCGTATGGCAGCTGAAGGGAGTCGGAGGGGTTGCAGGGTTTGAGGTCAGCCTGGTACGTGAGGTACAGCGGGAGAAGAGTTATGACTGCAAAAAGGAGAAAGACAAAGATGAGGGCCATGGAGACTGAATGCGGCATAAACAGTAGTATTGCTGCCTGTGCAAGAGCACCGGAAGAGATAAGTACAGCAAGGTATGTGCGGTCATATCTGCCGGGTGAGACAGAACGTCCTCTGATGAGCAGCAATGCCGATGCCAGCGAGAAAAAAACGGCCGCCACTGAATAGTAATACTTGAAGACGGGAAGTGCCTCGCTGAACTCCATATCCTTAATGATCATACCGAGAGCCGCAATGACGCCGAAATTTATAAGGAGAAAGGCCAGCGTAAAATAATTCCTGAGCTGATATCCGGCCGCTTCAGCACTGAAGCGTATGAGCATCATCCATCCGAAGACAAGGAAGGGTAGCCCGAGCAACAGAGTGATGACAGTTATGGTGGAGAACAGTTCCGGATCAATCCTGCTGCCTGCCACGGCAGCAATTATGAATTGCCCCCAGATTCCATAGAACCCGAATGCAGAGATGAAAATACTGTGATAGAACAGTGACCTGATAAAGGATAGGGGGTGCTCTTCAAGAAGACGTGTGAGGAGAAGAATGCTGCCAGCTGCCATAGCTGCCGAGAAAATAAAAATGATCAGGCTTATGAACTCCATCTCCGTGAATTAGGTAATATGCTGATAAACAGTAACTACGAAAGTAGTGCGAGGCATACTTAAGTAGTATTTTTTAAAATCACTACTAAGGTATGAATTCCGTACAAGCATACCGCCATAGATTTGTTGCAACAATTTAATTTTTCTGAACAGTAAAAAGCAAAAAGACATGGAATCAAAAGGTATTTACAGGTATGTTCCTTCCTTCAGTGGCTCATATGGCACAGGATGGAAGGCAATGACAGACAATTTTCTGAGGCTGCTGCTGGTAATTTTCGTCCTGGCGGTCATCTCTTCGCCGATGACAGGCTTCAATGCAAAGCATAACTTTAACCCCGGCGACTTCAGGCATATGCCATTTGACATGGAGGATTTCTTCAGGTTCGGGGCTCTCGGGCTCGCTTCTGCCTTCATGGGATTAATAGCAATGCTCTATTATTTTCTCCTCAGGCCGGTCTTCAAGTATGGTGCAAAGATGATGTTTGTGCAGGCAGCACGTCAGATCATGCCTGACTTTAATATGCTTATCAACGGGTTCCGCAAGAACTATCTTAATATAGTACTTGCCAATCTTCTTGTAACGGCACTGGTGGGCATAGGCCTCGTCTGCCTGATTGTACCGGGAATAATTATCGGATGTCGCCTGGCATTTACAGCTTACCTGGTGATGGACAGGGATCTTGATCCGATCAAGGCCGCCGAGGAGAGCTGGAAGCTGACCCGCGGACATGGCTGGACTATCTTCCTGATGGGATTCATAGGGTTCTTTATCTATATCGCTGGCTTCATCTGCTTCTTCATCGGCGTGCTGGTCTCTGATATGTGGATCAAGAGTGCATACGCAACCCTCTATCATTCGGTGCTGATTGAAAAAGGGCTGTACGAGGTTGAGACTGTGCCGGTAACAGAGTAATGCCCTGCAGTGACACAGGGTAAAGTAGAAAAATTATCTGCCGCATCCATTTTTTGAACTTCATATTATTCACTGAGGAAGCCGGTGTAAAAGCCGGCTCTCCTCATTTAGACTGGAGACGATGAGATGGCTGGCCTTCAGATTAATAGTGCTGATCCATGGAACCACTTTTTTTTGTTGATACTACTGAGACAACCTCATTTTTTTTTATCTTTAATACTTGAAACCCCCAAAAAAAAATATCATGACCACAAAAGGATTCGTTTTTATACTGGCAGCAGCTTTTCTGATGCCACTCAACGCCGAAGCGCAGTTGGGAAGTAAGCTCAAACAAAAACTTAATGAGAAGATGAGTCAGGCTCTCGGTAAGGAAGCTACGGAAGAAGAGGCTGATACGCTGCAAGACCAGGCGGCAGCAGGGCAGGAGGAAGGCAGACAGTTTGATCTCTCAAAACTCGGGATAGGAAAGGTTACTGCCAAGTACGACGATACCTACAACTTCCGGGGGTTGATGCAGATGAAGACGGAGATCTACGATAAAGGGAAGCCTGAGGGCGTAATGGATGCTGAGCTGTGGTTCAATACCGACAAGGGTAATATGGGGATGGAGAGCAGTACTGTGACTGACGATGAAGGGCAGACGATACAGGCAACAGTAATAGTGGATGCTGTAAACAAGGTGATGATAACCTTTTCAGTTTTGGAAGGAGGGAAGACAGGGATGATCATGCCAATACCCGATTCTCTTGCCTCTGAAGCAGAAGCTGCTGAAGAGGATAACGATATCAGCGTCCGCAAGACCGGCGAGACAAGAACTATCTGCGGCTACCGCTGCGACGAGTATGTCATTACCGAGGACAATGACAAGATGGTTTCAAAAGTATGGGCTACTGACGAGCTTAAGTTCCACGACAGCCAGAAACTTTTCGGGAATCAGAAGGGTATGCCCCGTAACTATGGCGGCAACAGTATAAAGGGAGCATGGATGGCTTCAGAGACTTATGACAAGGGTAAACTGACCGCGAAATCAGAGGTGACAAAAATAGATCTGAACGCCTCACACACTATCTCCACCGCTGGCATCTCGCTCATGCAGATGGATATGAAGAGATAGGGGCAGAAGGGAGAGTTAAGAATTAAGAATTAAGAGTTAAGATTAAAAATTAAGAATTTTCGACTGCCCCGACTTTACAGTCGGGGATCTCCGTTTTGCTCCGACAAGACGGCGACCCGCGGAGCGCAGTAACAGACCGCAGGACTGTCCTGACTTTACAATCGAGGATTTCCTGTTCGCTCCGACAGGACGGCATTAGTGACACAGATATATCTATAGTTTTGTCAGCTTAGCGAATCGCAGAAGCAGCTTCTTCGTCCCTGCGGTTTTAAATTCTATTAAGGCAGTGGTGTTTGGCGCCTCACCTTCGATGGTGATCACCTCACCCTGGCCGAAACGCTCATGCATAACCCTGTCGCCCTGCTTCAGGTCTGCACCTGTTACCGGCATGGCTGCACTGACGGCATCACGCACCCTGGTCATGTTCCTTGCCACAGGAGGGGTATGTACTGGTTCATTCCTTTCACCTGCGGGAAGGGAGTCTCCGGTTGCCTGTTGCCCGAAAGGTCTGCCTCCTGTCTGTGGGTACCAGAGGTACTCATCTTCAATCTCTCCGATAAAACGACTCGGAGAGCTTCTCTCAAGTGACCCCCATTTATACCTGTTCAACGCATAACTCAGTGTTACACGCCGGCAGGCACGTGTCAGAGCCACATAAAAAAGGCGGCGCTCTTCCTCAAGCTCACGAGGATTGAACAGGTTCATGGCAGAAGGGAAGAGATTCTCCTCAAGGCCTACAATATATACATATTTGAATTCCAGTCCTTTGGCCGAATGAATTGTCATAAGAGTAACCTTATCGCGGTCCTCCGGTTTCTCAAGATCCTGGCTGGTAAGGAGCGACACAGACTGCAGCCAGGTGGCTATGTCGGCAGGATCACCGTTAGTGACCGCTGCCTCGGTGAACTCCTTGATACCATTCAGCAGCTCCTGAAGGTTTTCAAGCCTGTCAAT
This sequence comes from Bacteroidales bacterium, assembly GCA_034003345.1. Lineage (GTDB taxonomy): Bacteria > Bacteroidota > Bacteroidia > Bacteroidales > VadinHA17 > SR-FBR-E99. The sequence goes on from JAVEYS010000034.1 coordinate 5,921, forward strand.
ATCCTCCGGCACTTGTCCCTGCTTCAGATCGGTGATTATTCCGCTAGCCGAGGCCATGGCAGTGGCAATGTCATAAGCGGTGGCTGTCGCGGCTACAGCCATGACAGGCAGCATCAGGCCGGTGAAGAGATTCACCTTTGTGCGCAGGGCAGGGGAGAGGTAAGTGACACTCAGCTGCGGCGATGAGATGATCGACCAGATGCTCACATCCAGACTCCTGGCAAGCTCCATGAGCTTCACAACGGTGGTGTTCCCAATGCCTCTCTTCGGGTAGTTGATGATGCGTTTCAGGGCTTCCTCATCATCAGGATTGACAATCAGTCTGAGGTAGGCTATCAGGTCACGTATCTCCTTGCGCTCGTAGAATGACTGCCCGCCATAGATCTTGTACGGGATATTGCGCTTGCGTAACCTCTCCTCGAATATACGCGATTGGGCGTTTGTACGGTACAGAATGGCAAAGTCCTTCCAGTCAAGACGCTCACGCATACGTGTGTCAAGAATATCCGATGCTGTGACAATACCCTCTTCACTGTCAATGGTAGTCTGAACAACCCTTATCTTTTCACCCTCTTCATTTTTAGAGAAGATGGTCTTTTTTATCTGACCGGCATTCTTCTCAATGACACTGTTTGCCGCTTTTACGATGGTCTGTGTTGACCGGTAGTTCTGCTCCAGCTTGAAAAGGCTGTAATCAGGGTAGTCATTTTTGAAGTTGAGGATATTCTCTATTCGTGCACCCCGGAATGAGTAGATGCTCTGTGCATCGTCACCAACGACGCACAGGTTCCTGTGGCCCTCGGAGAGTTTGTGTACGATAATATACTGCGAATAGTTTGTGTCCTGGTACTCATCAACAAGCACATAATCAAAGCGTTTACGGTATTCTTCCAGCACAGCTGGGAAGTCACGGAAGAGAATATTGATGTTCATCAACAGATCATCAAAGTCCATGGCATTGGCCTTGAAGCACCTTGCAGCATAATGTCTGTAGATGGTGGCTGCCTCGGGCACCCTTGATGCTTTGTCAGATTCTGTTATCTGCGATACGGAGCTATACTGCTGGGCAGTGATGAGGTTGTTCTTGGCATGAGATATCCGCGATGCTATTGAGGCAGGCTTATAGACGGAATCGTCAAGGTTCATCTCCTTAATGATTGCCCGGATGAGGCTGCGGGTATTATCCTGGTCATAGATGGTGAAGTTATTTTTGTAACCGAGGTAATGGCCGTCAGACCTGAGGAAGCGGGCGAAGATCGAGTGGAAGGTTCCCATCCACAGGCTGCGTGCCGTTTCTGCACCCACAATCCTGTTGATCCTCTCCTTCATCTCTCCTGCCGCCTTGTTTGTGAAGGTAAGGGCCAGTATACGTTGGGCAGGTATGCCCTTTTGCAAGAGGTGGGCTACACGGTAGGTGAGCACCCTGGTCTTGCCTGACCCGGCACCGGCAATAACCATTGCAGGTCCTTCAGTATTGACAACGGCTGCCTGCTGCGCCTCGTTAAGCTCTTTCAGATAGTCGCGAAACATGAATGAGAAAGCGGATTTTAATGCCCCAAAGAACGGCATTTTTTTATTAGGTTTGCATATCATTTAACAGTGTAAAACCGTTTATTAAGTGTGTCAAGGTACCTGGCTCTCATAATCATTCTGTTACCTCTTGCTCTCAGTGCTCAGATAACCGCACCGGGAAGCACAGCTGTGCGCCAGACGAACTACCCGGTCACTGCACGACTTGATCCGGTGTTCATCTTTTGTGTCAGCGGTGCAGCTGATAGGGGAACTCTTGTAGCCTCCAGCCCGGGAGGGACAGCACCGTTCACATATGTCTGGACCAGATACAATGAGGCCGGAGGAGGATATACCATCCCTGTATTGACCGAGACAGGAGTGACATCAACTGCCTCAGGGCTGGCTGAAGGTGGCTACAGGGTCAGCATAAGTGATGGCGGGGGGTACAGTACCAGCCTGTACGCATGGGTGAACCTCGACCAGCCGGTGGCTGGCGCAGCGCTGCTGCATTATGCATGCGACTATGTGGCGCTCGACGGTACTGCCGCACCTGACAATTTCTACTACTACGACCCCTCCACAAACGCATCACGTATACTGCCAAACGGAGTGAGACATCTGTGGTCATCGTCTCCGGTTTCAGTAATACCATATCCTGATCTGGAACTGGACCCCGTGACATTCACCCCACCACTGACCGATGTGAGGTACATGATGGAGGTGACCGACAGCTTCGGATGTACAGCCACATCATCATTTGATTATGAGTCTATCCATGTCAGCGCTGAGTTTACTGCTGAGCCGACAGAGGGAGAAGCGCCTCTGGAGATATCGTTCACCGACAATTCGGTGAGAGCAATGAATTATACATGGAAATTCGGTGATGATTCGGTTTCTGTGGTGGCTGACCCCGGAACACATACCTACTATACACCTGGTGAGTATACCGTAACGCTTATAATAGAGAGTGAACTTACGTGCCAGGATTCTGCCAGTGTGACAATAACGGTGCTGCCCTCCCTGCTCCAGATCCCGAATGTGTTCACACCAAATGATGACGGTATGAACGACTATTTCGTTCCGGACAAGCAATCATTGAAGTACCTCAACCTGCAGATCTTTTCCAAGAGCGGACACAGGGTATACTTCTTTCAGGGCGATGGCGGCGATCTGCAGAGCTGGCAGGGATGGGACGGAAAGATAAATAACTCCGAACGCCAGGCTGGTCCGGGTGCCTATTACTATGTTCTACGCGCCAAGGGGTATGATGATGTTGAATACGAGGGCAGCGAATACCGAGGTACAGTATACCTGTACAGGTAAACCTTTTAAAAGCCGGTTGCCCAGCTTACTGTGCAGGAAAGCAGGAAACAAAAATTGCTGTATTGACAATCGAATATTAAAAATTAGATTCAATATACCTCTGTTGATAATCTCCCGGTAATTTCTGTGGTTTTAGATCATTTACACTGATAGATATGTTCATTTATCAGCTGTAAATTTAGTGCTCGATGCAATATATCCCTAAACAAAGGAGGGGAATCTCCAACGATTACATACTCTGCCATGACACTCCGGAAATTTAGTAAAAAATGTGATAAATAGTTGCAATATACTGTAAGAAGCTGGCAGGTTATCAGGGAAAGGCCAGCCAGTTCCTGATCACTCATTCCTGTCGCCTCATTAAAAAAAGGCTCCCCGTCTGACGTAATTCGGCGAATCAATCTGTCTTCTTTAATTATAAGGGGAAAATTTCTATGAGAAATATTAAAAAATCCAGACAGAAATAAGATAATTTCCTATGTATCAAGGAGAAATAGCTTTAAGTGCATCAATTGCAGCAGATATTTTCTGTTGCGATGATATTATTCTAGGCCATGAAGCAGCCTGTTCAAAAATGAGAAGAATTTCCACAGTTAACCTAATTAATAATCTATTATTTCATGGATAATGAAAAGTAAATCAATTTTTATGTTTCTGTCATTTATGTTATTGCTAAACGCAGCCGCGTTGGGGCAAAACAGGATTACAGGAACAGTAACAGACCAAACAGGTGAACCATTATTTGGAGTTACGGTTGTTGTTGAGGGGACTCTCAATGGGACCAGTACAGGCATTAATGGTAAATATGAAATTGTTGCCAACGCTAGCGACAAGCTGCACTTTTCCTTTATCGGGATGGAAGAGCAGCGAATCGATGTTGGCAGTCAGACGGTCATAAATGTAAAACTCAGCGATTCTGCCGAGGAGATCGACGCAGTAGTTGTGGTTGGTTATAAGACCGTTTCGAGGAGAAATCTGTCAGCATCAATTACCAGTGTTCAGACAGATGATATCCAGGGAACAGCATCAGCATCACTTACAACCATGCTTGCAGGCAAAGCCGTTGGTCTGCAATCAGTTGTACGTAGTGGTACTCCAGGTGGCGGCGGCGGCGGACTTGTTATCAGGGGTAACACATCGCTATCTGATGCCAACGACGTGACGGGTCTTAGTAACCCTCTTTATATTATTGACGGTGTTCCTATGGCACTGGAAGATTTTGCGGGCTTCGATGTTACGCAGAACGATTTCCTTGCTACTCTCAATCCGAGCGAAATTGAGTCGATCGACATACTGAAGGATGCAGCTGCTACTGCAATCTATGGTTCAAGAGGCGCTAACGGTGTTATAATTATTAATACAAAAAGGGGCAATAAGGGTAAGACACGTTTTAACTTCAGCTCGGCAACGGGTATAAACTTCAAGCCCACACCACTGAGGGTATATGTAGGCCAGGCTGAAAGGGATGAAAAATTACGACTCTACGAAGAAAGTTTCAAGGCACTGTTTGGAGAGAGAGAATGGATTGATCTAAGGAATGGCCTTGAAGTAAAAGGGTATATGCTTCCTTCCGTTCTTACAGACAAATATAATCCTGCTTTCAATAATGCTTACGACTACCAGGATATGTTCTACCAGAACGGTGTTACACAACAGTACGACCTCAGCATGGACGGAGGTAGTGATAAAAGTGCTTTCCGTGTAGGTATGGGTTATTTTGATGAGAAAGGTGTTCTTATTGGTTATGACTTCTCAAGGATGAACCTTAATGCCAGTCTTACCAACGATATTAACAAGAGCATACATAACGACTTCTCAGTAAGGTTAACCTATATGCAGAGGAACGGTGGCCAGGAAGACTTTATGAAGGCCTATCCTACCGATCCCACCAACCTCCCTTCATCACTCTATTATAAGACACCGGAGGAGCTCGATCTCCTGCAGGGTAAGCTGGGTGATGTTTATAACAAGAACAAGACCTACCTTGCTTCACTTAACGAGTCGCTCAGGATAACCATTACCGAAGGCCTTACCCTTGACAACCAGGTAGCTGTTTCAGCCAACCTTGGTGCAAGAGATTATTTCGTGCCTTCAACAGCATCTGAGTCAAATCTGTCGCAGGCAGAATCATCAAACAACACCAGTATCACCACCAATGCTCACTCAGTACTCAGTTATACCAGGCAGATCGGTGAATCGAACATTGTTGCTCTTGCGGGTACTGAAATAAACATGGATAACCTTGCAAAAACTGTCCTGACAGCTGAAAACGGCCCCAGCGACTATGTCAAGGTAATCAATGGCTACAACAAAGAAAATGTTAATGGTTACAGTGATTTCGTTAAAACCAACATGTTCTCCTATTTCGCCAATCTGGCCTATGGATATAAAGACAGGTACAAGGTTGAAGGAGTTATCAGGCGTGATGCTTCATCGCGTTTCGGTGAAAACAACAAATGGGCTACATTCCCCTCGGTTAAAGCATACTGGATGTTTACCAGGGAACCATGGATGCAGGGACTGACCAACATCCTTTCTTTTGGAAAAATAAGGGTGTCATTTGGTTCATCGGGTAGTATAGCAGGCGATCCTCTTCTGCAGTACAACTCTTTTATTGCAACAAGCAACCTGGGTGCCGGTATCAACAATATTTACGCCAACAAGCTTGATATTAAGACGTACGGCGGTAACGGCGTACTGGTATCCGACTTTAACAAGATTGCCAACAAGTCTCTCTCATGGAGCAAGTCAAAAGAGATTGACTATGGTATCGATCTCGAATTCCTTGATAACCGTATATATGTAACTGCTGATGTATATTCCAGGTACCTGGAAGGCCTGGTGTTCACATCTTACCTTCCTCCATACGCAGGTTTTACATCAATCAGGTCTAACCTTGTCGATATGATAAGCAACGGATGGGAATTAAGCACAACTGCCTATCTTTTCCCTCGCCAGAGTGAATTCCAGTGGGAATGGACAGTCAACCTCGCGCAGAACAACTCTTTTATTGCCAAGCTTGGCAATAACGGCCGTGATTATATAACCGACAACTACGCATTTGTTCTTGGTTCCCCGGCCTTCCAGTACTACACCTACGAATATCTTGGTGTATGCCAGTATGTTGATGAGCTGCCGGTTAACCCTATGACAGGTGAAGCTGTCAAGTATCTGTGGGCTGATGCAGGTCTTGCCCTTAACCAGCAGGGTACGATCTTCCCAGGTATGCCACTGTTTACGGATGCCAACGGTGACTATATGATAGATGGGGCTGACTATGGATATGACAAGAAAATTATTGACGGCAAATCACCGGAACCAAAAATTATGGGTGGCTTGCATACAACAATCAAATACAAGGGACTATCACTTCGTGTGCAATCATCCTTTGCTTTCGGGCATTACATTTTCAATACCTCTCTGCAGAGCATGCTTTCAACATATGATGATAATACAACCTTCTTCACCCAGGCTCTCTATGACATGTCGACTGAAATAAATTTCTGGGAGCAGCCCGGTGACGATGCCTACTATCCAATGAGGTATATAACCTACAGCGATGGTGGTAGCTCACGCTCATTCCGTTCATCATCAATGTTTATTGAAAAAGGTGATTACTGGAGTATAGACAATATTACCCTTTCCTACAACCTTCCTAAGAAGCTTGTTGAAAGGGCTAATTTCAGGGGACTGAATGTTTATGCAACACTTAAGAATCCATATATGTGGAAAGCATCTCTTGTCCCAGACCCAAGGATGGTATCAAAAACAGGATATTATAACGGACAGGGATACCCGATTTCAAGATCAATGGTCTTTGGAATTAATGTTCAGTTCTAATTATGATTAATTTATCCTTTATGCAAGCCAGGGCAATAATGAGTGATATGAAGGCTGGAAACAGTAGCGGGGAATATTCAAAGCAGGGCATGTATAGCTGGAGAACAAAACATATCGATATGAAAAAATTATTTTTATTAATATTACTACTACCGATAATCGCAGGTTGTGAGAAGTTTCTCAATCCCGAGCAGATAGACCTTACCTATAATGAGGTATTTTGGTCAAGCCAATCAGACGCTGAGAAGGCTGTTATGGGTCTGTACTCCACCTACCGCGGCGTTATGCTTAACAGCCAGTGGTATGAGCGTGGCGATGTTACAACAGGTTTTTTTCACACAGGGTGGAATGGCGGTTCCTCTAACAAGTTATACCTCCCCGGTGATTTTGACAACAAAACAGGTACCGATAAAAGTTGGGGTTCACTGGAAAGTTTCGCTGACTGGAGCGGTTATTACAAGGTAGTAGCCCAGGCCAATCTTGCTATTAAACATATAGAGCTTATGTCGGATAACCTGTTTGACAGTGGTAAAAAGGAGAAACTTCTTGGTGAGGCTCACTTCATCAGGGGACTCGTCTATTTTAATATTGCAAGGATATGGGGCAATGTTCCGCTTGTTACGGAAGCTATAGAAAGCTCCGACCAGGTACTGAACGATGACAGAACACTAGTAGAAAAAGCTCGTTCAACTGATACTGAGATCATGGACTTTGTTCTTGGCGAAGTAAATCAGGCCGTCAGCATGCTTGATTATGGCGTTCCCGGAACATCAGAATGGGGCATCAGGGCCAATAAGGGCAGTGCACAGGCACTGGCCGGTCATGTCAACCTATGGATGGACTTTATTCAGAAGAGGGACGGTGCTTCACCAGGTGATGAATATGTAGATGCAGCTATTACTGCTCTTGAAGCACTCGTTACCTATGGTAATTACTCGCTGGTAAATTATGACAATCCTTCCGCGGTTGCAGATATGTATATCGGGCAATCGTCTGAAGCCGTCTTTGAACTAAATATATCGTTAGATGATGGAGAATCATACAGGATCGACTATGGCGGGATAGTAAACCTTACATCAAAAGTTGTTCCTCTCGATGGTGACGAGACAAAAGACCGTGCCAATAAAATCAACTTTGTTCCTGCTTCAAAGAAACAGTTGATCTTTCCGGAATACCCAACCGATAAAAGGGCAGATCTCTTCTTTGAGGCATGGGAATCGACATACGAAACAGCATTCAGTGATGTAAGTATCGAATCACCATGCAGGGATTCGGTTACCTACCTGTTGAAATATTCGGCAATGACTATTGACCCTGCACGTCAGTGGAATGAATACCAGGCTTACTTTTCTGAAGCAAATATCCCTGTTTTCAGGTACAGCGGTATTAAGCTGCTCCTCGCAGAAGCATATGCCAAAAAAGGCACTGCCGACGGGCAGGCGATAGCTATCGTTAACGAGATAAGGAATAGGGCAGGTTTGTTACCTTACTCGGGTACCGATCTTATTGCTGAGATACTTCAGCAAAGAACAAGCGAACTGATTGGTGAAGGTCATATCTTTTTCGACTATGTCAGAAATAATTACTATTCCAATGTACAGGTAATGACAAGCACCAGGGTATTGCAGGAAGGTTACTACTGGCCTGTTAGCAGTAATGTACTAACATCGAACAAACTTATCCATCAGACTCCTTACTGGAATGGTAAAACTGTCTGGTAAAATAAAAAAACAGTGATATGAAAAAACTTTTATTCCTTTCAGCAATTACAATATGTTTCTTCTCTGCCTGTCAGAATGAGGATTATATTATTGGGGGAGATGTCAATGAAACAAATATATTCGATGGCACTACCTTTGAATGGATGCAGAACTCCGATGTGGCAAACGAAACAGCACAGCTTTTTGAAATTGCCGGCTTGCAGGATGAACTGAATGGTGATGTAACAGTTATTGCTCCTTCGAACTATGCAGTCAGAAGGTACCTGAGAAGATTAACAAACCAGGCCCTTCGCCTTGATCCCGGAGCAGCAAAGATTACTGTAAACGACCTGAATGCCGATACACTGGCCAAATACATGAAAATGTATGTTGTTGACGGGTATTTTTCAAGAGATGAAATACCCGAAGAAGGTATTATACTTCCAACGCACCTCGCAGGAGATACCGTAAGGCTTACTCTCGACCAGGTTAATATCGACCCCGGTACTGCATGGGATGGTGGTGGAACACCAGGGTATGGTTACCAGTATTCCAACTTTATGCAGAGCACACCTTACCTTGTACATGTTCACTTCAAAAGAGGCAATAACTGGGAGATGACATCACAGGAAAGATCGGCTATTAATAACGACAGTCCTGAGAAAGACCAGGTATACAGGATGTATATATCTGATGTGGTTACATCAACAGGTGTTATACACGTAATCTACTGTGGTGACTATAACTATTCTGATCACTATTATTACCATACCCTTTTCTTTTATGGAAGCAGGGATGATGACCAGTTATAGTGTTATTATAAATTGAAATGAATAATGTGCAGTTTACAGCGGTATATACCCTGATCCCATGGAATTAATGGGTATGAATAACCTGTGAAATTGTCAAAAAATAATTTTATGAAAAAAGTACTATTTATAACAGCAGCACTTGTCATGTTTATGACTTCATGCTATAAAGTACCTTCTGAGAAGGGGTTTCTGAGCGACTTTCTTTCTCTTAAGGGAGCCGACACAATCGAAGTCTCTATAGGTGGTAAAGGATACTCCGATGTAGCGTGGCTTGACGGTTCAACACAACCCTGCGAATTCTCAATTGAAAATGTGAGAGATGCAAACGGCAATACATCTGACCAGTTCTTCCAGACCTACCTGTACCGTACATGGAAAAGTCCTTACAACTGGGCAACGGACACCACGATTGATCTTATCAATGCCAAGCTTGGCGAGTTTGACTGGCCAGCACTGATGATTAACCCGGTAAACGGGCAGATACAGTATATCGAATCATCCAGTAATCTTAAGGACCCTGGGGATGTCTACCACGTTGATGTGAAAGTGAAAAACCCCTCTGGTGAAAAGATATATGAAGATTACACTATACTGAAGCTTACCACCGATATCCAACCCTATAAGTTTTATCGTGGAACGGTTGCAATCATCCTTCTAAACGCTGGTGGTGAACAGACTTTCACTCTTTATGATTATATCTCCGAAGCAGACCTTGACAGAATACAGTCTATCTATGACCGTACAGGCGAAGAGCTTATTGATATATACAAGGAGAGTGACGAACCCAATACAGGCGTTAAAATAAAAATCCAGTATCTCGATTCCGAAGGCAGTATATTCGACTCAGAAGATTATGCAACCTACAGTGAGGGAACAAGGAGTTACTTTGATTATGCTGTTAACAGGCAGAACCTGCCGGACGGTGCAATGATTGAATTTCCAACAACACCATGGCCTGCTGACCAGGGCCTGCTTTCTTACCTGAAAGGTGGCACAGCGGATTTCACAGTACTTGATACTGCTGCCCTGCATACAGGAGTATATGCAAATGGCGAATATCCTAGTCTTAATGCATGGCCCGTGGATAGCTGGGGAGCATCAAAATGGTATATCAGGCTCAGGTCGAGAATTGTATTTTACGAACCGGGAACATGGGTAATTTCATGTAAATTCCCTTACACGCACCTCGATCACACATTTTAACAAGTTGTAAGTTAATTTTTGAAGAGGATGGGAGGGTTTTGGTAAGCCTCACCCATCCTTTTACTTTTACAATGCATCAATAACTTATAATATTATTAAATATGTTCCGACCGCTTTTCTGCTCTATCCTGATATTGCTGATGACATCATGCAATGAAACTGAAAAAACCTCATGGCGTTCGCTGCCTCTTGCTGAACCTGCCGGCATACTCGAGGAAAATATCAAATGCTATCTTTCTGATCCACATACAACGGAATGGGATGCCCCCGCATTTTATTATGATAACGATGTGGCCGTTAAACCTAAGGTATCAAAAGTAATTGTTGTTATATATAACCCTGTCCTAGAAAACAGAGGAGGAGTAAAACTTATTAATTACCTTAAAGCAAATGACCCTGTTGAATACTCGAAATTATTATGCAAAACTATCAGTGCCGCAAGCGGGCGTTATATAAACTATGAAATTGCTGACTTTATCGAGCTAGATGAATATCCAGTCAAAACAGACGGTTTTACTTACGATGACAGCACTTTTACAGAAGTAGCCCGCACCCAGGAATGGCATCATCCTGACAGGAGTAATTACAGGGAGATTTTTGATAAGAACGGGTTAACCGAAAGATGCATAGATGAAAATATCAGCGAGATATGGTTATGGGGTGCCGGAGGCTTTGGCTTTGATGAACTGGCAATGTATATTCCCAACCGCTATGCACGGTTCGCACCAACAGACAATCCCTGGTTCTACCGGCCTTACGAGATACCCGAGGAGATCGGTCATACCATGTGGGTTATGGGATTTAATTACCAGGTAGGCACCGGTAATATGGTGCACAGCTATTCACACCGTTGTGAAAGCATGATGGCCCTTGTCTTTGGCTCCGGAAAATGGGAAACTGAGCTGGCTGGCCAGGATCCATGGAACACATTTACAATAATCGGATCCGATCATCCCGGCTATCCTTCACAGATAGGGAATGTGCACGTCCCGCCAAACGGTCAGTTTGGCTATGACTATCTTAATGACACGCTTACATATACATGTGCCAATTCATGGATAAATTACCCCGATCTGAGTGAAGCTGAGCAAAGACTTATTAACCATCAGGAATGGGGAGAAACACAGTACGACTACCAGCTATGGTGGCTCAATCACCTGCCCAAATTGCCGGGATACACAAGATGGGGATACAATAACTGGTGGGTTTATATAGCCAATACCGATGAGGAGCTGCCTGACTGGCAACCGGCAGGTCCGGAGGAATTTAAAATAAACAAAAATCTTGTGCCCCTCAAAACCAGTGAATAGAACCCTTTAAATTTAATACCATGAGAATAATAATTTCAAAGTACATCTTATCTCTTTACAGCATAATACTGTTTTCTGCAATTGTTCTACATTCCTGCAAAATACAGGAGCCGGAGCTACCTCCTCATGAGTACCATACTCCCGATATGCCCGCATTCCTTGGAGAACCTGCAGCTGGTCACATAAAGGAAATGAAGGTTCTCGTACTTGCATACCTGCCAACGACAGATGGCATTAAACTCGATAAAGAGCTAACAGGTATTGATATGTCAATTGATGATATGAAACGCAAGATCGAGAAAATGTCTGTGCAGGTAAAGTTGATGCTTGAAGAAGGATCAAAGTACCATGGCTATAAAGATCCAAACGCAACTCCATACATGGGATATGAAGTTGTTGATTATATTATTGTAAACGATAGCCTGCCTCTTGGTCCACAGATCGAAGAAAATCAGGGTATGAGTATTCATTACCCCGATTACAGTAAGATAATGACCACGTGGAAAGGAAAGGATTATGTTGACCGCCTGGGTGTTGATGAAGTCTGGCTTTGGAGCTGGCATCATGGTAATATATCTCCGGCAGAATCCAATATGTCATCCCCGCATAAAACAAAGTACGCACCCAATGGTGATGTAAGCAACAGTTACCGCATGGATGATCTGCCAGTTTATAACAACACATATATACTATATAACTATAACTACGGACGATCAGCCAATGAAGCTGTACATAACCACCTTCACCAGTACGAAAACATGCTATGGCAGATTTCCCTCCTCACTACCGGCAGCGAAGCTTTTATAAGAGAAAATTTCTCAGGCTGGCAAAACTGGGACGAACCTGACAAGAGGATAGCTCCGCTTGGTGCAGCAGGCGACTGCCACCATCCTGTAAACACTGATCAGGATTATGATTATAATAATCACACATTCGTTCTTTCTGATATTGAAGACTGGAACCCTGCACGAACAGGCAAAAGGAAATTGATAAACTGTGAAACATGGTTCAGTTACTTCGGCGATATATGGCCTGTAGCTTATGACATGACCGTGCCAGTTCTCAGAGGCGATCCATGGTCTGAGGCGAGCACAAGAGCCAAAACAGAGGCTGCCTGGTATATCTACTGGATGCAAAACATCCCCGGAGAAAATAATGGCATTGCATGGAATGATAAAAAAATTACTAACTGGATGAATTTCAAGGCATCCTGGGATGAAACTATGACTACAGACAAAAAAATATTCGAATAGAAATCATGTGAACCCTGTCAGCTGTGTTCAAATGGAAGCGTTTCTTCTTGTTCGAATCTCATTTTATCTTACTTTTGCCAGCTTGCATTTATGATTTGCTAGTAAATGGTATATGCCAAGAGGGGACGAATTCAGAAGAGCAACAAAAGAAGAAGACAGATTTGACGCGATCTTCAGGGAAAATTATAAGGCTCTCTTCCTGTATGCCTCAAAGTTTGTACACGATCGTGACGTTGTCTCAGATCTGGTCCACGATGTGTTTGAGAAGATATGGGCAAAAATGAACAGGATCGACGAAATCAGAAATCTTAAATCATTTCTCTTCTCCAGTATACGTAATGAATGCATTAACTACATCAGAAAACAGAAAGTAAGAGAAGAGTATTTAAATCAGGAAGTATATAATGCAGAGAGAGAACTCGAATACTATTCGGTACACAATTCAATTATTGAGGACAACCGTATTGACAGGCTTCACAGCCTTATCAACTCACTCCCGGATATTTACCGGGAGGTATTTATTTTGAGCCGATTCGACAACCTCTCGAATAATGAGATTGCCGATAAACTTGGAATACCTCTCCGGACTGTTGAGACAAGACTGTACCGGGGAATGAAAAGAATTAGGGAAGGTTTCATGAAAGAAGTTTAATTTACTATATTTTTGAAGTACTGCGACTAACCGATTTGTCTTATTATTGTAGACTATATATATGCAGGATAATTTTGAGATAAGAATTGTCAGTTTCCTTGACCGGACAATGACGGATGAGGACAAAAAGAGTTTTGAGGCAGAGCTGGCAAATGATGAGAATAAAAAGAAGCTGTTCTACGAGATGAAAGACATCTGGGATAGCAGCAGTACTTGTATACCAGATACTGAAACAGAACTGAAGGAATTCAGGATAAAGCATGCCATTGCAGGGGGCTCCGAAATACCACGAGAAAGAAAAAAATATCTTTATGCTACCCTCAGAATTGCAGCTGTATTAATTCTGGGAATTATCATTGGCAGGGTTATCATTCCCGTTGACAACGACCCCGCCTATAACACTGTGTCTGTTCCCAGAGGATCAAAATCAACAATAACTCTTTCTGATGGCAGCAGGGTAATTCTTAACAGTGGATCAACATTCACCTATCCTTCTGTCTTTAATAATGATGCAAGGGAAGTTGAAATAGATGGTGAAGGATATTTTTACGTGACTCATAACCCCGGCAGACCATTCATTGTGAAAACAGCCATCTATGATATAAAGGTCCTCGGAACAGAGTTCAATGTATTTGCATACAATGATTTTTCAAACATTACAACATCCCTGGTTAACGGTAGTATTGAGATAGTCACACTCGGAAACCAGGCTACCGTACTCGAACCGGGACAAAAAATTACATACCTTAAGAACGATGACAGATATATAGTTGCCAAGGCTGATATCAGTCACGATGCATCATGGAAAGATGATGTTTTCAGCTTTGTGGATGAACAGATAAATGATTTTGTCAAACGATTGGAACTATGGTATGATGTTGAGATAGACATAAGTCCTGAAGCTAATACTGACGCCTCATTTACAGGAAAATTCAGGAATCACGAGACAATCTACCAGGCACTGGATGCAATAAATGCAACAACAGGTATCAGTTACGAAAGAATCGGATTCAGACACTTCAGGCTTTCGTACGATACAAAATAGGAGCCGGCAGCATCCTGTTTTAACCAATATTTATTGGTATCGGAACAGGTATCTCCGGTTAGGGGGAAAACAAAATGATCATTGCTCTTTAAAATGAGAAAACGCCTGATTTTATATGTTATTCTTTCTTTTTCAGTCACCTTAACAGGCTTAGCCCAGAGAATTCAAATTAATGACACCGGTGGTACCCTATCACTGGGTGCTCTCTTTGACCTTATCGAAGACCAGAGTGAATATACCATATTCTACAACGTCAAGCATATTGATATTAACAGTCGTACTTCTGTTTCAGAGGGGCATTATGAACTTTTCCCTCTTCTCGAAACGGTATTATCGCTATTTGACCTTGAATATATCTTAAAGGAAAAACTGATAATTATCGTTCCCCAAACTTTTATTGAAAGTAAAGCAAAAGAATATTATCACCTGGAAGGTATTATTCAGGATGTTTACGGAGAATCCCTCCCCGGGACAACTATACTTGTTGAAAATGCAAATATCGGATTCTCATCCGGGCCTGACGGCCGTTTCAGTATTGATGTGCCTGCCGGATCAATCCTGCATTTCTCATTTATCGGTAAAAAAGATTTCTCTTTTAAACCAGATGATAGTGACAGTTCAATAATTATCCTGCTTGAGGAATCAATCCTTCATCTTGAAGATGTTGTCATTACGGGCGTAATTGGGGAAACACAGAAGAACAGGCTCGGGTTTACTGTTGACAAGATAATGGAGGACCAGATAAAAAGTATTCCAGGGTCAAGTGTTGCTTCAGTTTTATCCGGAAGGATCCCGGGTATAAAGGTAAGCAGCAGTTCGGCTGCTCCCGGATCGCAAGTGAATATTCAGCTAAGGGGGGCAACAGCTATTTTCGGCGGTTCCAATCCCTTGGTGATTATTGATGGTGTAATTTCTGAAGGAAGCTTGAGTGACTTAAACAGCGAAGATATTTCTGCAATAGAAATAATAAAAGGTTCAGCGTCATCGTCACTCTACGGGTCAAGAGCTGCCAACGGTGTGATTAACATCATCTCCAGGCGGGGGAATATGCTCGAACCGGGTACAACGCGCATAACTTACAGGTCGGAAGCAGGCCAATCATTCCTGTCATTTATCCCCCGAAAAACAAGTTCGATAAATGTAAATGTGGTAAATAATTATGTTGATTATTCAAATCCCTCACCCGATGGCATATATAATAATCTCTACCCTTCTCTGACCGATCCTGTAGGTTCATTTTTTGATCCGGGGTACTACAAAACCGACCATTTCTCGTTCTCCAGTAACAGCAAGGACAGCCGGACATCACTCTACGGTTCACTGCAATACACCCATGAAAAGGGTGTTGTTAACCTTGCCGACGGCATGAGCCGCTATAACTTCAGGATAAACGCCGATCATCGTTTCACCGACAGACTGTCAATAAAGGTATCTTCTTTCTATTCAGAATCGGACATTGACCGACGGGCAGACAATATCTGGGATATGTTCTATTATGCCGATCCAGATGTCGACCTCATGGCACTAAACGAAGAAGACGGGTCTCCGTACAATGTAGACCCTAACTATATCAATCCCGACCTGCCTAACCCGCTTTATATGATCAATAATACTATTAATAGTGAAAATCGCACAAGTTATCTTAACAGCTTCGGGTTGAAATACAGGTTTGACAACAATATTGAGCTTGCAGCATCCTACGGACTCGAAAATATCAATACCGATGGCTTCGAACTCCTGCCTAAAGGACTGCTGCAGGCATACAATGAAGAACTTTCATACGGATCAATATATAAGGATCATTCAGAGATTAATACACAAAACCTGCAGGCTGAAATCTTCTATTCAAAACGTTTCGGCAAATTGTTAAGTAAATTTAAATTACAATACCTCTACGAATCAAATGATTACTCGGTATTCTCAGGATCAGGCAGCCACCTGGCCATTCAAGGCCTGGATATCAGAAGCCTTGACCAGGCCTCTGAAAATATTAATATATCCTCCTACCAGAGTGCTGTAGTTGCCCAGAATATATCAGGGGTATTATATTTTGACTATAATAGCAGGTATATTATTGATATGCTTGTCAGGCAGGACGGTGTGTCACTTTTCGGAAGGGATGAGAGGTGGAAAACATTTTACAGGATTTCTGGTGCGTGGAGGATAACAGAAGATTTTACCATCCCGCTTGTTGACGAACTTAAACTGAGAGCCTCATACGGAGTGGCAGGGCTAAGACCAACCTTTGAGGCGCAGTACGAAATTGTAAGTCTGAACAACGGAATAATAGGGGCCCCCGTCTCCATGGGTAACAGCCATTTAAGCTCATCCTTCTCAAAAGAGCTTGAGATTGGATTAGATGTTGAATTGGCCCGGAAGATAGACTTCTCCTTCGTATACTCAAAATCAGACAACAGTGATCAGATATTGCAGGTTCCTGTATCCGCTACCACAGGATTCTCAACACAGTGGCAAAATGCCGGCAGACTGGAGTCAAGAGCTCTGGAAGCATCACTGGGAATCAAACTGATCAGCAAAAAGAACCTTAAATGGAACCTTAATCTGATGTGGGACAATATATCCCAGAAAGTAGTTGAACTGAATCAGCCGGGCTATTCAATAATATCAGGTGGCATATTCAGGATTGAAGAAGGAGTCGAATTCGGAACATTCTATGGCCGCAGATTTGCCCATTCATTGGAAGAAGTTGCCAACCAGGTGCCTGAACCATATACCCTTGAAGAGTATTTTGTGATTAACAATGAGGGTTTTGTTGTCAGAACTGAAACAATAGGTACTGTTGATGAAGAACCAGTGCAGATATTAGATGATAATGGCAATTACCTGGAAGATATAATAGGGTCAATAGTGCCCGATTTTAATTTGAACATGGCATCTTCTCTTGTCTTTCACAACTTCAGCTTGAACCTCCTTCTAAGTTACCAGCAGGGAGGAGAAGTATATAACCACATGAGACGCCATATGATTCTTAATGGCGTTGGAGCGGATCTAGACCAGACCGGGAAAAATGGCGCGTCAGTTAAATCAGCCAAGTACTATGTAGCACTGGCAAAATGGAACAACGACCATTTTGTAGAGGATGCTTCCTTTCTCAAAGCAAGGGAAATTACAGTAAGCTACAACATTGAAAGTAAAATACTGAAAGAAAAGATCGGCCTGAAAAATATGGAACTGAGTATAATATGCTACAACCCATTCATCATTACCAGATATTCCGGTTTTGACCCGGAAACCGGAGAATCAGAAGAAGGGGTGGATTCAAATGTGCTTAAATATGACCTTGCCAGTTATCCTACATACACAACTCTCTCTGGGTGCATAAAACTGACTTTCTGATGAGACCAACACAAATAATAAGAGGTTGTCTGACTGCACTTTTGGTACTTTCAGTGCAGTCATGTGATTTATTCAGTGACATGGATATTGATAATTTCAACAGCCCCGATATTAACCAGGTCTATGAAAATGTCCAGGATTATCCCGCACTCCTGTCCGGTGCCTATAACTCATGGTGGAACCATTGCATTGGCGTAAGCCCTGTATTTGCATTGATCCCTGCTGCCGAAATAATGACAACAGGGTACGGCTCATGGGGCTCCTCCCCGTACTACAAGATACCCCGTGAACTTGTCCCAAATACTGATGCCGACCCTGTATTGCTGCCTCCGGCAGCTTGCTGGTATGGATTCTACCAGGCTATTCCAACGGTGAATATTATGATCAGCAAACTGACCGTTGAGGGTAAAAGGGTTATTATTGGCGAAAAGGATTATACAAACGAATGCCTGGCTCATGCATATATATTGCAGGGTCTTCTCTATGGACACCTTGCAATGATTTATGACAAGGCCTTTCTTATCAAAGAAGATATCGATACAGATAACTTTACCTACGGATTCAGTGATTATAAGTTACTGATGGCTTTTGCCCTCTCGAAAATTGACAAGGGAATAGAGCTGTGCCAGGAAAATTTCACTGACCCTATTGAAATGCTCCCTGAAGTAAAGTTTAATAATGTTACCCTGGCTGAGTTTGCAAACTCAATGGCAGCCAGAATGATGATATTCAATGCCCGGAATGAACAGGAAACCATTATGATCGACTGGGAGAGAGTGCTCTCTTATGCTCAGAAAGGGATGAAGGATGATTTTAAAGTAAATGTTAAGGATGGCTGGTCGGGAATGGTAATTAACAGCGATCCCTGGAGCTACCTGACTATAAACGACTGGGGATGGATAAGAGTGCATCAGAGAATAATAAATATGATGGCTCCGGATGACCAAAATGCAATTTATCCATGGCCATATGGCAGATCAGTCATGGGACCAGTTAATTCACCTGATAGCCGTTTTGACAATTACTTTACTTACGAAGAAAAAATATCATGGGCTAAATATGCTCCCTCAACTGGTTACCAAATTATGTCCCATTACAGGTTTACCCGTTTCAATGCGCTTTTCAACTACGGCGTTGGCTATATTAATTTTTATTCCGCTGAAGAGAGCCGGCTAATTATCGCTGAAGCCATTCTTAGGACTGGTGGCAGCAAATCTGAGGTGGCAGAGCTCATTAACCAGAGTAGAGTCAATAAAGGTATGCTTGAACCCGCGCTTGAAACAGAAACCCGCCTTGAGCTGACAGAAAAAATAATTTATGAACGCCTGGTTGAAACAATGATGACATACCCACTTGCCCCTTTCTTTGACAGGAGGAGAACTGACATCCGAACAATGGGATTATACCCCGGCACAGTGCGACACCTTCCCGTACCCTATAAGGAGCTCTTGCTGCATGGCCTGGAACCTTATTCATTTGGTGGAATAAATAATGAGATGTAAGATTTGAATATGAAAAACATAATACTGATTATATTTCAATTAGTATGCTTCTACGCTATTACTGCATGCGAAAGAGAATTTCCCTATGAGATTGAATCTGTTACTCCACCCGAATTGCACGTAATTGTCAAATATTCTGACAATCAGCCTGCAGTAAATGCCAGGGTCAGATTATTTGACTCACTTGACGATTTTATTGCTGGTAATCCCGATCTGGCCAGCAGGCAAACAGATGATGCCGGACTGGCTGTATTCACCAAAGAACAGCTGGGATCACCCGGTATCTTTTATGTTTCCGCTTCACTTGGCATGCTCGACAACAGCAATTCATCATATATTACACCCTATATACTTTTAAATGACGGTCATACAAAATTCTTTACCTGGATTGAATGACCATAAATTCCCGGTCCCCGCCATGTGGCCGGAAGAAACTATAATAACCTTGATTAATGACACTTTAAATACCTTTAAGTACAGGTTTATTAAATATTAATAACGAAGAAGAATATAATGAGAAGAGGCAGGTTTTGCCTCCTGATAACAGGCAGAATGGTCTCAACTGCCATTATCCCTGATTCATGATGGTATGGCACTGTCTGGGGTATTACAGGACTGGATACTCAGCCGGGAGTAGCAATCTATACAACCTGTTCTGCCACCCCGGTCAGGGTTGGGGCGAGTACCACATAACTTATACCCGGACCGGGGTACTAACCCGGATAATGACAAATACAGGAATTACTGATTATAATTTAAATGATGCAACCAAATGAATATTTCTTTTAGACCATCACTGGCGATTTTAATACTTCTTTGTCTGCTGAACAGCTCATGCAGAAATCAAATGAGTTCATGGATATACCCCGGCAATGAGTTTAATGTCAGGAACGGCAAGCTGATACAGGCTGCCAGTACAGATACTACCGGCGGGAATAACGATCGGATTAATATCCTGCCAGGACAAAAAGCCACGATCCTTGATGTTGACGGACCAGGTGTAATAACAAGAATATGGATAACTATTGATTCAAGAGATCCCGATGCACTAAGAAATATAGTCTTGCGCGCATGGTGGGACAACGAGGAGAACCCCTCGGTAGAAGTGCCTGTGGGTGATTTCTTTGGGTGTGCCTTTAATTATAAACACTATACGGCACAGTATACCGGTATGTCAAGCGGAGGATACTATTGCTATTTCCCAATGCCATTTAATAAAACTGCACGTGTGGAGATCGAAAATGAAAGCGAAATGGAATTGTTCGCCTTCTATTATCATATTGATTATTATAAACTTAACAAAAGACCCGGATATCCGCTTTACTTTCATTCATCATGGTCACGTGATTATAAAACAACGGGTGACAGTAACTTTGTTGCCCTCAAAGCTGAGGGTAAAGGCCATTTCGTAGGAATGAACTTTAACGGGCAACCTTACAATAAAAGCCTGTTCTACCTCGAAGGGGATGAAATGATTTATGTTGACGGAGAGAAAAGACCATCCGTATGTGGTACCGGTTTCGAAGACTATTTTACTTCAGGCTGGTACTTTAAAAACGGTGAGTATTCAGCCCTCTGGCACGGACTAATACAGCTGGATGAAAAGACAGGGAGGGTATCAGCATACAGACACCATATTCCTGATGCAATACCTTTTGACAAATCAATAAAGGTAACCTATGAGCATGGAACAGAGAATGAGGCCATTGCCGATTTCAGTACGGCCGTTTTCTGGTACCAGGACGAACCGCATAGAAAATTTGACCAGCTACCGTGTGCAGGACAAAGAAAACCTCTTCGCAGACCTATAGAAAAGAATATTATTGAGATTGAAGAGACTAAAATATCCGGTAGCTATCTCATTGAGGATATGTCAATGGAAGGGGTAGACTGGTCAGGTAATTCGCAAGTAATTTTTAACGGGGGCAATAATTCCAGATATACCATCATCATTGATAACCTTGAAGAAAATGCATATGACATTCAAATATACCCCACAGCAGGGCCTCGCTATGGAAAATTCACAATCGGTACCTCAAATGGGGAAAGTGTAAGCTACGATGCCTACAATCGTAACATTATCCCATCCGGTCCCATTGAAATAAATGCAGTGCCTGTTGCCGACAGGGCAATCAGCCTGATTATGACTGTCAATGGCAAGAACCCTGAATCAGCAGGCTATGATGTGGCTATTGATGCGCTAACATTAACTCCTGCAAGGGATTACATTGACGATTGGTGGATGATAGGTCCATTCCCTAATCCAAGGGAAAGTGACTTTCTGCGCTATGGACTAGACTCCGTTTATCCTCCTGAAAAAGAGATAAATCTTGATGAAGCTTACACCGGGGCAGAAGATAAAAAGGTAAGATGGAGCAAATACATGAATGAAGGTGCAGGCTATGACATGAAGCTATGGGATAAGTTCAGCCCCTCCGAGTTTATTGTTATTTATGCTCTCACCTGGATATATTCACCGGAAGAAAAAAATGTACCCCTGATGTTTGGTAGTGATGACGGGGCAAAGGTGTTCCTCAATGACATTGAATTGTATAGATTCCTTAATGTCAGGGTGGCCGAACCTGACCAGGAGAGAATTGAAATTCCGTTAAAAAAAGGATGGAACAAATTACTGATCAAGGCCGAAAATAATTTTGGAGGATTTGCTTTCTATGCAAGATTAATTGATCGGGAAAGGAACCTGATTATCAGTCCCGACAGGGAAATGAATTAACAATAGATCAACAGTAAGCTAACCATGTATGAATAATAAAATGCCTGATTACCCTACTGATATCACTTATACCATCAATATTACCGGGTTCATGGTATTTGTGCACACGGGTTATCCGGCCCAATAACTGGTTGAATGCTACCTGTCTTAACAATGAGAAAAATGTAAAAGCAAGTCCTGTCCCACTCGTGCCGTTAATGATTGAGAACAGGCAAATAACCATGTGTAGCTTTATTGCAGTACCCCCCGGCTTTATTGTTTCTGGCATTTACCGGCCATTTTCCGCCGCTTAACTGAGCTTTACAATTATTTAGCATAAAAAACTTGCAAAACTCAATAAGTTTTCTGAATATTGCGGCGAATTTACCGATCAGGATGAACCAGACAGAAGAATATGATGCCAGAATAATATCAGGTGCTGCAGAGCTGTTCCGCATCTACGGTATAAGGGCAGTAACCATGGATATGATTGCCAGCCACCTGGGTATATCAAAGCGAACCATTTATGAACGATTCAATGATAAGGATGCACTACTGTATGCCGTGATCGATTCAATGATAGACAGGCAGAGGGAGAAACTTGGGGAACTGCTGGTGTCATCTCCGAATGTCATATCTGCGATCTTTTCGCTGATCAACATAGGAAGGGATCATACTGCTTTATCAAATCCCCTGATGGAGTCAGATCTTAAAAAGTATCATAGTGCGGTACTCAGTCGCGTAATGGAGAAGTGCGAGAATCCTAATTATGAAGGTGCTGCTAAAATACTAAGTAAAGGTATTGAACAGGGACACTTCCGCGATGACATAAATATTGACATTGTAAGCAGGACTTTTGCTGCGCTGGGTAAGGTGTCTCATGACCAGAACATTTTCCCTCCGGAAAGGTTTGTTGAACGGGAATTGACAAAGAACATAATGATCAACTACCTGCGTGGCATCTCAACAGCAGA